>NZ_CAVZVN010000042.1:0-1008 GCF_963778085.1 Pseudomonas sp. Nvir | reverse complement strand
ATCATTCGTCTTGGTCATCGCCAGCTTGTTAATGAGGAATTCCATTGCATCGATCTCACCCATCGGATGAATAATTTTGCGCAGGATCCACATTTTCTGCAGCTCTTCCTGAGTGGTGAGCAGTTCTTCTTTACGGGTACCGGAACGGTTGTAATCGATAGCCGGGAAGACGCGTTTTTCGGCAATCTTACGAGAGAGGTGCAGCTCCATGTTACCGGTGCCTTTAAACTCTTCGTAGATCACTTCGTCCATTTTGGAGCCGGTGTCAATCAGCGCCGTGGCGATGATGGTCAGGCTGCCGCCCTCTTCGACGTTACGTGCCGCACCGAAGAAACGCTTCGGACGGTGCAGGGCGTTGGCGTCCACACCACCTGTCAGGACTTTACCAGAAGCCGGTACCACGGTGTTGTAGGCTCGCGCCAGACGAGTAATGGAGTCGAGCAGGATGATAACGTCTTTCTTGTGTTCAACCAGACGTTTTGCTTTCTCGATAACCATCTCGGCAACCTGCACGTGGCGGGATGCCGGCTCGTCAAAGGTGGAAGCAACCACTTCACCTTTCACCAGACGCTGCATCTCGGTCACTTCTTCCGGACGTTCGTCGATCAGCAGCACCATCAGCACGCAGTCCGGGTGGTTGTAAGCGATGCTCTGCGCGATGTTCTGCAGCAGCATCGTTTTACCGGCTTTCGGCGGCGCGACAATCAAACCACGCTGGCCGCGGCCAATCGGGGAGGCCAGATCCAGTACGCGAGCGGTTAAGTCTTCGGTAGAACCGTTACCACGTTCCATACGCAGGCGAGAATTCGCGTGCAGCGGCGTTAAGTTCTCGAACAGGATCTTGTTACGCGCGTTTTCCGGCTTGTCGTAGTTAACTTCGTTAACTTTCAACAGTGCAAAGTAACGCTCACCCTCTTTCGGAGGACGAATCTTACCGGAAATGGTGTCACCAGTGCGAAGGTTGAAACGGCGGATTTGGCTGGGGGATACGTAGATGTCGTCAGGGCC
>NZ_CAVZVN010000041.1:0-1024 GCF_963778085.1 Pseudomonas sp. Nvir | reverse complement strand
GCGATTTCGGCGTCGCCCAGCGGTGCGCCGTGGGAGTCGTGGGTACCGGCTTTGTTCGGCGAACCGAAACCAATGATGGTTTTGCACATCAGCAGGGACGGTTTGTCGGTAACTGCACGCGCTTCTTCTACTGCGCGTTTGATGGCGTCAGCGTCGTGACCGTCAACGCCGCGCACCACGTGCCAGCCGTAGGCTTCAAAGCGTTTCGCGGTATCGTCGGTGAACCAGCCTTCAACGTGGCCGTCGATGGAGATGCCGTTGTCATCATAGAAGGCCACCAGTTTGCCCAGTTTCAGAGTACCGGCCAGGGAGCACACTTCGTGAGAAATGCCTTCCATCATGCAGCCGTCGCCCATGAAAGCGTAGGTGAAGTGGTCAACGATATCGTGGCCCGGACGGTTGAACTGCGCGGCCAGCGTTTTTTCCGCGATAGCCATGCCCACGGCGTTGGCAATCCCCTGGCCCAGCGGGCCGGTGGTGGTTTCCACACCGGCGGTGTAGCCGACTTCCGGGTGGCCCGGCGTCCTGGAGTGCAGCTGACGGAAGTTTTTCAGCTCTTCGATCGGCAGATCGTACCCGGAGAGGTGCAGCAGGCTGTAAATCAGCATTGAGCCGTGGCCGTTGGACAGCACGAAGCGGTCGCGGTCGGCCCATGACGGGTTGTTCGGGTTATGGTTCAGGAAATCACGCCACAGGACTTCGGCAATGTCAGCCATCCCCATCGGGGCGCCCGGGTGGCCGGATTTGGCTTTCTGTACAGCATCCATGCTCAGCGCACGAAGCGCATTGGCCAGCGTTTTACGCGATGACATTTACGGCCTCCTGTTTTTCCAGCAGCTCGCTCAACATCGATTCCAGCTTCTCCTGGTCCTGAGCAAATAAACGGATCCCTTCCGCCAGCTTATCGACGGCCATCGGGTCCTGGTTGTGCAGCCAGTAAAACTCGGCTTCGCTCAGGGGCGACGGCGGTATTTCGCCGGCAACGGGAGGCGCCAGCGCCACGGCGAGCTCCCCCTCCATCCGG
>NZ_CAVZVN010000040.1:0-1027 GCF_963778085.1 Pseudomonas sp. Nvir | reverse complement strand
ATCGGCACTGGGTTATTTATGGGTTCTGGCAAAACTATCAGCCTTGCCGGGCCATCTATTATTTTTGTTTATATGATTATCGGTTTTATGCTGTTTTTCGTTATGCGAGCCATGGGCGAATTACTGCTGTCGAACCTCGAATATAAATCCTTCAGCGATTTTGCGGCCGATCTGCTGGGGCCGTGGGCGGGCTACTTTACCGGCTGGACCTATTGGTTCTGTTGGGTCGTCACCGGAATGGCGGACGTAGTGGCGATCACCGCCTACGCGCAGTTCTGGTTTCCCGGACTCTCCGACTGGGTCGCCTCGCTGGCGGTGATCCTGCTGCTGCTGGGCCTGAACCTGGCCACCGTCAAAATGTTTGGCGAAATGGAGTTCTGGTTCGCGATGATCAAAATCGTCGCCATCGTGGCGCTAATCGTCGTCGGCCTGGTGATGGTCATGATGCATTTCAAATCGCCGACCGGCGTCGAAGCCTCTTTCGCCCATCTGTGGAATGACGGCGGCTGGTTCCCGAAAGGGCTGAGCGGCTTCTTTGCCGGCTTCCAGATTGCGGTGTTCGCCTTCGTGGGGATTGAGCTGGTGGGGACCACCGCCGCCGAAACCAAAGACCCGGAGAAATCCCTGCCACGGGCGATTAACTCCATCCCGCTGCGTATCATTATGTTCTACGTCTTCGCGCTGATTGTGATTATGTCGGTGACGCCGTGGAGCTCCGTGGTGCCGAGCAAGAGCCCGTTCGTCGAGCTGTTCGTGCTGGTCGGCCTGCCGGCGGCAGCGAGCCTGATCAACTTTGTGGTGCTGACTTCCGCAGCCTCCTCGGCCAACAGCGGCGTGTTCTCTACCAGCCGTATGTTGTTCGGTCTGGCGCAGGATGGCCAGGCGCCGAAGATGTTCGCCAAGCTGTCGAAGCGTGCGGTGCCGGCGAAGGGTTTAACCTTCTCCTGCATGTGCCTGCTGGGCGGTGTGGTCATGCTGATGGTCAACCCGAGCGTGATTGCCGCGTTCACCATGATCACCACGGTGT
>NZ_CAVZVN010000039.1:0-1045 GCF_963778085.1 Pseudomonas sp. Nvir | reverse complement strand
TTTTCTAAACGAGCCGCAACAGCGGCAGCGTCGCTCGGACGGTCCGGGCGCTAACGTTAATCAGAGGAACCTATGGCTGAATCCAGTCCTGAACGCCGTTTTACGCGTATCGATCGTCTCCCCCCGTACGTTTTTAATATTACTGCTGAACTGAAAATGGCTGCGCGCCGGCGCGGCGAGGATATTATTGATTTCAGTATGGGCAATCCCGATGGCGCGACGCCGCCGCATATCGTGGAAAAACTTTGCACCGTTGCCCAACGGCCTGATACCCATGGTTACTCTACCTCGCGGGGGATCCCGCGCCTGCGTCGCGCCATTTCACGCTGGTATGAAGAACGCTATAACGTTGACATCGATCCGGAATCGGAAGCGATCGTCACCATTGGTTCGAAAGAGGGGCTGGCGCACCTGATGCTGGCGACCCTGGATCATGGCGACACGGTGCTGGTGCCAAACCCCAGCTACCCGATTCACATCTATGGCGCGGTGATTGCCGGGGCGCAGGTGCGCTCGGTGCCGCTGGTGGAAGGGGTGGATTTCTTTAACGAGCTGGAACGCGCCATCCGCGAGAGTTACCCGAAGCCGAAGATGATGATCCTTGGCTTTCCCTCGAATCCAACGGCGCAGTGTGTGGAGCTGGACTTCTTTGAAAAGGTCGTCGCCCTGGCGAAGCAGTATGACATCCTGGTCGTCCACGATCTGGCCTATGCCGATATCGTGTATGACGGCTGGAAAGCGCCCTCCATCATGCAGGTGCCCGGCGCGCGCGATGTCGCCGTCGAGTTCTTTACCCTGTCGAAAAGCTATAACATGGCCGGCTGGCGCATTGGCTTTATGGTCGGCAATAAGACCCTGGTGAATGCCCTCGCTCGCATCAAAAGCTATCACGACTATGGCACGTTTACGCCGCTGCAGGTGGCGGCGATCGCTGCCCTTGAGGGCGATCAGCAGTGCGTGCGTGAAATTGCCGAACAATATAAGCGCCGTCGCGATGTGCTGGTGAAAGGGCTCCACGAAGCCGGCTGGATGGTGGAATGTCCGA
>NZ_CAVZVN010000038.1:0-1049 GCF_963778085.1 Pseudomonas sp. Nvir | reverse complement strand
CTGCCCGAGATGGCCCTCAGCCTGGGCTACAGCTGGATTGAGAGCGCCGTGATGGCCGGCGTCAAGCTGGTGCCCTTCGGTCAGCAGGCCGCCCAGCAGCTGATTTTACGTCTTTGCGACCACTACGCGGCCGAGATGCCCCGCGCGCTGGCCGCGCCGGACGGCGATATCGGATCGGCCACCCCGCTCGCCGCTATCGCCTCGGCCCGGCATGAAACCCAATACTCCCGATTATTCCGTTCCTAGGAGAAGCCATGAACTCTTATAAACACCCGCTGCGCGTCGGCGTCGGCGGCCCGGTCGGCTCCGGTAAAACCGCTCTGCTGGAAGCGCTGTGCAAAGCGATGCGTGATACCTGGCAGCTGGCGGTGGTCACTAACGACATCTATACCAAAGAAGATCAGCGCATCCTCACCGAAGCGGGCGCGCTGGCGCCTGAACGCATCGTCGGTGTGGAAACCGGCGGCTGCCCGCATACGGCGATCCGCGAAGATGCCTCAATGAACCTCGCCGCCGTGGAAGCGCTGAGTGAAAAGTTCGGTAACCTCGACCTTATCTTCGTGGAAAGCGGCGGCGACAACCTGAGCGCCACCTTCAGCCCGGAGCTGGCGGATCTGACCATCTACGTCATCGACGTGGCCGAAGGGGAGAAGATCCCGCGCAAAGGCGGACCGGGGATCACCAAATCCGATTTCCTGGTGATCAATAAAACCGACCTTGCCCCCTATGTGGGCGCGTCGCTGGAGGTGATGGCAAGCGATACCCAGCGTATGCGCGGCGATCGCCCATGGACCTTCACCAACCTGAAGCAGGGCGACGGCCTGAGCACCATTATCGCCTTCCTTGAAGACAAAGGCATGCTCGGCAAATAGGCCTGTTGCACCAGCCGGGCGCAGGCGCGTCCGGATGGTGCAGCCCCTGCTCTCTCTTCTATCACCCTGCACCATCCTCCCCGCCACGCCTGCCCTGCAATATGGCATAAGGTTTGCTAATTCAAGTCATGCCTAACCATTAAGGAATGACTATGTCATCACTGGATCTCAACCCTG
>NZ_CAVZVN010000037.1:0-1049 GCF_963778085.1 Pseudomonas sp. Nvir | reverse complement strand
CAGACGTTCGTACAGCTGGCCGCACAGAATAAACAGACCGGCCGCGGACAGACCGTGGGCGATCATCTGGATCACCGCCCCCTGATAAGCCAGCTGGCTGCCGGTGTAGATAGCAATCAGCACGAAGCCCATGTGGGAAACGGAGGTATAAGCGATCAGACGTTTGATATCGGTCTGGGCGAAGGCCATCCACGCGCCGTAGAAGATACCGATCACGCCCAGCCACATGGCGATGGGCGCAAACTCGGCGGAGGCGTTCGGGAACAGCGGCAGCGCAAAGCGCAGCAGACCGTAGGCCGCGGTTTTCAGCAAGATGCCCGCGAGGTCGACGGAACCGGCGGTCGGCGCCTGGGAGTGGGCGTCCGGCAGCCAGCCGTGCAGCGGTACCACCGGCATTTTCACCGCGAAGGCGATGAAGAAGCCCAGCATCAGCAGGTATTCCACGCCGTGGGACATCGGCGTTTTCAGCAGATCTTCATAGTTGAAGGTCCACACGCCGGTGGCGTTGAAGTGGACGAAGGCCAGCGCCAGAATGGCGATCAGCATCACCAGACCGCTCGCCTGGGTATAGATGAAGAACTTGGTGGCCGCCGTGATACGCGTTTTACCGTCAGAAGCTTTATGGCCCCACAGCGCGATCAGGAAGTACATCGGCACCAACATCATTTCCCAGAAGAAGAAGAACAGGAACATGTCGATGGCGAGGAACACGCCGATGACGCCGCCCAGGATCCACATCAGGTTGAGGTGGAAGAAGCCCTGGTATTTTTCGATTTCACGCCACGAACAGAGTACCGCCAGCACGCCGAGGAGACCGGTCAGCACCACCATCAGCAGCGACAGGCCGTCGATCGCCAGATGGATGCTAATGCCGAAGCGTGGGATCCACGGCAGCACGAATTCCGACTGCCATTGCGGAATACCCGCGGATTGCGTCAGAGAATAGCCGCCCTGCATCCACAGCTGCAGGCCAAGCGCCAGCGTCAGTCCCATGGTAATCAGCGCGATCCAGCGCGGCACTTTCACGCCAAAGCGTTCGGTCTGCCAGC
>NZ_CAVZVN010000036.1:0-1060 GCF_963778085.1 Pseudomonas sp. Nvir | reverse complement strand
TTTTGTGCTTACCGTTTAGCGATGCGCCAGCTCGGCCTCTTCTTCGCTATCGAAAATCGACTTGTCGGTCTGGTGCAGCCACTGGCTGGTCAGGGTCCCGGCGGTCATTGAGCCGTTAACGTTCAGCGCGGTACGCCCCATGTCGATCAGCGGTTCGACGGAGATCAGCAGCGCTACCAGGGTCACCGGCAGGCCCATCGCCGGCAGAACGATTAGCGCGGCGAAGGTGGCCCCGCCGCCCACCCCGGCGACGCCCGCCGAGCTGACGGTGACGATGCCCACGAGGGTGGCAATCCACATCGGATCCAGCGGGTTAATGCCCACGGTCGGCGCGACCATGACTGCCAGCATGGCCGGGTAGATACCGGCGCAGC
The DNA here is from genome assembly GCF_963778085.1 of Pseudomonas sp. Nvir. Lineage (NCBI taxonomy): Bacteria > Pseudomonadati > Pseudomonadota > Gammaproteobacteria > Pseudomonadales > Pseudomonadaceae > Pseudomonas > Pseudomonas sp. Nvir. The sequence continues at coordinate 686 of NZ_CAVZVN010000036.1, read as the reverse complement.
CGTTCTGGCCGATGGTGGCGCCAAAGGAGGCGGAGAAGCTGGCAATTGACTCCGGTACGCCCAGGCGTCGGGTCTGCGCTTCCACGTTCAGCGGAATCGACGCGGCGCTGGAGCGGCTGGTGAAGGCGAAGGTGATCACCGGCCAGACTTTACGGAAGTACTTCAGCGGGCTGATGCCGTTAATCGCCAGCAGCAGGCCGTGGACGACAAACATAATGCCCAGCGCAATGTACGAAGCTACCACGAAGCCGCCAAGTTTGATGATGTCCTGCAGATTCGACCCGGCAACCACTTTGGTCATCAGGGCCAGTACGCCGTAAGGGGTCAGCTGCATCACCAGACGAACCAGCTTCATCACCCAGCCCTGCAGGGTATCGATGGCCGTCAGCACGCGCTGGCCTTTTTCCACATCCTCTTTCAGCAGCTTAAGCGCTGCCACGCCGAGGAATGCCGAGAAAATGACGATACTGATGATGGAGGTCGGGTTAGCCCCGGTAAGGTCAGCAAACGGGTTCTTCGGCACAAAGGAAAGGATCAGCTGCGGTACGCTGAGATCGGCCACTTTTCCCACATAGTTGCTCTGGATGGCGTTCAGACGGGCGGTTTCTGCGCTGCCCTGAACCAGACCCTCGGCGGTGAGGCCGAACATATTGGTCACCAGCACGCCAACCAGCGCAGCGATAAGC
>NZ_CAVZVN010000035.1:0-1062 GCF_963778085.1 Pseudomonas sp. Nvir | reverse complement strand
CGTTATGGTCTGATCGGCGCCAACGGCAGCGGTAAATCGACCTTTATGAAGATCCTCGGCGGCGATCTCGAGCCGACGCTGGGCAACGTTTCTCTCGACCCGAACGAGCGTATCGGTAAGCTGCGCCAGGATCAGTTCGCCTTCGAAGCATTCACCGTGCTGGATACGGTTATCATGGGCCACGGCGAGCTGTGGGAAGTGAAGCAAGAGCGCGATCGCATCTACGCGCTGCCCGAAATGAGCGAGGAAGACGGCTATAAAGTGGCCGACCTGGAAGTCAAATACGGCGAGATGGACGGTTACTCCGCCGAAGCGCGCGCCGGCGAACTGCTGCTCGGCGTCGGCATTCCGGTTGAACAGCATTACGGCCCGATGAGCGAAGTCGCGCCGGGCTGGAAACTGCGCGTCCTGCTGGCGCAGGCGCTGTTCTCCAATCCGGATATCCTGCTGCTCGACGAACCGACGAACAACCTGGACATCGACACCATCCGCTGGCTGGAGCAGACGCTGAACGATCGCGACAGCACCATGATCATCATCTCGCATGACCGTCACTTCCTGAACATGGTCTGCACCCACATGGCGGACCTCGACTACGGCGAGCTGCGCGTCTATCCGGGCAACTACGACGAATACATGACCGCGGCCACCCAGGCGCGTGAGCGTCTGCTGGCGGACAACGCCAAGAAAAAAGCGCAGATTGCGGACCTGCAGTCCTTCGTTAGCCGCTTTAGCGCCAACGCTTCTAAATCACGTCAGGCCACCTCGCGCGCGCGCCAGATTGACAAAATCAAGCTGGAAGAGGTTAAAGCCTCCAGCCGTCAGAACCCGTTTATCCGCTTCGAACAGGACAAGAAACTGTTCCGTAACGCGCTGGAAGTGGAAGCCCTTACCAAAGGCTTTGATGAAGGTCCGCTGTTCAAAAAGGTCAACCTGTTGCTGGAAGTGGGCGAGAAGATTGCCATTCTGGGCGCCAATGGCGTGGGTAAATCCACCATGCTGAAAACTCTGGTAGGCGAACTGCAGCCGGACAACGGCACCGTGAAATGGTCTGAAAACGCG
>NZ_CAVZVN010000034.1:0-1062 GCF_963778085.1 Pseudomonas sp. Nvir | reverse complement strand
CCCGCAGGGAGCTTTTTAACCGGCTGTGGACGATGCCCCGCGACGATTAATCGTCGAGGAAGCTACGCAGCACTTCAGAACGGCTCGGGTGGCGCAGTTTACGCAGCGCCTTCGCTTCGATCTGACGGATACGTTCGCGGGTAACGTCGAACTGTTTACCCACTTCTTCCAGCGTGTGGTCGGTGTTCATGTCGATACCGAAACGCATACGCAGGACTTTCGCTTCACGAGCGGTAAGGCCGGCCAGCACGTCGTGCGTTGCCGCACGCAGGCTCTCGGTGGTCGCGGAATCCAGCGGCAGCTCGAGGGTGGTATCCTCGATGAAATCCCCCAGATGCGAATCTTCATCGTCGCCGATCGGCGTTTCCATGGAGATAGGCTCTTTGGCGATCTTCAGCACCTTACGGATTTTGTCTTCCGGCATCAGCATACGCTCAGCCAGCTCTTCCGGGGTCGGTTCACGGCCCATCTCCTGCAGCATCTGACGGGAGATACGGTTGAGCTTGTTAATGGTCTCAATCATATGCACCGGAATACGGATGGTGCGCGCCTGATCCGCGATGGAGCGGGTGATCGCCTGACGGATCCACCAGGTCGCGTAGGTCGAGAACTTGTAGCCGCGACGGTATTCGAACTTATCAACCGCTTTCATCAGACCGATGTTGCCTTCCTGAATCAGATCGAGGAACTGCAGGCCACGGTTGGTGTATTTCTTGGCGATAGAGATAACCAGACGCAAGTTCGCTTCCACCATCTCTTTCTTCGCACGGCGGGCTTTCGCTTCACCGATGGACATGCGACGGTTGATGTCTTTCACCTGTTCGATGGTCAGGCCGGTCTCTTCTTCGATCTGCTGCAGCTTCTGCAGGCCGCGCTGCACGTCTTCTTTCACTTCCAGCAGCTTCTCGGACCACGGCTTGTTCATTGCTACCGCAGCGTTGAACCAGGTTTCGCTGGTTTCGTTGCCGGTGAACAGCGTGATGAAGTTTTTCTTCGGCATTTTGCACTGCTCAACGCACAGCTTCATGATGATACGTTCCTGAGTACGAACGCGATCCATCA
>NZ_CAVZVN010000033.1:0-1068 GCF_963778085.1 Pseudomonas sp. Nvir | reverse complement strand
GATATATTTCGGCTTCATCGCTTTGGCGATCGGCGCCATCTTATCGAACATAAACTGCGCCATCTTGATGTCGTTTTCCTGCCAGTCGAAGGTCATGCGCAGCAGCGGCTGGCCGAAGACGTTTTTGTAGTTCGGATCAAGATCGAGGTAGTTCTGCCGATAGGACTGGTGCGCGCCGTGGGCATCCATCGACAGGTGATGGGTGTAGGTATCGGCAACCGCCGCTTTCCACTTGCTGCCCCACGCCGGGGTGCCCGGTGGTACCGGGAAACCGGAGATGGGCTTGGTCCCGGCCTGGTTGACCCAGAATGGCGAACCGCCGACAAAGCCCGCCGCGCCGTGGTCGAAGTTGTCGGCGTTGAAGTCGTCGACCCCGACGCCGTTGCCGCCCGCGCCGATAAACGGGTTGGTATAAGTGCCTTTGTCGAAAATGGCCTTGATGGTGGTCATGTTCTGGTAGGCGAAGTTACGCCCCACCACCCCTTCGCCGGTCTCCGGATTGTACGGTTTGCCGATCCCGGAGAGCAGCATCAGGTGCACGTTGTGGAACTGGAAGGCGCCGATAATCACCAGGTCCGCCGGCTGTTCCATTTCGCGCCCCTGGCCGTCGACGTAGGTCACGCCGGTGGCGCGGGATTTGTCGTCGGTCAGGTTGACCTTCAGCACGTTGGCGTTGGTCCGCAGCTCAAAGCGTTTTTCCTGGCGCAGCGCCGGCAGGATGTTCACGTTCGGCGAGGCTTTGGAGTACATGTAGCAGGCGTAGCCGCTGCAGAAACCGCAGAAGTTGCACGGGCCCATCTGCGCGCCGTAGGGGTTGGTATAGGAGTCGGAAGTGTTGGCCGACGGCAGGTTATAGGGGTGATACCCCACTTCCAGCGCCGCTTTTTCAAACAGCTGCGCCGACCAGGTGTTTTTCTGCGCCGGCAGCGGGAAGTCGTCTGAGCGGTCCGGGGCGAAGGCGTTGCCGCCGCGGCCTTTGCCGACCACCTTGCCTTTGATCGACCAGGCGGTCCCGGAGGTGCCGAACACTTTTTCCGCTTTATCGAAGAACGGTTCCAGCTCGTCGTA
>NZ_CAVZVN010000032.1:0-1074 GCF_963778085.1 Pseudomonas sp. Nvir | reverse complement strand
TCTACTGGTTCCCGCGAAGCGCTGGAACTGCGCGATGGCGACAAATCCCGTTTCCTGGGTAAAGGCGTAACCAAAGCTGTTGCTGCGGTAAACGGCCCGATCGCTCAGGCAATCCTGGGCAAAGATGCTAAAGATCAGGCTGGCATCGACAAGATCATGATCGACCTGGACGGTACTGAAAACAAATCTAACTTCGGTGCGAACGCTATCCTGGCTGTTTCTCTGGCAAACGCCAAAGCAGCTGCAGCGTCCAAAGGCCTGCCGCTGTACGCGCACATCGCGGAACTGAACGGCACTCCGGGCAAATACTCCATGCCGGTTCCGATGATGAACATCATCAACGGTGGTGAGCACGCTGACAACAACGTCGACATCCAGGAATTCATGATTCAGCCGGTTGGCGCGCCGACCCTGAAAGAAGCCGTACGCATGGGTTCTGAAGTGTTCCATCACCTGGCGAAAGTGCTGAAGTCCAAAGGCATGAACACTGCCGTTGGTGACGAAGGCGGCTACGCGCCGAACCTGGGTTCTAACGCCGAAGCACTGGCTGTTATCGCTGAAGCGGTTAAAGCTGCTGGCTACGAGCTGGGCAAAGACATCACCCTGGCGATGGACTGCGCAGCATCTGAATTCTACAAAGACGGTAAATACGTTCTGGCTGGCGAAGGCAACAAAGCGTTCACCTCTGAAGAGTTCACTCACTTCCTGGAAGACCTGACCAAACAGTACCCGATCGTCTCCATCGAAGATGGCCTGGACGAATCTGACTGGGACGGTTTCGCATACCAGACCAAAGTACTGGGCGACAAAATCCAGCTGGTTGGTGACGACCTGTTCGTAACCAACACCAAGATCCTGAAAGAAGGCATCGAAAAAGGCATCGCTAACTCCATCCTGATCAAATTCAACCAGATCGGTTCTCTGACCGAAACTCTGGCTGCCATCAAGATGGCGAAAGACGCTGGCTACACCGCTGTCATCTCTCACCGTTCTGGCGAAACTGAAGACGCGACCATCGCTGACCTGGCTGTCGGTACCGCTGCAGGCCAGATCAAAACCGGTTCTATGAGCCGT
>NZ_CAVZVN010000031.1:0-1173 GCF_963778085.1 Pseudomonas sp. Nvir | reverse complement strand
AGCGAAATAATCAGGTACAGCAGCGCATGCACCGGATTGGTGTGGGTGACGACCCGCAAGGTTGCGAGGATGGCTATCAGGCCACAGATATAAAAAGCGAATTCCATTGCCCTCTCCTTACGGTAACAGGCTCTTGACGTCGATTGGCTTAGCTTCGTTTTCCGCTTCACCTTTATCTTTGCCGTCGATTGCCATACCCGCCATCCGGTAGAAGTTATATTCCGGGTATTTGCCCGGACCGGAAATCAGCAGATCCTCTTTTTCGTACACCAGATCCTGACGCTTGTATTCACCCAGTTCAAAGTCCGGGGTCAACTGGATCGCCGTGGTCGGGCACGCTTCTTCGCACAGGCCGCAGAAAATGCAGCGTGAGAAGTTGATGCGGAAGAACTCCGGATACCAGCGGCCATCTTTGGTCTCTGCTTTCTGCAGCGAGATACAGCCCACCGGGCAGGCTACCGCACACAGGTTACAGGCAACGCAGCGCTCTGCACCGTCCGGATCGCGGGTCAGCACGATGCGGCCGCGGTAGCGCGGCGGCAGATAGACCGGCTCTTCCGGATACATCCGGGTTTCACGTTTGGCGAAGGCATGCAGGCCAATCATCCAGATACTACGGACCTGGGTGCCGAACCCCACCAATAATTCTTTTAAGGTCATGTTCAATTCACCCCTTATTGCGCCTGCCAGAGAATGACAGCCGCCGTTACCAACAAGTTGACCAGCGTTAACGGCAGGCATACCTTCCAGCCAAAGGACATTACCTGGTCATAGCGCGGACGCGGTAATGATGCGCGGATCAAAATGAACATCATCATGAAGAACGCGGTTTTCAGCGCGAACCAGATGAAAGGTGGTAACCACGGGCCATTCCAGCCGCCGAAGAACAGCGTGACGATCAGCGCTGAAACGGTGACGATACCGATGTATTCACCGACGAAGAACAGACCGAATTTCATGCCGGAATATTCAATGTGGTAACCATCGGCCAGTTCCTGCTCCGCTTCCGGCTGGTCGAACGGGTGACGGTGACACACCGCCACGCCGGCGATGGCGAAAGTGACGAAGCCGAAGAACTGCGGGATGACGTTCCACAGATGCGCCTGGTTGTTGACGATATCGGTCATATTGAATGACCCCGCCTGCGCCACCACGCCCATCAGGGAGAGACCG
>NZ_CAVZVN010000030.1:0-1174 GCF_963778085.1 Pseudomonas sp. Nvir | reverse complement strand
CTGCTGGGCGCCGTGTTCGGCAAGCTGATTGAGCTGTCGGGATTCTCGCGGTCGATTGTCGCCGCCGCCATCCGCATCCTCGGACGCCGCCACGCGATCCCGGTGATCGTGCTGGTGTGCGCCCTGCTGACCTACGGCGGGGTGTCGCTGTTTGTGGTGGCTTTTGCCGTCTACCCCTTCGCCGCCGAACTGTTTCGCCAGAGCGGGATCCCCAAACGGCTGATCCCGGCCACCGTCGCCCTCGGGGCATTCTCGTTTACCATGGACGCCCTGCCCGGCACGCCGCAGATCCAGAATATTATCCCCACCAGTTTCTTCGGCACCAACGCCTGGGCGGCCCCCTGGCTGGGGCTTATCGGCTCGCTGTTCATTATCATCTTCGGTTTGCTGTGGCTGGAGCGTCAGCGCCGCAAAGCACAGGCCCGCGGCGAAGGCTATGGGACCGACCTGCAAAATGAGCCGGAGACCCCGGATGACATCGATCTGCCGCATCCGCTGATCGCTATCGCCCCGTTGCTGTTAGTGGGGGTGCTGAATCTGCTGTTTACCCACTGGATCCCGCAGTGGTACGGCGCCAGCCATGAGCTCACCCTGCCGGGTCTGGCGAAGCCTGTCGTCACCGAAGTAGGGAAAATCACCGCTATCTGGGCGGTGCAGGCGGCGCTGCTCTCCGGCATTGTGCTGGTGCTGGTCTGCGGCTATCGCAATATCCGCGGCCGGCTGGCGGAGGGGAGCCGAACGGCGGTGGGCGGGGCTATTCTCGCGGCGATGAACACCGCCTCTGAGTACGGATTCGGCGCGGTTATCGCCGCCCTGCCGGGTTTCCTGGTGCTGTCGAAAGCCCTCGCGGCCATTCCCAATCCGCTGTTAAACGAGGCGATCAGCGTCACGGTGCTGGCCGGGATCACCGGCTCGGCCTCCGGGGGGATGAGCATCGCGCTGGCGGCGATGTCCGAGACCTTTGTCGCCGCCGCCCACGCCGCCAATATTCCGCTCGAGGTCCTGCACCGCGTCGCCGCCATGGCCAGCGGCGGCATGGACACCCTGCCGCATAACGGGGCGGTGATCACTCTGCTGGCGATCACCGGCCTGAGCCATCGCCAGGCCTACGGCGGTATTTTCGCCATCACGGTGATCAAAAGCCTCGCGGTACTGTTTGTCATTGCCACGTTCT
>NZ_CAVZVN010000029.1:0-1183 GCF_963778085.1 Pseudomonas sp. Nvir | reverse complement strand
GTTTTTGCCTTATCACCTCTGGTTAGCTGTTAATTCTTTATTTTTGCGCTACTCAGGAGTGAATCATGCAACGTAGAACGTTATTAAAAGCTTTTGCACTCTCCGCCTCTGTAATGGCTATGGGTCTTTCATTCCAGGCCTATGCCGCCGACACCATCAAAGTCGGGATCATGCATTCGCTCTCCGGGACGATGGCGATTTCCGAAACGCCGCTGAAGGACGTCGCGCTGATGGCCATCGACGACATCAACGCCAAAGGCGGGGTACTGGGCAAGAAGCTGGAGCCGGTGGTGGTCGACCCGGCCTCCAACTGGCCGCTGTTTGCCGAGAAGGCACGCCAGCTGCTGGCCCAGGATAAAGTGGCGGTGGTGTTTGGCTGCTGGACGTCGGTCTCACGTAAATCGGTGCTGCCGGTGTTTGAGGAGCTGAACGGCCTGCTGTTCTACCCGGTTCAGTATGAAGGGGAAGAGATGTCCCCCAACGTCTTCTATACCGGCGCGGCGCCTAACCAGCAGGCTATCCCGGCGGTGGAATACTTGCTAAGTGAGGATGGCGGCGGCGCCAAACGTTTCTTCCTGCTGGGGACGGACTACGTCTATCCGCGCACCACCAACAAGATCCTCCGCGCCTTCCTGCATGCCAAAGGGATCCAGGACAAAGATATCGAGGAGGTCTACACCCCGTTCGGCTACAGCGATTACCAGACCATCGTCGCCAATATCAAAAAATTCTCCGCCGGTGGCAAAACGGCGGTGGTCTCCACCATCAATGGCGATTCCAATGTGCCGTTCTACAAAGAGCTGGCTAACCAGGGTCTGAAAGCGACCGATGTGCCGGTGGTGGCCTTCTCGGTAGGGGAAGAAGAGCTGCGCGGCATCGATACCAAACCGCTGGTCGGCAACCTCGCGGCATGGAACTACTTTGAGTCCGTCGATAATCCGACCAACAAAGCCTTCGTCGCCGACTATCGCGCGTACGCCAAAGCGCACAAGCTGCCGAATGCCGATACGGTGGTGACCAACGATCCGATGGAAGCGACCTGGGTGGGTCTGCATATGTGGGCGCAGGCGGTGACCAAAGCGGGCACCACCGATGTCGATAAAGTGCGCGAGGCGATGGCCGGGCAGACCTTCAACGCGCCGTCCGGTTTTACCCTGACCATGGATGCCACTAACCATCATCT
>NZ_CAVZVN010000028.1:0-1193 GCF_963778085.1 Pseudomonas sp. Nvir | reverse complement strand
GTGGCATCACCGTCGCGCTCGGTAACTCCCATGAAGATAACTGGGAATGGCATATGTACGACACCGTAAAAGGGTCGGACTATATTGGCGACCAGGACGCCATCGAATATATGTGTAAGACCGGCCCGGAAGCGATTCTTGAGCTGGAACATATGGGCCTGCCGTTCTCCCGTCTTGACGACGGCCGTATTTATCAGCGCCCGTTCGGCGGCCAGTCGAAAAACTTCGGCGGCGAGCAAGCGGCACGTACCGCGGCGGCGGCTGACCGTACCGGCCACGCGCTGTTGCACACCCTGTATCAACAGAACCTGAAAAACCACACCACTATCTTCTCCGAATGGTATGCCCTCGATCTGGTGAAAAACCAGGACGGCGCGGTGGTCGGTTGTACCGCCCTGTGCATCGAGACCGGCGAAGTGGTCTACTTTAAAGCCCGCGCCACCGTGCTGGCGACCGGCGGCGCAGGCCGTATTTATCAGTCCACCACCAACGCCCACATCAACACCGGTGACGGCGTCGGGATGGCCATCCGCGCCGGCGTTCCGGTGCAGGATATGGAAATGTGGCAGTTCCACCCGACCGGCATCGCCGGTGCAGGGGTGCTGGTCACCGAAGGTTGCCGCGGCGAAGGCGGTTACCTGCTGAACAAACACGGCGAGCGCTTTATGGAGCGTTATGCCCCGAACGCCAAAGACCTGGCGGGTCGTGACGTGGTGGCGCGTTCCATCATGATCGAAATCCGCGAAGGCCGCGGCTGCGATGGTCCGTGGGGCCCGCATGCGAAACTGAAACTGGATCACCTGGGTAAAGAGGTTCTGGAATCTCGTCTGCCAGGTATCCTTGAGCTGTCCCGTACCTTTGCTCACGTCGATCCGGTGAAAGAGCCAATCCCGGTTATCCCAACCTGCCACTACATGATGGGCGGTATCCCGACCAAAGTCACCGGTCAGGCGCTGACCGTGAATGAGAAGGGCGAAGACGTGGTGATCCCGGGCCTGTTCGCGGTAGGCGAAATTGCCTGCGTATCGGTCCACGGCGCCAACCGTCTGGGCGGCAACTCGCTGCTCGACCTGGTGGTCTTCGGCCGCGCGGCGGGCCTGCATCTGCAGGAGTCTATCGCCGAGCAGGGCACGCTACGCGACGCCAGCGAATCGGATGTCGAAGGCTCGCTGGACCGCCTCAATCGCTGGAAC
>NZ_CAVZVN010000027.1:0-1228 GCF_963778085.1 Pseudomonas sp. Nvir | reverse complement strand
CCCTCGATCGCGCGAATCCCCTGGCGGAAGCCGTGGCCATCGCCGACGGAAAAATTGTTGCTACCGGAAGCCACGATCGGATCATGAGCTTTGCCGCCGAGGGGACGCAAATCGTCGATCTCAAAGGGCATACGGTGATCCCGGGCCTCAACGATTCTCACCTGCACCTGATCCGCGGCGGGTTGAACTACAACCTTGAGCTCCGCTGGGAGGGCGTTCCCTCGCTGGCCGATGCCCTGCGAATGCTTAAGGATCAGGCGGATCGCACACCGTCTCCGCAGTGGGTGCGGGTGGTCGGCGGCTGGAGCGAATTTCAGTTCGCTGAGCGGCGGATGCCGACCCTGGAAGAGCTGAACGACGCGGCGCCCGATACGCCGGTGTTTGTGCTGCATCTCTACGATCGCGCGCTGCTGAACCGCGCGGCGCTGAAAGCCGTGGGGTATACCAAAGAGACGCCGGATCCGGTGGGCGGAGAGATCGTCCGCGATAGCCGCGGCAACCCGACCGGGATGCTGATCGCCAAACCGAACGCCATGATCCTTTACGCTACGCTGGCCAAAGGGCCGAAGCTGCCGCTGGATCTGCAGGTGAACTCTACCCGTCAGTTTATGCGCGAGCTGAACCGACTGGGGCTGACCAGCGCCATCGACGCCGGGGGCGGCTTCCAGAACTATCCGGAAGATTACGAAATTATCGAACAGCTGCACGCGAAAGATCAGATGACCGTGCGCATCGCCTACAACCTGTTTACCCAGCGGCCGAAGCAGGAGCTGGAGGACTTCGAACGCTGGACCGATATGCTGAAGCCGGGGCAGGGGACCGACTTCTATCGCGCCAACGGCGCCGGCGAGATGCTGGTGTTCTCGGCGGCGGATTTTGAAGATTTCCTGCAGCCGCGGCCGGATCTGCCGCAAGGCATGGAGGATGAGCTGGAGCGGGTGGTGCGCCATCTGGTGGAGCATCGCTGGCCGTTCCGCCTGCATGCCACCTACGACGAGTCTATCAGCCGAATGCTGGACGTGTTTGAGAAGGTGAACCGCGATATCCCGTTTAATGGCCTGCACTGGTTCTTCGATCATGCCGAGACCATTACCGAGCGTAACATTGAGCGGGTGAAGGCGCTGGGGGGCGGTATTGCGGTGCAGCACCGGATGGCCTTCCAGGGCGAATATTTTGTCGATCGCTACGGTAAAGAGGCGGTGAAACATACCCCGCCGGTAGCGAAAAT
>NZ_CAVZVN010000026.1:0-1235 GCF_963778085.1 Pseudomonas sp. Nvir | reverse complement strand
GCTGGTAATCAAAGGTTTTTTTTTTTGGAAGCACGCAAATGGCTACGATTCATGTAGACGGCAAAGAATACGAGGTCAACGGGGCGGACAACCTGCTAGAGGCTTGTCTCTCTCTTGGTCTTGATATTCCCTACTTTTGCTGGCACCCGGCGCTAGGGAGCGTCGGTGCTTGCCGCCAGTGTGCGGTGAAGCAATATCAGAACGCGGAAGACACGCGTGGTCGCCTGGTGATGTCCTGTATGACTCCGGCATCCGACGGCACCTTTATTTCTATTGACGACGGCGAAGCGAAGCAGTTCCGCGAAAGCGTGGTGGAGTGGTTGATGACTAACCACCCGCACGACTGCCCGGTCTGTGAAGAAGGGGGCAACTGCCACCTGCAGGATATGACGGTGATGACCGGCCATAGTTTCCGCCGCTATCGTTTCACCAAGCGTACCCACCGCAATCAGGATCTGGGGCCGTTCATTTCGCACGAAATGAACCGCTGCATCGCCTGTTACCGCTGCGTGCGCTACTACAAAGATTATGCCGACGGCACCGACCTGGGCGTCTATGGCGCGCACGACAACGTCTACTTCGGTCGCCCGGAAGATGGCACCCTGGAAAGCGAGTTCTCCGGCAACCTGGTGGAAGTCTGCCCGACCGGCGTCTTCACCGACAAAACGCACTCCGAGCGTTACAACCGTAAGTGGGACATGCAGTTTGCGCCGAGCATCTGCCAGCAGTGTTCCATCGGCTGCAACATCAGCCCGGGCGAACGCTATGGCGAGCTGCGTCGTATCGAAAACCGCTATAACGGGACCGTTAACCGCTACTTCCTCTGCGACCGCGGTCGCTTCGGCTATGGCTATGTCAACCTGAAAGACCGTCCGCGTCAGCCGGTGCAGCGCCGCGGCGACGATCTGATCACTCTCAACGCCGAGCAGGCGATGCAGGGCGCGGCAGATATCCTGCGCCAGTCGAAGAAAGTGATCGGTATTGGCTCCCCGCGCGCCAGCATCGAAAGCAACTTTGCGCTGCGTGAGCTGGTGGGCGCCGACAACTTCTATACCGGCATCGCCAAAGGCGAACAAGCGCGCCTGCAGATGATGCTGAAAGTGCTGCGTGAAGGTGGGGTCCATACCCCAAGCCTGCGCGATATCGAATCCTACGATGCGGTACTGGTGCTGGGCGAAGACATTACCCAGACCGGCGCGCGCGTGGCCCTGGCAGTCCGCCAGGCGGTGAAAGGG
>NZ_CAVZVN010000025.1:0-1237 GCF_963778085.1 Pseudomonas sp. Nvir | reverse complement strand
TTGTAACTCTGCGCTGACGACGTCCAGGTGGTAAGTCATTGCCATATCACCCTCCGATTAAGGCGTTAAAGTTTTTTGGCTTTTTCCACGGCTTCGTCGATGGAACCGACCATGTAGAACGCCTGCTCTGGCAGGTGATCGTATTCGCCTTCCATGATGCCTTTAAAGCCACGGATAGTGTCTTTCAGCGCCACGTATTTGCCCGGAGAACCGGTAAAGACTTCTGCTACGAAGAACGGCTGGGACAGGAAGCGCTGGATCTTACGTGCGCGAGCTACCACCAGTTTGTCTTCTTCAGACAGTTCGTCCATACCGAGGATGGCGATGATATCTTTCAGTTCCTGATAACGCTGCAGGATGGACTGAACGCCACGCGCGGTGTCGTAGTGTTCCTGACCAACAACCAGCGGATCCAGCTGACGGCTGGTGGAGTCCAGCGGGTCAACGGCCGGGTAAATACCCAGGGAAGCGATCTGACGGCTCAGTACTACGGTTGCATCTAAGTGAGCAAAGGTAGTGGCTGGGGATGGGTCAGTTAAGTCATCCGCCGGTACGTATACCGCCTGTACGGAGGTGATAGAACCGGTTTTGGTGGAGGTGATACGTTCCTGCAGAACGCCCATCTCTTCCGCCAGAGTCGGCTGATAACCTACCGCTGAAGGCATACGACCCAGCAGTGCGGATACTTCAGTACCGGCCAGGGTGTAACGATAGATGTTATCGACGAACAGCAGAACGTCACGACCTTCGTCACGGAATTTCTCAGCCATGGTCAGGCCGGTCAGCGCAACGCGCAGACGGTTTCCCGGCGGCTCGTTCATCTGGCCGTACACCAGGGATACTTTATCGATAACGTTGGAGTCGGTCATTTCGTGGTAGAAGTCGTTACCCTCACGAGTACGCTCACCGACGCCCGCAAACACAGAGTAACCGGAGTGCTCGATCGCGATGTTACGGATCAGCTCCATCATGTTTACGGTTTTACCTACACCCGCACCACCGAACAGACCAACTTTACCGCCCTTGGCGAACGGACACATCAGGTCGATAACTTTGATACCGGTTTCCAGCAGTTCCTGAGAGCTGGACAGCTCTTCATAGGAAGGTGCTGCGCGGTGGATAGCCCAACGCTCTTCTTCACCGATGTCGCCTTTCATGTCGACCGGCTGACCCAGTACGTTCATGATACGACCCAGTGTTGCTTTACCTACCGGGACTTCGATTGGGTGCTCGAGGT
>NZ_CAVZVN010000024.1:0-1279 GCF_963778085.1 Pseudomonas sp. Nvir | reverse complement strand
GGTAAGCTGTTTATCGTCCAGGCGCGTCCGGAAACCGTGCGTTCCCGCGGCCAGGTGATGGAGCGTTATACCCTCCACGCTCAGGGGCAGATCATCGCCGAAGGGCGCGCCATCGGCCACCGCATTGGCGCCGGCCCGGTGAAGGTGATCCACGATATCAGCGAGATGAACCGCATCGAACCTGGCGACGTGCTGGTCACCGACATGACCGACCCGGACTGGGAACCGATCATGAAGAAAGCCTCGGCGATCGTCACCAACCGCGGCGGACGTACCTGCCACGCGGCGATTATCGCCCGTGAGCTGGGGATCCCGGCGGTGGTCGGCTGCGGCGATGCCACCGATCGCATTCAGGAAAACCAGAACGTGACCGTCTCCTGCGCCGAAGGCGACACCGGCTACGTTTACGCCGAGCTGCTGGACTTCAGCGTCAAGAGCTCCAGCGTTGGCGAGATGCCGGATCTGCCGCTGAAGGTGATGATGAACGTCGGCAACCCGGATCGTGCGTTTGACTTTGCCTGCCTGCCGAACGAAGGCGTGGGTCTGGCGCGGCTGGAATTTATCATCAACCGCATGATTGGCGTTCACCCGCGCGCGCTGCTGGAGTTTGACGACCAGGAGCCGGGCCTGCAGAACGAAATCCGCGAGCTGATGAAAGGCTACGATTCGCCGAGAGAGTTCTACGTCGGCCGTCTGACCGAAGGGATCGCTACCCTTGGCGCCGCCTTCTACCCGAAACGCGTCATCGTGCGTTTGTCGGACTTCAAATCGAATGAGTACGCCAACCTGGTGGGCGGCGAGCGTTATGAGCCGGAAGAAGAGAACCCGATGCTCGGCTTCCGCGGCGCCGGACGCTACGTTTCCGAAAGCTTCCGCGACTGCTTCGCGCTGGAGTGTGAAGCGATGAAGCGCGTGCGTAACGACATGGGGCTGACCAACGTTGAAGTGATGGTGCCGTTTGTGCGTACCGTCGCCCAGGCGAAAGCGGTGGTCGAAGAGCTGGAGCGTCAGGGGCTGAAGCGCGGCGAGAACGGGCTGAAGATCATTATGATGTGTGAGATCCCATCGAACGCCTTGCTGGCCGAGCAGTTCCTCGAGTACTTCGACGGCTTCTCCATCGGTTCGAACGACATGACCCAGCTGGCGCTCGGTCTGGATCGCGACTCCGGCGTGGTCTCTGAGCTGTTTGATGAGCGCAACGACGCGGTGAAAGCCCTGCTGTCGATGGCGATCCGCGCAGCGAAAAAACAGGGAAAATACGTCGGCATCTGCGGCCAGG
>NZ_CAVZVN010000023.1:0-1294 GCF_963778085.1 Pseudomonas sp. Nvir | reverse complement strand
TTTCAGGTAGATTTCGCCGCCACGGGCGCGGAAGTGATGCGACATATCGGCCATGCCAGCTTCGATATTTTGCTTCGCGGCGTAGTCGCGGACTTCCTGGGTGATTTTCATCGAACAGAATTTCGGCCCGCACATGGAGCAGAAATGGGCGACCTTGCCGGATTCCTGCGGTAAGGTTTCATCGTGATAGGCTCGCGCAGTGAAGGGATCGAGCGCGAGGTTGAACTGGTCTTCCCAGCGGAATTCGAAACGTGCTTTGGACATCGCGTTATCGCGGATCTGCGCCCCGGGGTGGCCTTTCGCGAGGTCGGCGGCGTGGGCGGCGATTTTGTAGGTAATCAGCCCCTGTTTCACATCCTCTTTGTTGGGCAGGCCGAGATGCTCTTTTGGCGTGACGTAGCACAGCATCGCGCAGCCAAACCAGCCAATCATTGCCGCGCCGATACCGGAAGTGAAATGGTCGTAGCCCGGCGCGATGTCGGTGGTGAGCGGGCCTAAGGTATAGAACGGCGCTTCGTGGCAATGCTCCAGCTCTTCGGTCATATTGCGGCGGATCATCTGCATCGGCACGTGGCCGGGGCCTTCAATCATCACCTGTACGTCATACTCCCAGGCGATTTTCGTCAGTTCGCCCAGCGTATGCAGCTCGGAAAACTGCGCCTCGTCGTTGGCGTCCTGGATCGAGCCGGGGCGCAGGCCATCGCCGAGGGACAGCGAAACGTCATAGGCGGCGCAGATTTCACAGATTTCGCGGAAGTGCTGGTAGAGGAAGTTTTCCTGATGGTGCGACAGGCACCACTTGGCCATGATGGAACCACCGCGCGACACGATACCGGTCAGGCGCTTCGCGGTCATCGGCACGTAGCGCAGCAGTACGCCGGCGTGAATCGTGAAGTAGTCGACGCCCTGTTCGGCCTGTTCCAGCAGGGTATCGCGGAAGGCTTCCCAGGTCAGGTTCTCGGCAATGCCGTTGACCTTCTCCAGCGCCTGGTAAATCGGGACGGTACCAATCGGCACCGGGCTGTTGCGCAGGATCCACTCGCGGGTCTCGTGGATATAGCGGCCGGTGGAGAGGTCCATCACCGTGTCGGCGCCCCAGCGGGTTGACCAGACCAGTTTTTCCACCTCCTCTTCGATGGAGGAGGTTACCGCCGAGTTGCCGATATTGGCATTCACTTTCACCAGGAAATTGCGGCCGATAATCATCGGCTCAGATTCCGGGTGGTTGATGTTGGCGGGGATGATGGCGCGCCCGGCGGCAACTTCATCGCGGACGAACTCGGGGGTAATGTTT
>NZ_CAVZVN010000022.1:0-1310 GCF_963778085.1 Pseudomonas sp. Nvir | reverse complement strand
AGCTGATTGCCGAAGTGCAGGGCGAAGGGCAGATCTTCTACCGTCGCCGTCGTCGTCGCGTGAAGCGTAAGAGCGGCAACATCGATGATTTCTGCCGCCGCTGGGGCAGCCAGTATAGCTATATGGTGGTGCTGGACGCTGACTCGGTGATGACCGGCGAGTGTCTGAGCAGCCTGGTGCGCCTGATGGAAGCGAACCCGAACGCCGGGATCATCCAGTCATCCCCGCGCGCTTCGGGCATGGACACGCTGTATGCGCGTTGCCAGCAGTTTGCCACCCGGGTGTACGGTCCGCTGTTTACGGCGGGTCTGCACTTCTGGCAGCTGGGGGAGTCCCACTACTGGGGACACAACGCCATTATCCGCGTGAAGCCGTTCATCGAGCACTGCGCGCTGGCGCCGCTGCCGGGCGAGGGTAACTTTGCCGGGTCGATTCTGTCGCACGACTTCGTCGAAGCCGCGCTAATGCGCCGTGCCGGCTGGGGGGTGTGGATTGCCTACGATCTGCCGGGCTCCTATGAGGAGCTGCCGCCGAACCTGCTGGACGAGCTGAAACGCGACCGTCGCTGGTGTCAGGGCAACCTGATGAACTTCCGCCTGTTCCTCGTCAGAGGGATGCACCCGGTTCACCGGGCGGTGTTCCTCACCGGCGTGATGTCGTACCTGTCGGCGCCGCTGTGGTTTATGTTCCTTGCCCTGTCGACGGCGTTGCAGGTGGTGCATGCCCTGACCGAGCCGCAGTACTTCCTGCAGCCGCGTCAGCTGTTCCCGGTGTGGCCGCAGTGGCGTCCGGAGCTGGCCATCGCGCTGTTCGCTTCGACCATGGTGCTGCTGTTCCTGCCGAAGCTGCTGAGTATTATTCTGGTGTGGTGTAAAGGGCCGAAAGAGTACGGCGGATTTATCCGCGTCACGCTTTCTCTGCTGCTGGAGGTCCTGTTCTCGGTCCTGCTGGCGCCGGTTCGCATGCTGTTCCACACCGTCTTCGTGGTCAGCGCCTTCCTCGGCTGGGAAGTGGTGTGGAATTCGCCGCAGCGTGATGATGACTCCACGCCGTGGGGAGAAGCCTTTATGCGTCACGGCTCGCAGCTGCTGCTGGGGCTGGTATGGGCAGTCGGAATGGCATGGCTGGATCTGCGCTTCCTGTTCTGGCTGGCGCCGATCGTCGTCTCGCTGATCCTGTCGCCGTTCGTGTCGGCGATCTCCAGCCGGGCGACCGTGGGCCTGCGCACCAAGCGCTGGAAGCTGTTCCTGATCCCGGAAGAGTATTCGCCGCCGCAGGTGCTCAAGGATACCGACGCGTACCTGACGCTG
>NZ_CAVZVN010000021.1:0-1310 GCF_963778085.1 Pseudomonas sp. Nvir | reverse complement strand
CTCCCTGCCGGGTAACCGTTACGCTATCGCATTGAACCTGGAGCGCGACTCCGTTGGTGCCGTGGTGATGGGTCCGTATGCTGACCTCGCCGAAGGCATGAAGGTTAAATGTACTGGCCGTATCCTGGAAGTTCCGGTTGGCCGTGGCCTGCTGGGCCGTGTGGTTAACACTCTGGGCGCGCCAATTGATGGTAAAGGTCCGCTGGAAAACGACGGTTTCTCCGCCGTAGAAGCGATCGCACCGGGCGTCATCGAACGTCAGTCCGTCGATCAGCCGGTACAGACCGGTTATAAATCCGTTGACGCCATGATCCCAATCGGTCGTGGTCAGCGTGAACTGATCATCGGCGACCGTCAGACCGGTAAAACTGCGCTGGCTATCGATGCCATCATCAACCAGCGTGATTCCGGTATCAAGTGCGTCTATGTTGCTATCGGCCAGAAAGCGTCCACCATCTCTAACGTGGTGCGTAAACTGGAAGAGCACGGCGCGCTGGCTAACACCATTGTGGTGGTAGCGACTGCATCCGAATCTGCTGCACTGCAATACCTGGCGCCATACGCGGGTTGCGCAATGGGCGAATACTTCCGCGACCGCGGTGAAGATGCGCTGATCATTTACGATGACCTGTCTAAACAGGCTGTTGCTTATCGTCAGATCTCCCTGCTGCTCCGTCGTCCGCCAGGACGTGAAGCCTTCCCGGGCGACGTATTCTACCTCCACTCTCGTCTGCTGGAGCGTGCTGCGCGTGTTAACGCCGAATACGTTGAAGCTTTCACCAAAGGTGAAGTGAAAGGGAAAACCGGTTCTCTGACCGCACTGCCGATTATCGAAACGCAGGCGGGTGACGTTTCCGCATTCGTTCCGACCAACGTAATCTCCATTACCGATGGTCAGATCTTCCTGGAAACCAACCTGTTCAACGCCGGTATTCGTCCTGCGGTTAACCCGGGTATCTCCGTATCCCGTGTTGGTGGTGCAGCGCAGACCAAGATCATGAAGAAACTGTCCGGTGGTATCCGTACCGCACTGGCGCAGTATCGTGAACTGGCAGCGTTCTCCCAGTTTGCATCCGACCTTGACGATGCAACGCGCAAACAGCTGGACCACGGTCAGAAAGTGACCGAACTGCTGAAACAGAAACAGTATGCGCCGATGTCCGTTGCGCAGCAGTCTCTGGTTCTGTTCGCAGCAGAACGTGGTTACCTGGCTGATGTAGAACTGGCGAAAATCGGTAGCTTCGAAGCCGCTCTGCTGGCTTACGTCGACCGTGATCACGCTCCGCTGATGCAAGAGATTAACCAGTCCG
>NZ_CAVZVN010000020.1:0-1315 GCF_963778085.1 Pseudomonas sp. Nvir | reverse complement strand
CGCCAGCTTTCACGTTGTTAGCAACAACAGACGGCTCTTCACCGGCGTTGGACACGATCTGACGCAGCGGTGCTTCCATTGCGCGCAGCGCAACTTTGATACCGACGTTCTGATCTTCGTTCTGACCGGTCAGGCCAGCGAGTTTCGCCGCAACGCGAACCAGCGCTACGCCGCCGCCAGCCACCACGCCTTCTTCAACCGCAGCACGGGTTGCGTGCAGGGCGTCGTCGACGCGTGCTTTTTTCTCTTTCATTTCAACTTCGGTAGCCGCACCGACTTTGATTACTGCCACGCCGCCAGCCAGTTTAGCGACACGTTCCTGCAGTTTTTCACGGTCGTAATCGGAGGTCGCTTCTTCGATCTGCTTACGGATCTGAGCTACACGGCCCTGGATTGCAGACTCTTCGCCAACGCCATCGATGATGGTGGTGGTGTCTTTGTTGATAACCACGCGTTTCGCCTGGCCCAGATCTTCCAGAGTCGCTTTTTCCAGCTCCATACCGATCTCTTCAGAGATAACGGTACCGCCAGTCAGGGTAGCGATATCCTGCAGCATGGCTTTACGACGGTCGCCGAAGCCCGGTGCTTTCACCGCAGCCACTTTAACGATGCCGCGCATGGTGTTAACCACCAGGGTCGCCAGCGCTTCGCCTTCAACGTCTTCAGCGATGATAACCAGCGGTTTGCCCGCTTTCGCTACGGCTTCCAGAACCGGCAGCATTTCGCGGATGTTGGAGATTTTTTTATCAGCCAGCAGGATGAACGGGCTTTCCAGCTCAACGGCACCGGTGTCCGGCTTGTTGATGAAGTACGGAGACAGGTAGCCGCGGTCGAACTGCATACCTTCAACTACGTCCAGTTCGTCTTCCAGACCGGTACCGTCTTCAACGGTGATCACGCCTTCTTTACCAACTTTATCCATCGCTTCCGCGATCAGTTTACCGACGGTTTCGTCGGAGTTAGCGGAGATGGTACCAACCTGAGCAATCGCTTTAGAGTCAGAGCACGGTACGGACAGCGCTTTCAGTTCTTCAACGGCGGCAATGACAGCTTTGTCGATACCACGTTTCAGATCCATCGGGTTCATGCCTGCTGCAACAGCTTTCAGGCCTTCGTTCACGATAGCCTGAGCCAGCACGGTTGCGGTGGTGGTACCGTCGCCTGCCGCGTCGTTCGCTTTAGAGGCAACTTCTTTCACCATCTGCGCACCCATGTTTTCGAACTTGTCTTCCAGTTCGATTTCACGAGCAACGGAAACGCCATCTTTAGTGATGGTCGGCGCGCCGAAGGATTTGTCCAGAACCACGTTGCGGCC
>NZ_CAVZVN010000019.1:0-1436 GCF_963778085.1 Pseudomonas sp. Nvir | reverse complement strand
TTCACGGTAGCGATAGCGTCTTTTTCTTCCGCTTCGTCTTTCGCACGTACAGACAGGCTCACTACGCGGTTCTTACGATCCACGCCGGTGAATTTCGCTTCAACTTCGTCGCCAACGCTCAGAACCAGAGTTGCGTCTTCAACGCGGTCACGGGATGCTTCAGAAGCACGCAGGTAACCTTCTACGCCGTCAGCCAGTTCTACGGTTGCGCCTTTAGCGTCAACTGCAGTGACTTTACCAACAACGATAGCGCCTTTCTTGTTCAGAGCAACGTAGTTGTTGAACGGATCTTCCGCGAGCTGTTTAACGCCCAGGGAGATACGCTCACGCTCTGCGTCAACCTGCAGAACAACTGCTGCGATTTCGTCGCCTTTTTTGTATTCACGAACTGCTTCTTCGCCTGCAACGTTCCAGGAGATGTCAGACAGGTGAACCAGGCCGTCGATGCCGCCGTCCAGGCCGATGAAGATACCGAAGTCAGTGATAGACTTGATTTTACCTTCAACACGGTCGCCCTTGTTGTGGGTTTCCGCGAACTGCTGCCATGGGTTAGATTTGCACTGCTTCAGACCCAGAGAGATACGACGACGCTCTTCGTCGATATCCAGAACCATCACTTCCACAACGTCGCCAACGTTAACAACTTTGGACGGGTGGATGTTTTTGTTGGTCCAATCCATTTCGGAAACGTGAACCAGGCCTTCAACGCCTTCTTCGATTTCAACGAAGCAGCCGTAGTCGGTCAGGTTGGTCACGCGACCGGTCAGTTTGGTACCTTCCGGATAACGTTTAGCGATAGCTACCCACGGATCTTCGCCCAGCTGTTTCAGGCCCAGGGATACACGGGTACGCTCGCGGTCGAACTTCAGCACTTTAACAGTGATTTCGTCGCCAACGTTTACGATTTCGCTCGGATGCTTAACGCGTTTCCAGGCCATATCGGTGATGTGCAACAGGCCGTCAACGCCGCCCAGATCAACGAATGCACCGTAGTCAGTGAGGTTCTTAACGATACCTTTGACTTCCATGCCTTCCTGCAGGTTTTCCAGCAGCTGATCGCGCTCTGCGCTGTTTTCGGATTCGATAACGGCACGACGAGAAACAACAACGTTGTTACGCTTCTGGTCCAGCTTGATGACTTTGAACTCAAGCTCTTTGCCTTCCAGGTGCAGCGTGTCGCGCACCGGACGAACGTCTACCAGGGAACCCGGCAGGAACGCACGAATACCGTTCAGCTCAACAGTGAAGCCACCTTTAACTTTGCCGTTGATAACACCGGTAACAGTTTCAGCGTCTTCGTAAGCTTTTTCCAGCGTGATCCAAGCTTCGTGACGTTTAGCTTTCTCACGGGACAGCAGAGTTTCACCGAAGCCGTCTTCTACTGCATCCAGAGCAACGTCAACTTCGTCACCAACCTGGATTTCCAGCTCGCCCTG
>NZ_CAVZVN010000018.1:0-1528 GCF_963778085.1 Pseudomonas sp. Nvir | reverse complement strand
CTTTACATCACCTACTGGGCCTCAAAACGGGTACGTTCGCGCAGCGATTATTATACCGCCGGCGGCAATATTACCGGCTTCCAGAACGGGCTGGCGATTGCCGGCGACTTTATGTCGGCAGCGTCGTTCCTCGGTATTTCCGCGCTGGTGTATACCTCAGGCTACGACGGCCTGATCTACTCGCTGGGCTTTCTCGTCGGCTGGCCGATTATCCTGTTTCTGATTGCCGAACGACTGCGCAACCTTGGCCGCTATACCTTTGCTGACGTCGCTTCATACCGCCTGAAGCAGGGGCCGATCCGCACCCTCTCCGCCTGCGGATCGCTGGTGGTGGTAGCGCTGTATCTGATCGCGCAGATGGTGGGCGCCGGCAAGCTGATCCAGCTGCTGTTCGGCCTCAATTACCATGTCGCCGTGGTGCTGGTTGGCGTGCTGATGGTGCTCTATGTCCTGTTCGGCGGCATGCTGGCAACCACCTGGGTGCAGATTATTAAAGCGGTTCTGCTGCTGTGCGGCGCCAGCTTTATGGCCTTTATGGTCATGAAGCACGTCGGCTTCAGCTTCAATAACCTGTTTACCGAGGCGATGGCCGTCCATCCGAAAGGGGCGGCGATTATGAGTCCCGGCGGACTGGTGAAAGATCCGATATCAGCGCTCTCTCTGGGTCTGGGTCTGATGTTCGGTACCGCCGGCCTGCCGCATATTCTGATGCGCTTCTTTACCGTGGGCGATGCCAAGGAAGCGCGTAAAAGCGTCTTCTACGCCACCGGTTTTATGGGCTATTTCTATATCCTGACCTTTATTATCGGCTTCGGCGCCATCATGCTGGTCGGCGCGAACCCGGCGTTTAAAGACGCGGCCGGACAGCTTATCGGCGGCAATAACATGGCGGCGGTACATCTGGCGGATGCGGTGGGGGGCAATCTGTTCCTCGGCTTTATCTCCGCGGTCGCTTTCGCCACTATCCTGGCGGTGGTGGCTGGCCTGACGCTCGCCGGCGCCTCAGCGGTGTCGCACGACCTGTACGCCAACGTCTTCCGCAAGGGCGCGACCGAGCGTCAGGAGCTGAAGGTCTCCAAGATCACCGTGCTGATCCTCGGGGTGGTGGCCATTCTGCTGGGTATTCTGTTTGAAAATCAGAACATCGCTTTCATGGTCGGCCTGGCCTTCTCCATTGCCGCCAGCTGTAACTTCCCGATTATTCTGCTGTCGATGTACTGGTCGAAGCTGACCACCCGCGGCGCGATGGTCGGCGGCTGGCTGGGCCTGCTGACTGCGGTCATTCTGATGATCCTCGGCCCGACCATTTGGGTGCAGATCCTCGGCCATGAGAAAGCGCTGTTCCCGTATGAATATCCGGCGCTGTTCTCCATCGCCATCGCGTTCATCGGTATCTGGGTCTTCTCCGCCACCGATAACTCACCGGAAGGGATGCGCGAGCGCGAGCAGTTCCGCGCCCAGTTTATCCGTTCACAAACCGGGATCGGTATCGAACGCGGCCAGGCGCATTAATCGTTCTCTCCCCTTC
>NZ_CAVZVN010000017.1:0-1579 GCF_963778085.1 Pseudomonas sp. Nvir | reverse complement strand
TTCTGGCGAGATGGATAACGCCCATAAAAAAGGCCACCTGACGGTGGCCAACCATGTCGAAATCGGACAGATTTCTGCTTCGGAGAAGCAGAGAGGGTTTACTTGATGATAGCTTTCAGCGCTTCGCCGATATCGGCCAGGCTGCGAACGGTTTTCACACCAGCGGCTTCCAGGGCGGCGAATTTCTCATCAGCAGTACCTTTACCGCCAGCGATGATGGCGCCCGCGTGGCCCATACGCTTGCCTTTCGGCGCGGTCACGCCCGCGATGTAGCCGACAACCGGCTTGGTCACGTGCTCTTTGATGTAGGCTGCCGCTTCTTCTTCCGCGCTGCCGCCGATCTCACCGATCATCACGATCGCTTCGGTCTGCGGATCTTCCTGGAACAGCTTCAGGATATCGATGAAGTTGGAGCCCGGGATCGGGTCGCCGCCGATACCGACGCAGGTAGACTGGCCGAAGCCGTAGTCGGTGGTCTGCTTAACCGCTTCATAGGTCAGGGTACCGGAACGGGAAACGATGCCCACTTTACCCGGCTTGTGAATGTGACCCGGCATGATGCCGATTTTGCATTCGCCCGGGGTGATAACGCCTGGGCAGTTCGGGCCAATCATGCGCACGCCCGCTTCGTCCAGCTTCACTTTCACAGTCAGCATATCCAGCGTCGGGATACCTTCGGTGATGGTGATAATCAGCTTAATGCCCGCGTCGATTGCTTCCAGAATGGAGTCTTTGCAGAACGGTGCCGGAACGTAGATAACGGTCGCGGTCGCGCCGGTCGCTTCAACGGCTTCGCGCACGGTGTTGAACACCGGCAGACCCAGATGGGTGGTGCCGCCTTTGCCTGGCGTCACGCCGCCAACCATTTGCGTACCGTAAGCGATCGCTTGTTCAGAGTGGAAGGTCCCCTGGCTACCGGTGAAGCCCTGGCAGATAACCTTGGTATCTTTATTAATTAAAACTGACATTATTTCCCCTCCACTGCGGCAACAACCTGCTGTGCTGCGTCCGTCAGACTTTTCGCTGCAATAATATTCAGGCCGCTGTCAGCCAGTTTTTTCGCGCCCAGTTCGGCGTTGTTACCTTCCAGACGAACGACGACCGGAACGTTAACCCCAACTTCCGCTACCGCACCGATGATGCCGTCAGCAATCAGGTCGCAACGCACGATGCCGCCGAAGATGTTAACCAGCACTGCTTTCACATTGTCATCAGAAAGGATGATTTTGAACGCTTCGGTCACGCGCTCTTTGGTCGCGCCGCCGCCAACGTCGAGGAAGTTAGCCGGTTCGCCGCCGTGCAGCTTAACGATGTCCATGGTGCCCATCGCCAGGCCTGCGCCGTTAACCATGCAGCCGATGTTGCCATCCAGCGCCACGTAGTTCAGTTCCCACTGCGCCGCCTGCGCTTCGCGCGGATCTTCCTGAGACTGGTCGCGCATTTCGCGCAGATCCGGCTGGCGGAACAGTGCGTTGCCGTCAGCGCCCAGTTTGCCGTCGAGGCAGATCAGGTCGCCCTGCTTAGTGATAACCAGCGGGTTGATTTCGATCAGCGCCAGGTCGCGCTCAAGGAAAATGGT
>NZ_CAVZVN010000016.1:0-1593 GCF_963778085.1 Pseudomonas sp. Nvir | reverse complement strand
TGCCGAAACCGGTTCCCATAATCCTGACCATTCCCCTCTCAGTCAGGAGCAGTTATGGTTACCCTCGGTAAAGCCGATCTTATTCTGGTTAATGGCCAGTTTCATACCGTCGATCGCGAGAACCCTGTCGCGGAAGCCGTCGCCGTGCGCGACGGGCAATTTCTGGAAGTGGGTACCGTCGCCGAGGTGATGCAACACCACTGCGACGGCACTAAAGTGGTGGATTTAAAAGGCCACACCGCCATTCCCGGCCTGAACGACTCCCACCTCCACCTGATTCGCGGTGGGCTGAACTACAACCTCGAGCTGCGCTGGGAAGGTGTGCCATCGCTGGCCGATGCCCTGCGGATGCTGAAAGAGCAGGCTCTGCGCACGCCGTCGCCCCAGTGGGTGCGCGTGGTGGGCGGCTGGACCGAGTTCCAGTTCGCCGAGCGTCGCATGCCGACCCTGGACGAAATTAACGACGCGGCGCCGGACACCCCGGTCTTCATTCTGCACCTGTACGACCGCGCCCTGCTCAACCGCGCCGCGCTGAAGGTGGTCGGCTACACCAAAGACACGCCAAATCCGCCGGGTGGTGAGATCCAGCGCGATGCCAGGGGCAACCCGACCGGGATGCTGATTGCCCGTCCGAACGCCATGATCCTCTACGCCACACTGGCCAAAGGGCCGAAGCTGCCGCTGGATCAACAGGTCAACTCCACCCGTCAGTTCATGCGCGAGCTGAACCGTCTGGGGCTGACCAGCGCCATCGACGCGGGTGGTGGCTTCCAGAACTATCCGGAAGATTACGAGGTGATTGCCGAGCTGCACGATAAAAAGCAGATGACCATCCGCATCGCCTATAACCTCTTTACCCAGCGCCCAGGCCACGAACTGGAAGACTTTGAAAAATGGACCGACATGCTCACGCCGGGCCAGGGCAGTGACTTCTTCCGCCACAACGGCGCGGGCGAGATGCTGGTCTTCTCCGCCGCCGATTTTGAAGATTTCCTCGAACCTCGCCCGGACCTCGCGCCGGGCATGGAGGACGAGCTGGAGCGCGTGGTGCGCCATCTGGTGGAGCACCGCTGGCCGTTCCGCCTGCACGCCACTTATAACGAATCCATCAGCCGCATGCTGGACGTGTTCGAGAAGGTGAACCGCGATATCCCGTTCAACGGACTGCACTGGTTCTTCGACCATGCGGAAACTGTCACCCAGGCCAACATCGACCGCATCAAAGCCCTGGGCGGCGGCATTGCCGTCCAGCACCGTATGGCCTTCCAGGGTGAATACTTTGCCGAACGTTACGGCATCGAAGCCACCCGCCATACGCCACCGGTGGCGAAAATGCTCGAAGCCGGCGTGCCTGTGGGCTTAGGAACGGACGCCACCCGCGTCGCCAGCTACAACCCATGGACCGCGCTCTACTGGCTGGTCTCCGGCCGTACCGTTGGCGGGATGCAGATGTATGACCACAGCGCCCGTCTGGATCGCGATACCGCCCTGATGCTCTGGACCCAGGGCAGTGCGTGGTTCTCCAGCGAACAGAACCAAAAGGGGCAGATCAAGGCAGGCCAGCTCGCCGACCTGGCCGTGCTCAGTAAAGAT
>NZ_CAVZVN010000015.1:0-1676 GCF_963778085.1 Pseudomonas sp. Nvir | reverse complement strand
GAGCGCTTTGCCGCTTTGCGGCCGGGTCTTGCCGGTGATCACGTCCATCAGGGTAGTCTTGCCCGCCCCGTTGGGGCCGATCACGCAGCGCAGTTCGCCGACGCCTATCGCCAGCGACAGATCCGTCAGCGCCCGGAAACCGTCAAAGCTGACGTTGATATTCTCCAGCTGCAGCACCGGATCGGTTTGTTCGCGAAAGCGATCGCCGGGCAGCTGACGGGTAAACAGTCCTTCATCCGGTTGCATTAGCGGTCTCCTCGACGCAGCAGGCCCATCACTCCGCGGGGTAAAAACAGGGTCACGATGATGAAGATGAGGCCCAGAAACAGCTGCCAGTACTCTGGCATCGCCACGGTGAAAATGCTTTTCGCGCCGTTGACCAGCCCGGCGCCAAGCACCGGGCCGATCAGGGTGCCGCGCCCGCCGAGCGCGACCCAGATGGCGGCCTCGATGGAGTTGGTCGGCGACATTTCGCTGGGGTTGATGATCCCGACCTGCGGGACATATAACGCCCCCGCCAGACCGCAGAGCACCGCCGACAGCGTCCATACCAGCAGCTTGAAGCCGCGCGGGTCGTACCCGCAGAACATCAGCCGGTTTTCGGCGTCACGTACCGCGGTGAGGATCCGGCCAAACTTACTCTGCGCCAGCGCCGAGCCCAGCCACAGGGTCAGCAACAGCAGCAAAACCGTGGCCATAAACAGGGTGGCGCGGGTGCCGGTGGCGGTGACCGGAAAACCCAGCAGCGTGGTAAAACCGGTGAAGCCGTTGTTGCCGCCAAACCCGGTCTCGTTGCGAAAGAACAGCAGCATACCGGCATAGGTCAGGGCCTGGGTCATGATCGAGAAATAGACCCCTTTGATCTTCGAGCGAAAGGCAAACCAGCCGAAAACCAGGGCCAGCAGACCGGGAACCAGCACCACCAGCGCCATCGCCCAGGCGAAATGCTGCGTGCCCCACCAGAACCAGGGCAGCTCGCTCCAGGAGAGAAAAGACATAAACGCCGGCAGACCGTCGCCCGCCGCCTGGCGCATCAGGTACATCCCCATGGCGTACCCGCCGAGGGCAAAGAAGATCCCGTGCCCCAGCGACAGCATGCCCGCATAGCCCCAGACCAGATCCAGCGCCACCGCCACAATGGCGTAGCAGAGGATTTTGCCGCTCAGCGTCAGCAGCCAGCTCGGCACCGCCAGCGGATGCGAGGCCGGCAGCAGCGCCAGGAATGGCATACTCAGCAGCCCCAGCACCAGCAGGATCCCCAGCCAGCGCAGAGGGCGCGGCGCGCGCTGCGCCAGCGTTAAGGTGATTGGTTGGCTCATCAGTCAATAACCCTCCCTTTCAGCGCGAACAGACCCTGCGGGCGTTTCTGAATAAACAGAATAATCATCACCAGGATCAGGATTTTGCCCAGCACCGCGCCCATTTGGGGTTCGAGAATTTTGTTGAAAATGCCCAGCCCAAAGGCCGCCGCCACGCTGCCGGCCAGCTGGCCGACGCCGCCCAGCACCACTACCAGAAACGAGTCGATGATGTATCCCTGACCCAGTTCAGGCCCGACGTTGCCAAGCTGCGACAGCGCCACGCCGCCCAGCCCGGCAATACCGGAGCCGAGGCCAAAGGCCAGCATATCCACCCGCCCGGTAGGCACGCCGCAGCAGGCGGCCATCGCCCGGTTC
>NZ_CAVZVN010000014.1:0-1686 GCF_963778085.1 Pseudomonas sp. Nvir | reverse complement strand
GAGTAAACAAGCAACCCGTTTTCGCGATGTTGAAATAAGAGCCCCGCGAGGCACTAAGCTGAACGCAAAAAGTTGGTTCACAGAGGCGCCGCTGCGCATGCTGATGAACAACCTGGATCCTGATGTAGCCGAAAATCCAAAAGAGCTGGTGGTGTACGGCGGTATTGGCCGGGCGGCCCGTAACTGGGAATGCTACGACAAGATCGTGGAGACGCTGAAGCAGCTCAATGATGATGAAACGCTGCTGATCCAGTCCGGCAAACCGGTGGGGGTTTTCAAAACCCACGACAACGCCCCGCGGGTGCTGATCGCCAACTCCAACCTCGTACCGCATTGGGCAAACTGGGAGCACTTCAACGAGCTTGATGCACAAGGTCTGGCGATGTACGGGCAAATGACGGCCGGCTCATGGATCTACATCGGCAGCCAGGGCATTGTTCAGGGCACTTACGAAACGTTTGTGGAAGCCGGGCGCCAGCACTATAACGGTAGCCTGCGCGGACGCTGGGTGCTGACTGCGGGCCTGGGGGGGATGGGCGGCGCTCAGCCGCTGGCCGCAACCCTGGCGGGAGCCTGTTCGCTGAATATTGAATGCCAGCAGTCGCGTATCGACTTCCGTCTGCGTACCCGCTATGTCGATGAGCAGGCCAGCGATCTGGATGACGCCCTGGCCCGCATCGCCCGCTATACCGCAAAAGGAGAAGCGGTATCCATCGCGCTGCATGGCAACGCGGCGGAAATTTTACCGGAGCTGGTAAGACGCGGCGTGCGCCCGGATATGGTGACCGACCAGACCAGCGCACACGATCCTCTCAACGGTTATCTGCCGCTGGGCATGAGCTGGGAAGACTACCGCGCTCGCGCGCAGTCCCACCCGGTGGAGACGATCAACGCGGCGA
Organism: Pseudomonas sp. Nvir; assembly: GCF_963778085.1. Classification (NCBI taxonomy): domain Bacteria; kingdom Pseudomonadati; phylum Pseudomonadota; class Gammaproteobacteria; order Pseudomonadales; family Pseudomonadaceae; genus Pseudomonas; species Pseudomonas sp. Nvir. Next base: position 787 of record NZ_CAVZVN010000014.1, on the reverse strand, counting down.
AATCCTCAATGGCCGAACACGTTAAAGCCATGCTCGCCTTCAGGCAGCAGGGCATTCCTACCTTCGATTACGGCAACAACATCCGCCAGATGGCGAAAGAGATGGGGGTGGAAAACGCTTTTGACTTCCCAGGCTTTGTTCCCGCCTATATTCGTCCGCTGTTCTGCCGGGGGATTGGCCCATTCCGCTGGGCGGCGCTTTCCGGCGATCCGCAGGATATCTACCGTACCGACGCGAAAGTTAAAGCGCTGATACCCGATGACGAACACCTCCACCACTGGCTGGATATGGCCAGAGAGCGCATCAGCTTCCAGGGGCTGCCGGCGCGGATCTGCTGGGTCGGCCTGGGACAGCGCGCCCGGCTGGGCCTGGCGTTTAACGAAATGGTCCGCAGCGGCGAGCTGTCGGCACCGATCGTGATCGGCCGCGATCATCTTGACTCCGGCTCCGTTGCCAGCCCTAACCGCGAAACGGAAGCGATGCAGGACGGCTCAGACGCGGTGTCCGACTGGCCGTTGCTGAACGCGCTGCTGAATACCGCCAGTGGCGCGACCTGGGTTTCCCTGCACCATGGCGGCGGCGTAGGGATGGGCTTCTCCCAGCACTCCGGCGTCGTCATTGTATGCGACGGCAGCGATGAAGCGGCGGAGCGCATCGCCCGGGTACTGAGCAACGACCCGGCCACCGGTGTGATGCGCCATGCGGATGCGGGTTATGACATCGCGATTGAATGCGCCAGAGAGCAAGGACTCAACTTGCCAATGATTGCGGACTAATTTCTCCGGCG
>NZ_CAVZVN010000013.1:0-1815 GCF_963778085.1 Pseudomonas sp. Nvir | reverse complement strand
GCCTCCATCGACACGGCGGATGTGAATCACTTCACACAAACAGCCAGTTCGGTTGAAGAGCAAAATCCTGAAATTCAGGGTTGACTCTGAAAGAGGAAAGCGTAATATACGCCACCTCGCGACAGAGCGCTAAAGCGCGTCGCAACTGCTCTTTAACAATTTATCAGACAATCTGTGTGGGCACTCAAAGTGACATGGATTCTTAACGTCCTCGGACGAAAAATGAATACCAAGTCTCTGAGTGAACATACGTAATTCATTACGAAGTTTAATTCACGAGCATCAAACTTAAATTGAAGAGTTTGATCATGGCTCAGATTGAACGCTGGCGGCAGGCCTAACACATGCAAGTCGAGCGGTAGCACAGAGAGCTTGCTCTCGGGTGACGAGCGGCGGACGGGTGAGTAATGTCTGGGAAACTGCCTGATGGAGGGGGATAACTACTGGAAACGGTAGCTAATACCGCATAACGTCGCAAGACCAAAGTGGGGGACCTTCGGGCCTCATGCCATCAGATGTGCCCAGATGGGATTAGCTGGTAGGTGGGGTAACGGCTCACCTAGGCGACGATCCCTAGCTGGTCTGAGAGGATGACCAGCCACACTGGAACTGAGACACGGTCCAGACTCCTACGGGAGGCAGCAGTGGGGAATATTGCACAATGGGCGCAAGCCTGATGCAGCCATGCCGCGTGTGTGAAGAAGGCCTTCGGGTTGTAAAGCACTTTCAGCGGGGAGGAAGGCGGTGAGGTTAATAACCTCATCGATTGACGTTACCCGCAGAAGAAGCACCGGCTAACTCCGTGCCAGCAGCCGCGGTAATACGGAGGGTGCAAGCGTTAATCGGAATTACTGGGCGTAAAGCGCACGCAGGCGGTCTGTCAAGTCGGATGTGAAATCCCCGGGCTCAACCTGGGAACTGCATTCGAAACTGGCAGGCTAGAGTCTTGTAGAGGGGGGTAGAATTCCAGGTGTAGCGGTGAAATGCGTAGAGATCTGGAGGAATACCGGTGGCGAAGGCGGCCCCCTGGACAAAGACTGACGCTCAGGTGCGAAAGCGTGGGGAGCAAACAGGATTAGATACCCTGGTAGTCCACGCTGTAAACGATGTCGATTTGGAGGTTGTGCCCTTGAGGCGTGGCTTCCGGAGCTAACGCGTTAAATCGACCGCCTGGGGAGTACGGCCGCAAGGTTAAAACTCAAATGAATTGACGGGGGCCCGCACAAGCGGTGGAGCATGTGGTTTAATTCGATGCAACGCGAAGAACCTTACCTGGTCTTGACATCCACAGAACTTTCCAGAGATGGATTGGTGCCTTCGGGAACTGTGAGACAGGTGCTGCATGGCTGTCGTCAGCTCGTGTTGTGAAATGTTGGGTTAAGTCCCGCAACGAGCGCAACCCTTATCCTTTGTTGCCAGCGGTTAGGCCGGGAACTCAAAGGAGACTGCCAGTGATAAACTGGAGGAAGGTGGGGATGACGTCAAGTCATCATGGCCCTTACGACCAGGGCTACACACGTGCTACAATGGCATATACAAAGAGAAGCGACCTCGCGAGAGCAAGCGGACCTCATAAAGTATGTCGTAGTCCGGATTGGAGTCTGCAACTCGACTCCATGAAGTCGGAATCGCTAGTAATCGTAGATCAGAATGCTACGGTGAATACGTTCCCGGGCCTTGTACACACCGCCCGTCACACCATGGGAGTGGGTTGCAAAAGAAGTAGGTAGCTTAACCTTCGGGAGGGCGCTTACCACTTTGTGATTCATGACTGGGGTGAAGTCGTAACAAGGTAACCGTAGGGGAACCTGCGGT
>NZ_CAVZVN010000012.1:0-1832 GCF_963778085.1 Pseudomonas sp. Nvir | reverse complement strand
AAGGCATCCAGGAACAGCTGAAAGATGGTCCGCTGGCAGGTTACCCGGTAGTTGATATGGGTATCCGTCTGCACTTTGGTTCTTACCACGACGTTGACTCCTCTGAGCTGGAGTTTAAACTGGCTGCGTCTATTGCCTTTAAAGAAGGCTTTAAGAAAGCAAAACCAGGTCTGCTTGAGCCGATCATGAAGGTTGAAGTAGAAACTCCGGAAGAGAACACTGGTGATGTTATCGGTGACTTGAGCCGTCGTCGCGGTATGCTGCGCGGTCAGGAATCCGAAGTAACCGGCGTTAAGATCCACGCTGAAGTACCGCTGTCCGAAATGTTCGGTTATGCAACTCAGCTGCGTTCTCTGACCAAAGGTCGTGCATCATACACCATGGAATTCCTGAAGTATGATGATGCGCCGAACAACGTTGCTCAGGCCGTTATTGAAGCCCGTGGTAAATAATCCACAGGATTAAAACCTAAGTCCCGTGCTCTCTCCGAAGGGGAGAGCACTATAGTAAGGAATATAGCCGTGTCTAAAGAAAAATTTGAACGTACAAAACCGCACGTCAACGTTGGTACTATCGGCCACGTTGACCATGGTAAAACTACCCTGACTGCTGCCATCACTACCGTTCTGGCTAAAACCTACGGTGGTTCTGCTCGTGCATTCGACCAGATCGATAACGCACCGGAAGAAAAAGCTCGTGGTATCACCATCAACACCTCTCACGTTGAATATGACACCCCGACTCGCCACTACGCGCACGTAGACTGCCCGGGCCACGCCGACTATGTTAAAAACATGATCACCGGTGCTGCGCAGATGGACGGCGCGATCCTGGTTGTTGCTGCGACTGACGGCCCGATGCCGCAGACTCGTGAGCACATCCTGCTGGGTCGTCAGGTAGGCGTTCCGTACATCATCGTGTTCCTGAACAAATGCGACATGGTTGATGACGAAGAGCTGCTGGAACTGGTTGAGATGGAAGTTCGTGAACTGCTGTCTCAGTACGATTTCCCGGGCGACGACACTCCGATCGTTCGTGGTTCTGCTCTGAAAGCGCTGGAAGGCGACGCAGAGTGGGAAGCGAAAATCATCGAACTGGCTGGCCACCTGGATACCTATATCCCGGAACCAGAGCGTGCGATTGACAAGCCGTTCCTGCTGCCGATCGAAGACGTATTCTCCATCTCCGGTCGTGGTACCGTTGTTACCGGTCGTGTAGAGCGCGGTATCATCAAAGTCGGTGAAGAAGTTGAAATCGTTGGTATCAAAGACACCGCGAAAACCACCTGTACTGGCGTTGAAATGTTCCGCAAACTGCTGGACGAAGGCCGTGCTGGTGAGAACGTTGGTGTTCTGCTGCGTGGTATCAAACGTGAAGAAATCGAACGTGGTCAGGTACTGGCTAAGCCGGGCAGCATCAAGCCGCACACCAAGTTCGAATCTGAAGTGTACATCCTGTCCAAAGACGAAGGCGGCCGTCATACTCCGTTCTTCAAAGGCTACCGTCCGCAGTTCTACTTCCGTACTACTGACGTGACTGGCACCATCGAACTGCCGGAAGGCGTAGAGATGGTTATGCCGGGCGACAACATCAAAATGGTTGTTACCCTGATCCACCCGATCGCGATGGACGATGGTCTGCGTTTCGCAATCCGTGAAGGCGGTCGTACCGTTGGCGCGGGCGTGGTTGCTAAAGTTCTCGGCTAATCGCTGATAACATTTGACGCAATGCGCAATAAAAGGGCATCATTTGATGCCCTTTTTGCACGCTTTCATACCAGAACCTGGCTCATCAGTGATTTTTTTTGTCATAATCATTGCTGAGACAGGCTC
>NZ_CAVZVN010000011.1:0-1869 GCF_963778085.1 Pseudomonas sp. Nvir | reverse complement strand
AGGCCCGACTGCCGCAGTCGCTGGGCGAACAGGCGCACAAGCTGGCGTATCAGCTGGCGGAAAAACTGCGCAACCAGAAGACCGCCAGCGGCCGCGCCGGCATGGTGCAGAGTCTGCTGCAGGAGTTCTCCCTCTCCTCACAGGAAGGGGTGGCGCTGATGTGCCTGGCGGAAGCCCTGCTGCGTATTCCGGATAAAGCCACCCGCGATGCGCTGATCCGCGACAAAATCAGCAACGGCAACTGGCAGTCGCACATCGGCCGCAGCCCGTCGTTGTTCGTCAACGCCGCCACCTGGGGGCTGCTGTTTACCGGCAAACTGGTGTCGACCCATAACGAGACCAGCCTCTCCCGCTCCCTGAACCGCATCATCGGTAAGAGCGGCGAACCGCTGATCCGCAAGGGCGTGGATATGGCGATGCGCCTGATGGGCGAGCAGTTCGTCACCGGCGAAACCATCGCCGAAGCGCTGGCTAACGCCCGCAAGCTGGAAGAAAAAGGGTTCCGCTACTCCTACGATATGCTCGGCGAAGCGGCGCTGACCGCCGCCGACGCTCAGGCCTATATGGTCTCTTATCAGCAGGCGATCCACGCCATCGGCAAAGCCTCCAACGGCCGCGGCATTTATGAAGGGCCGGGCATCTCCATTAAGCTCTCCGCGCTGCACCCGCGCTACAGCCGCGCGCAGTATGACCGGGTGATGGAAGAGCTTTACCCGCGTCTGAAATCGCTGACCCTGCTGGCGCGCCAGTACGATATCGGCATCAACATCGACGCCGAAGAGGCCGATCGCCTGGAGATCTCCCTCGATCTGCTGGAAAAACTCTGTTTCGAGCCAGAGCTGGCCGGCTGGAACGGCATCGGTTTTGTTATTCAGGCCTACCAGAAGCGCTGTCCGTTTGTTATTGATTACCTGATTGACCTCGCCACCCGCAGCCGCCGTCGCCTGATGATCCGTCTGGTGAAAGGCGCCTACTGGGATAGCGAAATCAAACGCGCGCAGATGGAAGGCCTCGAAGGCTATCCGGTCTATACCCGCAAGGTTTACACCGACGTCTCCTACCTCGCCTGCGCGAAGAAGCTACTGGCGGTGCCGAACCTGATTTACCCGCAGTTCGCTACCCACAACGCCCATACCCTGGCGGCTATCTACCAGCTGGCGGGCCAGAACTACTACCCGGGCCAGTATGAGTTCCAGTGCCTGCACGGCATGGGCGAACCGCTGTACGAGCAGGTGGTGGGCAAAGTCGCCGACGGCAAACTGAACCGGCCGTGCCGGATCTACGCCCCGGTGGGCACCCACGAAACGCTGCTGGCGTATCTGGTGCGCCGTCTGCTGGAAAACGGCGCCAATACCTCTTTCGTCAACCGTATCGCGGACAATACCCTGCCGCTGGACGAGCTGGTGGCCGACCCGGTCAGCGCAGTAGAAAAACTGGCGCAGCAGGAAGGCCAGGCCGGCCTGCCGCATCCGAAAATCCCGCTGCCGCGTGATCTCTACGGCAGCGGCCGCAGCAACTCCGCCGGTCTCGATCTGGCGAACGAGCACCGTCTGGCCTCCCTCTCCTCTTCCCTGCTCAACAGCGCCCTGCATAAATGGCAGGCATTGCCGATGCTGGAGCAGCCGGTGGCCGAAGGCGAAATGCAGCCGGTGGTTAACCCGGCAGAGCCGAAAGATATCGTCGGCTACGTCCGCGAAGCCAGCGACGCCGAAGTGCAGCAGGCGCTGACCAGCGCTATCAACAATGCGCCGATCTGGTTCGCCACCCCGCCGCAGGAGCGCGCCGCCATTCTTGAGCGCGCCGCGGTGCTGATGGAAAGCCAGATGCCGACCCTGATGGGGATCCTGGTGCGCGAGGCGGGTAAAACCT
>NZ_CAVZVN010000010.1:0-1953 GCF_963778085.1 Pseudomonas sp. Nvir | reverse complement strand
ATTCGCCGTCGCACCTGGTCGAAGACGCATATCGTCTCACACGCTCGCCTGCTGTTCCCCGGCGCGCGCTACCGTCTGCAGGGCCATTTCAGCTCGTAATTTTCCCTGGCGTCAGCAAAACGTGATTGCTGACGCAATATAACAAAATTGTATCATTTCTGTTAAATCCTGGCTTGCGCAGAGTTGTATAGACAAGTATATGTATCTACGTACACAACGTTAATTGTCAGGAGAAACCCCGATGTCGCAAAGCAAATATCGCCAGCTGGACGTCCGTGCACCGAGAGGCACGACGCTGACCGCCAGGAGCTGGTTGACCGAAGCGCCGCTGCGTATGTTAATGAACAACCTCGATCCCGATGTCGCTGAAAACCCGCATGAGCTGGTGGTCTATGGCGGTATTGGTCGCGCTGCGCGCAACTGGGAATGCTATGACGCTATCGTGAAGGCGCTGAAAAACCTGGAAAGCGACGAGACCCTGCTGGTGCAGTCCGGTAAACCGGTCGGCGTATTTAAAACGCATGAAAACTCGCCGCGCGTGCTGATCGCTAACTCCAACCTGGTCCCGCACTGGGCCACCTGGGAACACTTCAACGAACTGGATGCCAAAGGGCTGGCGATGTACGGCCAGATGACCGCCGGCAGCTGGATCTACATCGGTAGCCAGGGCATTGTGCAGGGCACCTATGAAACCTTCGTCGAAGCCGGTCGCCAGCACTATCAGGGCAGCCTGAAAGGGCGCTGGGTGTTAACCGCCGGTCTGGGCGGCATGGGCGGTGCGCAGCCTCTGGCCGCGACGCTGGCGGGCGCCTGCTCGCTGAACATCGAATGTCAGCAGAGCCGCATCGATTTCCGTCTGCGTACCCGCTACGTGGATGAACAGGCCACTTCTCTGGATGACGCCCTGGCGCGCATCAAAAAATACACCGCCGAAGGCCGCGCCATCTCCATCGCGCTGTGCGGCAACGCTGCGGATATCGTGCCAGAGCTGGTGAAACGCGGCGTGCGCCCGGATATGGTTACCGATCAGACCAGCGCCCACGATCCGCTGCATGGCTATCTGCCGAAAGGCTGGAGCTGGGAGGAGTATCAGCAGAAAGCCGAATCCGATCCGCAGGGCACCATTCTGGCGGCGAAACGCTCAATGGCCGACCACGTGCAGGCGATGCTGGCCTTCCACGAGATGGGGGTGCCGACCTTCGACTACGGCAACAACATCCGTCAGATGGCGCAGGAAGTGGGCGTCAGCAATGCCTTCGATTTCCCGGGCTTCGTGCCGGCGTATATCCGCCCGCTGTTCTGCCGGGGTATCGGCCCGTTCCGTTGGGTAGCGCTGTCCGGCGATCCGCAGGATATCTACAAAACCGACGCGAAAGTGAAAGAGATCATTAAAGATGATCAGCACCTGCACCACTGGCTGGATATGGCGCGCGAGCGCATCAGCTTCCAGGGACTGCCGGCGCGTATCTGCTGGGTAGGTCTGGAGTGGCGTCAGAAGCTCGGTCTGGCGTTTAACGAAATGGTGCGCAGCGGCGAAGTCTCCGCGCCGATCGTGATTGGCCGCGATCACCTTGATTCCGGCTCCGTCGCCAGCCCGAACCGCGAAACCGAAGCCATGCGCGACGGCTCAGATGCGGTATCCGACTGGCCGCTGCTGAACGCCTTGCTTAACACCGCCAGCGGCGCGACCTGGGTGTCGCTGCACCACGGCGGCGGCGTAGGTATGGGCTTCTCGCAGCACTCCGGGATGGTTATCGTCTGTGACGGTACCGATGAAGCGGCGGCGCGTATCGCTCGCGTCCTGCGCAACGACCCGGCGACCGGCGTGATGCGTCATGCCGATGCGGGTTACGATATTGCTATTGAATGCGCAGCAGAACAGGGTCTGAATCTTCCGATGGTGGCAGCAACGCAGGGGAACGCTAAATGAAATCGTTAACGCTCATTCCGGGG
>NZ_CAVZVN010000009.1:0-2052 GCF_963778085.1 Pseudomonas sp. Nvir | reverse complement strand
CCTTGTCGCAGTTGCCCAGGCAACAGGTCGGCAGCAGCGTGAAGCGGCCATCGAAGGTGGTCTGCCCTGGCTTGATATTGAGCTTCTTCTCAATCGCAGCCTGAATACCTTGATAACCGGTGATATGGCACACCACGCTGTCGCAGTAACGGATCACGTGACGGCCAACCGGCTGACGGAAAATCTGGCTGTAAAATGTTGCCACGCCTTCGACGTCGCTGGCCGGGATCCCCAGCACATCGGCGATCGCATAGATCGCCCCATCCGGCACCCAGCCGCGCTGTTTTTGGACAATTTTCAGCGCTTCGATGGACGCCGCACGCGGGTCTTCGTAGTGGTGCTTCTCGTGCTCAATAGCCTCACGCTCAGCCGCACTCAGCTCAAAAGCCTCGGTTTGTGGTTGTTGATTCTCGTGCATAATTAGCGGTCCACGTCTGACATAACAAAATCGATACTACCCAGATAGACGATCAGGTCGGATACCAGGCTGCCGCGGATCGCCGACGGGATCTGCTGCAGATGCGCAAAGCTCGGCGTACGCACGCGGGTACGGTAGCTCATGGTGCTGCCGTCGCTGGTCAGGTAGTAACTGTTAATCCCTTTGGTCGCCTCAATCATCTGGAAGGATTCGTTGGCCGGCATCACCGGGCCCCACGATACCTGCAGGAAGTGGGTGATCAGGGTTTCGATATGCTGCAGCGTGCGCTCTTTCGGCGGCGGCGTGGTCAGCGGGTGATCCGCTTTGAACGGGCCTTCCGGCATGTTATCGAGGCACTGCTGAAGAATGCGCAGGCTCTGGCGCAGCTCTTCGACTTTCAGCATCACGCGGGTGTAGCAGTCAGAGACGCCGCCCCCGGTCGGGACTTCGAAGTCGAAGTTTTCATAGCCAGAATAAGGACGCCATTTACGCACGTCGAAGCCGATACCGGTGGCGCGCAGGCCTGCGCCGGTGGTGCCCCACTCCAGCGCCTCTTTGGCGGTATAGGCTGCCACGCCGACGGAACGGCCTTTCAGAATGGTGTTGCGCAGGGCGGCCTTCTCATAGGAGTCCAGACGCTTCGGCATCCACTCGAGGAATTCCCGCAGCAGGCGATCCCAGCCACGCGGCAGATCGTGCGCGACACCGCCGATGCGGAACCACGCCGGGTGCATACGGAACCCGGTAATCGCTTCCACCAGATCGTAAATTTTCTGCCGATCGGTAAAGGCGAAGAAGACCGGCGTCATCGCGCCGACGTCCTGAATAAAGGTCGAGATATACAGCAGGTGGCTGTTGATGCGGAACAGTTCGGAGAGCATCACGCGGATCACATTCACGCGATCCGGCACGGTGATCCCGGCCAGTTTTTCCACCGCCAGCACGTACGGCATCTCGTTGACGCAGCCGCCGAGGTATTCAATACGGTCGGTATACGGGATGTAGCTGTGCCAGGACTGACGCTCGCCCATCTTCTCGGCGCCGCGGTGGTGATAACCGATGTCCGGTACGCAGTCGACGATCTCTTCGCCATCCAGCTGCAGAATAATACGGAATGCACCGTGGGCAGACGGGTGGTTCGGACCGAGGTTGAGGAACATGAAGTCCTCGTTGTCGGTGCTGCGCTTCATGCCCCACTCTTCCGGTTTGAAGGTCAACGCTTCCATCTCCAGATCCTGCTTGGCTTTGGTCAGCTCAAACGGATCGAATTCGGTAGCGCGCGCCGGATAGTCTTTACGCAGCGGGTGGCCTTCCCAAGTCGGCGGCATCATGATACGGCGCAGGTTCGGGTGGCCATCGAAGGTCATGCCAAACATTTCCCAGGTTTCACGCTCATACCAGTTGGCGTTGGGGAACAGTTTGGTGAAAGTCGGCAGATGCAGATCGTTTTCAGACAGCGCCACCTTGAGCATGATGTCGCGGTTGCGGTCGATAAAAATCAGATGATAGAAAACGGAAAAATCCGCGGCGGGCAGGCCATCGCGGTGGGTGCGCAGACGTTCGTCCATGCCGTGCAGGTCAAACAACATCACGTAAGGCTTCGGCAATTTCTTCAGGAAATCACCCACCTCAAG
>NZ_CAVZVN010000008.1:0-2207 GCF_963778085.1 Pseudomonas sp. Nvir | reverse complement strand
ACATTCACCCGCTGATTGATGCGCTGGACGACGCGAAACTGGCGCCGATTGCCGCGAAAGCGCTGTCTCATACTCTGCTGATGTTCGATAACTTCTACGACGTAGAAGAGAAAGCGAAAGCGGGTAACGAGCACGCAAAACAGGTCATGCAATCCTGGGCTGATGCTGAGTGGTTCCTGAACCGCCCGCAGCTGGCAGAGAAAATCACCGTTACCGTCTTCAAGGTCACCGGCGAAACCAATACCGATGACCTGTCTCCGGCGCCGGATGCTTGGTCTCGCCCGGATATCCCACTGCATGCGCTGGCGATGCTGAAAAACGCCCGCGAAGGTATTGATCCGGACCAGCCGGGCGTCGTCGGCCCGATTAAACAAATCGAAGCCCTGCAGCAGAAAGGCTATCCGCTGGCCTACGTCGGCGACGTGGTCGGGACGGGTTCCTCGCGTAAATCCGCGACCAACTCGGTGCTGTGGTTTATGGGCGACGATATCCCGAATGTGCCGAACAAGCGCGGCGGCGGTCTGTGCCTGGGCGGCAAAATCGCGCCAATCTTCTTCAACACCATGGAAGATGCGGGGGCGCTGCCTATCGAAGTGGATGTAAGCAACCTGAACATGGGCGACGTGATTGACGTTTACCCGTTCAAAGGCGAAGTGCGTAACCACGAAACCAACGAACTGCTGGCCAGCTTCGAGCTGAAGACCGATGTGCTGATCGACGAAGTGCGCGCCGGTGGCCGTATTCCGCTGATCATCGGCCGCGGCTTGACCACCAAAGCGCGCGAAGCGCTGGGGCTGCCGCACAGCGACGTCTTCCGTCAGGCGAAAGACGTGGCGGAAAGCACCCGCGGCTTCTCTCTGGCGCAGAAAATGGTTGGCCGCGCCTGCGGCGTTGCCGGTATCCGTCCGGGCGCCTACTGCGAGCCGAAAATGACCTCCGTCGGTTCTCAGGACACCACCGGTCCAATGACCCGTGATGAACTGAAAGACCTGGCGTGCCTGGGCTTCTCCGCGGACCTGGTGATGCAGTCCTTCTGCCACACCGCGGCCTATCCGAAGCCGGTTGACGTGACCACGCACCATACCCTGCCGGACTTCATCATGAACCGCGGTGGTGTTTCTCTACGTCCGGGCGATGGCGTTATCCACTCCTGGCTGAACCGCATGCTGCTGCCGGATACCGTGGGTACCGGCGGCGACTCCCATACCCGTTTCCCAATCGGTATCTCCTTCCCGGCGGGCTCTGGTCTGGTGGCCTTCGCCGCTGCGACCGGCGTGATGCCGTTGGATATGCCGGAATCGGTGCTGGTGCGCTTCAAAGGGAAAATGCAGCCGGGTATCACCCTGCGCGACCTGGTTCATGCCATCCCACTGTATGCCATCAAGCAGGGCCTGCTGACCGTTGAGAAGAAAGGTAAGAAAAACATCTTCTCTGGTCGCATCCTCGAGATCGAAGGTCTGCCGGATCTGAAAGTCGAGCAGGCATTTGAACTGACCGATGCGTCCGCTGAGCGTTCTGCTGCCGGCTGTACCATCAAGCTGAACAAAGAGCCGATCGTTGAGTACCTGAACTCCAACATCGTCCTGCTGAAGTGGATGATCGCCGAAGGCTACGGCGACCGCCGTACGCTGGAACGCCGTATCCAGGGCATGGAAAAATGGCTGGCGGATCCGCAGCTGCTGGAAGCCGACGCTGACGCGGAATACGCGGCAGTGATCGACATCGATCTGGCGGATATCAAAGAGCCAATCCTGTGCGCGCCGAACGATCCGGACGATGCCCGTCTGCTGTCTGACGTGCAGGGCGAGAAGATCGACGAAGTGTTCATCGGTTCCTGCATGACCAACATCGGCCACTTCCGTGCCGCCGGTAAGCTGCTGGACAGCCACAAAGGCCAGCTGCCGACTCGCCTGTGGGTGGCGCCGCCAACCCGTATGGACGCCGCGCAGCTGACCGAAGAAGGCTACTACAGCGTGTTTGGTAAGAGCGGGGCGCGTATCGAAATCCCTGGCTGTTCCCTGTGTATGGGTAACCAGGCTCGCGTGGCCGACGGTGCGACGGTGGTCTCCACCTCCACCCGTAACTTCCCGAACCGTTTAGGTACCGGCGCTAACGTCTATCTGGCCTCTGCCGAGCTGGCAGCGGTGGCTTCTCTGCTCGGCAAATTGCCGACGCCGGAAGAGTACCAGACCTTCGTGGCGCAGGTG
>NZ_CAVZVN010000007.1:0-2207 GCF_963778085.1 Pseudomonas sp. Nvir | reverse complement strand
ATGCGGGCGGTACCAGTAGCCGCCGGAGTAGAAGTAGTCATGGCCGCGATAGGGCACTTTCCAGTAGCGGTCAGGGAAACGATCGACCGTGTGCCCAGGGCGGTACTGCGGCCCCGGCCCCCAGCCATTGCCATGGCCGTCCGGGCGCCCCTGCCAGTCGCCACCGGGCCTTGGCCCCGGCCCCCCGGCTTGCCAGCGATGCTCATCGCCATGGCGGCGGGGAATATCCTGGTAGTAGCCCTGCCGGGGCGGCTGGGTCTGGCGCACTTCGTCGCGGGCGTTCAGCGGCCGACCGGGCGCAGGGTCGCCGGGCCCTTCGGCCAGCGCCCCAAGGCTGATGCCCAACCCCAGCAAACCAACACCTGCCAACTGCCAGATGCGCGACGTCATGGTATTCCTCTCGGTAGGTAAACTGCAGCAGGCAGCCAGTCTACCGTGCTCTTCAGGCCGGCCAATTAAAATTACCGACATGAAAAAAGGGAGGCCGCAGGGCCTCCCTTCAGGAATTGTCGTCCGTGCTCGGCACTTGTGGCGCCGGCTCACCTCACAGCGTCTTCTGGAAGCTGTGTAGCCCGGGGGCCTGCGGATCCGGTTGGATGGCTGGCCGCGACCGCCCGCCTAGGGCGCGTCGCCGTGGACTGATGTCCGGGCAGTGATTCTGTTGATAAAGATACCGGACAGCTGGCGGCAGCGGATTGCGAAGATTGCTCATATAAATATTACTTGCGCAATTTTTCACCCTGGAATGATAATTCGCCGCAATCCGAACAGAAAAGGCAAATGCCATGAGCAAACTCGACCGCTATGACCTGAGCATCCTCGCCGAATTGCAGCGCGATGCGCGCATTTCCAACCAGGAACTGGCCGAGCGCATCGGCTTGTCGCCTTCGCCATGCTCGCGTCGGGTCAAGCAGCTGGAGGACGACGGCTACATCTCCCGCCAGGTCGCCCTGCTCGACCGCAAGAAGCTGGGTCTGAGCCTGACCGCCTACGTGCTGATCGGCATGGACCGGCACACGCCGGAGCGCTTCGAGACCTTCGAGGCCGCTATCCGCAACCTGCCACAGGTATTGGAATGCAGCCTGGTCACCGGTATGGATGCCGACTACCAGTTGAAGGTGGTGGTGCCCGACATGGACCACTACCAGAAACTGCTGCTCGGCAGCCTGACCCGCATCGAAGGCGTCACCAGCGTGCGTTCGAGTTTCGTGCTGAACCAGGTGCTGGCCAGCACCGAGCTGCCATTGACCCACCTTCGGTAATTGCCCGCGCCTGCGGGCGTATACTCGAGCGCTCAAACTGCCTGGAGAACACCGATGGATCCCGCCGTATTCGAAGAGTGGATGATGATCATCCTGGTCACCGTGCTGATCGGTTTCATGGGTTTCATCGTCTGGGACCTGGCGAAAAAGTCCAAGGCGGGCAAGTTCGGTACGCTGATCCTGTTCTTCGTGCTGGGGCTGGGGGTGCTGGCCTTTATCATCAAGAGCGTGGTGGTGGGGTTTCTTGAAGGGGTTTAGGCCTTGGGAATGCGGGGAGCGCTTTGCGCTCCATCGCGACACAAGGCCGCTCCTACAGGGGTCGCACAAAGCGGGGATCGCGACCCAAGGCATGGGTTTGCGCGGTTCTGTAGGAGCGGCCTTGTGTCGCGATGGGCCGCAAAGCGGCCCCCACTAGCGCTGCAATTTTGCCGGAACCTCGCGCCAGCACCCCTGCTCCAACCCGTCGAGCGCCCAGTCACCAATGCGTACCCGCACCAGGCGCAAGGTCGGCAACCCCACCGCTGCCGTCATGCGCCGCACCTGGCGGTTACGCCCTTCACGAATCACCAGCTCCAGCCAGCTGGTCGGCACGCTCTTGCGAAAACGCACCGGCGGGTTGCGCGGCCACAACGCGGGCTCGGCCAGGCGCCGCGCCTCGGCCGGCAAGGTCGGCCCATCGTTCAGCTCCACGCCGTCACGCAAACGCTGCAACTGCTCGTCGCTCGGCTCACCTTCCACCTGCACCCAGTAGGTCTTGGCCAGCTTGTGCTTAGGGTCGGCAATCCGCGCTTGTAGCCCGCCATCGTTGGTCAGCAATAGCAAGCCTTCACTGTCACGGTCCAGCCGCCCGGCCGGGTATACGCCCGGGATATCGATGAAGTCCTTGAGCGTCGCCCGCCCTTCGCCGTCACTGAACTGGGTCAGCACGTCGAACGGTTTGTTGAA
>NZ_CAVZVN010000006.1:0-2852 GCF_963778085.1 Pseudomonas sp. Nvir | reverse complement strand
AAAAATTCCTTGAGACCGATATTCCGGTATTCGGTATCTGCCTTGGCCATCAGCTGCTGGCGCTGGCGAGCGGTGCGAAGACCATTAAGATGAAGTTCGGCCACCACGGCGGCAACCATCCGGTGAAAGATATTGATAACAATGTGGTGATGATCACCGCGCAGAACCACGGTTTTGCGGTTGACGAAGCCACCTTGCCGGCCAACCTGCGCGTGACCCACAAGTCGCTGTTCGACGGCACCCTGCAGGGCATTCATCGTACCGACAAACCGGCGTTTAGCTTCCAGGGGCACCCTGAAGCGAGCCCGGGGCCGCATGATGCCGCGCCGCTGTTCGACCACTTTATCGAGTTAATTGAGCTCTACCGTCAGTCCGCGAAATAATCAGGAGTAAAAGAGCAATGCCAAAACGTACAGACATAAAAAGTATCCTGATTCTGGGCGCGGGCCCGATTGTTATCGGTCAGGCGTGTGAGTTTGACTACTCCGGCGCGCAGGCCTGTAAAGCCCTGCGAGAAGAGGGCTACCGCGTTATCCTGGTGAACTCCAACCCGGCGACCATCATGACCGACCCGGAAATGGCCGATGCGACCTACATCGAGCCGATTCACTGGGAAGTGGTACGTAAAATTATCGAAAAAGAGCGCCCGGATGCGGTGCTGCCGACCATGGGCGGCCAGACGGCGCTGAACTGTGCGCTGGAGCTGGAACGTCAGGGCGTGCTGGCAGAGTTCGGCGTGACCATGATCGGCGCCACTGCCGACGCGATTGATAAAGCGGAAGACCGTCGTCGCTTCGACGTGGCGATGAAGAAAATCGGCCTCGACACCGCGCGCTCCGGCATCGCCCACACCATGG
Source organism: Pseudomonas sp. Nvir (assembly GCF_963778085.1). Taxonomy (NCBI): domain Bacteria; kingdom Pseudomonadati; phylum Pseudomonadota; class Gammaproteobacteria; order Pseudomonadales; family Pseudomonadaceae; genus Pseudomonas; species Pseudomonas sp. Nvir. Next base: position 1,995 of record NZ_CAVZVN010000006.1, on the reverse strand, counting down.
AAGAAGCGCTGGCGGTTGCCGCCGACGTTGGCTTCCCGTGCATCATCCGTCCGTCCTTCACCATGGGCGGCACCGGCGGCGGTATCGCCTATAACCGCGAAGAGTTCGAAGAAATCTGCGAACGCGGCCTGGATCTCTCTCCGACCAACGAACTGCTGATCGATGAATCGCTGATCGGCTGGAAAGAGTACGAGATGGAAGTGGTGCGCGATAAGAACGACAACTGCATCATCGTCTGCTCGATTGAAAACTTCGATGCCATGGGGATCCATACCGGCGACTCCATCACCGTTGCCCCGGCGCAGACCCTGACCGACAAAGAATACCAAATCATGCGTAACGCCTCGATGGCGGTCCTGCGTGAAATCGGTGTGGAAACCGGCGGCTCTAACGTGCAGTTCTCGGTGAACCCGAAAGACGGTCGCCTGATCGTTATCGAAATGAACCCGCGCGTCTCCCGCTCTTCGGCGCTGGCCTCGAAAGCCACCGGCTTCCCGATTGCTAAAGTGGCGGCCAAGCTGGCAGTGGGCTACACCCTTGACGAGCTGATGAACGACATCACCGGCGGCCGCACTCCGGCTTCCTTCGAGCCGTCCATCGACTACGTGGTCACCAAAATTCCACGCTTCAACTTCGAAAAATTCGCTGGCGCGAACGACCGTCTGACCACCCAGATGAAATCCGTCGGCGAAGTGATGGCCATTGGCCGCACCCAGCAGGAATCGCTGCAGAAAGCGCTGCGCGGCCTGGAAGTGGGCGCCACCGGCTTCGACCCGAAAGTGAGCCTCGACGACCCGGAAGCGCTGACTAAAATTCGCCGCGAGCTGAAAGACGCTGGCGCCGAGCGTATCTGGTACATCGCGGATGCCTTCCGCGCCGGCCTCTCGGTAGACGGCGTCTTCAACCTGACCAATATCGACCGCTGGTTCCTGGTGCAGATTGAAGAGCTGGTGCGTCTGGAAGAGAAAGTGGTGGAAGTGGGCATCAACGGCCTCGACGCCGACTTCCTGCGTACCCTGAAGCGTAAAGGCTTTGCCGATGCGCGTCTGGCGAAACTGGCGGGCGTGCGGGAAGCGGAAATTCGCAAGCTGCGCGACCAGTATGACCTGCATCCGGTCTACAAGCGCGTGGACACCTGCGCCGCCGAATTCGCCACCGATACCGCCTACATGTACTCCACTTATGAAGAAGAGTGTGAGTCCAACCCGTCCGTTGACCGCGATAAAATCATGGTCCTCGGCGGCGGCCCGAACCGTATCGGCCAGGGTATCGAATTTGACTACTGCTGCGTACACGCCTCTCTGGCGCTGCGCGAAGACGGTTACGAGACCATCATGGTCAACTGTAACCCGGAAACCGTGTCTACCGACTATGACACCTCCGACCGTCTGTACTTCGAGCCGGTGACCCTGGAAGACGTGCTGGAAATCGTGCGCATCGAGAAGCCGAAGGGCGTTATCGTCCAGTACGGCGGCCAGACGCCGCTGAAGCTGGCGCGCGCCCTGGAAGCCGCAGGCGTACCGGTTATCGGCACCAGCCCGGACGCTATCGACCGCGCGGAAGACCGTGAACGCTTCCAGCATGCGGTTGACCGTCTGAAGCTGAAGCAGCCGGCGAACGCCACCGTCACTGCCATTGAGCAGGCGGTAGAGAGAGCGAAAGAGATTGGCTACCCGCTGGTGGTTCGTCCGTCTTACGTGCTCGGCGGCCGGGCGATGGAAATTGTTTACGACGAGCAGGATCTGCGCCGCTACTTCCAGACCGCGGTTAGCGTCTCCAACGATGCACCGGTACTGCTGGATCGCTTCCTCGACGACGCGATTGAAGTGGATGTCGATGCCATCTGCGACGGCGAAATGGTGCTGATTGGCGGCATCATGGAGCATATCGAGCAGGCGGGCGTACACTCCGGCGACTCAGCCTGTTCCCTGCCAGCGTATACGCTGAGCCAGGAAATTCAGGATGTGATGCGCGAGCAGGTGCAGAAGCTGGCTT
>NZ_CAVZVN010000005.1:0-3130 GCF_963778085.1 Pseudomonas sp. Nvir | reverse complement strand
ACGGGAAAGGACAAGTGCGGCATAGACGATTAGCGGCGAACCGGCGCGTCGCCAGCGACATAATACGCCGCGGTGCTGCGCGGCAGCGGCTGGCGGCCGCGAATGGCGTCAGCCATCTTCTCGCCGATCATAATGGTGGTGGCGTTGAGGTTGCCGGTGATGATCTGCGGCATAATCGAGGCATCGACCACCCGCACGCCTTCCAGACCGTGGACGCGGCCCTCGCCATCGACCACCGCCATCTCGTCGTAACCCATCTTACAGGTCCCGCACGGGTGGAACGCGGTCTCGGCGTGGTTGCGCACAAACTCATCCAGCTCGGCATCGCTCTGGCATTCTGTTCCCGGACTGATTTCGCGGCCGCGATACTTATCCAGCGCCGGCTGGTTCATGATTTCGCGGGTAATGCGGATGGCGTCGCGGAACTCCTGCCAGTCCTGCTCATGGGACATATAGTTAAACAGGATCGCCGGATGGGCGTGCGGGTCGCGCGACTTCAGGCGCACGTGGCCGCGGCTGGGCGAACGCATTGAACCGACGTGGCACTGGAAGCCGTGCTCTTTCACCGCGTTGGAGCCATTGTAGTTAATCGCCACCGGCAGGAAGTGGTACTGAATGTTCGGCCAGGCGAACTCTGCGCGGCTGCGGATAAAACCGCCCGCTTCGAACTGGTTGCTGGCGCCGATGCCGGTGCCGCCGAACAGCCACTCGGCGCCGATCTTCGGCTGGTTCCACCACTGTAGCGCCGGGTAGAGCGACACCGGCTCTTTGCATTCATATTGCAGATACATCTCCAGATGGTCCTGCAGGTTCTCACCCACGCCGGGGAGATCGTGCACCACCGGGATATCGAACTGCCTGAGCAGCTCCGGGTTACCCACGCCGGAGCGCTGCAGGATCTGCGGCGAGGCAATCGCCCCGGCGCACAGCAGCACCTCTTTGTTGGCCGTCGCTTTTGACGGGATCGTGCTTTCTCCCTCCAGCCACTCGACGCCCACCGCGCGCTTGCCGGCAAAAATAATGTGATCGGTCAGCGCATGGGTGCGGATGGTCAGGTTCGGGCGACCGCGCGCCTGGTCGAGATAGCCGCGGGCGGTGCTGGCGCGACGGCCCTGCGGCGTCACGGTGCGGTCCATCGGGCCAAAGCCTTCCTGCTGGTAGCCGTTGAGATCGTCGGTACGCGGATAACCCGCCTGCACCCCGGCGGTGACCATCGCCTCGAAGAGGGGATTATTACCCGGCTTCGGCGTCGTCACGCTCACCGGGCCATCGCCGCCGTGATAGTCGTTAGGCCCGATATCGCGGGTTTCCGCTTTCCGGTAGTAGGGCAGGCAGTTGAGATAGCTCCAGTGCTCCAGACCCGGCTCTTTGGCCCAGTTGTCCAGATCCATCGCGTTGCCGCGGATGTAGCACATGCCGTTGATCAGCGACGAGCCGCCCAGTCCTTTGCCGCGTCCGCACTCCATGCGGCGATGGTTCATGTACGGCTCAGGTTCGGTTTCGTAGGCCCAGTTGTAGCGTTTGCCCTGCAGCGGGTAAGCCAGCGCGGCGGGCATCTGGGTGCGGAAGTCGAACCGGTAGTCCGGGCCGCCGGCTTCCAGCAGCAGGACGGTGGTGTTTGGATCTTCAGTCAGTCGTGTTGCCAGAACGTTGCCGGCGGAGCCGGCGCCAATAATGATGTAGTCAAATTGCAAAAAAACCTCCTGGTTAAAATATGGACTGGAATTTACCCATCTCAACCTGGATGGACTTCACCTGGGTGTAACTCTGCAGCGTCATGACGCCATTCTCGCGGCCAATGCCGGAGTGCTTATAGCCGCCAACCGGCATCTCCGCCGGGGATTCACCCCAGCTGTTGATCCAGCAGATGCCGGCTTCCAGCTGGTGGATAAGACGGTGGGCACGGTTGAGGTTGGGCGTCACCACGCCGGCGGCGAGGCCGTATTCGGTGGCGTTGGCGCGGCGAATGACCTCCGCTTCGTCGGTATAGCTGAGGATCGACATCACCGGGCCGAAGATCTCTTCGCGCACGATAGTCATCTCGTCGCTACAGTCGGTAAACACCGTCGGGGCGACCCACGCGCCGTTATCGAAACCGTCGCCTTTCAGCGCCTCGCCGCCGCACAGCAGGCGCGCGCCTTCGTGTTTGCCGCTCTCGATATAGCGCAGAACGTTGTCGCGATGGGGGAAGCTGACCAGCGGGCCGAAGTTGGTGTCATCGGCAAACAGATCGCCGGGGCGGATGCGGCCCACGCGTTCGAGGATCTTGTGCTCGAATTCCGCCTTCTGTTTCGCCGGGACAAACACCCGGGTGCCGTTGGTGCACACCTGACCGGAGCTGTAGAAGTTGGCCATCATGGCGATATCGGCGGCGAGGTCGAGGTCGGCATCGTCGGCGATAATCAGCGGCGATTTACCGCCCAGCTCCATGGTGACCTCTTTCAGCGACGAGGCCGCGGAGTTGGCCATCACTTTTTTGCCGCTGGCGACGCCGCCGGTGAAGGAGATTTTGGCGATACCCGGATGTTCGGTCAGATACTGGCCGGTCTCCGCGCCGATCCCCGGCAGGACGTTAAACACCCCGTCCGGCAGGCCCGCTTCGCTGTAAATTTCCGCCAGCTTGAGGGCGGTGAGCGGGGTGACCTCGCTCGGTTTGAAAATCATCGCATTGCCGGCGGCCAGCGCTGGCGCCGATTTCCACAGGGCGATCTGGATCGGGTAGTTCCACGCGCCGATCCCGGCTACCACCCCCAGCGGTTCGCGACGGGTATAGACGAAGGAACTGTCGCGCAGCGGGATCTGGCTACCTTCCAGCGCCGGGATCAAGCCAGCGTAATACTCCAGCACGTCGGCGCCGGTGACGATATCGACGGCGGCGGTTTCGCTGAGGGGTTTCCCGGTATCCAGCGTCTCCAGCCGCGCCAGCTCATCGTTGCGCTGGCGCAGAAGGTCGACGGCGCGACGCAGGATGCGCGAGCGTTCCATGGCGGTCATCGCCGCCCAGATTTTTTGCCCACGCTGCGCGCTTTCAACGGCGCGGTCGACATCCTCGCGTCCGGCAGCCTGAACGGTCGCCAGCACCTCGCCAGTGGCAGGGTTGATGGTCTCGAAGGTGCGACCGCTGGTGGCC
>NZ_CAVZVN010000004.1:0-3257 GCF_963778085.1 Pseudomonas sp. Nvir | reverse complement strand
GATGCCTGGCAGTTCCCTACTCTCACATGGGGAGACCCCACACTACCATCGGCGCTACGGCGTTTCACTTCTGAGTTCGGCATGGGGTCAGGTGGGACCACCGCGCTAGTGCCGCCAGGCAAATTCTTTGTGCTCGTCCTGTGTCTTTTGCGCTCATACTGCGTTGGCTGCTCTCGCGAATGTCAGTCACATACTTATGTATGCTCCTTCCATCGCCTCGTTTGCCGCCTTGTCTCAGCGCAAAATCCTTCGGACTCTGAATCAGAGCTGAAAATCTTCTCTCAAATCCGCCAAAACATCTTCGGCGTTGTAAGGTTAAGCCTCACGGTTCATTAGTACCGGTTAGCTCAACGCATCGCTGCGCTTACACACCCGGCCTATCAACGTCGTCGTCTTCAACGTTCCTTCAGGAGACTTAAAGTCTCAGGGAGAACTCATCTCGGGGCAAGTTTCGTGCTTAGATGCTTTCAGCACTTATCTCTTCCGCATTTAGCTACCGGGCAGTGCCATTGGCATGACAACCCGAACACCAGTGATGCGTCCACTCCGGTCCTCTCGTACTAGGAGCAGCCCCCCTCAATTCTCCAGCGCCCACGGCAGATAGGGACCGAACTGTCTCACGACGTTCTAAACCCAGCTCGCGTACCACTTTAAATGGCGAACAGCCATACCCTTGGGACCTACTTCAGCCCCAGGATGTGATGAGCCGACATCGAGGTGCCAAACACCGCCGTCGATATGAACTCTTGGGCGGTATCAGCCTGTTATCCCCGGAGTACCTTTTATCCGTTGAGCGATGGCCCTTCCATTCAGAACCACCGGATCACTATGACCTGCTTTCGCACCTGCTCGCGCCGTCACGCTCGCAGTCAAGCTAGCTTATGCCATTGCACTAACCTCCTGATGTCCGACCAGGATTAGCTAACCTTCGTGCTCCTCCGTTACTCTTTGGGAGGAGACCGCCCCAGTCAAACTACCCACCAGACACTGTCCGCAACCCCGATAAGGGGTCTACGTTAGAACATCAAACATTAAAGGGTGGTATTTCAAGGTTGGCTCCACGCAGACTGGCGTCCACGCTTCAAAGCCTCCCACCTATCCTACACATCAAGGCTCAATGTTCAGTGTCAAGCTATAGTAAAGGTTCACGGGGTCTTTCCGTCTTGCCGCGGGTACACTGCATCTTCACAGCGAGTTCAATTTCACTGAGTCTCGGGTGGAGACAGCCTGGCCATCATTACGCCATTCGTGCAGGTCGGAACTTACCCGACAAGGAATTTCGCTACCTTAGGACCGTTATAGTTACGGCCGCCGTTTACCGGGGCTTCGATCAAGAGCTTCTCCTTACGGATAACCCCATCAATTAACCTTCCGGCACCGGGCAGGCGTCACACCGTATACGTCCACTTTCGTGTTTGCACAGTGCTGTGTTTTTAATAAACAGTTGCAGCCAGCTGGTATCTTCGACTGGTCTCAGCTCCGTCCGCAGGGACTTCACCTACACACCAGCGTGCCTTCTCCCGAAGTTACGGCACCATTTTGCCTAGTTCCTTCACCCGAGTTCTCTCAAGCGCCTTGGTATTCTCTACCTGACCACCTGTGTCGGTTTGGGGTACGATTTAATGTTACCTGATGCTTAGAGGCTTTTCCTGGAAGCAGGGCATTTGTTACTTCAGCACCGTAGTGCCTCGTCATCACACCTCAGCGTTAAAAGGTACCGGATTTACCTGGAACCTCCGCCTACATGCTTAAACCGGGACAACCGTCGCCCGGCTAACATAGCCTTCTCCGTCCCCCCTTCGCAGTAACACCAAGTACAGGAATATTAACCTGTTTCCCATCGACTACGCCTTTCGGCCTCGCCTTAGGGGTCGACTCACCCTGCCCCGATTAACGTTGGACAGGAACCCTTGGTCTTCCGGCGAGCGGGCTTTTCACCCGCTTTATCGTTACTTATGTCAGCATTCGCACTTCTGATACCTCCAGCAGCCCTCACAGGCCACCTTCGCAGGCTTACAGAACGCTCCCCTACCCAACAACGCATAAGCGTCGCTGCCGCAGCTTCGGTGCATGGTTTAGCCCCGTTACATCTTCCGCGCAGGCCGACTCGACCAGTGAGCTATTACGCTTTCTTTAAATGATGGCTGCTTCTAAGCCAACATCCTGGCTGTCTGTGCCTTCCCACATCGTTTCCCACTTAACCATGACTTTGGGACCTTAGCTGGCGGTCTGGGTTGTTTCCCTCTTCACGACGGACGTTAGCACCCGCCGTGTGTCTCCCGTGATAACATTCTTCGGTATTCGTAGTTTGCATCGGGTTGGTAAGTCGGGATGACCCCCTAGCCGAAACAGTGCTCTACCCCCGAAGATGAGTTCACGAGGCGCTACCTAAATAGCTTTCGGGGAGAACCAGCTATCTCCCGGTTTGATTGGCCTTTCACCCCCAGCCACAAGTCATCCGCTAATTTTTCAACATTAGTCGGTTCGGTCCTCCAGTTAGTGTTACCCAACCTTCAACCTGCCCATGGCTAGATCACCGGGTTTCGGGTCTATACCCTGCAACTTAACGCCCAGTTAAGACTCGGTTTCCCTGCGGCTCCCCTATACGGTTAACCTTGCTACAGAATATAAGTCGCTGACCCATTATACAAAAGGTACGCAGTCACACCCGAAGGTGCTCCCACTGCTTGTACGTACACGGTTTCAGGTTCTTTTTCACTCCCCTCGCCGGGGTTCTTTTCGCCTTTCCCTCACGGTACTGGTTCACTATCGGTCAGTCAGGAGTATTTAGCCTTGGAGGATGGTCCCCCCATATTCAGACAGGATACCACGTGTCCCGCCCTACTCTTCGAGTTCACAACCTGTGCATTTTGGTGTACGGGACTATCACCCTGTACCGTCGGACTTTCCAGACCGTTCCACTAACACACAAGCTGATTCAGACTCTGGGCTGCTCCCCGTTCGCTCGCCGCTACTGGGGGAATCTCGGTTGATTTCTTTTCCTCGGGGTACTTAGATGTTTCAGTTCCCCCGGTTCGCCTCGTTAACCTATGTATTCAGTTAACGATAGTGTGACGAATCACACTGGGTTTCCCCATTCGGACATCGCCGGCTGTAACGGTTCATATCACCTTACCGACGCTTTTCGCAGATTAGCACGTCCTTCATCGCCTCTGACTGCCAGGGCATCCACCGTGTACGCTTAGTCGCTTAACCTCACAACCCGAAGATGTCTTCAGATTGCGAAAATTTGAGAG
>NZ_CAVZVN010000003.1:0-4055 GCF_963778085.1 Pseudomonas sp. Nvir | reverse complement strand
AGACGCGCTTTATCAAGCCGACCCGGGAGCTGATTAGCCAGGTCGTCCACCACTTCTGCTGGCACTAAAATCGCCCTCTTTTTCCGCCCCGTTCTCCTGGGGCGGAACGGTGACGATCGTCACATTTCCATAAGCGATGCTTATCCAGCGACCCCTGAATTAAATTTCGCAAATTACGGCGATTTACTCGTTTGCTGAAGCGATTTCGCAGTAATTGACGTGGGGGTATTTACGTGGCTTTATAAAAGACGGGTTGCTTATCCGTTGCTCACGTTCCAGCGCAGCGGATATAACAAAATAAAATGAGATGGGGTGTCTGGGGTAACATGAACGAACAATATTCCGCATTGCGTAGTAATGTCAGTATGCTCGGCAAGGTGCTGGGCGATACCATCAAGGATGCATTGGGAGAAAATATTCTTGATCGTGTCGAAACTATCCGTAAGTTGTCCAAATCTTCACGCGCCGGCAACGAAGCTAACCGCCAGGAGCTGCTGACCACGCTGCAGAATTTGTCTAACGACGAACTGCTGCCGGTTGCCCGTGCCTTCAGCCAGTTTCTGAATCTGGCGAACACCGCTGAGCAGTATCACAGCATTTCGCCGAATGGCGAAGCGGCCAGCAATCCGGAAGTCATTGCGCGTACCCTGAGAAAGCTCAAAGACCAACCCAATCTCAACGAAGACACCATTAAAAAAGCGGTGGAATCTCTGTCTCTGGAGCTGGTATTAACCGCCCACCCGACCGAGATCACCCGCCGGACGCTGATCCATAAAATGGTGGAAGTGAACAGCTGCCTCAAGCAACTGGACAATAAAGACATCGCCGACTACGAACACCATCAGCTGATGCGCCGTCTGCGCCAGCTGATCGCCCAGTCCTGGCATACTGACGAGATCCGTAAATACCGCCCGTCTCCGGTCGACGAAGCCAAATGGGGCTTCGCGGTGGTGGAAAACAGCCTGTGGGAAGGGGTGCCTAACTATCTGCGCGAGCTGAACGAACAGCTGGAAGCCAACCTTGGCTATCAGCTGCCGGTGGACTTCGTCCCGGTGCGTTTCACCTCGTGGATGGGCGGCGACCGCGACGGCAACCCGAACGTGACCGCCGACATCACCCGCCACGTGCTGCTGCTCAGCCGCTGGAAAGCCACCGATCTGTTCCTCAAAGACGTGCAGGTGCTGATCTCCGAGCTGTCGATGGTGGAGTGTACCGACGAACTTCGCGCGCTGGCTGGCGCCGAGGGTGCTCAGGAACCGTACCGTTATCTGATGAAGAAACTGCGCACTCAGCTGATGGAGACCCAGGCCTGGCTGGAAGCGCGCCTGAAAGGTCAGAAGCTGCCGAAACCGGCGGGACTGATCACTCAGAACGAGCAGCTGTGGGAACCGCTGTACGCCTGCTATAAATCGCTGCAGGCCTGCGGCATGGGCATTATCGCCAACGGCGAACTGCTCGACACCCTGCGCCGCGTGAAGTCTTTCGGCGTACCACTGGTGCGTATTGATATCCGTCAGGAAAGCACTCGCCATACCGAAGCGCTGGGCGAAATGACCCGTTACCTCGGGATCGGCGATTACGAAAGCTGGTCAGAAGCCGACAAACAGGCTTTCCTGATCCGCGAACTGAACTCCAAACGTCCGTTGCTGCCGCGTCAGTGGGAGCCAAGCGAAGAGACGCGCGAAGTCCTCGATACCTGCAAAGTGATCGCCGAGGCGCCGCGCGGATCGATCGCCGCCTACGTGATCTCGATGGCCAAAACGCCGTCCGACGTGCTGGCGGTTCATCTGCTGCTGAAAGAGGCCGGGATTGGTTTTGCTCTGCCGGTGGCCCCGCTGTTCGAAACGCTGGACGACCTGAACAACGCCAACGATGTCATGACTCAGCTGCTGAATATCGACTGGTACCGCGGCTTTATCCAGGGCAAGCAGATGGTCATGATTGGCTATTCTGACTCCGCCAAAGATGCTGGCGTGATGGCCGCCTCATGGGCGCAGTACCAGGCGCAGGACGCGCTGATCAAAACCTGTGAGAAAGCCGGTATCGAACTGACGCTGTTCCACGGACGCGGCGGTTCCATCGGCCGCGGCGGCGCGCCAGCCCACGCGGCGCTGCTCTCGCAGCCGCCGGGAAGCCTGAAAGGCGGCCTGCGCGTCACCGAGCAGGGCGAGATGATCCGCTTTAAGTACGGCCTGCCGGAAGTGACCATCAGCAGTCTGTCGCTATATACCAGCGCCATTCTGGAAGCCAACCTGCTGCCGCCGCCGGAACCGAAAGCCGAATGGCGCGACATCATGGCTGAGCTGTCCGACGTCTCCTGCAAGATGTATCGCGGCTACGTACGTGAAAACAAAGATTTCGTGCCTTACTTCCGCTCTGCGACTCCGGAGCAGGAGCTGGGCAAACTGCCGCTGGGTTCGCGTCCGGCAAAACGTCGCCCGACCGGCGGCGTCGAGTCGCTGCGCGCCATTCCGTGGATCTTCGCCTGGACCCAGAACCGCCTGATGCTACCGGCCTGGCTGGGCGCTGGCGCCGCGCTGCAGAAGGTGGTCGAAGGTGGAAAACAGAGTGAACTGGAAGCGATGTGTCGCGACTGGCCGTTCTTCTCCACCCGCCTTGGCATGCTGGAAATGGTTTACTCGAAGGCCGACCTGTGGCTGGCGGAGTACTACGATCAGCGCCTGGTGAAGCCGGAGCTGTGGGCGCTGGGTACCGAGCTGCGTAAGCTGCTGGCTGCCGACATCAACGTCGTGTTGGCCATCGCCAATGACTCCCATCTGATGGCCGACCTGCCGTGGATCGCCGAGTCTATCCAGCTGCGTAATATCTATACCGACCCGCTGAACGTCCTGCAGGCGGAACTGCTGCACCGTTCACGCCAGGCCGAAGAAGCAGGCAAGGACCCGGATCCGCGCGTTGAACAAGCGCTGATGGTCACCATCGCCGGCGTTGCCGCCGGTATGCGTAACACCGGCTAATCGAAGCCTCTCTCCCCCGGCCGCCCGGTCGGGGGATTTTCACCTGTTCTAGTGGTGCAGCATCTCATCAACGATCTGCTCTTTATGCAGCGCATATGGATAATAGGTCGGCCAGTTATCCATCTCTTTCAGCAACGCCTCCTGTGATTCATTGCCCATGAAAATATGGAAATGCTGCGATTTACGCGGGCCAATAATATGGTCGCTGAACTGCACAAATTTCGGCGCGTTGGCATCGCCCTGCTGGCACTCAAACAGGTAACGTACGCCCTTCTTGCCGGAGGCGTAATGCAGAATTTTGTAGCCTGAATAGCGGTATTTGCAGCTGTTGACGGTCTCGCCAACGTGGAACTCAATCACATCATTTTCAATGCCAATCTGCTCCACATCGGTGGCGTAGCCCTTCTTATAATAAGCGCGATACTCCTCGACGCTCTTGCCGCCGGGCTTTTTCGCCTTCTGCTCCAGCACCGGATCGAGGTCGCCATTGAGCAGATACGGGTTTACCGACTGCCAGACGCCCTCCCAGTCGCTCAGCGCGCGGTCCTGCACATTTTTATCGGCAAAAATGCCTTCGCTGGCCTGACGCTCGATGTCGGTTAACGCCGGGCCATGGTTATGATTGCCGTGGGCAAACGCCTGGGCGCTGGCTAACGCCATGCCGAATCCAAAGGCCAGCAGGGGGATCTTTCTGGTCATTACTCTCTCCTGAGTTTGCTATCAATGGCGACAAATTGTTACGATATAACATATCTTATCTGGGAAGCAAGCGTGACTGGCAAGCGCTTTTACCGCTGGAAAAATGTCCGGTATGATGAAAGAGGTGATGCGCTGAACGGAAGAATGATGGACAACGATATCAATCAACTTATTGATTCATTCCTAAAAAAACAGAATGATATCGGCCGGGTCTATTTTGCCGGCGAGATGCGCTCGCCTGCTGAGCCGGTAGTGCAGGTTGATTTTCCCCGTCTGAACATCATCCTCAATGGGCAGTTGCCCGACCGGGCACTCGGCAAAAACGCCAGCCCTCTTGAGGCGAACGACGTGCTCTATATCCCTGGCGATAGCTGGAAC
>NZ_CAVZVN010000002.1:0-4163 GCF_963778085.1 Pseudomonas sp. Nvir | reverse complement strand
GAACTGGGCCTGACCGACGAAGAGAAACAGAATCAGCTGGAGCAACTGGCTGAGCAGTATGACGAACTGAAACACGAGTTCGAGAAAAAACTCGAAGCGAAACGCCGTAAAATCACCCAAGGCGACGATCTGGCACCGGGTGTGCTGAAGATTGTTAAGGTATACCTGGCCGTTAAACGCCGTATCCAGCCTGGTGATAAGATGGCAGGCCGTCACGGTAACAAGGGTGTTATCTCTAAGATCAACCCGATCGAAGATATGCCGCACGATGCTAACGGTACGCCGGTAGATATCGTACTGAACCCGCTGGGCGTACCGTCTCGTATGAACATCGGTCAGATCCTGGAAACTCACCTGGGTATGGCTGCGAAAGGCATCGGCGATAAGATCAACGCCATGCTGAAACAGCAGCAAGAAGTCGCGAAACTGCGCGAATTCATCCAGCGTGCTTACGATCTGGGCGCTGACGTTCGCCAGAAAGTTGACCTGAATACCTTCAGCGATGAAGAAGTTCTGCGTCTGGCTGAAAACCTGCGTAAAGGCATGCCGATCGCAACGCCGGTATTCGACGGTGCGAAAGAAGCTGAAATCAAAGAGCTGCTGCAGCTGGGCGACCTGCCGACTTCCGGTCAGATCACCCTGTTTGACGGCCGCACCGGTGAACAGTTCGAACGTCCGGTAACCGTGGGTTACATGTACATGCTGAAACTGAACCACCTGGTCGACGACAAAATGCACGCTCGTTCCACCGGTTCCTACAGCCTGGTTACTCAGCAGCCGCTGGGTGGTAAGGCGCAGTTCGGTGGTCAGCGCTTCGGTGAGATGGAAGTGTGGGCGCTGGAAGCTTATGGCGCGGCCTACACCCTGCAGGAAATGCTCACCGTTAAGTCTGATGACGTGAACGGTCGTACCAAGATGTATAAAAACATCGTGGACGGCAACCACCAGATGGAACCGGGCATGCCGGAATCCTTCAACGTACTGTTGAAAGAAATCCGCTCGCTGGGCATCAACATCGAACTGGAAGACGAGTAACTCTCGCTCAAACAGGTCACTGGTGCCGGGATAAAACCCGGCGCCAGATTGTGCTAACTCCGACGGGAGCAAATCCGTGAAAGACTTATTAAAGTTTCTGAAAGCGCAAACTAAAACCGAAGAGTTTGATGCGATCAAAATTGCTCTGGCATCGCCAGACATGATCCGTTCATGGTCTTTCGGTGAAGTTAAAAAGCCGGAAACCATTAACTACCGTACGTTCAAGCCTGAGCGTGACGGTCTGTTCTGTGCTCGTATTTTCGGGCCAGTAAAAGACTATGAGTGCCTGTGCGGTAAGTACAAGCGCCTGAAACACCGCGGTGTGATCTGTGAGAAGTGCGGCGTTGAAGTGACCCAGACTAAAGTGCGTCGTGAGCGCATGGGCCACATCGAGCTGGCATGCCCGACGGCGCACATCTGGTTCCTGAAATCGCTGCCGTCCCGTATCGGCCTGCTGCTGGATATGCCGCTGCGCGATATCGAACGTGTACTGTACTTCGAATCCTACGTGGTTATCGAAGGTGGCATGACCAACCTCGAACGCAACCAGATTCTGACTGAAGAGCAGTACCTGGATGCGCTGGAAGAGTTCGGTGACGAATTCGACGCGAAAATGGGTGCGGAAGCGATCCAGGCGCTGCTGCGCAATATGGATCTGGAGCAGGAATGCGAACAGCTGCGTGAAGAGCTGAACGAAACCAACTCCGAAACCAAGCGTAAAAAGCTGACCAAGCGCATTAAGCTGCTGGAAGCGTTCGTTCAGTCTGGCAACAAGCCGGAATGGATGATCCTGACCGTTCTGCCGGTTCTGCCGCCAGATCTGCGTCCGCTGGTTCCGCTCGATGGCGGCCGTTTTGCGACTTCTGACCTGAACGATCTGTATCGTCGCGTCATTAACCGTAACAACCGTCTGAAACGTCTGCTGGATCTGGCTGCGCCGGACATCATCGTACGCAACGAAAAACGTATGCTGCAGGAAGCGGTTGACGCCCTGCTGGATAACGGCCGTCGCGGTCGTGCGATCACCGGTTCTAACAAACGTCCTCTGAAATCTTTGGCCGATATGATCAAAGGTAAACAGGGTCGTTTCCGTCAGAACCTGCTCGGTAAGCGTGTTGACTACTCCGGTCGTTCTGTTATCACCGTAGGTCCATACCTGCGTCTGCATCAGTGCGGTCTGCCGAAGAAAATGGCGCTGGAGCTGTTCAAACCGTTCATTTACGGCAAGCTGGAACTGCGTGGCCTGGCCACCACCATCAAAGCCGCTAAGAAAATGGTTGAGCGCGAAGAAGCCGTTGTTTGGGATATCCTGGACGAAGTTATCCGCGAACACCCGGTACTGCTGAACCGTGCGCCAACGCTACACCGTTTAGGTATCCAGGCATTCGAACCGGTTCTGATCGAAGGTAAAGCTATTCAGCTGCACCCGCTGGTTTGTGCGGCCTATAACGCCGACTTCGATGGCGACCAGATGGCTGTTCACGTACCGCTGACGCTGGAAGCCCAGCTGGAAGCGCGTGCGCTGATGATGTCTACCAACAACATCCTGTCCCCGGCGAACGGCGAACCAATCATCGTTCCGTCTCAGGACGTTGTACTGGGTCTGTACTACATGACCCGTGACTGTGTTAACGCCAAAGGCGAAGGCATGGTGCTGACTGGCCCGAAAGAAGCGGAGCGTATTTATCGCGCCGGTCTGGCCTCTCTGCATGCGCGCGTTAAAGTGCGTATCACTGAATACGAAAAAGACGAGAATGGTGAATTCGTCGCGAAGACTAGCCTGAAAGACACGACCGTTGGCCGTGCCATTCTGTGGATGATCGTACCGAAAGGTCTGCCGTTCTCTATCGTGAACCAGGCGCTCGGTAAGAAAGCGATCTCCAAGATGCTGAACACCTGTTACCGTATTCTGGGCCTGAAACCGACCGTTATTTTTGCGGACCAGACGATGTACACCGGCTTTGCTTATGCAGCGCGTTCAGGTGCATCCGTTGGTATCGATGACATGGTCATCCCGGAGAAAAAATACGAAATCATCAGCGAAGCGGAAGCGGAAGTTGCTGAGATTCAGGAACAGTTCCAGTCTGGTCTGGTCACCGCGGGCGAGCGCTACAACAAAGTTATCGATATCTGGGCTGCGGCGAACGATCGTGTATCCAAAGCGATGATGGATAACCTGCAAACCGAAACCGTGATTAACCGTGACGGTCAGGAAGAGCAGCAGGTTTCCTTCAACAGCATCTACATGATGGCCGACTCCGGTGCGCGTGGTTCTGCGGCACAGATTCGTCAGCTGGCTGGTATGCGTGGTCTGATGGCGAAGCCGGATGGCTCGATCATCGAAACGCCGATCACCGCGAACTTCCGTGAAGGTCTGAACGTACTCCAGTACTTCATCTCCACCCACGGTGCGCGTAAAGGTCTGGCGGATACCGCACTGAAGACAGCGAACTCCGGTTACCTGACTCGTCGTCTGGTTGACGTTGCCCAGGACCTGGTCGTCACTGAAGACGACTGCGGCACCCTGGAAGGCATCACCATGACGCCGGTTATCGAAGGTGGCGACGTTAAAGAGCCGCTGCGCGATCGCGTACTGGGTCGTGTGACTGCTGAAGACGTTCTGAAGCCGGGTACCGCGGACATTCTGGTTCCACGCAACACGCTGCTGCATGAGCACTGGTGTGACCTGCTGGAAGAGAACTCCGTTGACTCCGTCAAAGTTCGTTCCGTTGTATCCTGTGACACCGACTTTGGTGTATGTGCGCACTGCTATGGTCGTGACCTGGCGCGTGGCCACCTCATCAACAAAGGTGAGGCTATCGGCGTTATCGCGGCACAGTCCATCGGTGAGCCGGGTACACAGCTGACGATGCGTACGTTCCACATCGGTGGTGCGGCATCTCGTGCGGCTGCTGAATCCAGCATCCAGGTGAAAAACAAAGGTAGCATCCGTCTGAGCAACGCGAAGTCGGTTGTGAACTCCAGCGGTAAACTGGTTATCACCTCGCGTAACACCGAGCTGAAACTGATCGACGAATTCGGTCGTACCAAAGAAAGCTATAAAGTGCCTTACGGCTGCGTTATGGAGAAAGGCGATGGCGAACAGGTTGCCGGCGGTGAAACCGTTG
>NZ_CAVZVN010000001.1:0-4480 GCF_963778085.1 Pseudomonas sp. Nvir | reverse complement strand
GCGGGCATTCGTAGCCGGGGATCGGCGGGTGCAGCTCTGAGACCGTCAGGCGGCCCGGCCAGCGCTCACTGACGGGCGCCAGCGCCTCGCCCAACAGACCATTAAGATCGTTGAGGGTCATCCCCGGCAGCGGGCGGATATCCATATGCAGTTCGCAGCAGGCGCAGATACGGTTTGAGGCATCGCCGCCATGGATAGCGCCCAGGTTGAGGGTTGGGTAAGGGACCGTGAACGCCTCGAAGTGGTAGCGCTCTTTTAGCAGATCGCGCAGCTGCATAATGCGGCCGATGGCGTCGTGCATAAGCTCAATCGCGTTAACTCCGCGTGCCGGATCGCTGGAGTGGCCGGACTGGCCCTGAATACGGATCGCGTTGGACATATGTCCTTTGTGGGCGCGGATCGGCTGCAGGGAGGTGGGCTCGCCGATGATGGCGCAGTCCGGGCGCAGCTGGGTGGTTTCGGCAAAATAGCGCGCGCCGGCCATGCTGGTCTCTTCGTCGGCGGTGGCCAGAATATACAGCGGTTTTTTCAGCGTGGTGACGTCGACATCGCGCAGGGCGTCGAGAATAAAGGCGAAGAAGCCTTTCATGTCAGCCGTGCCGAGGCCGTAGAGCTTGTTATCGTGTTCGGTGAGGGTGAACGGATCCCGCGTCCAGCGGCCATCATCGAATGGCACGGTATCGGTATGCCCGGCGAGCAGCAGGCCGCCGGCGCCGTGTCCGGTGCTGGCCAGCAGGTTGAATTTATGGCGCGTATCCGGCACCGGCTGTATCTCAACATTGAAGCCGAGATCGCGGAACCAGCCTGCCAGCAAATTGATTAAAGACTCATTGCTTTGATCGAGTGCCTCTTCGGTCGCGCTGATGGACGGTGTGGCGATCAACGCGCGGTAAATCTCGATAAAGGGCGGTAAATTGTTTTTCATTGTTGACACACCTTGGGTCGTGATAGTATCAATATTCATGCATTTATTGTGAATAAAAATACAATATCGTTGAGCGTAAGAAAACCCATCGAATGTAAGGAGATGCGCTTCCAATGTTAAATACGCTGATTGTGGGTGCCAGTGGTTATGCCGGCGCAGAGCTGGTGACCTATATCAATCGTCATCCGCATATGAACATAACCGCTTTGACGGTCTCCGCGCAAAGCAATGATGCGGGAAAATTAATTTCCGACCTGCATCCGCAGCTCAAAGGCATTGTCGATATGCCGCTGCAGCCGATGTCCGATATCAGCGAATTCAGCGCTGGCGTGGACGTGGTGTTTCTCGCCACCGCGCACGAAGTGAGTCACGACCTGGCGCCGCAGTTCCTTGCCGCCGGCTGCGTGGTGTTCGATCTTTCCGGTGCCTTCCGCGTTAACGATGGGGCGTTCTACGAAAAATATTACGGTTTCACTCA
Source organism: Pseudomonas sp. Nvir (assembly GCF_963778085.1). Classification (NCBI taxonomy): domain Bacteria; kingdom Pseudomonadati; phylum Pseudomonadota; class Gammaproteobacteria; order Pseudomonadales; family Pseudomonadaceae; genus Pseudomonas; species Pseudomonas sp. Nvir. Next base: position 3,077 of record NZ_CAVZVN010000001.1, on the reverse strand, counting down.
TCAACATCCCGACCTGCTCAAACAGGCGGTGTATGGTCTGGCGGAGTGGAGCGCGGATGCGCTTAAAGAAGCGCAGTTAATCGCGGTGCCTGGCTGCTATCCGACGGCGGCGCAGCTGTCGCTGAAGCCGCTGATTGAGGCCAATCTGCTGGATCTGAACCAGTGGCCGGTGATCAACGCCACCAGCGGGGTGAGCGGCGCGGGTCGTAAAGCCGCGATCGGCAATAGCTTCTGTGAAGTGAGCCTGCAGCCATACGGCATATTTAACCATCGCCATCAGCCGGAGATTGCCAGCCACCTCGGGGCAAAGGTGATTTTTACCCCGCACCTGGGTAATTTTAAGCGCGGCATCCTTGAAACCATTACCTGCCGCCTGAAGCCGGGCGTCGGCCACGCGCAGATCGCAGCGGTTTACCAGCAGGCTTACGCCGATAAACCGCTGGTACGTTTATATGATAAAGGCGTACCCGCATTAAAAAGCGTCGAGGGTCTGCCATTCTGTGATATCGGTTTTGCCGTGCAGGACGACCATCTCATCGTCGTCGCGGCTGAAGATAACCTGCTGAAAGGCGCCGCAGCGCAGGCAGTGCAGTGCGCGAATATTCGTTTCGGCTTCGCTGAGACGCAGTCTCTTATTTAAGGTGTGATGATGAACCCATTAATTATCAAACTCGGCGGCGTATTACTCGATAGCGAAGAGGCGCTGGAGCGCCTGTTTACCGCGCTGGTTAACTACCGTGAAGCGCACCAGCGCCCGCTGATTATCGTCCATGGCGGCGGCTGCGTGGTGGATGAGCTGATGAAGCAGCTTAATCTGCCGGTGAAAAAGAAAAATGGCCTGCGGGTTACGCCTGCCGATCAGATTGACATCATTACCGGCGCGCTGGCGGGAACCGCCAACAAAACGCTGCTGGCATGGGCGAAAAAACATGGTATTTCCTCGGTAGGCCTGTTCCTCGGCGATGGCGATAGCGTGAAGGTCACGCAGCTGGATGCCGAGCTGGGCCATGTCGGGCTGGCGCAGCCGGGCTCCCCGGCGCTGATCAACACCCTGTTGGCGGGCGGTTACCTGCCGGTGGTGAGCTCTATCGGGGTGACCGATGAAGGCCAGCTGATGAACGTCAATGCTGACCAGGCGGCGACGGCGCTGGCGGCCACCCTGGGGGCGGATCTGATCCTGCTGTCTGATGTCAGCGGTATCCTCGACGGTAAAGGACAGCGTATTGCCGAGATGACCGCCGAGAAAGCGGAGCAGCTGATCGAGCAGGGCATTATCACTGACGGCATGATTGTTAAAGTGAATGCGGCCCTTGACGCCGCACGTGCCCTGGGCCGTCCGGTGGATATCGCCTCCTGGCGTCACGCCGAGCAGCTGCCAGCGTTATTTAACGGCACGCCGATCGGCACACGTATTCTGGCTTAAGATTTCATGCCCGGCGGCGCGTCGTCTGCCGGGCTTACAGACTGTAGGCCGGGCGGCACAATGCCGCCGGCAGAACTAACGAATAAAGGAAGCATGTTATGGCACTTTGGGGCGGGCGTTTTACACAGGCAGCAGATCAACGGTTCAAACAGTTCAACGACTCGTTGCGCTTCGACTATCGTCTGGCGGAGCAGGATATCGTTGGCTCTGTCGCCTGGTCGAAAGCGCTGGTAACGGTCGGCGTTCTGAGTGCCGCTGAACAGCAGCAGCTGGAAGAAGCGCTGAACGTGCTGCTGGAAGAGGTGCGCGCCAATCCGCAGCAAATCCTCGCCAGCGATGCCGAAGATATTCACAGCTGGGTGGAAGGCAAGCTGATCGATAAAGTGGGCCAGTTGGGCAAGAAACTGCACACCGGGCGCAGCCGTAACGACCAGGTCGCCACCGATCTTAAACTATGGTGCAAAGATACCGTTGTCGAACTGCTGTCGGCGAACCGCCAGCTGCAGAGCGCGCTGGTGGAGACAGCCCAGCATAACCAGGACGCGGTGATGCCGGGGTACACTCACCTGCAGCGTGCCCAGCCAGTGACGTTCGCACACTGGTGTCTGGCCTATGTTGAAATGCTGGCGCGTGACGAAAGCCGCCTGCAGGACGCGCTGAAGCGCCTCGACGTTAGCCCGCTGGGCTGCGGCGCGCTGGCGGGGACGGCGTATGAAATCGACCGCGAGCAGCTGGCCGGCTGGCTGGGCTTTGCCTCTGCCACCCGCAACAGCCTCGACAGCGTTTCCGATCGCGACCATGTTCTGGAGCTGCTTTCCGATGCGTCTATCGGCATGGTGCATCTGTCGCGCTTTGCTGAAGATCTGATTTTCTTTAACTCCGGCGAGGCGAACTTCGTCGAACTTTCTGATCGCGTAACCTCCGGCTCCTCGTTGATGCCGCAGAAGAAAAACCCGGACGCGCTGGAATTAATTCGTGGTAAATGCGGCCGCGTGCAGGGCGCGTTGACCGGCATGATGATGACGCTGAAAGGCCTGCCGCTGGCCTACAACAAAGACATGCAGGAAGATAAAGAGGGGCTTTTCGACGCCCTGGATACCTGGCTCGACTGTCTGCATATGGCGACCCTGGTGCTGGATGGCATCCAGGTGAAACGCCCACGCTGTGCGGAAGCGGCGCAGCAGGGCTATGCCAACGCCACAGAACTGGCAGATTATCTGGTGGCGAAAGGCGTTCCGTTCCGTGAAGCGCACCATATTGTTGGTGAGGCGGTAGTGGAAGCCATTGCGCAAGGGAAACCGCTGGAAGCGCTGCCCCTGGCCGATCTGCAGAAATTCAGTCCGGTCATCGCAGACGATGTTTATCCGATTCTGTCTCTGCAGTCCTGCCTCGATAAACGCGCAGCGAAAGGCGGCGTTTCGCCGCAGCAGGTGGCGCAGGCTATCAGCGACGCAAAAGCGCGCCTGAGCTAATTCTCTGGCATCCGCCTCTCTGAACCCGGCCGAGCCTGATGACGCCGGGTTTTTTATGCAAAAAAAAAGCGGACACAAGGTCCGCAAAAGTTCACGTTGGCTTTAGTTGTTCGGGTAGAGAAACAGTGTGACGGGCCAATGATTTTCACAGGTATACCGTCTCTATGGGCGTATTATTGAAC
>NZ_OY970405.1:0-687500 GCF_963778085.1 Pseudomonas sp. Nvir | reverse complement strand
GGTATAACCGTGCGGGAACTCCACGGCGTACTCTGGCGTTGGCTGGTCCATGAAGGTCTGGTAGATCTCGCTGCTGGCAATCACCGCGCCCATCGGAATGGCGCCGTTGGTCACCTGCTTGGCGATGCACATCAGGTCCGGGGTTACGCCGAAGGCCTGCGAGCCGGTCATGGCGCCCATGCGGCCGAAGCCGGTAATCACCTCGTCGAAGATCAGCAGAATGTTGTGCTGGGTGCAGATTTCACGCAGGCGCTTGAGGTAACCCTTAGGCGGCGGCAGCACACCGGCGGAACCGGCCATGGGCTCGACGATCACCGCGGCGATATTGGACGCGTCGTGCAGCTCGATCAGTTTGAGCATTTCTTCGGCAAGGGCGATGCCACCCTCTTCGGGCATGCCTTTGGAGAACGCGTTCACCGGCAATACGGTATGAGGCAGGTGGTCGACATCCAGCAGTTGGCCGAACATCTTGCGGTTGCCATTGACCCCACCCAGGCTGGTGCCGGCGATGTTCACGCCGTGGTAGCCGCGGGCACGGCCGATGATCTTGGTCTTGGTCGCCTGGCCTTTCAGGCGCCAGTAGGCCCGCACCATCTTCAGCGCGGTGTCGGCGCACTCGGAGCCCGAGTTGGTATAGAAGACGTGGTTCAGGTTACCTGGCACCAGGTCGGCGATCTTTTCCGCCAGCTGGAACGACAATGGGTGGCCGAACTGGAACGCCGGGGAGTAATCGAGCGTGCCCAACTGGCGGGTCACCGCGTCGGTGATTTCCTTGCGGGTGTGCCCGGCGCCGCAGGTCCACAGGCCGGAAAGCGCGTCAAAGATCCTGCGCCCCTGGTCATCGACCAGGTGGTTGCCATCGGCCGCCACGATCAGGCGCGGGTCGCGCTGGAAGTTGCGGTTGGCCGTGTACGGCATCCAGTGGGCGTCAAGCTTGAGCTGGCTGGCGATACCCACGGGGGCGGTTTCAGGCATGTTCATCGGCGGTTCCTCGAAAGACGATCAGGCAACGATGGAGGTGGTTGCAGCTAAGTTGGCACGCGGATAGAGTCTGAAAAAGCCTACATTTCTAATCTTCACACAGGCCGCTACTAAACTAATGAGCAGACGCCCCGATCCACTTGCGCAGGTCAGCGACTTCGACATCCGCCTGCTGAAGATCTACCGCAGCGTAGTCGAATGCGGTGGTTTTTCGGCCGCCGAGAACGTGCTGGGCATCGGCCGCTCGGCCATCAGCCAGCAAATGAACGACCTCGAGCAACGCCTGGGGCTGCGCCTGTGCCAGCGCGGCCGCGCCGGTTTCTCGCTGACCGAGGAAGGCCGCGAGGTCTACCATTCAGCCCTGCAACTGCTCAGCGCACTGGAAAGCTTCCGTACCGAGGTCAATGGCCTGCACCAGCATCTGCGCGGCGAGCTGAACATCGGCCTGACCGATAACCTGGTCACCCTGCCGCACATGCGCATCACCCATGCCCTGGCCGAACTCAAGGACCGTGGCCCCGATGTGCGCATCCAGATCCGCATGATCGCGCCCAGCCAGGTCGAACACGGCGTGCTCGACGGCAGCCTGCATGTAGGCGTGGTGCCACAGACCAGCCCGCTTTCGGGCCTGGAATATCAACCGTTGTACAGCGAGCGTTCCTTGCTGTACTGCGCGGTCGGTCACCCACTGTTCTATGCCGACGACCAGCAGATCGACGACGAGCGCCTCAACAGCCAGGAAGCCATCACCCCCACGTTCCGCCTGCCGGCCGAAATCCAGGCGCATTACCAGGCGCTGCACTGCACGGCCAGTGCTTCGGACCGGGAGGGCATGGCGTTTCTCATCCTTACCGGGCGCTACATCGGTTACCTGCCCGACCACTACGCCACGTTCTGGGTCCAGCAGGGCCGCTTGCGGGCACTCAAACCGCGCGAGCGCTTCTACGACCTGAGCCTGAGCTGGGTGACACGCAAAGGCAGGCGACCCAACCTGGTCCTGGAAAGCTTTCTCGACAGCCTGGCTGCGACACGCTGATGCCTGTCTCTGCCGCAAACGCTTGTCACCTTGGCACAGGCAGGTAATCTTGTCCGACAGCCGCAGCCACTGACCCGTACGGAATCGTCCATGACCCTAGAAGTCCCTGCGCATCGCCTATCCGCCTCGGGCAAGCCCGCGGGCCGCATCCGCCAGAAGAACGAACAGGCCATTATCCAGGCCGCCGAAGACGAGTTTGCCCGCCATGGCTTCAAGGGCACCAGCATGAACACCATTGCTCTGAAGGCAGGCTTACCCAAGGCCAACCTGCATTATTACTTCACCAACAAGCTGGGCCTCTACATTGCCGTGCTCAGCAACATCATCGAGCTGTGGGACAGCACCTTCAACGCCCTGAGCGTCGAGGACGACCCCGGTGCAGCACTGAGCCAGTACATTCGCACCAAGATGGAGTTCTCGCGGCGCAACCCCCAGGCATCGCGTATTTTCGCCATGGAAGTGATCAGCGGCGGCACCTGCCTGACCGAGTACTTCAGTGCCGACTACCGCGAATGGTTCCGTGGCCGCGCAGCCGTATTCGAGGCGTGGATGGATGCCGGCAAGATGGACCGGGTAGACCCCGTGCATCTGATATTCCTGCTATGGGGCAGCACCCAGCACTATGCCGATTTCGCCACCCAGATCTGCCAGGTTACCGGCCGTAGCCGCCTGACCAAGCAAGACATGGAAGAAGCGAGCAACAACCTTATCCACATCATTCTCAAGGGCTGCGGCATCAAGCCGGCTGCCTGACCCACATTTATGCCCTCTACCCTGCTCGACCTCTGCGAATACCGCGAGGAAATCCGTAAAAGCCGCTTCATCACCCTGGCCGGGCCGGTCACCAGTGCCGCCGAAGCGATGAGCTTCATCGAACGCCACAGCGACCTGGCCGCCACCCATAACTGCTGGGCCTGGAAGCTCGGCGCGCAGTACCGCAGCAGCGACGACGGCGAACCCGGTGGCACTGCCGGGCGGCCCATCCTGGCCGCGATCGAGGCGCAGGACTGCGATCAGGTCGTGGTGCTGGTGATTCGCTGGTACGGTGGTATCCAGCTGGGTACGGGCGGCCTGGCCAGGGCCTACGGTGGGGGCGCCAACAAATGCCTGCAACAGGCCCCCAAGCGGCTGCTGGTGCAGCGCAGCGAGTTCGCCTGCAGTTGCAGCTTCAGCGAACTGGCAATGGTAAAACTGCGCCTGGCCGAGGTCGATGGGCTGGTGCTCGACGAGCAGTTCACAGCCAATGGCGTGGACCTGTTGATCGCTCTGGGTGAAGCCCACCTCGCAGCGTTGCAGCAGCAACTGGCCGACCTTAGCCGCGGGCGTATACTGCTGCAAGCGCGCTGAATCTGCCCACAACTGCTGTGGGCCTGCCTGTGGATAAGCTTGGGGCATCATGCTGCAAGCCAGAGCAGGCATGGCCTCTAGCGCTTTGATCATTATTTGATCGGTACTACCGGCAGGCTCAAGGCATTGAATGAATTCAGGTTATCCCCAGCCTCACACCCGCCACAACCGGCAGGGTCAGCCCGTGTTTCACACATTAACTGTGGAGCAGCCTGTGGATAACCCGTGCGCCACCGTGCAAAGCCCCCAGCGGCACGGGGTTTACCGCTGCTGCACATTTTTTAACCACCTCCATCCGAAAAACCAACAAGGAGCGCCCCATGGCTGACGCAAAGCACGCACTTATCATCGGCGCCTCGCGCGGGCTCGGCCTGGGCCTGGTGCAACGCCTGCAGGAAGACGGCTGGAGCATTACCGCCACCGTCCGCAACCCTCAGCAGCCCGGAGCCCTGGCAGCTGTGCCTGGTGTGCACATCGAGCAACTGGAAATGAACGACACCGCCCAGCTCGATGGCCTGAAGCAACGCCTGCAAGGCCAGGTATTCGACCTGGTATTCGTCAACGCCGGGGTCATGGGCCCACTGCCGCAAGACCTTGAAAGCGTGCACAAAGACGCCATCGGCGACCTGTTCATGACCAATGCCGTGGCCCCGATTCGCGTCGCCCGCCGCCTGGTCGGCCAAGTTCGCAACGGCAGTGGCGTGCTGGCCTTCATGAGTTCGGTCCTGGGCAGCGTCACTGTCCCCGACGGCGGCGAACTCTGCTTGTACAAAGCCAGCAAGGCGGCGTTGAACTCGATGATCAACAGCTTCGTCGTCGAACAACAACGCCCCGACCTGTGCGTTCTGGCCATGCACCCTGGCTGGGTGAAGACCGACATGGGTGGCGAGCACGCAGAGATCGACGTGCTCACCAGCACCCGCGGCATGCTTGAACAAATCAAGGCGCAAAGCGGTACAGGCGGCCTGCGCTTCATCAATTACAAAGGCGAAACCCTGACCTGGTGATTCATCAGGTCGCAGCCCGGCCGGGCGCAATACCCGGCCAGCCCCTGTAGAATGCCGGCAACCGTACCTGATCGAGATATGCCCTTATGTATGACTGGTTGAACGCCCTGCCCAAGGCGGAGCTGCACCTGCACCTCGAAGGCTCGCTGGAGCCTGAGCTGCTGTTCGCCCTGGCCGAGCGCAACAAGATCGCCCTGCCATGGGCCGATGTGGAAACCCTGCGCGGGGCCTATGCCTTCAACAACCTCCAGGAGTTCCTGGACCTGTATTACCAGGGCGCCGATGTATTGCGCACCGAGCAGGACTTCTATGACCTGACCTGGGCCTACCTGCAGCGCTGCAAGGCGCAGAACGTGATCCATACCGAGCCGTTCTACGACCCGCAAACCCACACCGACCGGGGTATCCCCTTTGAAGTGGTGCTCAACGGTATCAACCAGGCGCTCAAGGATGGCCGCGAGCAGTTGGGCATCAGCAGTGGCCTTATCCTGAGCTTCCTGCGCCACCTGAGTGAAGAGGAGGCACAAAAAACCCTCGACCAGGCGCTGCCCTTCCGCGATGCGTTCATTGCCGTTGGCCTGGACAGCTCGGAAATGGGCCACCCACCCAGCAAGTTCCAGCGTGTATTCGACCGCGCGCGGAGCGAAGGCCTGGTTGCCGTCGCCCACGCTGGCGAAGAAGGCCCGCCCGAGTACATCTGGGAGGCGCTGGACCTGCTGCAGATCAAGCGAATCGACCACGGCGTACGCGCCATCGAAGACGAGCGGCTGATGCAGCGCATCATCGACGAACAGATCCCGTTGACCGTGTGCCCGCTGTCCAACACCAAGCTCTGCGTGTTCGACCACATGAGCCAGCACAACATCCTCGACATGCTCGAGCGTGGCGTGAAGGTCACGGTGAACTCGGACGACCCGGCGTACTTCGGCGGCTACGTCACGGAAAACTTCCACGCCCTGCACACTCACCTGGGCATGACCGAAGACCAGGCCCGCCGCCTGGCCCAGAACAGCCTGGACGCCAGGCTGTCCTGACGCGCGGCTCAACCCACCTGCAAGGTGGCAACGCGGGCTATGCGGTTGATCTGCTGGATGCCCAGCGCCGAGATATGCAATGCCCGCGTGTCCTCGGCCTCGCGCATCCAGCCAGATTGCAGGAACAGCCTGAACAAGGCCTGGCCCAACACGCCCCCCAGGTGCGGTGCCTGGTCGTTCCACTCGGTACAGCGGCAGATCACGCAGCCGCGCTGCTGGTGCGGCGCCAAGGCATCGATGTACACCCCTACCAGGGCCAGCTGCGCCCGCCCTTCATCGCTGACCATCAACAGGCGGCCACTGCCTTCCAGCCAGCCCGCGACCACCATGCGGTGGTATAGCTCACTGGCCAGCTCGCCCCCCAGGTGATCCCCACAGCGACGCGCCCGGCGCAGCGACATGGGCAGCGGTGACACCGGCGCCTTGGCCCGCTCCCCCCTGGCGCTTTCCAGTTGCACGCTGGCCAGCGCCTCTACCGCCGCCCCGACCTGCGGGGTAGCCAGGCGAAAATAGCGTTTGCGGCCACGGGCTTCATGCCTCAGCAGCCCAGCCGATGACAGCAACGACAAGTGCGCGCAAGCCGACGACGAGGTCAGGCCGGTCATCATCGCAAGCTCGTTGGCCAGGCGCGGCGTGCCGTCGATCAATGCCCACAACATGGCACTGCGCTTGGGGTCGGCCATCAGGCTGGCGATCTGGCTGATACTGCTGACTGCGTTCATGTCCCTGTAACTCCCTGCAAGTTCACTGTGTGGATGCGATGGCCAACCCTGGCAGGGAAGCACCTCTCGCTGGCACTGGCCTGGATCGCCAGTATAAGCCGCAGAAATGCTCAATCTGGCAGCCCCACAACGCCCAGTCCTCGTCGAAAAGCCAGTGGGTATACCTACCCATTGCAAGTCGGGAACAGGACCGATGCGACCGGCGAAAACCCTGCGCCTAGGCATTTCGGCCGGTTGCGGCAGGCGCTCGTAAACTCAGCAGGAAAAAAACCTTCGGCACGTTCGGACGTAGCCGACAGCCAGGTACTACAAGTAGCGCAAACTAAAGCGAACGTTCCCCCGGACTTGCAGGCATTGCGGCGCAACCGGCAAACACCCAATCAGGCACCGCCAGTCAGGCCAACGGGCCAGCGCATGGCAGACGTGAGCAGTAGCGCTAAACTGATGCCGCTCCCTTCTGGAGGTAAGCCGCGATGAAAATTGTCGTCAGCGCTTCGCGCCGAAACCCCGCCTGCCCTTGGCAGGTGAAGCTCGATCAGCATGTGATCGGTTTCCGCAGCGAGGCCGAGGCACGGGCCTTTGTCGCCACGCTGGAAACCCGCCTGCGCGCCCCGCACCCGCTCAAGCGCGAACCCTGGCCTGCAAACGGCGGGTCAGTAGCGCGGCACTGACTGCCAATACACCGCAAAGGCAGATCACCAGGGCCATCGGCAAGGCACTGCCATCGTGCAGCAGCCCCACCAGCGCCGCTGCGCCCGCCGCCACGCTGAACTGGACACAACCCATCAGCGCCGAGGCACTGCCGGCACGCGCGCCCTGGCCGCTCATGGCGCAAGCCGAGGCATTGGGGATGATGCAACCGAGGCTGGCAATGCAGGTGAACAACGGCACCAGCAGCGGCCACAACGCGGTCGGCCGCAACGCCGCCACCCCGAGCAGCGCCAGCCCGGCCCCCAGGTACAGCCACACGGCACGGGCCAGCAGGAAGGCCGGCCCACGCTTGGCCAGCAAGCGGGCGTTCACCTGCGCCACCAGGATAAAGCCCGCTGCGTTGGCACCAAACAGCCAGCCATAGTGCTCGGCTGGCACGCCGTACAGCTTGATGAACACGAAAGGTGAACCGGCGATGTAGGCGAACATGCCGGCAATGGCGATACCGCCCGTCACCGCATGGCCGAGGAACACCCGGTCTGCCAGCAGGCGCAGGTACTGGCGCAAAGCGCCGGACAAGGGCTGGCGCGGCATGTCCTCAGGCATGCTCTCCGGCAATCCCAGGCTTACCGCCAACAGGCAAGCGGCACTGAACAGGCCCAGGGTAAGGAAAATCGATTGCCAGCCGGCCACATTCACCAGCACCCCACCCAGCATCGGCGCCAGGATCGGGGCCAGGCCCATGACCAGCATCAACTGCGAGAACACCTTGGCCGAGGCGACCGGGTCGCACTTGTCGCTGACGATGGCCCGCGACAGCACCATGCCCGCACAACCGCCAAGGGCCTGGACGAAGCGTGCCAGCACCAGGGTGTCGAGGTTGGGGGCATAGGCACAGGCCAGCGACGCCAGGGTGAACACGGTCACGCCAAACATCAGCGGTTTGCGCCGGCCAAAACGGTCAGCCACTGGGCCGTAAGCCAACTGGCCGATGGACAAGCCAAGGAAATAGGCGGCCAATGTGGCCTGGACGTGTTTTTCGTCGGTGGCGAACGCCTGCGCCATGGCCGGGAAGGCCGGCAGGTAGAAGTCGATCGCCAAGGGCCCGAACGCACTGAGTGCGCCCAGGATGAGCAACATTCGCAGGTTCATCAGGAATCCATAGCAGGCTAAGCAAGTAGATGATTCTACCTGCTGTCGCCCCTAGGAATGTGAAAACATTTGCAACAAACCTAGGCCCTGTCGCGATGGGCCGCACAGCGGCACCATCGTCAGGGCCTCAACCCAAAACCCGGGTCGACACCTGTTACCCCACCTCAGCCTGATACCCTTCCTCGCGGATGGCCGCCAGAACCTGCTCCTGCACCAACTCACTCTGCACCCGCACCTGCTTGGCCGCCAGGTCGACTTCTACCTTGGCGGACGCATCCAGCTGCTGCACTGCCCGCGTCACGGCCTTTACACAGTGGCCACAGGTCATGCCTTGTACATTGAACACTTGCATAGGGTTGCCTCCTTCAGGTTTTCCACGAGTTTCAAGCTTGCCATCAGGGCAAGGTCAAGTGCCGCGTGGAACAGCTGGGGTGGAAATCCGCACGCGCGTCGGCCAAGCTGCGCCTTTGACGATCAGCCAAGCAGGAGATTTTTCATGTTCAGGGCAGCATTGGGCGTCGTCGGGTTGGTCAGCGCACTGGCTGTGGTGCCACCGGCCAGCGCAGAGGACAACTCGGCCTACAGCGTACTGATCATTTCCCGGGAGCGCCTGGAAGTGGCTACCAGCTGTGAAATCGGGGTGTACCTCAATGATCAGCTTTCCGGGCGGGTGTTTCAGGAGCAGTCCACCTCGTTCAACCTGCCGCCTGGCCCGGTCGATGTGCGCCTGCGCCGGTTGCCTGGGCAAACCTCGGGTTGCGCGCCAGGCATCGAGGACCAACGCAGCACACGTTTGAACCTGCAGGCGGGCCAGATCAACAAATATCGCATCACCATGGGTCAATATGGGCTGGAATTGAAGCGCGCCGATCTAGGCTATTGACCTTCCCCGCATGGCAAGGTTGATGCTGGAGCCCTGTCCAAGGAGGAGAGCCATGCCCGCATCCACCACCTATGACCTGCCGATCTCCGGCATGACCTGCGCCAGCTGTGCTGGCCGGGTCGAGCGCGCATTGCGCAAGGTCAGCGGCGCTGAACACGTCAGCGTCAACCTCACCACTGAAAAAGCCCGTGTCCAGGCCCCGGCCGACCGCCTGCCAGCCTTGGTCGATGCGGTACGCGAAGCCGGCTACGGCGTGCCCACGCGCACGCTGGAACTGCAGATCGGCGGCATGACCTGCGCCAGTTGCGTGGGCCGCGTGGAGCGGGCCCTTGGCAAAGTGCCCGGAGTGGAGCGGGTGAGTGTCAACCTGGCCAATGAACGTGCCCACCTTGAAGTGCTGGCCGCCCTCGACGACAACCTGCTGATCGAAACAGTACACAAGGCCGGCTACAGCGCCAGCGTGCCGCAAGCCGCCATAGACGAGCAGGCCACCGCCCAGCGCCGCCTGCGTAACGAACGCCTGGCAGTGGCTGCAGCATTGCTGCTGGCGCTGCCTTTGGTGCTGCCCATGCTGGTGCAGCCATTCGGCCTGCACTGGATGCTGCCCGCCTGGGCGCAATTCCTGCTGGCCACCCCTGTGCAGTTCATTCTCGGCGCCCGCTTTTATATCGCCGCCTGGAAAGCCGTGCGTGCCGGCGCCGGCAACATGGACCTGCTGGTTGCCCTGGGGACCAGCGCCGGTTACGGCCTGAGCCTCTACGAATGGGCCCAGCCCCCCGCCGGCATGGCCCCGCACCTGTACTTCGAGGCCTCGGCGGTGGTGATCGCCCTGGTGCTGCTGGGCAAGTACCTGGAAAGCCGTGCCAAACGCCAGACCGCCAGCGCCATTCGCGCGCTCGAGGCACTGCGCCCGGAGCGCGCAGTGCGCGTGGTTGGCGACCGGGAAGAAGATGTGGCGATCGCCCAGCTGCGCCTGGGCGACCTGGTGCTGGTCAAGCCCGGCGAGCGCTTTCCGGTCGATGGCGTGGTCGAGGATGGCAGCAGCCATGCCGATGAAGCCCTGATCAGCGGCGAGAGCCTGCCAGTGCCCAAACAACCCGGCGACAGCGTCACCGGTGGCGCCATCAATGGCGAAGGCCGGTTGCTGGTACGTACCGAAGCCCTGGGCACCGAGACCGTGCTGGCGCGCATCATCCGCCTGGTGGAAGACGCGCAGGCCGCCAAGGCGCCGATCCAGAAGCTGGTCGACCGGGTCAGCCAGGTATTCGTCCCCGCCGTGCTGGTACTGGCGCTGCTGACCCTGCTCGGCTGGTGGCTGGCTGGCGCGGCGCTGGAAACCGCCCTGATCAACGCCGTGGCCGTGCTGGTCATCGCCTGCCCTTGCGCCCTTGGCCTGGCCACACCCGCAGCGATCATGGCCGGTACCGGCGTCGCCGCCCGCCACGGCATCCTCATCAAGGATGCCGAGGCGCTGGAGCGCGCGCATGCGGTGAACCGTGTGGTGTTCGACAAGACCGGTACCCTGACCTCGGGCAGCCCGCGGGTAGTCCACAGCAAGGCCCTGGTCGGCGACAGCGCCAGCCTGCATCGCCTGGCCGGCGCCCTGCAACGGGGCAGTGAACACCCGTTGGCCAAGGCGGTGCTGCAGGCCTGCACCGAGCAAGGCCTGCAGGTACCCAGCGTCAGCGACAGCCAGTCGCTCACCGGGCGCGGCATTGCCGGGCGTGTCGAAGGCCGTGAGCTGGCACTGGGCAACCGCCGCCTGCTCGATGAAAGCGGGCTGCAGCCCGGCGGCCTGGCCGACAAGGCACGCGCCTGGGAAGCCGAGGGGCGTACCCTGTCGTGGCTGATCGAACGCGGTCAGCAAACACAGGTGCTGGGCCTGTTCGCCTTTGGTGACAGCCTCAAGCCCGGGGCCGCCGAGGCCATCGACACCCTGCATGCGCAGCACATCAGCAGCCATCTGCTGACTGGCGATAACCGGGGTAGCGCCAAGGTGGTCGCCGAAGCCTTGGGCATCGACGATGTGCACGCCGAAGTGCTGCCGGCCGACAAGGCCGCAACTGTGGCGGCCCTCAAGCAGGCTGGCGTGGTCGCCATGGTCGGCGACGGCATAAACGACGCGCCGGCGTTGGCCGCCGCCGACATCGGCATCGCCATGGGGGGTGGCACCGACGTGGCGATGCAGGCAGCCGGCATCACCTTGATGCGCGGCGACCCGCGGCTGGTGCCCGCTGCCCTGGAAATCAGCCGCAAGACCTACGCCAAGATCCGCCAGAACCTGTTCTGGGCATTCATCTACAACCTGATCGGTATCCCGCTGGCTGCACTGGGCTACCTCAACCCGGTACTGGCGGGCGCCGCCATGGCCTTGTCCAGCGTCAGCGTGGTCAGCAACGCGCTGTGGCTGAAAGCCTGGAAACCCGCCCGCGCCCCCCAGGAGGCAAAATGAACATTGGCCAGGCCGCCCGCCGCAGCGGGCTCAGCACCAAGATGATCCGTTACTACGAATCCATCGGCCTGCTCAAGCCGGCCACGCGCAGCGACAATGGCTACCGCCTGTACCGGGACGAGGACTTGCACAGCCTGGCGTTCATCAAGCGCTCACGCGACCTGGGGTTTTCCCTGGAAGAAGTGGGCAAGCTGCTGACGCTGTGGCAAGACCGCCAGCGGGCCAGCGCCGATGTGAAGGCATTGGCGATGCAGCATATCGATGAACTGAACCGGCGCATCGAGGAACTGGTCAGCCTGCGCAACACCCTTGGCGAGCTGGTATCCCACTGCCAAGGGGACGACCGCCCGGACTGCCCGATCCTCAGCGACCTAGCCAATGGCACCGCTGGCAACTGCTGCCACTAGCGCTTGGTATGCCAAAAGCGTCCATTCACGACCGAATAGTCACCAATCACGACTTTATCCAATAAATACGGGCGCTTCGGCTACATAAAACCCGGCTGCTGCCGATGCACTGGTTACCTGCCTCGTGTGTCGACTAAAACAATTCCGGGAGCGTCGATGAGCATCAAACAGAAACTGACCTGGGCATTCGCGGTCATCGCCGGTTTGCCCATCGTGCTGGTGGCCACCCTGGTGGTCCTTAACCTGCGTGGCGAAGCCCGCGATGGATTCCTTGACGGCAGCAGCCGGGAAATCCGCCAGGTCAGCAACGCGATGAACATCTTCTTCCAGGGCATCAACCAGAACGTCGAGTACCTGGCCGCGCAACCGATGGTGGCCGCCACAGGCAGCAACCTGAACAAGTTCCTGAGTGCCAACCCGTCCTACGAGCTGGGCGATCAGGACAAGCAAGTGCTGGACTTCTTCACCCGCCTGGCAGATTCGCACCCCAACTATGCCTACGTGTCCTACGGCGTCAATGACGGCGGTTACATCGGCTGGCCAGCCGGGCAGAAGTTCGTCAACTACGACCCACGCACACGGCCGTGGTACCAATTGGCCATGGCCAACCCGGGCAAGACCGTGCGCACCGGCGCCTATTACTGGGCTGCCGATGACGCGGTGCTCATCAGTACCGTGCGCACGGTAGCCAACCAGTTGGGCAACCCCGGCGGTGTGGTCAACATCGACGTTTCGCTCAAAGGCCTGACCGAGATCGTCAAGCAGATCAAGCTGGGCGAGAGCGGCTTCCTGATGCTGGTGGAAAGCAACGGCAACGTGATGGTCGACCCACGCGACGCCAGCCACAACTTCAAGCAACTGGCCAGTTTTGGCGACGGCTATGCCGAGTTGGCCAAGGCCGGCAAGGGCCTGGTCGAAGTCGAGCTCAATGGTGTGCGCTACATGGCCAACGTCTACCCCGACGAGCGCCTGGGCTGGACCTTCATCGGCCTGATCGAGCAAGGCGAAGTGATGCAGACCACTACCCGCCTGACCTGGCTGATCGGCGTGGTCGCCTTGGTCCTGGCCGCCCTGTTCGCCGTGGTCGGCGCCGCCTTCGCCAAACTGATCGTGCGCCCGATCAACAGCGTCACCAACGGACTGGAAGACATTGCCCAGGGTGAGGGCGACCTGACCCGCAGCCTGGAAATTCGCGGCCGCGACGAAACCGCCCAGCTGGCCAACTGGTTCAACCAGTTCCTCGGTGCCATTCGCAGCCTGATCCAGCATATAGGTGCGGCGGCCAGCAAGATCCTCAGCACCTCGCACAGCTCGACCCAGGTGTCCAGCAACATGGCCGAAGCGGCCGGCCGCCAGCGCGAGGCCGTGGACATGGTGTCCACCGCCTTCCACGAGATGGTTGCCACCGCCAACGAAGTGGCGCGCTCGTGCAGCCAGGCGGCCCAGTCTGCGGACAGCGGCCAGCAACAGGCCCGTGAAGGTCAGCAGCAGATCGATGCGGCGGTCCACAGCGTTGACCGCCTGAGCCAGGAAATCGAGCAGTCGGCGCAGTCGATCCAGCAACTGGAGCGTGACAGCAATGCCATCCAGTCGATCCTCGGCACCATTCGCTCGATTGCCGAGCAGACCAACCTGCTGGCCCTGAACGCCGCCATCGAGGCCGCGCGGGCCGGCGAGCAAGGCCGTGGCTTTGCCGTGGTAGCCGATGAAGTGCGGGCGCTGGCCAAGCGCACGGCCGACTCCACCGCAGAAATCGACGGTTTGCTGGGCAACCTGGCCAACCGCACCTCCGAGGTGGCTGCACAGATGCACGCCAGCCTGGAAGTTTCGCAGCAGTCGGTCAGCCGTATCGGCCTGGCCCGCGACAGTTTCGGGCAGATCCGCGAGTCGGTGGACGTGATCCGTGACATGAACACGCAGATTGCAACCGCAGCCGAGGAACAGCACCAGGTAGCCGAAGATATCAACCGCCACATCAGCCAGATTCATGGGGATGCGCAGTTGGTGGCCGAATTGGCCCAGGCAGCACGCCAGGATTCGGAAAGCCTGGCCGGGTTGTCCAATGAACTGGACGTACTGGTGCGCAGGTTCCGCACCTGACAAGGCGCCGGTGCAGGCCGCCCCGTACCGGGGCGGCTTCAGCTACACATAGGCCAGCACCGGCAACCCCTGGTCAGAGCCTCAACTCCCCCGGCGTTGCCCCAAACAGCTGCTTGAACGCCGCAATGTACGCGGAAGTGGAATCATACCCACAACCCAGCGCCGCCTCGGTCACGCTCTCCCCCGCCTCCAGCAAGGCCAGCGACGACAGCAAGCGCATGCGCTGGCGCCAGTTGCGAAAGCTCAAGCCGGTTTCACGCTGGAACAGGCGCATCAGCGTTTTTTCGGAACACCCCAGCTGCCGCGCCCATTGCTGCAAGGTCTGCGCCTGGTCGGGTGCGGCGATCAAGCCATTGCACAGCGCCAGCAAACCCGGGTGGCGCGGCAACGGCAAGGAAAAGCCGACTTCCGGCAGGGTTCGTAACTGGTCGAGCAGCACCGCCACCAGCCGCGCCTGAGCACTATCGCCCTCAGGGTAATCGGCTGGGTACAGGCAGAACTGCTTGATCAACTCACGCGCCAGCGGCGTCACCTCCAATACCCGACACTGCGGGGCAGCCCAGGGGCAGGCGTCCCGGCGTACATACAGGCTGCGCATCTCGGCCTGCATCGAGGTCACCACCGCATGCTCGGCGTCAGCCGGGATCCACACCCCCCACTGCGGTGGCGCAAAGTAGCTGCCTGCGTCGGTGTAAACACCCAGCACGCCGCTGATAGCGTAGGAGAACTGTACCCAGTCGTGCTGGTGGCGTGTGGTCCAGGAACCGGCGCCCAGGCTTTCGGCACGTGCGTACAGTGGCCTGGGCAACTGCTTGAGTTCAGGAATGGGACGGGGTTGTCCGATGATCGGCATGGCGGCTTCTGTTAGTGCTGACCAGACAAGCCTAACAGTTACGATCAACGCCTGCGGGATATCTGCCGCCTGCCGCGCGGGCATGCCTGCCAAACAGACGGCGGTTCTTCACCGCTCGACGATGACCGTGACCCCTTGCCCGCCCGCCGCACAAATGGAAATCAAGCCGCGCCCCTTCCCTGCCGTTGCCAGCAATTTCGCCAGGTTGGCCAGTATTCGCCCGCCGGTCGCGGCAAACGGGTGCCCGGCAGCCAGCGAACTGCCCTTGACGTTGAGCTTGCTGCGGTCGATGGCCCCCAACGGCGCATCCAGCCCCAGCCGCTCACGGCAGTACCCAGCGTCTTCCCAGGCCTTGAGCGTACACAACACCTGGGCCGCAAAGGCTTCGTGGATTTCGTAGTAGTCAAAGTCCTGCAAGGTCAGGCCATTGCGTGCCAGCAAGCGTGGCACTGCATACGCCGGTGCCATCAGCAGCCCCTCGCGGCCAGTGACGAAGTCCACTGCTGCGGTTTCACCATCGACCAGGTAGGCCAGCACCGGTAACCCCTGTTGCGCGGCCCACTCTTCACTGGCCAGCAGCACCAGCGACGCACCATCGGTCAAGGGCGTGGAATTGCCTGCCGTCAACGTACCCTGGCCACTGCGGTCGAAGGCCGGCTTGAGCTTGGCCAACTGCTCCAGTGTCAGGTCCGCGCGCAGGTTGTTGTCGCGCATCAGCGACAGAAATGGTGTCAGCAGGTCATCGTGCCAACCTTCGGCATAGGCAGCCGCCAGCCGCTGGTGGCTGAGCAACGCCAACTCGTCCTGGGCAGCCCGGCCAATCTTCCAGGCCTGGGCCATGCGTTCGCAATGCTCGCCCATCGACAACCCGGTGCGCGGCTCGCCGTTGCGTGGCAACTCAGGGCGCAGATGGTGCGGGCGCAACTGCAGAAAAGGCTTGAGCCGTTCGCCCAGGTTTTTGCCACGGTTGGCCTGCAGCAGGATATGACGCAGGCCTTCGTTGACCGCAATCGGCGCATCCGACGTGGTGTCCACGCCACCGGCAATGCCGCTGTCGATCTGCCCCAGCGCAATCTTGTTGGCCACCAGCAGCGCCGCCTCCAGGCCGGTGCCGCAAGCTTGCTGGAGGTCGTAGGCAGGGGTTTGCGGCGAAAGCCGCGAACCCAGCACACATTCGCGGGTCAGGTTCATGTCGCGGGACTGCTTGAGCACCGCGCCAGCGACCACCTCACCCAAGCGCAGCCCATGCAGGCGATAGCGCTCGATCAGCCCTTCGAGGGCCGCGGTCAGCATCGCCTGGTTGCTGGCGGTGGCGTAGGCCCCATTGGAGCGGGCAAAGGGAATTCGGTTGCCGCCCAAGATCGCGACCCGGCGAAGTGAACGCATATGCCTGTTCCTCCTGAAACAAATTGAACCGTACTGCCTGGGTGTTCTTACCCTGGTCGAACGACCATGCCACAAACTTGGTCCACACTTTCAAGCTTGCCTTTGCGGAGACCTACTCATGAGCGATCGCTACCTCGGTTTTGCCAACTCCAACCTTGGCCGCCGCTTGGTGGATGCCCTGGGCCTGCCACGCCCTGCGCCTCTGGAGCGCTGGCAGGCTGGCCGCCTGCGCCCGGTGGAGGGGGCGCTGGTGCTGGGCGGCGGCCCCCTGGCAGGCCAGGTCGAAGCCTTCGCCGCGCGCCTGACCGATAACATATACCGTTTCAATGCCGACCACCTGCAGGGCGAGCCTTGGGTCGCTGGCCTGGGGCCGAAAATCAAAGCCGTGGTGTTCGACGCCAGTCACTTGTCCGACAGCGATGAGCTGAAGCAGTTGCGCGAATTTTTCCAGCCGCTGCTGCGCAGCCTGGGCCCGTGCGCCCACATCGTGCTGCTGGGCCGGCCACCGGAAAGCCTCGACAACCCGCTGGCCAGTATCGCCCAGCGCGCCCTGGAGGGCTTCAGCCGCTCGCTGGCCAAGGAACTGCGCAATGGCGCAACCGCTCAGTTGCTGTACGTCGGCCCCGGCGCTGAAGACCAACTGGAAGGTGCCTTGCGCTTCTTCCTCTCGCCCAAGAGCGCGTTCATCTCCGGCCAGGTGCTGCGCCTTGGAGCCTGCGCCAGCCAGGTCGAGGACTGGACCCGCCCGTTGGCTGGCCGCCGTGCACTGGTTACCGGCGCCGCGCGCGGTATCGGTACGGCCATCGCGCAAACCTTGGCACGTGACGGTGCCGACGTTCTGCTGCTGGATGTGCCACAGGCCAGCCGCGAACTCGACGCACTCGCTGCCCGACTTGGCGGCAAGGCCCTGGCGCTGGACATCTGCGCCAGCGATGCCGCCTCACAACTGCTGGCTGCCCTGCCCGACGCCATAGACATCGTTGTGCACAATGCTGGCATCACGCGCGACAAGACCCTGGCCAACATGACCCCGGACTATTGGGACGCCGTGCTCGCGGTCAACCTGCAGGCGCCACAGGTGCTGACCCAGGCGCTGTTTGACGGTGGCGCGTTGGGTGAACATGCGCGCATAACCTTGTTAGCCTCGGTCAGCGGCATTGCCGGCAACCGCGGCCAGGCCAACTATGCCGCCAGCAAGGCCGGGCTGATCGGCCTGGCCCAGGCCTGGGCGCCGAGGCTCGCCGAGCGGGGCGCGAGCATCAACGCCGTAGCCCCCGGCTTCATCGAAACCCACATGACCGCAACCATGCCCATGGGCCTGCGCGAAGCCGGGCGACGCTTGAGTTCGCTAGGCCAGGGCGGTCGCCCGCAGGACGTGGCCGAGGCCATTGCCTGGCTCAGCCAGCCGGGCTCGGGGGCGGTCAACGGCCAGGTGCTGCGTGTTTGCGGCCAGGCACTGATGGGGGCCTGACCATGAGCCGACAATGGCACGACCTGCATAGCCCGGCTGCCCGCCCCAGCCTGTACCTGCGTGCCGCCAGCAAGCGCACGATCAGCGGTGAGCACCTGCCCGACGATGGCCTGCTCTGCTTCATCCAGGTTGAGCCGGCCAACCTGGACGCCTATCGGCGGCTTTGCCACTTCCCCGACGATGGCCGCCTGCCGGCTACTTATCCACACGTCATGGCTTTTGCGCTGCAATTGCAGCTGATGACCGCCCGTGACTTTCCCTTCCCGCTGCTGGGGCTGGTGCACCTGCAAAATCGCATCGAAGTGCTGCGGCCACTGGGCGCTATCGAAGGGCTGCGCTTTGCGGTGTATGCGCACAACCTGCAGGCGCATGACAAAGGTGGCACCTTCGACCTGGTGACCGAAGCCGAAGATGGCATCGGCGTGCTCTGGCGTGAAACCAGCCGCATGCTGGTACGTGGGCTGAAGCTGGATGGCCAGGCCGGCGGGCATGCCGACGACGAACCGCCTTGCTTGCCCGAGGCCACCCGCTGGTATGCCGACAGTGACATCGGCCGGCGTTATGCCAAGGTGTGCGGGGACTACAACCCTATCCACCTGAGTGCGGTCAGTGCACGGTTGTTCGGCTTTCCCACGGCCATTGCCCATGGCATGTGGACAAAGGCCATGGCACTGGCCGCATTGCGCGGGCACCTGCCGCACAGCGGCTATGCCTTTGAGGTGGCTTTCCGCAAGCCGGTCAGGTTGCCCTCCGAAGTGGTGCTCAGTGCCAGCGAGGCGGGGCCTGCAGGGGTGCTGCGGCTGGATGGGCATGGGGGCATACGACATATGCTCGGCCGCTGGGATCAGCTCTAGGGCTCATTGCCGGGCCCTGGGGCCGCAACGCGGCGGCCCCTTGCTTTGCATCGGGCCAGGGCAGAAGCTATGCAGCATTTGGAGACCCCCGATGAACCTGCAAGAGCTTACCCAACGCCTGCACCAGATCCGTGACAACAACGACTGGCGTGGCTTTCACAGCCCGAAGAACCTGGCCATGGCCGCCAGCGTCGAAATGGCCGAGCTGGTCGAGATTTTCCAGTGGCTGAGCGAAGACGAATCGCGCCAGCTGCCTGCCGACAAATTGGCCCACGCCGGGCAGGAAGTCGGTGACGTGGTGCTCTACCTGCTGCTGTTGTGCAGTGAGCTGGGCCTGGACATGGACCAGGTGGTGCGTGCCAAGCTGGCCGACAGCGAGAGGCGTTTCGCTCGATGAACGACCGTCATTTCGATGAACTGGCCACCCGCTTCGCGGAAAAGATCTACGGCGGCGCCAAGGGCGCGATCCGCCTGGCCGTCTTGCAGGCCGACCTGGCCGAGGCGCTGCCTGATCGCCCGTTGCGTGTTCTGGATATCGGCGCCGGCCTGGGTCACATGGCCTTGTGGCTGGCCGAACGTGGCCACCAGGTGACCCTGGCAGAACCGGCTGCACCCATGCTCGACGGCGCCCGGGCCCGTTTTGCCGAAGCCGGCCAGACGGCCACCTTCGTCCAGGCCCCCTGGCAAGACCTGCTCGGCCAATTGAACGAGCCCTACGACCTGGTGCTGTGCCACGCTGTGCTGGAATGGCTGGCCGAACCCGAGAGCATCCTGCCCGTGCTGCACCAGCTCACCGCCACGGGTGGCTGGTTGTCGCTGGCGTTCTACAACCGCGACGCCCTGGTCTACCGCAACTTGCTCAAAGGCCATTTCCGCAAGCTGCGCAGCAACCGCCTGGAAGGTGAAAAGCAGAGCCTGACGCCACAGAAACCGCTTGATCCACGCGAGCTTAAGGCGCACCTTGAACCCTTGTGGCAGGTGCAAAGTGAAAGCGGTGTGCGGGTGTTCCACGACTACATGCCCAAGGAGTTCCAGGCCAAGGCCGAACTGCTCGACCTGCTGGAGATGGAGCTGGCCTACCGCCGCCACCCTGGGTTCGCCGGGCTCGGCCGCTACCTGCACTGGGTTTGCCGCCCTCGCTGAGCGGCCTGCCGGGAGGAATACATGCCATACCGTCTGTTGTACCTGGCCCTGCTGCCGCTGGCCCTGGCTGGCTGCCAGAGCCCCAATCCGTATGTTGCCAGCAGCCGGCCGTTGCCCCCGGCGCCGGCCCAGGCGGCCGCTACCTTCGATGCCAGCGCCTACCCGGCACCGGCACGGGACTATGGGCGCTACCGCAGCTGGAGCTGGCGTAACGGCCGGTTGCCCAGTGGCTCGGCGGGGGCCGACCCGGCGCCCCTGGCCGATGCCGTTGGTGGTGCCCTCGACCAGCATGGCCTGCGCCCGGCGCGGGGCGGCCCCGGCGACTTGCTGGTAAGCGCCGACATGCGCTTGGAAAGGCGCTTGCGGCAAGTGCGCGATTACGACACCTATGACCCTTACCCCTACGGCAGCGTGGGCTATGGCGGTTACCGCCATGGCTACGGCGGCTATGCCAGCGTGCCAGTGGTGCGTACCTACGAGGTGCAGGTGATGGTGGTGCGCATCGACCTCTACGACGCGCGTACCGGCCAACCGGTATGGAGCGCCAGCGCCGAAAGCGGCAGCGACAAGGACTCGCCACGCGAACGCGAAAACGCCGTGCGCGATGCTGTGCACAAGGCGCTCAGCGGCTATCCTCCCAGTTAATAGCCAACGGAGAACCATCATGTTGCGCCGTCTCGTTCTACTGTCATTCGCGCTGGTATTGGCAGCCTGCTCGAGCACTAACGTTCAGCAGGATTTCGATGCCAGCCGCGACTTTGCCGCCTACCGCAGCTGGGCATGGCAGGAGCCAGGTTTGCAGTACCGCCCGGATGACCCTCGCATCAAGAGCGACCTGACCGAGCAGCGCATCCGTACGGCAGTGGCCGAGCAGCTCGACCAGCGCGGCCTGCGCCCGGTGCAGGGCGGCGCGCGGCCAGACCTGACCGTACGCACCTACCTGATCGTCGAGCAGCGCCAGCAACAGATCACCACCAATTACGGCGGGGGCTGGGGTGGTTATTGGGGCGGGTACTGGGGTGGCCCCATGTACAACGAAACCCGCAGCGTCGATTACAAGGTGGCCACCATTCAGGTCGACCTTTTCGATGGCCGTGACGGCAAGCTGGTCTGGCGCGGCAGTGCCGAGCAGATCATGAACAACTACCCACCGGGCCCTGAAGAGCGTAACAGCGCCATTCAAAACACCGTGGCCAAGGTGCTGGGCAATTACCCGCCGGGTAGCCGGAAATAACCTTCAAAAGCAGCCAGGGGCTCAAGCGCAGCCCCCGGTGACAGCTACGACAAAATCCGTTCCGACCACGCCTTTTTCGGTTGCAAGGCCTACTCGTGCGCACGTTCCGGTCTATCTTCTGTCAAGGAAACCTGACTGACCGGGTAGAAGTGTTCAACTTTTAGGAAGGGCGACCTGCCAATGCAAAGCATTGTTCTGCTGCTGTGGCTTGCCTTGTGCTCCGAACAGGATGTGCGTCAACGCCAGATCTCCAACCTGCTCACCCTGGGTGTGGCCAGCTGTGCCCTGCTCTGGCTGTTCGCCACTGGCCATAGCTGGATGGGGGCCGATGCCAGCGATGCCGGATGGGCGCTGGCCATCGTCATGCTGTTGACCCTGCCCGGCTATATGTACGGCCACTTCGGCGCCGATGATGTCAAGCTGATGGGCGCCCTGGCCTTGGCCAGCGGCACGCAATACGTGCTTGGCACGTTCATTGGCGCTGGGGTCAGCGTGCTGGTCTGGCTGCTGGCCCGTCGGCGTCTATGGCTGCTGCTCAACCCCAAGATCAAGAAGCGCCTGCAAGCCCTGACCGAAGAAATGGGCGACAAGCAGGCGTTCGTCCCCTATGTGCTCACCGGCTTTCTGCTGACAGCCGTATGGATCCAATAGCGATGCCTGTGGTCGGACAATGTGTACAGGGTTTGTACAGAATCGCCGTGTGCGACTACTTTTTACATTGCCAGAGCGTCTGGCCCGGGAGCAGGGCCGTATACGAACAGGGAGTTGATCGTGTCCAGACCAGTGAGTGAAGTGAAGGTATTGGTGGTCGACGACCAACCGGTCATTGTCGAGCAGCTATGTGAATACCTTGAAACCGCGGGTTACACCTGCATACCCGCCTATTCCACCGACGAAGCCATAGAGCGGTATACGTCGGACCCCGCAGTCGGCCTCATCATCTGCGACCTCGAAATGCCCGAACGGGACGGCATCGAGCTGGTGCGCGCCTTGAAGGAGATCGACGGCAGCCAACGCATGTTCGAGGCCATCATGCTGACCGGCCGGGGGGAAAAACAGGACGTGATCCGCGCCCTGCGCGCAGGTTTTGCCGACTATTACCAGAAACCCATGGACCTTGAGGAACTGCTCGAAGGTGTGCGCCAGCAGGAGCAGGCCTTGCTCGAGCGCCAGCGCAACCTCCGCAACCTGGGCGGCTTGAACCAGCGTTTGCAAGAGTTGGCCGAGTCTGTGGACGAGCTGTATCAGGAGCTGGAGAAAGCCCGCGGCCAAGGCGCCCATCGGCGTGCCACGGATGCTGATGAAAGCGAGAGCGAGCTACCCGCAGCGTTCGAGAAACTGTCGCCCCGCCAGTTGGAGGTCGCGCGGCTGGTGAGCAAGGGCAAGACCAATTACCAGATTGCCTGTGAACTGGGGATCACCGAGAACACCGTCAAACTGTACGTGTCGCAGGTGCTGCGGTTGACGCATATGCATAACCGTACCCAATTGGCGCTGGCGCTGACGCCCAGCTCATCGCCAGTGCATCAACGCTTCACTACTCACTGACCGGCGGCCTGCTGTACCCGGGGCGTATTACCGCTCCACATTGCGCTCGGGCACCTACTCACTGACCTGAAACGCCACCCGGGCAGTCTCACCGCTTTCATCCAGGGCGCTGAGTTCGGCCTGGCCAACCTGGGGCAAACGCAGCAGCAGGCTGTCCTGCCCCTGGGTCTCCCCCAGCGGCTGGCCATTGAGGAACCACCAACGCCGGCCGCCGCCCCCCAGGGCCGAAACATGCAACTGCAAAGGCTCGCTGCTGGTGGCCGGCCGGCGCAGATTGTCGCCCGGGCGCACCCCCACGATCGACAGCGGTGGTGCGCTGGCCGGTACCTGTGGCGGGCAGTTTGGGTCGATGGCCGGCAACCGTGCGGCACGCCGCTCCATCCGCGGTAGCCAAGGCTCCAGCGGTGCCGGCCACAGGGCAATATCGCGGGCCGTGGCGCCTGGGCAACTCCCATCCACACGCAAGCCATGCGGGTTGACCCACACCGTCTCGCGCAAGCCCAGGCCCAGCGGCTGGTCGGCGGCCTGCAAGGTTGGCGGCGTGGTGCCGTCCAAGGTCCAGGCAAACCGCTGGCGCCGGCAGTTACTGTCCTGCCTGGCCATGGGCTGGCCAAGCGGCCAACAGATCGCGGCCACGCCGACACTGGCGGGCACCGGCAAGACTGGCACGCTGATACCCCGCTGGCTGTCGCGATTGCTCAACAGGTCGTGCACCTGCAACATCAGGGGGGCGGCCGACGCCAGGCCGAACTGCCCGGCTACCGGCGTACCGTCTGGGCGACCGATCCACACACCAATCAAGTAGCGCGGGCCCACGCCAATCGACCAGGCATCGCGAAAGCCATAGCTGGTGCCGGTCTTCCAGGCCAGTTGCGGGCGCTGCACCAGTTCGGCATGCGGGTCGCGGTCGGGGCGTGCCTGGCCGCTGAGAATACGCCGCACGATCCACGCTGCACCCGGCGACAACAGACGCCGCTCGAGCAGCGGGTCCTGCGGTTGCAGGCGTACCTGCGCGCTGTTGCCGCCCCGGGCAAACGCCGCGTAGCCGCCAACCAGGTCTTCCAGGCGGCTGCCGGCGCCGCCCAGGATCAGCGACAGGTTGGGCTCTGCCAAAGGCGGCAGTGCCAGTGGCATACCCGCCATACGCAGTTGCGCGGCAAAGCGCTTGGGGCCGTAGGCTTCCAGCAGCTGCACTGCCGGCAGGTTCAGCGACAGCGCCAACGCCGAGCTGGCCGACACCGGGCCGCTGAAACCCATGGAGAAATTGCCGGGCCGGTAGTCGCCGTAGCGTCGCGGTACATCCTGCAGCAGCGATTCGGAATGGATCAGGCCGTCGTCCAATGCCATGCCGTACAGGAAAGGCTTGAGCGTAGAGCCGGGCGAGCGCAGCGAACGCACCATGTCGACATGGCCAAAGCGGCGCTCGTCGGCCAGGTCGATCGACCCCAGGTAGGCACGCACGGCCATGGTCTGTGCTTCGACCACCAGAATGGCGGCAGAGGTGCGCTCTGGCAGCCGTGCGCGCCAGCTCAGCAGCAAGTCTTCGAGGCGCCGTTGCAAGGCCGCATCGAGCGTGGTGCGGATCAGCGGTGGGCTGTTGGCGCTGTTCAAGCGCCGCGCCAGCAATGGCGCCAGCGCTGGCTCTTGCCGTGGGGCCAGCACCAGCGGTTCTTCGGCAGCTTCACGAATTTGCCGTGCCGGCCACACCTGATACTCCGCCAGGCGCTGCAGTACCTTGTCGCGTGCGCGCTGTGCCCGCTCGGGGTGTCGGTCGGGGCGCAGGCGGCTGGGTGCCTGCGGCAACACCGCCAGCAACGCGGCTTCGGCCGGGGTCAGGTGCCGCGGCGACTTGCCCAGGTAGGCCCAACTGGCTGCGGCCACCCCCTGCAAGGTACCGCCGAACGGCGCGCGGTTCAGGTAGATTTGCAGGATCTCGCGCTTGGACAGGTGCCATTCCAGTTGCAACGTGCGCCACAGCTGGCGCAGTTTGCCAGCCAGGGTGCGGTCGTGCGGGTCGAGCAGGCGGGCCACCTGCATCGACAGCGTGCTGCCGCCCGACACCACTCGCCCACCGCGCAGGTTCAGCCAGGCAGCACGGGCCAGCGCCAGCGGGTTGACCCCGGGGTGGTGATAGAACCAGCGGTCTTCGTAGGTCAACAACGCCTGCAGATACAGCGGTGAAACCTCATCAGGGCTGACCGGGTAACGCCACACGCCATCAGTATCGGCAAACCGCCATAACGGTGTGCCATCTTCGGCCAGCACTACCCGCGCCAGGTCGTCACCCGGCATGGGCAGGGGCCAAATGCGGTCTGCCAGCCACAACAGGCCAGCCAGCAACAGCAGGCCGAGCAGCACGGCGCGCAACAACCTGCCCGCACGGCTGCGTGGCCGCGCTAAGCTTGGCATCGGGAACCGACCTGGCCAGGTAATGGCCAAAGGCTTTGGGACGGCAAACTCGCCGGCTCGTTCATCAGGAAGCAACTATGCATGTAGAAGGTTTTTTCGAGTGGCTGGGCCAGGCACTGGGATCGTTGATTCGCTTCATCGTCGACGCATTGAGCGGGCTGTTCAACCTGCTGGCCAATGCCGGTGGCAATTTCATCGACGGCCTGGCGCGCACCTTGGGCATGGACACCTCGCTGGTCAGCATCCTGGCCCTGATCATCGGCCTGATGCTGCTGTACTCGGCCATCCGCGCATTCATGCGTGCGTCGATCATCCTTGGGATCATCTGGCTGGTGCTGGGGTTGTGGGTAATGAGCTGGGTCATCCACTGAGCCTTCCCGGGGGCCGCCCGGGAAGCCGCACGGCGGCCCGATCGCCAGCAAGCCGGCTGCCACGGTGACCGCAGCGGCATCGAAGCCAGGTGCAGCACCTGGCTTGCCAGCATGAGGCCGGTAACAGCAGCACAAGCCTAGCGGGCTTTTACCGTCATCTCGCCTTGCCCATCACCCACCGCCTGCAGGTTCGGCCGATACATCGACTCAACCTGCGGCGGCGGTACGCGGTAGGTGCCCGGGGTCACCGCCCGCGCCAGGTACAACAGGTGCGTGGTGCCATAACCGTCGAGCTTGAGCGCCGCCACATAACGGTCATCACGGTACTCCTGATGCACCACGCTGGCGTTCTGCATCGATTCGCGCCATTCCTTCACCGCAGTGCTGGCGTTGTCCAGGCTGGCGGCACTTTGCGCCAGGTTCTGGTTCTCCAGCTCCAGGCCAGCCGGCAGCAGGTCCACTACCAGCGCATCGGGCACGCGGTCCTGGGCCTTGAGCGCCAGGTGTACCAGGACCAGATCGCCACTGCGCAGGTTGTGCAGGTCCAGTGGCTGGCCATTCATGCCCAGGTACTCGCGGCGGATCTGCATGCCGTTACCGCCGGCGGCAGGCGCCTGGCGCGGGTAGCCAGACAATGTCAGTTGCTGGTAGAGGGTCGCGCTGCCTTCATTCTGCACGCTCAGCGGCGAGGCCAGCAGCGGGCCATCCAGCTTCATGCCAGACTCGGCGTTGTTCAATTCGCGCACTTCGCCGGCACTGTCCAGGCGCGCCTGCCACTGGCCCTCGGGCTTGCCCAGCAGGCCACGGCCGGCGAGGAACAAGGCATTACGCTCCTGGGTCGACAGCCAGCGGTTGGCCGCCAGTTCATCCGACAGGGCAAACAGACGCTGGTCGACCTGGTTGGTGGCCAGGTTGCTTTCCTGCAGCAGCGCCAGGATCAGCGCCTGATCACGCAGCGGGCTGCCATAGTCAGCCATCCAACCTTTGCTGCGGCTGATGCCAAGCCCGGCTTGCAGGGCTTGCTGGGCACGCGGTTTGTCGCCCATCTTGTCCAGTGCCACCGCCAGCTGTACCAGCGGCAGCCCAGAGCGGGCATCGGCCCGGCGCTCGAACAAACCACGCAACGCGCCCAGCGGCGCTTGCTGGCTGCGCGCGAGCACCAGCGCGGCATAGGCCTGCACGGCGAAGCGGGTATGTTCGGCGTTTTCGCTGTAGTCGACCTCGATCAGGTTGCGCTCCTGCAGGTAGCGCAGCAGGCGCTCGCTGGCCTTCTTCAGCGCTTCGGCCGGTACCCCATAACCTTGGTCGCGGGCCCGCAGGAGGAAGTCGGTGACATAGGCGGTCAGCCAGTATTCCTCCTCGCTGTCCGAACTCCACAGGCCAAAGCTACCGTTGTAGCGCTGCATGCCCAGCAGGTGCTCGATGCCCATCTCGATCTTGCGCTTGCGCACATCTGCCGGCTCACCCTTGATGCCCAGGCGCTTGAGGCTTTGGGCATCGGCATACAACGACGGGTAAAGGCCACTGGTGGTCTGCTCCAGGCAACCGTACGGGTACGCCTCCAGCGCGCGGATCTGCTCGGCCAGGTTGAGCGGTGGCCGGCTCGACAAGGCCAGGCTGGCTTCCAGGCCCGCCGGTTCGAAGGCGGCCAGGTCTGCTTCGGGCAGCGTCCATGGCTGGTCCTTCAAGGCCACGCGGTAGTGCTTGAGCATCGCCGGATAGGCAGGGCGCACGCCCAGCGCCCACTCGCGCTCGAAGGCGGTGCTTGGCTCGTTGGGCAGTTGCAACCCGGTGACACGCACCCGGACCTTGCCCTGCCCCAGGCCGCCCTGGGCCTGCACTGGAATCAGCAGCGTCGAGCGCTGGCCTTCGGCCAGGGCCACGGTATGCAAGGCATTGGCGGCCAGGCTCAGTTGCCCTTCGCTGCTGACTTCAACCTGCAACTGCTGGGCCCGGCCCGACAAGTTGGCCAAATCCAGGGCCAGGTTGGTGCGGTCGCCGCCAGCGAGGAAACGCGGTGCCGACAGCTCGGCGATCAGTGACGCAGCGACTACCGTCTTGCCTTCGGCCATGCCGAAGTGGTCGTCGGTCCAGGCTTGGGCCATCAGGCGCAGTTCACCATTGAAGTCGGGGATATCGACCGTTACCTGACCCTGGCCGTTGTCATCCAGGGTAACCGGCACGCTTTGCTGGGCGACGATGGTCACCGTGGTGTTGGGGCGCTTGCCCCCCTTGGCCATGGCCGCGTCACCGCCGAATGCCAGGCTGGCCAGGCGGCCTTGCCCGGCCTCGATCAACTGGCCGTAGATGTCCAGCTGGTCGGCACCGTAGGCCTTGCGCCCGAACAGGCTGGCGAACGGGTCAGGGGTCTTGAAGTCGGTGATATTGAGAATACCTACGTCCACTGCCGACACCAGCACATGCACTTGCCGCGGCACACTACCGTCGGCGTTGGCGGCCTTGACGTTCACCGTCAGCGGCTGTTTGGGGCGCATTTTCTCAGGGGCTTGCAGGCTCACCGCCAGCTTGCGGCCGGCGCGGTCCAGCGGCAGGTGCAGCACACCGACCGAACGCTTGGGCGTGGCATTGGCCTTGCGCTCGCCAGGGCGGATTACCAGCGCACTGATGTACAGGTCGTGGCGGGCCCAGGCCTTGTCCAGTTGCACGTCGAACGTCTTGCCCTCGGCGGGCACGTCGATTTCCTCCCACCACAGCGGGCCGTCACTGGACTCGATCATCAGGTAACCGCTGCCCGCAGCCGGCGGGGTCACGGTGACTTTGGCCAAAGCGCCATCAGCATAGGCCGGCTTGTCCAGCGCCAGTTTGACCTGGTCGGGGCGTACGGCACCGCCTTCGGCGTTGTCCTGGGCACGGTAACCGGCCCAGAAGCGCTCGCTGGACACCAGGCCGGTGTGCGGGTCTTCCACCTCGACCCGGTAAGGGCCCCATTCCACCTGGAAGCTCAGCTTGGCCGTGGAGCCGGCCTTGACGCTGACCGTCTCTTCGCTCTGGGTCAGGAACTTCTCGTTGTAGGCATAGCTCCAGCCATCGCTTTGCGAGTAGTTCCAATAGTAATCACGGCGCTCACGCACCAGGCGCACCTTGAGGTCGTTGGCCGCCAGCTTGTTGCCGTCGTGGTCGGCCACCAGTACCTCGAACTCCACTGGCCCGTCGCTATCGGTTTCCTCACCGTCAAACAGGCCGCGCAAGCCTGGCAGGCGCTCGCCCGGCCAGATCGGCTGTTCCAGGCGCCGGGTGATCGGCCGCCCGCCGGACTCCTGCAAGCTGGCCTGCACGGTCAGTTGCAACGGCGAGCGGGCTTCGGCCCAGCGGCTTTCGATATCGACCACGGCCTTGCCCGCCTGGTCGAGGGTGACTTCATCCAGCTCCAGGTCCTGGTTCAGTTCGGTTTCGGTGACCGAGCCGAACTGGTAACCCGGCAACGCCGGCACCGCCTCGCGCAAGGGGCGCACGTAGGCTTGACCACTCAGGCGGTTGCCGGCCGCCGGAGCGCCGTACAGGTAACGGCCAGTGACCTGGATGCGCGCGTCTTCATCCGGTGACAGTGGCTGGCTGCTGCCCTTGAGCTCCAGCGCAAGGCGCTCGGGCAGGAAGTCTTCAACCAGGAATTCGTAGACCTGCTGGCGCCCACCGCCGAGGTCGAGCAACAGTTGCCAGCGACCGGTCGGGGCCTCGCTGGCCAGCTGCAACTGGTACTGGAACAGGCCATTGGCATCGGCCTCCCAGACGAACTTGCGGCTGACCTGTTCATCCGGGCGGCGCACTTCCACGTTCACCGGTTGGGCCTTGACGGGCTTGCCGTCCTGGTCACGCAGCAGGCCGTTGAGCAGCACCGTTTCGCCTGGGCGATACAGGTCGCGCGGGCCGAAGATGAACAACTGCAAGGGGTTGGCCTGGGGCCCGGTGATGTCGAACTCGGCGAGGTCCAGCGCGGCCGTGTTCAAGCGCAGCAGCGTGGTGTGCACACCCTGGGTGGCGATCAGGGTGTCGGCCTTGGGCGTGATCGGCAACTGGGCGTGGCCCTTGCCATCGGTGGCGGCCTGGGCCAGCAGCTTGCCCTTGTCGTCATGGATTTCCAGGTTGACGCCGCTCATGGCCTTGCCGCCTTCCAACGCCTGGGCGAACACGTCCAGGCGGTCACGGTAGCGGTGCGCGGAAACACCAATGTCGCTGAGGGTGAACAGGGTGGCCGGCTGCGAGTAATCGTAGGTGCCGGAGGCACGCATCACCGCCAGGTACACGCCAGGCGCCTGCAGCGGCTTGATGCCAGCGATGGGCAGCAGCACGGTCTCGCGCGTGTTGCGTGCCGGGTTCAGGTCGAAGCGGCCACTGTAGACCAGTTCGGCCATGTCCAGGGTTTCCTTGGACTGGTAGTAGTACAGGCTGCTGTTGCGCCCCCAGCTGGCCAGGAAGTTCGAGAGCATCTCCGGCTTGACCCGGAAGAATTCGACATCGACCTTGTCGACGTTCAGGGCGATCACCGGCAGGCCCTCTGCCAGGCGTGTGGGCAGCAGCGAACCGCGGCTGGCGAAGCCGATGGTCGGCTGCATGTCGCGGGTTTCCAGGCGGGTCACCGACTCACTGGCCAGTTGCTCGCCGTTCACCGCCAGCAGGCCTTTGTCCACGGTCAGCACCAGCTTGCGCTGGGGTTCGAGGTGGCGCAGGCGCAGCTCCATCTGGTTGTCGGAGAGCTCCCAGGCGCCATCGAGTTTGCCTTTGACGGTATCGACCAGGTGCACTTTGGTGGCGAAGTCCTGCTTGGCATCCAGCGGGGCAGAGAAGCTGATCGACAGCGTCGCGGCGCCGTCGAGCTGCACTTCGGAAACGTCGAGCACAGTCAGCTCGCGGCCTGCATAGCGCTTGGCGAGCACAGCAGGGTCTTCGCGTTTGGCAGCGGGGGCCTCGGCGGCCGCGGTGGCTGCCGGCTTCTCGGCCGGCGCCGGTTTGTCCGGCGTGGAAGAGTCACAGGCACTGAGCAAGGCCAGCGCGCAGGCCAGCAACAATCCTTTGTTGAACATGGAGTAGGAACTCTTTGGCAGCGGGTACTTGAGGGCCGCAATTATAGCTGGCCGGAATCATGTTCGCGCGGTTTGCTTGCCTGGCCGTTACACTGTGCCCATTCAGAATAGCCCACAAAGGCCTGCGTACGCCGATCGATGTGGGAGCGGCCTTGTGTCGCGATTGGGCTGCGCAGCAGCCCCAGATTCCCAAGGACCGCAATGACTGCACTGACCGCCGACTGGCGCCACCGCCCCACCCACCACAAGGTCTGGGCGCTGGCCGCGCCGATGATCCTGTCCAACATCTCCGTGCCCTTGGTAGCCCTGGTCGACAGCACCGTCATCGGCCACCTGCCCCACGCCCACCAGTTGGGCGCAGTGGCCGTGGGCGCCACGTTGTTCACGTTCATGGTCGGGCTCATGGGCTTCCTGCGCATGGGGTCCACTGGTTTCGCCGCCCAGGCCGCCGGGCGGCGCGACGGCGCGGCGTTGCGCCAGGTGCTGGTTCAAGGGCTGCTGCTGGCGGTCGGCTTTGCCCTGTTGATTGGCCTGCTGGCCATTCCCTTCAGCCAGTTGGCACTGCATGCGATGCAACCCAGCGACGCGTTGCAGCAAGCCACCGAAGACTTCTTCCACACCCGCCTGCTCGGGTTGCCTGCAGCGCTGGCCAGCTATGCCTTGGTCGGCTGGTTCCTTGGCACGCAGAACGCCCGCGCGCCGCTGGCAATCCTGCTGACGACCAACCTGCTGAACATCGCGCTGAACCTGTGGTTCGTTCTGGGCCTGGACTGGGGTGTGCTGGGCTCAGCGCGGGCCTCGGTGATTGCCGAGTGGAGTGCCGCGCTGCTTGGCCTGGCCCTGACCCGCCCGGCGCTGCGCGCCTACCCAGGGCAGGTCGCATGGGCAGCACTGAAGCACTGGCAGGCCTGGCGACCGCTGCTGGCCGTGAACCGCGACATTTTCCTGCGCAGCCTGGCGCTGCAGTTGGTGTTCCTGCTGATCACCCTGCAAGGCGCACGCCTGGGCGAGGCGACCGTAGCGGCCAATGCATTGCTGCTCAATGGCCTGCTGCTGACCGCCTATGCGCTGGATGGGCTGGCGCATGCGGTAGAGGCACTGTGCGGCCACGCCATCGGTGCCGGTGATCGCCTCACCTTGCGCCGCTCGCTGGTGGTGGCCTGCGGTTGGTCACTGATCACCAGTCTCGGGTTTGCCGGGATGTTCCTGCTGGCTGGGCACCTGTTCATCGATCTGCAGACCGACATCGACAGCGTCCGCGCAGCGGCTTACCCGTACTTGCCTTACCTGGCGTTGCTGCCATTGATTGCGGTGTGGAGCTACTTGCTGGACGGTTTGTTCATCGGCGCCACCCGCGCGCGGGAGATGCGCAATGCGATGCTGGTTTCGGTGCTGATTGCGCTACCGGTGGCGGTGGCCATGAGCGGGTTTGGCAACCATGGCTTGTGGTTGGCGTTTCTCGGGTTCATGGGGTTGCGGGCGGTGACGTTGGGGTGGGTGGGGTGGCGGTTGCAGCAGCGGGGGCTGTGGGTTGGCTGAGTGGGGATAGCCCATCGACCGGATAACGCGGCTCCAACTGTCATAGTCAGTAATGATCCACCTGCGCCGATCCTTGTCCCGCCTCCTATCCTGCGAACGGGATGTTCAAAGGAAATCGACATGGATCGTCGCGGCAATCACCGTTTGCGCCAAGGGCGCTTCTCAGAGCCGGGCAGACTGTATCTGCTCACAACCATTACTCGCCAGCGGGACCCCTTGTTCCGCAACCTCTGGTTTGCGCGCGCGGTGATCGGGCAGTTGCAACTCAGCGATCAGCAAGGCGACTGCCGGACTCTGGCCTGGGTATTGATGCCGGACCATTTGCATTGGCTGATCGAGCTTGGGCCAACCCATCTGAGCAAGCTCATGTGCGCCTTCAAGTCGCGGAGCAGTTGTGCCCTCTACCGTACCGGTGCTGCGCGCCAGCACATATGGCAGCCAGGCTTCTACGACCGCGCGCTGCGCAAAGACGAAGATGTGAGAGTTGCCGCACGCTATATCATCGCCAACCCCATTCGCGCCGGTCTGGTGCGCAAGGCGGGTGAATATCCACATTGGGATTGTGTGTGGCTGTGACAGCGCCGGTGAGGGCTTCGCCCTCATTTCGCGACACAAGGCCGCTCCTACAGGGATGAGCTGTAGGAGCGGCCTTGTGTCGCGATGGGCCGCAAAGCGGCCCCCGGCATTTACGACGACAGGTACGACGACCGGGTCAAACCAAGCCGCAAGGCATCCAGATACTGCGTGCGCTCACGGGCCGTGATCTTGGCGCTGGCAACCTTGTCGCGGTAGTGGGTCATCAACTCTTCGGGCGACAGGTGCACGTAGCGCAGCATGTCCTCGATGGTGTCGTGGGTCTCGATGCCGGCGTGGTACACGCTGCCATCGGCGTTCTGGTAGATGTTCACCGAGTCGGTGTCACCAAACAGGTTGTGCATGTCACCCAGAATTTCCTGGTACGCACCGACCAGGAACACGCCCAACAGGTAATCCTCGCCCTCCTGCACCGCATGCACCGGCATGCTGGTCTCGATGCTCTGCTCGTCGACGTACTGGTTGATCTTGCCGTCGGAGTCGCAGGTCAGGTCCTGCAATACCGCACGCCGCAGGGGCTCTTCGTCCAGGCGGTGCAGCGGGATGATCGGCAGTACCTGGCCAATGGCCCAGGTGTCCGGCAGGCTCTGGAACACCGAGAAGTTGCAGATGTACTTGTCGGCAAGCTTGTCGTTCAGTTCGTCCAGTACCTGACGGTGCGAACGCTGGCGCGCCTTCAACGAGTTGTGCAGGCGGCGGCAGACCGCAAAGTAGCACTGCTCGGCCAGGGCCTTCTCGCTCAGGGTGAGCTTGCCATCGGCATACTGCGCAGCCACGTCACCCATGTAGTGGGTGGCACGCCAGTAGGTTTCGGTCACCATCTCGATGTCGGTCGGGCCAAGCAGGTCGACCAGCCACTGCACGGTCTCGGGCAAGGCTTCCTTGTTCTCGATGGTCGGAACCTGGTCGTTGTGCTTCTCGACGTCGGTCACCTGGATCACCAGCATGGCGTGGTGCGCGGTCAGCGAACGGCCGCTCTCGGAGAAGATGTGCGGGTGCGGCAGGCCCTGCGCATCGCAGAACTCCTTGAGCATGCCCACCACCACGCCGGCGTAGTCGTCCATGTCGTAGTTGATCGAACTGGCATTGCGCGAGTGGGTCCCGTCGTAATCGACACCCAGGCCGCCACCCACATCGATGTGGTCCACCGGCAGGCCCAGCGCACGCAACTCACCGTAGTAACGGATGGCTTCCTTGAAGCCGTGCTGGTAGTCCGCCAGGTTGGCGATCTGCGAACCCATGTGGAAGTGCAGCAGGCGGATGCCCTGGTCCAACCCGGCATCGCGAAAACGCTGCACAACAGACAGCAACTGCGCGGCCGACAACCCGAACTTGGACTTTTCACCCCCGGTGTCGGCCCACTTGCTCGAAGCCAGCGACGACAGGCGTACGCGCAGGCCAACCTGGGGTTTGACCTTGAGCTCGGCGGCCTCTTCGATCACCAGGGCCACTTCCGACTCTTTCTCGATGACGATGAACACATTGTGGCCGAGCTTCTGGCCCATCAGCGCCAGGCGGATGAATTCACGGTCCTTGTAGCCGTTGCAGACAATGGTGCCGCCTTTCGGCGCCAGCGCCAGCACCGCCAGCAGTTCGGGCTTGGAGCCGGCCTCCAGGCCGATCGACACGTTCTGCGTGGCGATGATGTTCTCCACCACCGCTTCCTGCTGGTTGACCTTGATCGGGTACAGCGCGGTGTACTGGCTCTGGTACTCCAGGCGCGCGATATTGGCGTCGAAAGCGCCGGTTAGCTGGCGAACGCGGTCCTGCAGAATGTCGGGGAAGCGCACCAGCAAGGGCAACGACAAGCCGCTCTGGCGCAGTTCGTCGACCTGTTCGAACAGGTCGATCGGCGCGCTGTTCGGGCCGTTGGGGCGCACTTCGACGCGCCCGGCCTCATTGATGGCGAAATAACCAGCGCCCCAATGGCGGATGCCATAAACACTGCGGCTGTCGGCCACGGTCCATTGGCTACCATCGTCTTTGCGTGTGCGTCGTACGGACATTCAAGTCCCCTATAGATAAGTCGAAGACACTGCCCTGCATGCTGGCGGGCGCAGTGTAAAAGCCGAAAATGACGATTCGTCCGTGCCCCAGGGTAGACCCTGGCCACGGCAACGAGTTTAGAAAGCACTGGGCAAAAATGCGCGCCGGCTCAGCCGCCGGACTTTTTCGCCTTGAAGCCCTGCTTGATCAGCTCGGCGATCAGCAGCTCGACATGGTCGCCCTGGATTTCGATGACCCCATCCTTCAACGCGCCACCGGTACCGCAACGGCGCTTCAGGGCGGTGGCCAGCTCCTTGAGCTGATCGGGCGGCAACGGCACACCGGTGACGGTGGTCACGGTCTTGCCGCCGCGGCCTTTGCTTTCACGGCGCACACGGGCAATGCCATCGCCTTCGGGGATGACCTGCTGCTTGCAGGTACAGGCATCCACCGGCTGGCCACAGTCGGGGCAATGCCGACCGGCGTCGGTGGAGTAAACGAGACCGCCAAGGGCGGCGAAAGAAGAAGCTTTCTTGGCCACTTTTGTTCCTCGGTGCAGAGGACAAAAACTGGTCGTACCTTAGGGATGAGGCCGACCGCGAAGCCCCACTCTGGCAGGGGCGGCGCTACTGCTGCAAGACATGCGGCAGCCCGAAAAGGGCGCGCAGTGTAACGATAAATGCGGCGATTGCTAAGTACAGGATTGCGGCATTTTGCGAATGTTTTGCGACTACCCGGAAACTGGGGCTGCTTTGCAGCCCTGTCGCGACGCAAGGCCGTTCCCACTAGGTCCTGCATACGCCGATCGATGTGGGAGCGGCCTTACGTCGCGAAAGGACCGCAAAGCGGTCCCCACGTCATCCCAGGCTGGCTTTGTAGCGCTGCAACGCCGCCAGCGAATCCGGGCAATACGGCTTCATCAGGCTTTCTTCCTCAGCCTGCGCCAGGCCAATGAACCGCGCCTCGATCACCTCTTCCGGCTGCAACCGCAGCGGCGCATCCGACACCGCCGAATACACCGCACACCACAAACGGTTATCGGGCTGGTCAAAGTAGAACCGCTCATGAAAACGCAGTGCCGCGCCTTCAATGCCCAGCTCCTCGGCCAGTTCACGCGCCGCCGACTCGGCATACCCTTCGCCGGCCGTGACCATGCCACCCGCTGCCACATCCCAGTACCCTGGGTACAGCGCCTTGCTCAAGGTACGCCGGTGTACACACAACTCACCAGCACTGTTGAACAGCAGAATGAACGTGCAGCGGCCAATCAGGCAGCGCTCACGCAGCTCGGCGCGGGGCAAGGCGCCAAGTACCTGGTCGGCTTCGTCGACCCAGGTGACCAGCTCACGGTCGGAAGCCGCCCGGTGGGCGGCCTCGTTGGCGCTGATGGCCATGCTCAACCCTGCGACAGCAACTGGCGCAGGTCGATGACCGCCGCGTTGGCCCGGGAAATGTAGTTGGCCATGACCAGCGAGTGGTTGGCCCACATGCCGAAACCGCTGCCGTTGAGCACCATCGGGCTCCACAGCGGCTCTTGCGAGGCTTCCAGCTCACGAATGATCTGCCGCACGCTGACCGTGGCATTCTTTTTCGCCAGTACATCGGCAAAGTCGACCTCGATGGCACGCAGCAAGTGCGACAGCGCCCAGGCCTGGCCACGGGCCTCGTAGAACACGTTGTCGATCTGCAGCCATGGGGTTTCCACCAGCTCTTCGTCCACTTGTGGCGCCTGGCCGGCAACCACCGACTCGGTCTTCAGCGTGGTGTTGAGCTTGACCCGGCCAACGCTGGCCGACAGGCGCTGCGACAGCGAACCCAGGCGGGTGGCGACGTCACCCAGCCAGTTGTTCAGGTTGTCGGCGCGGGTATAGAAGATCGCACCCTTGTCGCCAGCAGCCAGACGGGTCTGGTAGCGCGACAGCGACTTGATGCCCTCTTCGAACTCCGACTCGCTCGAGGGCAGGATCCAGCTCTTGTTGTCGAAGTTGAAGCGCGGCTCGGCCTTGGCCAGGTCGGCGTCTTCGGTAGATTGCGACTGCGAACGGGCGAAGTCCTTGCGCAAGGCGCGGGACAGGTCGCGCACCTGGACCAGCACGCCGTACTCCCAGCTCGGCATGTTGTCCATCCACAGCCCTGGCGGGAAGCGGTCGTTGGAAATGTAGCCGCCCGGCTTGTTCAGCAGGGTGCCGGCCACGGTCTTGAGGGTTTCGACGGTGGTGTAGCCAATCACCATCTGCTGGCCATTGCGCTCGGCAGCAGCCTGGGCATTCTGCTGCACCGGGAACAGCGCAGGTTCCTGGCTCCAGTACCAGCCCAAGCCGATGCACACCAGCAGATACAACCCGATCAGGGTTCCCAGGGCTCGGCTCCAAAGGCCGCCAAGGTAGCTACGGGCGGCAGCGCCGCGGCCGTCGACACGCTCACGGGGCTCGGCTTTGGCCTCGCGGTTTTTCCAATCCAGCATGGCTTTGTCCTTAATCAGTCACGACGGTTCAGGGGCTTTGACCACAGGCCTGCGCCAGGGTGCCACGGCAAGCCCGCGTGGCAGCACTATAAAGCAGACACCGCCTTACGCATAAGCGACCAATCAGTCGGTAACTGAATATTCGTTCTGAACGCAATGTTGATGCAGGGCACTCATGCGAGGGAAAAGAACTGCTAGCATAGAGCCATCATTGCCCCTGCATATCCCAACCTACAAGTAGCCAGGTCATGAGCCAAGCCGTCGAGCCAAGCCCGCTGTGCCCCGACCCGCAACTGTCGCGTAGCGGCCTGCGCAAGGACGACTCCCTTGACGAGGTACTGGTGCCCCTGCGCAAGCCGGTGTACATCCTGTTGCAGGACCACGAGCGGGCCCAGCGCCTGGCCCAGCAACTGGAATTCTTCGGGCTGCTGGTGCAGGCGCTGCCCAACGCTGCCGCGTTTCTGGCTTCGGTCGGCGAATACCCGCCTGCGGCCATCATCATGGATGTCGACTTCACCGGCAGCGGCCAGGGCCTGCTGCTGGCCGCCCAGGTACAACACGGCCTGGCGCAGAACATTCCGCTGCTGTTCTTCAGCCACCACGAAGCTGACACACCGACGCGCCTGGCTGCCGTGCGCGCCGGTGGGCAGGACTTTCTGACCGGCAGCCTGGAAGCATCCAGCCTGCTGGAAAAGGTCGAATTGCTGACCAACGCCGGCCCGCACGACCCATTGCGAGTGCTGATCATCGACGACTCACGCACCCAGGCGCTGCACACCGAACGGGTGCTGGCCAGCGCCGGCATGCTGACCCGCAGCCTGACCGACCCGATCCGCACCATGGCCGAGCTGGCCGACTTTCAGCCCGACCTGATCATTCTCGACCTGTACATGCCGGCTTGCACCGGCCCGGAACTGGCCAAGGTGATCCGCCACAGTGACCGCTATGTGAGCGTGCCGATCATCTACCTGTCCGCCGAAGACGACCTGGACAAGCAACTGGATGCCATGAGCGAAGGCGGCGATGACTTCCTGACCAAGCCGTTTCGCTCGCGCCACCTGATCACCACCGTGCGCAACCGTGCGGCCCGCGCGCGGCACCTGAAGGCACGCATGGTGCGTGACAGCCTGACCGGGCTGTACAACCACACCCATATTCTGCAATTGCTTGAGGATTGCAGCTTCCGCGCCCGCCGTGAGCAGCAGCCGTTGAGTTTCGCCATGCTCGACATCGACCACTTCAAGAAGATCAACGACCGCCACGGCCACCCCATGGGGGACCGGGTAATCAAGAGCCTGGCGCTGTTCCTCAAGCAGCGCCTGCGCAAGACCGACTTCATTGGCCGTTACGGCGGCGAGGAATTTGCCATCGTCATGCCCAATACCGCGCTGGAGGCCGCCCACAAGGTGCTTGACGAGATTCGTCGGCGCTTTGCCGACATCATCTACCCGGCACAGCCGCAGGATTTGCAGTGCACCTTCAGTGCCGGGGTGGTGCAGATGGATGAGGGGCTGGACGCGTTGACCATGGCCAGCGCGGCGGATGAAGCCCTGTACCGCGCCAAGCATGCC
Source organism: Pseudomonas sp. Nvir (assembly GCF_963778085.1). NCBI lineage: Bacteria > Pseudomonadati > Pseudomonadota > Gammaproteobacteria > Pseudomonadales > Pseudomonadaceae > Pseudomonas > Pseudomonas sp. Nvir. The sequence continues at coordinate 649,266 of NZ_OY970405.1, read as the reverse complement.
GGGCGTAACTGTGTAGTACGGGTAGAGCGCTGAAACGGCCCTGCCCGCGAGGAATCAGTAGCGCCATCAGATAGAGGCACTCTGCCACTTTTTTCTGACGCCAAGCCCTCGGCGTCATCATCCGGTCACACAATCGCAATAACTTCAGCCGCCTACCCCCACTCCCCTCCGCAGGAAGTTCGCGGCTATGCGCCTGAAGTGGCTGACCAATTTCAATACGCTGTTGCTGGTGACTGTGTGTTTCACCCTGGCCGCTACCCTGTGGTGGTCGCAACGGGCGCTGGAACGGCCCTATCAGCTGATGGAGCGCTACCTGGGCCTGTCCCAGCAGTTCCAGCAGCAGGTGGCGGGCAATATCCACGCCTACCTGGGCAGCGGGGATGCCCTGCGCCATGCCGCCGCCACGCAGGCCATCCAGCAACTGCAAGGCGCCCTGGCCGACTGGCCCGCCGAACTGGCGGCCAACCTGCGCCCCAGCCTGGCCAGCCTGCAGGCCTTCACCGGCAACGAGTTGCTGGCGGCCGGCAAGCTGGCTGGCGACCCGCAAGCGCTGCTGTTGCAGGCCGAACGGGAATTGGGGGCCAATTTCGAGCAACTGGCCGGATACGCCCGCGACAGCGGCACTGCCGAGGCCGACCGCTATTTGCTCCCGCTGCTCGACGCCAGCGTGCACCTGGGCCGGCTGGCACTGGCCCGCGACAAGCTGGTCAGCAGCGGCCGCCCGGAGCTTGCTGACGAAGTGCAGCGTGAGTTGCAACTGATCCGCAGCCAGGCACAGGCCATCGATGCCCTGCCTTTGCTCGGTGTCACCCGCGCTGCTGCCTCCGGTGCCGACGACTTCGCCGCCATGATGGGCCTGCAAACCCAGGCCAGCGCCCGGCAGGAAGACATCGCCGTGGGCCTGAAGCGTGAGCTGCAAAACCTGCTGGGCCGCTACCCGGCCGAATTGCAGCGCACGCGCGAACAGATCGAGCGCCGTGCCGCCCTGGCTGCCAGCACCGGCCAGCGCCTGGAAGCCGTACAGCAGGCCATCGCCACGCTGGAACCGCTAGTGCGCGCCCAACATGGCCAAATTGCCGGCGGGGTGCGCATCATCCAGTGTTTGATGATCGCCCTGATCCTGTTCATCGCCCTGTTGATCGATACCCTGCAACGGCGCCTGGCGCGCACCCTGACCGGCCTGGCCCCGGCGCTATCGTGCTGGGCCGAGGGCGACTTCGCCCAAGTGATCGCCCTGGGCAAGACCAACCGCGAACTGCATGACATTCAGGCATCGCTCAACCGCCTGCGCCAGTACCTGGTCGAACTGGTGGGCACCATTCGCCACAATGCCGAGCAGGTCGCCGGCAGCAGCCATGCCCTGGCCGGCATGAGCGCCGCGCTGCACGATGGCGCCAACCGCCAGGCCGGCGATACCGGGCAGATCCGCGACGCCTTGGGCGAGCTGGAAGCCACCATTCAGCAAGTGGCCGGTGACGCCAGCGCTGCCGCCCATGCCAGCCGCGATGCCGGGCGTGCGGTGGAACAGGGCCAGGCGGTGATTGGCCAGAGCCTGTCGGGCTTGCGGGAACTGGTCGATGAGGTACAGGGCAATGCGCGCATGATCGAGCAACTGGCCGAAGAGTCGGCCACCATCGGCGGGGTGCTGACGGTAATACGCTCGATTGCGGAACAGACCAACCTGCTGGCGCTGAACGCCGCCATCGAAGCGGCCCGGGCTGGCGAGATGGGCCGCGGCTTTGCCGTAGTGGCTGACGAGGTGCGTTCGCTGGCGCAGCGCACCACCGGGGCTACTGGCGAAATCCAGGCACTGATCGACCGCTTGCAGCAGGCGGCGCGGGAGTCGGTGGCCGGCATGCGCACCCAGCTCGAACACGCCGAAACCACCGCCAACCAGGCCCAGGCCGCCGATGGCGCGCTGGATGAGATCGTCAGCGCGATCCGCACGATCGCCGATACGGCGGTACGCATTGCCGACGTCACCGCGCAACAGACTGGCGCGGTGAGTGAGATTCGTGATCATAGCGAGCGGATTCACGCGTTGGGTGAAGACAACCTGCAGCGCATTGGTGAAGGGCGTGAGCAGGGTGAGCAATTGCTGAGCCTCGGCGGGGAGCTGAGCAAGGCGGTGCGAGCCTTCAGGGTCTGAGGCCGGCACAGGCAATACACAAGTGGCGCCAGGTGTCGCCGTCCCTTTCAACCTGCGCCAACTCCGTTATCATGCCCGGCACGTTCCACCTCGCGAGTTCGCCATGCGCCGCCTGTTTTTCCTGCTGTTCCTGCTGCTGGCCAGCCCTGTCTTCGCCACCAGCCTGCTCGACAACCGCCCCAGCGCCACCCTCGGCGCCGCTTCGCTGGCCAACAACGCCGACTTCCTGCCAGTGCACGAGGCGTTCAAGCTCGACCTGATCCAGGCCGATGCGCATACCATCAAGCTGCGCTTCATCGCCACCGACGGCTACTACCTCTACCGCCACCGCTTCCAGTTCCACACCGAACCCGCCGACATCGCCTTGGGCACGCCGAACATCCCCAAGGGCGAGGCCAAGCACGATGAGTTCTTCGGCGACGTGGAGGTGTACCACGGCGTGCTCGATATCGAACTGCCGCGCAACGATCCGCGTGCCTTTACCCTGCTGGTGGGCTATCAGGGCTGTGCTGACAAGGGCCTGTGCTACCCGCCGGAAACCGCACGGCTGAGCATCGATGGCGAAGCCGGCACAAACACCCCTGGCGCAATCGAGCAGGCCTGGAGCTGGAAATCGCTGCTGCTGTTCTTCCTCGCCGGGGTCGGCCTGACCTTCACCCCCTGTGTGCTGCCGATGCTGCCGATTCTCTCCGGCGTGGTATTGCGCGGGCAGGTCGGTGGGCCACGCGGGCTGGCGCTGTCGCTGGCGTACGTACTGCCAATGGCCGCCAGCTTCGCCGCACTCGGCGCGCTGATGGGCTTGTTCGGCGCCGGCCTGAACCTGCAGGCACGCCTGCAATCGGCTTGGGTACTGGTGCCCTTCGCGCTGTTTTTCGTGGTGTTCGCCCTGGCCATGTTCGGCCTGTTCGAACTGAAGCTGCCGCAAGCCCTGAATAACCGCCTGAACAACGTCGCCAACCACACCAAGGGCGGTTCGCTACTGGGCGCTGCAGTACTCGGCGTGCTCTCCAGCCTGCTGGTTTCGCCCTGTGTGTCGGCGCCCCTGGCAGGCGCGCTGCTGTACATCAGCGCCAGCGGCGATGCCTTGGGCGGGGCGCTCAAACTGTTCGCCCTGGGCCTGGGCATGGGCGCGCCACTGTTGCTGGTGGCCACCGGTGGCGCAGCCTGGCTGCCGAAAAGCGGCCCTTGGCTGAACACCGTGAAAAACGCCATCGGCGTACTGCTGCTGGGGCTGGCCATCGGCCTGCTCAGCCGGGTGCTGCCCGGCCCGGTAACCCTGTTGCTGGTCGGCCTGCTTGCCGCAGGCGTGGCACTGTTCCTCGGCGCCTTGGAGTTCGTGGTCAAGACTGCGCGCCAGCGCCTGGCGCAACTGCTCGGCCTGGCCTTGCTGGTATACGCGCTGGCTTGCTGGTATGGCGCCCTCAGTGGCCAGGGCGACCCGCTGCGGCCACTGCCCGTGCCCAGCCAGGCGGCCAGCGCTGGTACTACCGCGGCCACAGCGCAGGCCTGGCAAACCATCACCACCCCGCAAGCCCTGGATGCCGCGCTGGCACAGGCCAAGGCAGCCGGCCAACCGGTGTTGCTGGACTGGTACGCCGACTGGTGCATCAGTTGCAAGGTCATCGAACACGAGGTGCTCAACGCCGCCCAGGTGCAGCCGCAACTGGCGGCGTTCAAGCTGCTGCGGTTCGACATCACCGCAAGCAACGCCGAGCAACGCTCGCTCCTTGACCGGTACCAACTGTTCGGCCCGCCTGCGCTGTTGTTCTTTGCCGCGAACGGCAGCGAAATTACCGCCGATCGGGTGATTGGCGAGATAAATGCCGGGGAATTCGCGCAGATTCTCACGCGCGTGCGCGGCAAACTCGGTCTATAACTTCCCGCGGGCCGGGAAAAATCCTCGATTAGGTGACCAGATTTAAATATTTGGTCACATACTTCGCGCGAATCTCGGACATCGTGCTGGCTATTGCCGGGAACTGGACACTTGCCGTCGCTTTACGGCACACTCGCCGCGCTGTGTCGAATTGCCCTACAAATCCAAGGAATCCACAGATGGCAACGCTACTGGTGCTTCACGGCCCCAACCTCAACCTGCTCGGTACTCGCGAGCCTGGCCACTACGGCGCCGTGACCCTGGCCCAGATCAACCAGGACCTGGAGCAACGTGCCCGCGCCGCAGGCCACCATCTGCAGTACCTGCAGAGCAATGCCGAATACGAATTGATCGACCGCATTCACGCGGCACGCAACGAGGGTGTGGACTTCATCCTGATCAATCCGGCTGCTTTCACCCACACGAGCGTCGCATTACGTGACGCATTGCTTGCGGTGAGCATCCCATTCATCGAAGTGCACCTGTCCAACGTGCACAAACGCGAACCGTTCCGTCACCACTCCTACTTTTCCGATGTGGCCGTAGGGGTGATCTGCGGCCTGGGCGCAAGCGGTTATCGCCTGGCCCTGGAGTCTGCACTGGAACAACTGGCTGCCAACGCACAGCCCAAATGATGAAAACCCCGGCCTCGATGGGCCGGGGTTCCAGAGAAACGTTCTAGATACGTTTTTGTATTTCGCCCCCTGACCGAACCTTTGGGAGTTGATGATTAATGGATATCCGTAAAGTCAAGAAACTGATCGAGCTGCTGGAAGAGTCTGGCATCGACGAGCTGGAGATCAAGGAAGGCGAAGAGTCGGTTCGTATCAGCCGTCACAGCAAGACCCCAGCTGCCCAGCAGTTCTACGCACCGGCCCCGATGGCTGCCGCCCCGGCCGCTGCTGCCCCGGTCGCCGCTGCTGCGCCAGCCGCCGAAGCCGCTGCTGCTGCTGCCCCGGCGCTGAAAGGCACCGTGATCCGTTCGCCAATGGTAGGTACCTTCTACCGCAAACCTTCGCCGACCTCGCCGAACTTCGCTGAAGTTGGCCAGAGCGTGAAGAAGGGCGACACCCTGTGCATCGTCGAAGCCATGAAGATGATGAACCACATCGAAGCCGATGTTGGCGGTGTCATCGACGCCATCCTGGTAGAAGACGGCCAGCCGGTTGAGTTCGACCAGCCGCTGTTCACCATCGTTTGAATCGCGGAGAGCCAACGATGTCTGGGAAGCTCGAAAAAGTCCTGATCGCCAACCGCGGGGAAATTGCCCTGCGGATCCTGCGTGCCTGCAAAGAGCTGGGCATCAAGACCGTCGCCGTGCACTCCACTGCCGACCGTGAACTGATGCACCTGGGCCTGGCAGACGAGTCGGTCTGCATCGGCCCTGCATCGTCGAAGGATTCCTACCTGCATATCCCGGCGATCATCGCTGCCGCCGAAGTGACTGGCGCCACCGCGATTCACCCGGGTTACGGCTTCCTGGCGGAAAACGCCGATTTCGCCGAGCAGGTGGAAAAATCCGGTTTCGCCTTCATTGGCCCGAAAGCCGACACCATTCGCCTGATGGGCGACAAGGTTTCGGCCAAGGACGCGATGATCAAGTCGGGCGTACCGACCGTACCGGGCTCCGATGGCCCGCTGCCGGAAGACGAAGAAGTCGCCCTGGCAATCGCCCGTGACGTCGGCTACCCGGTGATCATCAAGGCCGCCGGTGGCGGTGGTGGTCGCGGTATGCGCGTGGTGCACAAGGAAGAGGACCTGATCGCCTCGGCCAAGCTCACCCGCACCGAAGCCGGTGCTGCCTTCGGCAACCCGATGGTCTACCTGGAAAAGTTCCTGACCAACCCACGCCACGTGGAAGTTCAGGTGCTGTCCGACGGCCAGGGCAACGCCATTCACCTGGGTGACCGTGACTGCTCGCTGCAGCGTCGCCACCAGAAGGTCCTGGAAGAAGCACCAGCCCCGGGTATCGATGAAAAGGCCCGCCAGGAAGTGTTCAAGCGCTGCGTCGATGCGTGCATCGAGATCGGCTACCGCGGTGCCGGTACGTTCGAATTCCTGTACGAAAACGGCCGCTTCTACTTCATCGAGATGAACACCCGGGTGCAGGTTGAACACCCTGTGTCGGAGATGGTCACCGGTATCGACATCGTCAAGGAGATGCTGAGCATCGCCGCTGGCAACAAGCTGTCGTTCCGCCAGGAAGACGTTGTCATCCGTGGCCACTCGCTGGAGTGCCGGATCAACGCCGAGGACCCGAAGAAGTTCATCCCGAGCCCAGGCAAGGTCAAGCACTTCCACGCCCCAGGTGGCAACGGCGTGCGCGTGGATTCGCACCTGTACAGCGGTTATTCGGTACCCCCGAACTACGACTCGCTGATCGGCAAGCTGATCACCTACGGCAAAGACCGCGATGAAGCCATGGCGCGCATGCGCAATGCCCTGGACGAGATCGTCGTCGACGGCATCAAGACCAACATCCCGCTGCACCGCGACCTGGTGCGTGATGAAGGTTTCTGCAAAGGCGGCGTCAACATTCACTACCTCGAGCACAAACTGGCCAACCAGGAGTGATCGTGTAGTGTGATGGACCAGAACCCCGGACTTGTGCCGGGGTTTTTTATTGCTTACCCAAGGCTCACACACCCCTGTAGGAGCGGCCTTGCGTCGCGAAAGGGCCGCGAAGCGGCCCCGGCAATATCTGCGGCGAAGCTGAGATCGTGGGGCCGCTGCGCGCCCCATCGCGACACAAGGCCGCTCCTACAGGGACCGCAGGTTACCCCTTCATCCGCGGCATCTCGATATGATGCTCATGCACCCGCCGATAAAGCGTTGCGCGCGAAATGCCCAACGCCCGCGCCGCATCGGCCGGCTTCCAGCGATGGCGAATCAGCGCATCCAGCAACAGTTGCCGCGCCGGGCACGACACCCCGCCTGCAACCGAGCCTACCGCCCCACCCCGCACCTCCTGCGGCAAATCCTGCACCCGCACCTGCCCGCCCTCGCAGACCGCACAGGCATAGCGCAACACCTGCCGCAGCTGGCGCAAATTGCCCGGCCAGCGATAAACCAGCAGCGCCTGCAAGGCATCGTCCGCCAGTACAACTTCGACGCCACAGGCCGCAGCCTCTTCGGCCAGCAATTGGTGAATCAGCCCCAACCGGTCCTCCCGCTCACGCAGCGGCGGCAACTCGAAGCGGGCATTGGCCAGGCGGAAGTACAAGTCTTCGCGGAAACGCCCGTCTTCTACCATTGCCGCCAGATCACGGTGGGTGGCACAGATCACCTGGATATCCACCCGCTCCCGCCGCGCCGCGCCCAGCGGCGCCACTTCGCCCTCGGCCAGCACCCGTAGCAACCGGGTTTGCAGGTTCAGTGGCATATCACCGATCTCGTCGAGGAACAACGTACCGCCGTGGGCCTGCTGCAACAGCCCTTGCATGCCTTTGCTGGAAGCACCGGTGAAAGCCCCCGCCACATAACCGAACAACTCGCTCTCGATCAGGCTCTCGGGGATGGCTGCACAGTTCAGGGTCACGAAGGGGCCGTCACGGCGCTGGCTCTGCTGGTGCAACTGACGGGCGAACACCTCCTTGCCGGCCCCGGTTTCACCCAGCACCAGCACGGCCAGGTTGCAGTCCTTGACGCGGGTAGCCAAGCGCAGGCGCTGTTCAATGCGGCTGTCCTGGGCCTGCTGCAGCGGTTGCGCCCGCTGGCGTTGCCGAGGGGCGCTGACCCGGCCGTACAAACCACCCAGGCCAGGCAGGCGCTGGGCCGACGACGCGCTGACCCGGCGTAGCTGGTCCATGTCGAACAGCTCGCCAATGTGCACCGGCAAACGGCCCAGGCGTTCGACCAGGCGCTGCCGGGCCAGGCTGTTGATGGCCTGCAGGCGACCATCGGCATCCCAGGCCAGCAGGTAATCAGGCTGGCTTTCCACATAGCCCGGCGTGCCATGGGCGCGCATCACCCAGTGGCCCTGGGCAGTGTGCATGAAAAAGGCGTTTTCGATGTCGCGAGCGGTTTGCTCGACCAGCTGACGGATCAGGTGCTGGCTGCGGCGGTCGTCCGGTGACTGCAAAGCAGACACATCCACCACCCCCAGCAACTCACCCAACGGGTCGAACACCGGGGCCGCCGTGCAGGTCAGGCCGATGAACGCCGCCCGGAAGTGGTCGCGCTTGTGCACCGTGACCGGGGCCTTGCTGGTGAGCACCGCCGCCACGCCACAGGTACCCTCCTCGCCCTCCGACCAGCAAGTGCCCAGGTACAGGCCGGCTTTGCGACAGTCGTTGCGAATGGCCGATTCGACCCGGTAGTCGATGGTGCGCCCTTGGGCGTCGGTCAGCAGCACGCAATAGTCGGCGCCCCGCACGCGCTCGTGCAGGCGGGCCACGGCGTCGCTGGCGATGCGCAGAAACAGCTGCGCGCGTTCACGGCACTCATTGAGCAGGCTTTGGGAAAGGATGCGCGGGCCCTGCTGGGAGGCGGGGTCCAGGCGGTACAGCTCCATGGAACGGCGCCATGAATCGAGGATCAGCGGCGGTACCGGCGCCTGTGGCAGGCGGTCGGCATTCTTCAGCACCCTGCTGACGCAATCGACATGGGCTCGGGAGTTCGCGGCAAGCATTCGGGCCCTCCGGTTCTCGTTGCTGTTTTTATCGTTGTTCGGCCATTAAGCGCTTGCGCGCCCGCCCCGACAAGCACTGTGTGGTTACCGGCTGGCTTGAGACGCAGCGTCTCAGCGTCTCGCCCAACGCGGCTGCGCACTGGCACCGCGCGTCTCGCCGTGCCCGCCCTGCAGCCGCCACCAAGGCAGGCCAAAGCGCTCTGCAACGGCCCCTTCGGCGCCCTTGGGCAAAGCTGGCACCGCCCTTGCTCCTGTCTTGGCAAACAAGAATACGAGGTGCGCCATGCCGCTACCCGCCCCGCTTGTCGGGATCATTGCCAACCCTGCCTCCGGCCGTGACCTGCGCCGCCTGACGGCCAGCGCCGGGCTCTATTCGAGCACCGACAAGGCTTCGGCAATCCAGCGCCTGCTGGCCGCCTTCGGCGCCACCGGCATCGGCCAGGTGCTGCTGCCCAGCGACATGACCGGCATCGCCGCCGCCGTGCTCAAGGCCAGCCACGGCCCGGCTGCGCTCGACCAGCACTGGCCAGCCATCGAAATACTCGACCTGCCGTTGTCGCAGACCGTAGCCGACACCCGCCTGGCCACCCGACGCATGGTCGAGCGCGGTGTGGCGCTGATCGCCGTGCTGGGGGGCGATGGCACCCACAAGGCCGTCGCCGCCGAGGCGCAAGATGTGCCACTGCTGACCCTATCCACCGGCACCAACAATGCCTTCCCCGAACTGCGCGAGGCCACCAGCGCCGGCCTTGCCGGTGGCCTGCTGGCCACCGGCCGGGTACCGGCCAGCATTGGCCTGCGCCGCAACAAGCGCCTGGTGGTGACAGTGCCGCAGCAGCAACTGGCCGAATGGGCCCTGGTGGAAGTGGCAGTGTCACCGCAGCGTTTCATCGGCGCCCGCGCACTCAGCCGCCGCGAAGACCTTGCCGAAGTTTTCGCCTGCTTCGCCGAACCGCATGCCATCGGCCTGTCGGCGCTGTGTGGCCTGTGGTGCCCGGTGTCGCGCCAGGCCCCGCACGGCGCCTGGGTTCGCCTGGCACCCGGCGCTGAACAGGCACTGCTCGCGCCGCTGGCCCCCGGCCTGCTGCAAGCCTGTGGCATCACCGCCAGCGGCACGCTGCTGCCCGATGTTGCCCACCGCCTCAGCCTGGCCAGCGGCACCCTGGCCCTGGACGGCGAGCGCGAAATCGAATTCGCCGAACACGACACCCCCACCATCACCCTCGACCACCGTGGCCCGCTCAGTGTGGACGTCGAGGCCGTGCTGGCGCATGCCGCCCGTCACCACCTGCTGGCCGTGCCTCGCGGCCATCGACTGCACCCTGCAAACCCGTGTTGAGACAACCCCGGAGAACAACAACATGTCCAATCAACTCAGTACCGAACAACTGCTGCATGCCTATGAAGTGATGCGCACCATCCGCGCCTTTGAAGAACGCCTGCACGTGGAGTTCGCCACTGGCGAAATCCCCGGTTTCGTGCACCTCTACGCCGGCGAAGAGGCCTCGGCTGCCGGGGTCATGGCCCACCTGCGCGACAGCGACTGCATCGCCTCGACCCATCGCGGCCATGGCCATTGCATCGCCAAGGGCGTGGATGTGTACGGCATGATGGCCGAAATCTACGGCAAGAAGACCGGCGTATGCGGTGGCAAGGGTGGCTCGATGCACATTGCCGACCTGGAGAAAGGCATGCTCGGGGCCAACGGTATCGTCGGTGCCGGCGCCCCCCTGGTGGCCGGCGCAGCACTGGCGGCCAAGCTCAAGGGGCGCGACGACGTGGCGGTAGCGTTCTTCGGCGACGGGGCCTCCAACGAAGGCGCGGTATTCGAAGCCATGAACATGGCGTCGATCATGAACCTGCCGTGCATCTTCGTCGCCGAGAACAATGGCTACGCCGAAGCCACCGCCTCCAACTGGTCGGTGGCCTGCGACCACATCGCCGACCGCGCGGCCGGCTTCGGCATGCCCGGGGTGACCATCGACGGCTTCGATTTCTTTGCCGTGTACGAGGCCGCCGGTGCGGCCATCGAGCGCGCCCGCTCCGGGCAAGGGCCATCGCTGGTCGAGGTCAAGCTCAGCCGCTACTACGGCCATTTCGAGGGCGACGCGCAAACCTACCGCGCGGCGGATGAAGTCAAGAACCTGCGCGAATCGCGCGACTGCCTGATGCAGTTCCGCAACAAGACCACCCGCGCCGGCCTGCTCACGGCCCAGCAACTGGACGCTATCGACGCACGCGTCGAGGACCTGATCGAAGACGCTGTGCGCCGCGCCAAGTCCGACCCCAAGCCACTGCCCGCCGACCTGCTCAGCGATGTCTACGTCGCCTACCCCTGAGCCGCGCATTACAAGAACAACAGGAGAACCACCATGGCAAGAAAGATCAGCTACCAGCAGGCCATCAACGAAGCACTGGCCCAGGAAATGCGCCGCGACGACAGTGTGTTCATCATTGGCGAGGACGTTGCCGGCGGTGCCGGGGCGCCCGGTGAGGAAGACGCCTGGGGTGGCGTGCTGGGCGTGACCAAAGGCCTGTACCACCAGTTCCCGGGCCGAGTACTGGACGCTCCCCTGTCGGAAATCGGCTACGTCGGCGCAGCGGTCGGTGCCGCCACCCAGGGCCTGCGCCCGGTGTGCGAGCTGATGTTCGTGGACTTCGCCGGCTGCTGCCTGGACCAGATACTCAACCAGGCCGCCAAGTTTCGCTACATGTTCGGCGGCAAGGCAGTCACCCCGCTGGTGATGCGCACCATGTACGGCGCAGGCCTGCGCGCAGCGGCCCAGCATTCGCAAATGCTCACCTCGCTGTGGACGCACATTCCAGGCCTGAAGGTGGTGTGCCCATCCTCGCCCTACGACGCCAAGGGGCTATTGATTCAGGCGATCCGCGACAACGACCCGGTGATCTTCTGCGAGCACAAGCTGCTCTACAGCATGCAGGGCGAGGTGCCGGAAGAGGTGTACACGGTCCCCTTCGGCGAAGCCAACTTCCTGCGCGATGGCGACGACGTGACCCTGGTCACCTACGGGCGCATGGTGCATGTAGCCCTGGAGGCCGCCAACAACCTGGCCCGCCAGGGCATCGACTGCGAAGTACTGGACCTGCGCACCACCAGCCCGCTGGACGAAGACAGCATTCTGGAAAGCGTGGAAAAAACCGGCCGCCTGGTAGTCATCGACGAAGCCAACCCGCGCTGCTCGATGGCCACCGATATCAGTGCCCTGGTGGCGCAGAAGGCTTTCGCTGCGCTCAAGGGCCCGATCGAGATGGTCACCGCACCGCACACCCCGGTGCCGTTCTCCGACGCTCTGGAAGACCTGTACATCCCTGACGCGGCGAAGATCGAGGCCGCCGTGCGCAAAGTGATCGAAGCTGCAAGGAGTGCCGCATGAGCCAGATCCATACCCTGACCATGCCCAAGTGGGGGCTGTCGATGACCGAGGGCCGGGTAGACACCTGGCTCAAGCAGGAAGGCGACCCGATCACCAAAGGCGATGAGGTGCTGGACGTCGAGACCGACAAGATCAGCAGCAGTGTCGAGGCCCCGTTCAGCGGCGTGCTGCGCCGCCAGGTGGCCAGGCCGGATGAAACCCTGCCGGTGGGCGCACTGCTGGCCGTGGTGGTGGAAGGCGAAGCCGAAGAGGCCGAGATCGATGCCGTGGTGCAGCGCTTCCAGGCCGAGTTCGTCGCCGAAGGCGGCGCCGACCAAGCCCAGGGCCCAGCCCCGCAAAAGGCTGAAGTGGGCGGCCGCCTGCTGCGCTGGTTCGAGCTGGGTGAAGGCGGCACGCCGTTGGTGCTGGTGCACGGCTTTGGCGGCGACCTTAACAACTGGCTGTTCAACCACCCGGCGCTGGCGGCCGAGCGGCGAGTGATCGCCCTTGATCTGCCGGGGCATGGCGAGTCGGCCAAGGCCCTGCAGCGCGGCGATCTGGATGAACTGAGCGAGAGCGTGCTGGCCCTGCTTGACCACCTGGGCATTGCCAAGGCGCACCTGGGGGGGCATTCGATGGGCGGTGCAGTCAGCCTGAACCTGGCGCGCCTGGCACCGCAGCGGGTGGCCAGCCTGAGCCTGGTGGCCAGTGCCGGCCTGGGTGAAGCGATCAACGGGCAATACCTGCAAGGCTTCGTCAGCGCAGCCAACCGCAATGCCCTGAAGCCACAGATGGTGCAGCTGTTCGCCGACCCGGCGCTGGTCACCCGGCAGATGCTGGAAGACATGCTCAGGTTCAAGCGCCTGGAAGGCGTTGACCAGGCCCTGCAGCAATTGGCTGCGGCACTGGCCGAAGGCGACCGCCAACGCCACGACCTGCGTGGCGTGCTGGGGCAGCACCCGGCGCTGGTGGTGTGGGGCGGCAAGGACGCGATCATCCCGGCCAGCCATGCCGAAGGGTTGGAGGCCGAAGTACTGGTGCTGCCCGAAGCCGGCCATATGGTGCAGATGGAGGCGGCCGACCAGGTCAACCAGCAATTGCTCGCATTCCTGCGCAAGCACTGAACCCACTCCGTGAGCCTGGAGAACAACCATGAATGACTTGAGCCACACTCACATGCGCGCTGCCGTATGGCATGGCCGCAACGACATTCGCGTAGAACAGGTCCCCCTGCCAGCCGACCCGGCGCCGGGCTGGGTACAGATCAAGGTGGACTGGTGCGGCATTTGCGGCTCCGACCTGCATGAATACGTCGCCGGGCCGGTATTCATCCCGGTCGAGGCGCCGCACCCGCTGACCGGCATCCAGGGCCAGTGCATCCTCGGCCACGAATTCTGTGGTCAGATCGCCAAACTGGGTGAAGGCGTCGAAGGCTTTGCCGTCGGTGACCCGGTGGCTGCAGACGCCTGCCAGCATTGCGGCACCTGCTACTACTGTACCCATGGCCTGTACAACATCTGTGAACGCCTGGCCTTCACCGGCCTGATGAACAACGGCGCCTTCGCCGAGTGGGTCAATGTGCCGGCGAACCTGCTGTACCGCTTGCCGGAGGGCTTTCCGGCAGAGGCTGGCGCGCTGATCGAGCCGCTGGCGGTGGGCATGCATGCGGTGAAGAAGGCCGGCAGCTTGCTGGGCCAGACCGTGGTGGTGGTGGGCGCCGGCACCATCGGCCTGTGCACCATCATGTGCGCCAAGGCAGCCGGTGCGGCGCAGGTGATTGCGCTGGAAATGTCATCTGCGCGCAAGGCCAAGGCCAGGGAAGTCGGCGCCAGTGTGGTGCTCGACCCGAGCCAGTGCGATGCCCTGGCAGAGATTCGCGCGCTTACCGGCGGCCTGGGGGCGGATGTGAGCTTCGAGTGCATCGGCAACAAGCACACGGCCAAACTGGCCATCGACACCATCCGTAAGGCCGGCAAGTGCGTGCTGGTAGGCATTTTTGAAGAGCCCAGCGAATTCAACTTCTTCGAACTGGTATCCACCGAGAAGCAGGTGCTGGGGGCATTGGCGTACAACGGCGAATTTGCCGATGTCATTGCCTTTATTGCAGACGGGCGGCTGGACATTCGCCCGCTGGTGACCGGGCGGATCGGGCTGGAGCAGATTGTCGAGCTGGGGTTTGAGGAACTGGTGAACAACAAGGAGGAAAACGTGAAGATCATCGTGTCACCAGGCGGGCATTGATTGCACCTCAACCTGTGGCACCGGCTTCGCCGGTGTTCGCGGGCACGCCCGCTCCCACAGGGGTTGCGCCAGCTTTTAAGACAGGTATAGGCCCACAAGCGGCACAAAGCCTGTAGGAGCGGCCTTGTGTCGCGATGGGGCGCGAAGCGGCCCCGGCGATATCTGCAGCGAAGCTGAAATCGTGGGGCCGCTGCGCGGCCCATCGCGACGCAAGGCCGCTCCTACAGGGATGTGCATCAGCGCAGGCGCTCGCTGTTTCAGGATCCCATTCTGCGTCATAATCGGCAGACCTATTGCCCGGTTCTCGCCATGCGTCCACTGCTCCCCATTACCCTGGTCCTGCTGCTCGCCGCCTGTGGCGATGGCGAATCGTTGCTGCCGCCGGATGCCCGCCTGCCCGACGGTGGGCGCTACCGGGGCCAGGTGGTCGATGGCCTGCTGCAGGGTGAGGGGCGAATCGACTATCCCAACGGCAGCTGGTATGCCGGCACCTTCAAGGACGGCCAGTGGCATGGCCAGGGCGAATGGCACGGCCAGAACGGCGAGGTGTACCGCGGCCAGTTCGCCGCAGGGCTGTTCGAGGGGCTGGGCGATTTGACCACACCGGGCAGCCACTATGCCGGCACGTTCAAGCACGGCCGCCGCGATGGCGAAGGTACCCTCAAGCAAGCCGACCAAACCTACCGCGGCCAATTCAAGGACGACCTGTACGACGGCGCCGGCGAGCTGGTGCTGGCCGACGGCAGCCGTTACCAGGGCCTGTTCGCCAAGGGCAAGCCCAACGGCGCGGGGGTGCGCAGCGACGCCAGCGGTAACCGGTTCAGCGGCCATTTCAGCAATGGCCAACTGCAAGGCAGCGGCACCTACGACAGCGTCGATGGCGAGCAGTACATCGGCGAGTTCAAGGACAACCGTATTGAAGGCCGTGGCCGCTACGAGAGTGCCGATGGCGATGTTTGGATCGGCCAATTCAAGGACGGCTCGCTGATCGGCGAAGGTGAATTGCTGGGCAGCGACGGCAGCCATTACAAAGGCACGTTCGCCGACTGGCGGCTGTCTGGCCAAGGCAGCTTGCAACTGGCCGACGGCAGCCAGTACGTAGGCGGCTTCCTCAACGATGCCTACAACGGCAAGGGGCGCCTGATCCTGCCCAACGGCAAGGTCGAAAGCGGCGTGTGGGCCAACGGGGTGCGCGTGCGCGACCAGCATGGCACGCTGCTGCCCGACCCGCTTGACCTGGCCCTGCTCAACCAGGGCCGGCTACTGCAACAGGCGCTGGCCGCAGTGCCGCGCTCGGCCCCGCCGATTCAGCTGTACAGCCTGGTGGTGGGCGGTGATGGCCAACAGAGTGTGTTCCTGCGTGAAGCCGACTACGTCAGCAACATGCTCAAGGTACGCTTTGGCGCCCGCGGCCAGGTGACCCTGGTCAACCACCGCGACCACCTGGCCAACCGCCCCATGGCAACCCGCGAGAACCTCACCCGTGCCGCCCGCACCCTGGCCGAGCGCAGCGGCCCGGAAGACCTGGTGTTCATCTACCTCACCAGCCACGGCAGCGCAGACCACCAGCTGGTGCTCGACCAACCCCGCCTGCAACTGGCCGACTTGTCCGCCGACGAGCTGGCAACGGCCCTTGCGCCGCTGAAGGATCGCGACAAGGTCATTGTCATCTCGGCCTGCTATTCAGGGGGGTATATCGCCCCGCTGAAAGATGAGCGTACCCTGATCATGACTGCCGCACGCGCCGACCGTGTCTCCTTCGGTTGCTCGGAGGAAGCTGATTTCACCTACTTTGGCGAAGCCCTGTTCGCCCAGGCCCTGAACCAGACCGACGACCTGAAACAGGCGTTTGAACTGGCACGCGGCAGTGTTGCCGAAAGGGAACAAAGGGAAGGTTTCGACGCCTCTGAGCCTCAGTTGTGGGCGCCGCCGGCGGTGCTTGAGCATTGGCAGCAACTGCGCCGGCAACAGGCCGAAGAAGCATTGCGCAACACGAGCCAGGCCAAGGTGGGCGCACAGGCAAAAAACCCGGGCAACCACTAGACTTGGGTGTAACAAGGGAGAGACATCATGTACTTGACGCCTCAGCATGTCCTGCTTGCCGGTGCCACCGGCCTCACCGGTGAACACCTGCTCGACCGCCTGCTCAACGAGCCCACCATCGCCCGCGTGCTGGCCCCCACCCGCCGGCCGTTGGCCGAACATCCGCACCTGGAAAACCCGGTGGGTGACCCGGCAGTGTTCCTGCCGCAGCTGGCCGGCAGGGTCGACGTTGCCTATTGCTGCCTGGGCACCACCCTCAAACAGGCCGGCTCCGAGTCGGCGTTCCGCGCGGTGGACCTGGACATGGTGGTGGCGTTCAGCAAACGGGCCCGGGAAATGGGCGCACGGCATTTGCTGGTGGTCAGTGCCTTGGGCGCCGACCCGAAGTCATCGATTTTCTACAATCGGGTGAAGGGCGAGATGGAAGAGGCGCTCAAAGCGCAGGATTGGCCGCAACTGACCATCGTGCGGCCGTCTCTGCTGCTGGGCGAGCGCATCAAGCCGCGGCTGGCAGAGCAGTTGGTTTCACCGTTGTCCCGGCTGATACCAGGGAAATACCGGGGGATCGAGGCCTGCACCCTGGCCCGTGCGCTATGGCGCCTGGCCCTCGAGGAAGAAGACGGGGTGCGGATCGTGGAGTCGGATGAACTGCGCAGGTTGGGCAAGAAGTAAGCCGCAAGCATTGCACGCTACCTGTGGGAGCGGCCTTGCGTCGCGAATGGGCCGCGCAGCGGCCCCCGGATTTCAGCTTTAGCACAAACATGGCTGGGGCCGCTTTGCGGCCCATTCGCGACGCAAGGCCGCTCCCACACCACAGGACCGTGCAACCCCTCACAGCCCCCCTGTGGCCTGGAAGCCTACACCAGCAGCAGTCAGCAAGGACAACGGCAGCAACAGGGTATCAAGCAGCATGCTACCTGGCAGGTCCAGCCCCGGATAGCTCGGGGCTTGAGCCCCAAACCGATTCTGCGGACAGCAACCACCGTTGATCACATACAGATCCAGACGCGTACCGGCATACACCACCGGCCCCCCCGGCTTGTTGGCATCAAGCGTGCGCACCGTGGCACAACCACTCAGCAACCCCAGCGCCAGCAAGCCGGCCAGCGCCCGTTTCAATCATCCACCCCGAAATGGTGCTCGCCCCAACGCGGCAGCATGTCCTGGGGAATGTTCAGCAGGTTGAGAATGCGCGCCACAACGAAGTCGACCAGGTCGTCGATGGTTTGCGGCTGGTGATAGAAGCCCGGCGCCGCCGGCAGAATCACCGCGCCCATCTGCGACAACTTGAGCATGTTCTCCAAGTGAATGGTGGAGAATGGCGCTTCGCGAGGCACCAGAATCAACTGGCGGCGCTCCTTGAGGGTCACGTCGGCTGCGCGCTCGATCAGGTTGTTGCAGGCCCCGGTGGCAATCGCCGACAAGGTGCCGGTGGAACACGGCACCACCACCATCGCTGCCGGGGCGCCCGAGCCCGAGGCCACTGGCGACATCCAGTCTTCCTTGCCATACACGCGGATCTGCCCATCGGCAGCACCGGTGTATTCGGTGAGAAAGGCCTGCATCGCCTGGGGCTTGGCCGGCAGCAGCACATCGGTCTCGGTGGCCATTACCAGTTGCGCCGCCTTGGAGATCAGAAAATGCACCTCGCGGTCCTCGCGCACCAGGCAATCGAGCAGGCGCAGGCCGTACTGGGCGCCTGAAGCGCCCGTCATGGCCAGAGTAACGCGTTCCGGCCCGTTCACTTCAGCGCCTCGGCCAGCTTGCCATGCAGGCCGCCGAAGCCGCCGTTGCTCATGATCACCACGTGGGTGCCCGGGCGGGCCTGGCCCTTGATGCGTTCGATGATCGCTTCGAGGCTTTCGGCAACCACGCTCGGTACCTTGCATTGCGCAGCAGTCGCAGCGAGGTCCCAGCCCAGGTTGGCCGGCGCGTACCAGATCACCTGGTCGGCGTCGTTGACGCTTTCTGGCAGGCCATCGCGGTGTGCACCCAACTTCATCGAGTTGGAACGCGGTTCGATTACCGCGATCACCGGCGCCTCGCCAACGCGCTTGCGCAGACCGTCGAGGGTAGTAGCGATGGCAGTCGGATGGTGAGCGAAGTCATCGTAGATGGTCACGCCCTGTACTTCGGCAACCTTCTCCATGCGCCGCTTGACGCTCTTGAAGGCGCAGAGGCCCTCGATGCCCATGGCCGGCACCACGCCTACATGGCGAGCGGCTGCCAGGGTAGCCAGGGCGTTGGCGACGTTGTGCTGACCGGTCAGCGCCCAGTCCACCACGCCTTGCGCCTGGCCCTCGAACAGCACTTCAAAACGCGAGCCATCGGCGCTGAGCAGGCGGGCCTGCCACTGGCCACCTTCACCCGTGGTGTGTACTGGGGTCCAGCAGCCCATGCCGATGACCCGCTCCAGCGCTTGTTCGGTGGTCGGGTGGATGACCAGGCCTTCGCTGGGGATGGTGCGCACCAGATGGTGGAACTGCCGCTCGATCGAGGCCAGGTCCGGGAAAATGTCTGCGTGATCGAACTCGAGGTTGTTGAGGATCGCAGTGCGCGGGTGGTAGTGAACGAACTTTGAACGCTTGTCGAAGAAGGCACTGTCGTACTCGTCGGCTTCGACCACGAAGAACGGCGTAGCCCCCAGGCGGGCCGACACCGAGAAGTTCTGCGGTACACCGCCAATCAGGAAGCCCGGGCTCATGCCGGCGTGCTCCAGCACCCAGGCCAGCATGCTGCTGGTGGTGGTCTTGCCGTGGGTACCGGCAACGGCCAGCACCCAACGGCCTTGCAGCACGTGGTCGGCCAGCCACTGCGGGCCGGAAACATAAGGCAGGCCCTTGTTCAGCACGTACTCAACCGCCGGGTTGCCGCGCGACATGGCGTTGCCGATCACCACCAGGTCGGGTGCCGGCTCCAGTTGAGCCGGGTCGTAGCCTTGGGTCAGCTCGATGCCCTGGGCTTCGAGCTGCGTGCTCATCGGCGGGTAGACGTTGGCGTCCGAACCGGTCACGCGATGGCCAAGCTCCTTGGCCAGCACTGCCAGCGAGCCCATGAAAGTGCCGCAAATACCGAGAATGTGAATATGCATGGTCGACCTCGCAAAACATCGAGGCAGGGTAGCCCAGGGCGCGACAAATCGCACCCGCTGTTTCGCTCAGTCGCCCCGGGTGATGCCGTGTTTGCGCAGTTTTCGATACAAGGTATTGCGGCTGATGCCCAAGTGTTCGGCGACACGGGTGAGGTGCCAGTGTTTTGCCTGCAGCACCTCAATGAGCGCTTGCCGTTCTGCGTCCTGCAACACCTCGATACCCTCACCTGGTCCATTGTCGGACCTGTGGGAGCGGGCGAGCCCGCGAACCGGGGCAACGCCCTCGCCTTGTGTCGGCTGGGCAGACGGCCTCGCGGGCGCGCCCGCTCCCACAGGCCCGGTGTGGCTGCGCACAATGGCAGGGAGATCCGGGAAAGTGATGCGGGCACCTTCGCAAAGCGCCACCAGGGTACGCAGCACGTTGCGCATCTGCCGCACGTTGCCCGGCCAGGCGAAGTCCAGCAGCGCCTGGCGCGCCCTCGGTTCGATGTCGATCAGTTGGCCCTGCGCCTCCTGGCGCAGCAGGAAGTCCAGCAACTGCGCCTTGTCACTGCGCTCGCGTACGGCCGGCAATGCCACTTCCAGGCCATTGAGGCGGTAATACAGGTCTTCACGGAAACTGCCCTGCTCGACCCGCTGCAGCAGGTCACGGTGGGTGGCGCTGACAATGCGCACGTCCACTGCCTGTGGCTCGCCGCCGATCGGCACTACCTGACGCTCCTCCAGCACGCGCAGCAAGCGTGTCTGCAGGGCCAGCGGCATGTCACCGATCTCGTCCAACAGCAAGGTGCCACCATCGGCTTGCAACAGCTTGCCGCGCATGCCTTCCTTGCGCGCACCGGTGAAGCTGCCACCGCGGTAGCCGAACAGCTCGCTCTCGATCAGGCTTTCAGGGATCGAGGCACAGTTGATGGCCACGAAGGGTTGGCTGCGGCGCTCACTGGCCTGGTGCACGGCCTGAGCAAAGGCCTCTTTGCCGCAGCCGGTCTCGCCGCGCAGCAGCAGTGGCACATCGCGCTCGAACACCCGCACACTGCGGCGGAAATCATTCTGCAACGCCGGGTCGAGCAGGCATACCAGCGGCTCTGCAGCACGCGTAGGCCGCGGCTGGGCCACGGGCACCGACCATACAGGCGCGCGCGCCTGCCCGCGCAGGCTGGCGAACACCTGGCGGCCGTCCAGGGTGCGCAGCGGCCAGGCCGTGCTGCCCCCGGGCGTGGCGCGGCCGAACAGCTCATCGTGGCTGCAGGCAAAAAACCGCTCCAACGGCTGGCCCAGCACACCGCTGCGTACGCTGCCCAGCAGGTTCAGGGCGCTCTGGTTGGCCGCGCAGATCCGGCCATCACCGTCGAAGGCCAGCAGGCCCTCGCTGAACAGGCCAACCGACTCCGCCTGCAGGTGAAAACGCAGCAGCCACTGCTGCTCGAAATGGCGCAGGAAGTAGCAGCTTTCGATCATCTTGGCCGACAGGTTGACCAAGGCCATGGTATGGAACTGGCTTTGCCGTGAAACGTCGGGGCGTGCCGAGGATACGTCGAGCACCGCCAGCAACTCGCCATGGGGGTCGAACACCGGGCTGGCCGAGCACGTAAGCCCGGTGTGGCGGCCGCGGAAGTGCTCGTTCTGGTGGATGGTCAGCGCCTGGCGCTCGACCAGGCAGGTGCCGATGCCATTGGTGCCTTCACGCGCCTCGCTCCAGTCGGCGCCCAGCCACAGCCCGGCATGCTCGAAGCTGCGCCGCTCGCTGGCCGCGCTGACGCAATTGAGGATCACCCCGCGGGCATCGGTCAGCAACACCGCATGGCCGGCCCCGGAGAGTTGCTGGTGCAGGCTGTTCATTTCGTGGTCGGCGATCTGCAGCACCTGGCGCAAGCGCTCGCGGCTTTCCAGCAAGCGCCCGTGCTCGAGCACCACCGGCGCCTCGATCACCGTTGGGTCGAGGTGGTAGTCCTCCAGGCAACGCAGCCAGGAGCGGGCAATGGAGGGGTCGCTGACGCCCTCGCCAGCACCACCATGGGCCACAGTGTGGACCTGCCGGGCATGGCGGCTGAAGTGATTGCTCTGCATTGTTGTAGTTCTCCGCAGATAGAGCGTGCCACCAGCATCCTCCACCGGCGAAGGCATTGCAATGCACCCCCGGGTGACGTGTCGTGAACGGCACAAAATGTCACCCCCAGGCGTACCGCAACCGGCACAGGCTGGCTGCCAAGTGCCCGCCACACCCGCCCAAGCCATTGATTTTACGGGTGCCGCCCACGCTGGCCTAACCTTTGCTCTACGCTTTCCAACTCCCTAACAAACACAATAGCCAGGAGACACACCATGCGTTACGCACATCCCGGTACCGAAGGCGCGAAGGTTTCCTTCAAGAACCGCTACGGTAACTACATCGGTGGTGAGTTCGTTCCTCCGGTAAAGGGTGAATACTTCACCAACACGTCCCCGGTGAACGGCCAGCCGATTGCCGAATTCCCCCGCTCAACTGCCGAAGACATCGACAAGGCACTGGACGCTGCCCACGCTGCCGCCGACGCCTGGGGCCGCACCTCGGTGCAGGACCGCTCCAATGTGCTGTTGAAAATCGCCGACCGCATCGAGCAGAACCTCGAACTGCTGGCCATTACCGAAACCTGGGACAACGGCAAACCGATCCGCGAAACCCTGAATGCCGACATTCCGCTGGCGGTCGATCACTTCCGCTATTTCGCTGGCTGCATTCGTGCACAAGAAGGTGGCGCCGCCGAAATCAACGAAGGCACCGTGGCCTACCACATCCACGAACCGCTGGGCGTGGTCGGGCAGATCATCCCGTGGAACTTCCCGATCCTGATGGCCGCCTGGAAGCTTGCACCGGCCCTGGCCGCTGGCAACTGCGTGGTGCTCAAGCCGGCCGAACAGACCCCGCTGGGCATCACCGTGCTGCTGGAAGTGATCGGTGACCTGCTGCCCAAAGGCGTGCTCAACGTGGTGCAGGGCTATGGCCGCGAAGCAGGTGAAGCGCTGGCGACCAGCAAGCGCATCGCCAAGATTGCCTTCACCGGCTCTACCCCGGTTGGCTCGCACATCATGAAATGCGCCGCCGAAAACATCATCCCGTCTACCGTGGAACTGGGCGGCAAGTCGCCGAACGTGTACTTCGAAGACATCATGCAAGCCGAGCCGAGCTTCATCGAGAAAGCGGCCGAAGGCATGGTGCTGGCTTTCTTCAACCAGGGCGAAGTGTGCACCTGCCCATCCCGCGCGCTGGTGCAGGAGTCGATCTACCCGCAGTTCATGGAAGTGGTGATGAAGAAGGTGCTGCAGATCAAGCGCGGCGACCCTCTGGACACCGACACCATGGTTGGCGCACAGGCCTCGCAGCAGCAGTTCGAGAAGATCCTCTCGTACCTCGAGATCGCCCAGCAGGAAGGTGCCGAGCTGCTGACCGGTGGCAAGGTTGAAAAACTCGAAGGCTCGCTGGCCACCGGTTACTACATCCAGCCGACCCTGCTCAAGGGCAACAACCGCATGCGCGTGTTCCAGGAGGAAATCTTCGGCCCGGTGGTCAGCGTCACCACCTTCAAGGACGAAGCCGAAGCGCTGGCGATTGCCAACGACACCGAGTTCGGCCTGGGCGCCGGCGTGTGGACCCGCGACATCAACCGCGCTTACCGCATGGGCCGCGGGATCAAGGCTGGCCGTGTATGGACCAATTGCTACCACCTGTACCCGGCGCATGCCGCGTTCGGTGGCTACAAGAAGTCCGGGGTTGGGCGTGAAACCCACAAGATGATGCTCGACCACTACCAGCAGACCAAGAACCTGCTGGTGAGCTACGACATCAACCCGTTGGGCTTCTTCTAAGCAACTAGCTGCAAGCTTCAAGCTTCAAGCTTCAATCCGCAAGAATAAAGCGAATCGCCCGCCGACTCGCTTTTCTCTTGCAGCTTGCAGCTTCAGTCTTGCAGCTCCCTGGCTCGCTTCCTGCAGTACCCATCACCATCGGCGCGGATCCCTTCCGCCCACCAAGAAAAACAACAGGTGAAACTATGCCAAGCGATCAATCCGCGGGCTCGCCGGCAGGCTCTTCCGTCGACTTCGAGAAGGTCGGTTCGGACTATTTCCAGCAACGTGAATTGAAAAAAGGCGCGGCCGGCTGGGTGCTGCTGGTCGGCCTGGGGGTGGCCTATGTCATTTCCGGCGACTACGCCGGCTGGAACTTCGGCCTGGCCCAAGGTGGCTGGGGCGGCATGTTCCTCGCGACCCTGCTGATGGCCACCATGTACTTGTGCATGTGCTTCTCGCTGGCCGAGCTTTCCTCGATGATCCCGACCGCTGGCGGTGGCTACGGCTTTGCCCGCAGCGCCTTCGGCCCCTGGGGCGGTTTCCTTACCGGCACGGCGATCCTCATCGAATACGCGATCGCCCCCGCCGCCATCGCGACCTTCATCGGCGCCTACTGCCAGTCGTTGTTCGGCATTGGCGGCTGGATGATCTACCTGGCGTTCTACGTGGTGTTCATCGGCATCCACATCTTCGGGGTGGGCGAAGCACTGAAGTTGATGTTCATCATCACGGCCATCGCCGCCATTGCCCTGGCGGTGTTCCTGGTGGCCATGGTGCCCCATTTCGATGCAGCCAACCTGTTCGACATCGCCAAAACGGACGCTGTCGGCGCCAGCAGCTTCCTGCCGTTCGGCTATGTCGGGGTATGGGCGGCGATCCCGTATGCCATCTGGTTCTTCCTCGCCGTCGAAGGCGTGCCGCTGGCCGCCGAAGAAACCAAGAACCCCAAGCGTGACCTGCCACGCGGCCTGATCGGCGCCATGCTGGTGCTGCTGGCCTTTGCCCTGCTGATCCTGGTGGTCGGCCCTGGCGGCGCGGGTTCCGAGGCGCTGAAAGCTTCCGGCAACCCCCTGGTCGAAGCATTGGCCAAAGCCTACGGCGGCGCTACCTGGATGGGCAGCTTCGTCAACCTGGTCGGCCTGGCCGGCCTGATCGCCAGCTTCTTCTCGATCATCTACGCCTATTCCCGGCAGATTTTCGCCCTGTCCCGCGCCGGCTACCTGCCGCGCAAGCTGTCGGAAACCAACAAGAGCAAGGCGCCGGTCATGGCCCTGGTCATTCCTGGCATCATCGGTTTTGCGCTGTCGCTGACAGGCCAGGGCGACCTGCTGATCCTGGTCGCGGTATTCGGCGCTACGCTGTCGTACGTGCTGATGATGGCTGCGCATATCACCCTGCGCATCCGCCGGCCGAAGATGGAGCGCCCGTACCGTACCCCTGGCGGCATCTTCACCTCCGGCCTGGCCCTGGTGCTGGCGTGCATCGCCGTGGTCGCCGGTTTCCTGGTGGACCCGCGCGTGGTGATTGGCGCCGCAGTGATCTATGCGGTATTAATTGCCTACTTTGCTTTCTACAGCCGCCACCACCTGGTAGCGGGCACCCCGGAAGAGGAATTCGCCGCGATCCAGCAGGCCGAAGAGGCTCTGCACTGACCGGCGCCACCCGCCGCGGGGCAACCCGCGGCTCTGGAGATTCTGTATGGCAAGTTTCGTACACACGGTCGGCCACCTGGTCTACCGCTTCGACAGCCTCAAGGATGTCATGGCCAAGGCCAGCCCGGCGCGCTCCGGGGACTACCTGGCAGGCGTTGCGGCAAGCAACGACGGCGAGCGCGTAGCCGCGCAGATGGCCTTGGCCAATATCCCGCTGACGCATTTTCTCAACGAAGCCCTGATCCCCTACGAAGCCGACGAGGTCACCCGGCTGATCATCGACAGCCATGATGCCCAGGCATTTGCGCCGGTCAGCCACCTCACCGTCGGCGGCCTGCGTGACTGGTTGCTGAGTGAAGAGGCCAACGAGGACAGCCTGCGCGCCCTGGCGCCAGGGCTGACCCCGGAAATGGCGGCGGCGGTATCGAAGATCATGCGCGTGCAGGACTTGGTGCTGGTGGCGCAAAAAATCCGTGTGGTCACCCGTTTTCGCGGCACCATGGGCCTGCGCGGGCGCCTGTCGACCCGCCTGCAGCCCAACCACCCGACCGACGAGCCGGCCGGCATTGCCGCCAGCATTCTCGACGGCCTGTTGTACGGCAACGGCGATGCCATGATCGGCATCAACCCGGCAACCGACAGCATTGCCTCGATCTGCGCCCTGCTGGAAATGCTCGATGCCATCATCCAGCGCTACGACATACCCACCCAGTCCTGCGTGCTGACCCACGTCACCACCTCCATCGAAGCGATCAACCGCGGCGTGCCGCTGGACCTGGTGTTCCAGTCCATCGCCGGTACCGAAGCGGCCAATGCCGGCTTCGGCATCAACCTGAACGTGCTGCAGGAGGGTTACGAAGCCGGCCTTTCGCTCAAGCGCGGCACCCTGGGGCAGAACCTGATGTACTTCGAAACCGGCCAGGGCAGTGCGCTGTCGGCCAATGCCCACCACGGGGTCGACCAGCAAACCTGCGAAACCCGCGCCTATGCCGTGGCCCGCCACTTCAAGCCGTTCCTGGTCAACACCGTGGTCGGTTTCATTGGCCCGGAGTACCTGTACAACGGCAAGCAGATCATCCGCGCCGGGCTCGAAGACCACTTCTGCGGCAAGTTGCTGGGCGTGCCGATGGGCTGCGACATCTGCTACACCAACCACGCCGAGGCCGACCAGGACGACATGGACACCCTGCTGACCCTGCTGGGTGTCGCCGGGATCAACTTCATCATGGGTATCCCCGGCTCCGACGACATCATGCTCAACTACCAGACCACCTCGTTCCACGACGCGCTCTACGCGCGCCAGACCCTGGGCCTGAAGCCCGGGCCGGAATTCGAGGCATGGCTGGCCCACACCGGCATCTTCACCCAGGCCGATGGCCGGGTGCGCTTCGGTGACAACCTGCCGCCGGCCTTCCGCCAGGCCTTGGCACAGCTTGCATAGGGATCACCATGGACCATCGCACCCCTACCCCTGAAAACCCTTGGCTGGCCCTGCGCACGCTGACCCCGGCGCGTATCGCCCTGGGCCGCAGCGGTACCAGCCTGCCGACCGGGGCGCAACTGGACTTCCAGTTCGCCCATGCCCAGGCCCGTGATGCCGTGCACCTGGCGTTCGACCACGCTGGCCTGGCTACCCAGCTGGCTGAACGCGGCCGGGAAAGCCTGGTGCTGCACAGCGCCGCCAGCGACCGCCACGAATATCTGCAACGGCCCGACCTGGGCCGGCGCCTGAACGAAGCATCGGTCGCCACCCTGCGCCAGCACGCCCAGGCCAACCCAGGCGGGGTCGACCTGGCCATCGTGGTTGCCGATGGCCTATCGGCGCTTGCCGTGCACCGGCATACCTTGCCGTTGCTGAGCCGGTTCGAGGAACAGGCCGCCGCCGACGGCTGGACCAGCGCACCGGTGGTGCTGGTGCAGCAGGGCCGCGTGGCAGTGGCCGATGAGGTGGGTGAACTGCTGGGCGCTCGCATGACAGTAATGCTGATCGGCGAGCGGCCCGGGCTCAGTTCGCCCGACAGCCTGGGGCTGTATTTCACCTATGCGCCAAAGGTCGGCCTGACCGATGCCTACCGCAACTGCATTTCCAACGTGCGCCTGGAGGGCTTGAGTTATGGCATGGCCGCACACCGCCTGCTGTACCTGATGCGTGAAGCCTGCCGGCGCCAGCTGTCGGGGGTGAATCTGAAGGACGAAGCCGAGGTCCATAGCATCGACAGCGAACATGGCCCCGCGCAGCGAGGCAACTTCCTGCTTGGCGAGGGCTGAACACCCTGTCATGCAAAGCGGATTGCGCCGCGGACCGGGCTTGGGGCAGCATGCCCTCGAAGCTGCTGGCAATCCGCTGTTTTCCCTAATGGACTCTGAGGGCCGCACATGCGCATCATCAAGGCAAAACTGGAACACCTCGACCTGTTGACGCCTATGTTCGTCAAATACCGTGAATTCTATGGGCAACTGCCCTACCCCGACAGCTCGCGCAGCTTCCTGGAAAAACGCCTGCAGCGGGACGAATCGGTGATCTACCTGGCGCTCCCCGATGATGACGACAACAAGCTGCTGGGCTTCTGCCAGCTGTACCCGAGCTACTCGTCGCTGTCGCTGAAGCGGGTATGGATCCTCAACGATATCTACGTGGCCGAAGACTCCCGGCGCATGCTGGTAGCCGACCACCTGATGCGCGAAGCGAAGAAAATGGCCAAGGACACCAACGCCGTGCGCATGCGGGTGTCCACAAGCAGCAACAATGACACGGCGCACAAGACCTACGAGTCCATCGGTTTTCGTGAAGATACCGAGTTCAAGAGCTACATTCTGCCCATCAATCAGGATTGACCTGCGTCCGCCCCTGCGCGGGCAAGCCCGCCCAGGGGCGGATACGGCACTACCGCGTGCAGTAACCCCCCGCTACAAACTCCCCGGGCATGATCGTCACTTAGCCGTATAATGGCACGCCTGTCATGTGTGAAAATTTACCCATCCGCCGGTAAACCGAGCCTACGCCCAAGAACACAGGTGCTGTACATGGATTTCAACCCGCTCGACCTTATCCTGCATCTCGATGCCTACCTCGATTTGCTGGTCACCAATTACGGCCCCTGGATCTACGCCATCCTGTTTACCGTGATCTTCTGTGAAACCGGGCTGGTGGTGATGCCCTTCCTGCCGGGCGATTCGTTGCTGTTCATCGCCGGCGCCGTAGCCGCAGGGGGCGGCATGGACCCGGTCTTGCTGGCCGGCCTGCTGATGGCTGCTGCAATCATGGGCGACAGCACCAACTACGTGATCGGGCGCACGGCAGGCGAACGTTTGTTCAACAACCCCAATTCGAAGATCTTCCGTCGCGATTACCTGCAGCGGACCCACGACTTCTACGAGCGCCACGGCGGCAAGACCGTGACCATGGCGCGCTTCCTGCCCATTCTGCGCACCTTCGCCCCGTTCGTGGCCGGTATTGCCCACATGCATTACCCGCGCTTCCTGGGCTTCAGCGTGGCCGGCTCGTTGCTGTGGGTAGGTGGCCTGGTCACCTTGGGCTACTTCTTCGGTAACGTGCCGTTCATCAAGCAACACCTGTCGCTGATGGTGGTGGGCATCATCATCCTGTCGTTGGTACCAATGATCCTCGGCCTGCTGCGTACCCGCCTGGGCCGCGCAGCCAAGGCGCACTGACCGGCCAGCATGTGGTCGTTCCGCGCCTGGCGGCGCAAGCGGGCCTTGGCACGCTATCCGATCACGCCACAGCAATGGCAGGCCGTTCGCGAGAGCCTGCCGATGCTGGACGGCATCACCGACGAAGAAGACCACTGGCTGCGCGAAGCCTGCATCCTGTTCCTGCTCGACAAGCACCTCACGTGCCTGCCGGGCGTTGAACTGGGCGACCAGCAGCGGCTGCTGCTCGCCGCCCAGGCGCAACTGCCACTGCTGCACCTGGGCGAACTGAACTGGTACCAGGGCTTTCACGAAATCGTGCTCTACCCCGACGACTTCAAGAGCCCGCAGCGCCACCGCGATGCCAGTGGCGTGGAGCACGTGTGGGACGGCGAGCACAGTGGCGAGGCCTGGCAGCAGGGCCCGATCATCCTGGCCTGGAACGGCGTACTGGCCAGTGGCGGCTGGGAGGCCTACAACCTGGTCATCCACGAACTGGCGCACAAGCTCGACATGCTCAATGGCGATGCCAACGGCCTGCCGCCGCTGCACAGCGGCATGCCCGTGGCCGAGTGGGCCACCGCCATGCAACAGGCCTACGACGACCTCAACCGCCAGCTCGATGCCAACCCCGACGCCGAATCCGCCATCGACCCCTATGCGGCAGAGAACCCCGCCGAGTTTTTTGCCGTCACCAGCGAATACTTCTTTAGTGCCCCCGACCTGCTCCATCAGGCCTATCCATTGGTCTATCAGCAGTTGGCGCTGTTCTACCGGCAAGACCCGCTGGCGCGCCTGCGCCGGCTTCAGGCCGAGCACCCCGACTACCGCGAAAGCCACGCCTGACGCGGCCGCACATCAGGCCAGGCGTGGCATGCCCCGGCAGAATGTGCCTATAATCGCCGCCACTTTTTTGGTCAAACACGGGGGCACTGCCCAATGAGCTACAGCAAGATTCCGGCGGGCAAAGACCTGCCGAACGACATCTACGTCGCCATCGAGATCCCGGCCAACCACGCGCCGATCAAATACGAGATCGACAAGGACAGCGACACGCTGTTCGTCGACCGCTTCATGGCTACCCCGATGTTCTACCCAGCCAACTACGGCTTCATCCCGAACACCCTGGCGGACGACGGTGATCCACTCGACGTGCTGGTCGTTACCCCGTACCCGGTCGCCCCAGGCTCGGTTATCCGCGCCCGCCCGGTTGGCGTACTGAACATGACCGACGACGGCGGCGGCGACGCCAAGGTCATCGCGGTTCCTCACGACAAGCTGTCGCAGCTGTACGTCGACGTGAAGGAATACACCGACCTGCCAGCCCTGCTGATTCAGCAGATCGAGCACTTCTTTGCCAACTACAAAGACCTCGAGAAGGGCAAGTGGGTCAAGATCGAAGGCTGGGAAGGCGCTGACGCTGCCCGTGCCGCGATCACCAAATCGGTCGCTGCCTACAAGGGCTGATACCGGTTGCAGGAAGAACCCCGCCATGGCGGGGTTTTTTTATGGCCAATCGCTGTACTCGGCGAATACTCCTACACAGCCCTACAGCTGTGCCCTACAACCAGCCACTTTTCATACAAGCCCCGTCAACATCAAGTTGATATCCTTGCTGGCACCGCGCCGCTACACTCGCTGGCATGAAGACCTCCGGTGACCGCCTCAGGGCCCTGCTTCACGAATGCGGCCTTACCCCTTCCGATTTCGCTGCCCAACGCGGCGTCACACCGCAGCACGTCAACAATTGGGTCAAGCGCGGCGTGCCCCTGGCACGGCTGGACGAAATGGCAGACCTGTTCTGTGTGCATCGCCGCTGGCTGCACACGGGCGAAGGGCCCAAGCACCCCAGCCCGATCCTGCGCAACGCCCGGCCGCGAAAGTTGCACACGCCTGCGCCGTCCCCGCTGCTGGTGGACCATGGCCGGCTGGTCAAGGTGCCGTACTACGAACTGCATGACGGCCTGCTCAGCCCAGTCGCCAGCAAACACCTGCGCCTGCCGGCAAAAGCGCTGCAGGGGTTGGGGGTTCGGGCCGACGATGCAATCAGCGTGACGATGCCCGACAGCAACATGCTGCCGCTGATCCCGCAGGAGGCGGTGCTGGTGATCGACGTGAGCATGACCCAGGTGTTCCAGGGCGAAACCTACGCCTTGCTGCACAACGGCGCGCTGCGGGTGAATACCCTCAGCCTCGGCCAACATGGCACGCTGTACCTGCACAGCCAGGACCGGCGCAACTATGCGGTTGAGCGCTA
The DNA here is from genome assembly GCF_963778085.1 of Pseudomonas sp. Nvir. Taxonomy (NCBI): domain Bacteria; kingdom Pseudomonadati; phylum Pseudomonadota; class Gammaproteobacteria; order Pseudomonadales; family Pseudomonadaceae; genus Pseudomonas; species Pseudomonas sp. Nvir. The sequence goes on along the minus strand of NZ_OY970405.1, from coordinate 618,477 downwards.
TACCCCGGCGCAGCGCCAGGCGCAGGGCCTGGAAGTGCTTGGTTGGGTGTTTCACTGGTCGTATTTTCGCCAGCAGCGGCCCGGTTGAAACACCCTGTGCCATTTTTTGCTGGGCATCCAGAGCGTGCCCTTGTATGCTACGCCGCACATCCAGCCCCGACCGGCGCAAGCCGCAGTCCAGAGGGCTCGGCGACATCTCACACGGGTGTCTGCCATCTCTTCCAGGCCCTTGATGGCCACATAGTTAAGGCGATTGCGGCTTACCATAAATTAGTCGGAAGCGTCCCCGAGAAGCCGGCCACAAGCCGGCTTTTTAATGCCCCCGCATACTCGCCTGCCCGCCCGGGCAGAGCGCTTTCAGCCAGAGCAACCCTCAGAAGTCATAGCGCGCGCCCACCATCATGCTGCGCGACGGCCCATAGAAGTTGAAGGTCGACGTCGAGCCCACGCGCGACAAGTAATCGCGGTCGAACAGGTTGTTGGCGTTGAATGTGGCGGTCAGCTGCGAAGTGACCGGGTACGACAGCATCGCATCCACCGTGGCATACCCTGGCGCATCGATGCGCACGCCACCGTTCTCGGCGTAAAAGTCGCTCATCGCCGAAATACCGCCCCCGATTGCCAGGCCGCTCAACGGGCCTCGGCTGATGGTGTACTTGCTCCACAATGAGGCCTGGTTGCGCGGCATGATGAAGAACGTGGTCTCGGCATCGCCCTTGACGGTTTCGGTTTCCATCCAGGTGTAGCCGGCCAGCAGTTCCCAGTTCGGCGTCAGCTTGCCGCTTACTTCCACTTCCGCGCCCTTGACCCGGGTTTTACCGGCGGCTACCGAGTCGGTGGTCGCCACGCCATCGGCGTCGTACAGGGTGGTAGAACGGTGCTTGTCGGTCAGGCGGAATACCGACAACCGCGTGTTCAGGTCGCCCCCGAAGTAGCTGCTTTTCAAGCCGAATTCATACTGCTCGCCTTCCCGGGGCTTCAACACCCGGCCGCTGCTGTCGGTGGCTGACTGCGGCTTGAACACCTGCGAATAACTGGCGTACAGCGCGTGGGTGTCGGTGAGGTCGTAGACCACGCCGCCGTAGGGGGTGAAGTGGCCGTCGACGCGCTTGCTGTCGTTGGTGCTGGCGCCACTGCCGAGGGTGGTGGTGTAGAAGTCACCGCGGTACCAGCTGAAACGCCCACCGGCGATCAGCGCCAGGCGCTCGACGGGGCGGAAGGTAACCTTGGAGTACAGGCCATATTCCTCTTCCTGCATACCGGTTTCGGTGCTGTAGTTGGGCGACGGCTTGGCAAACTGCTTTGGCGAGTAGGTGTTGACGTTGATGGCGCCCAGGTTGGTCGTGCCATTGAGGTACTCGGTGTCGTAGTTCTTGTAGTCGCTGCCGACCACGAACTCGCTGACCTGGCCGAAGGTCTCGAACGGCTGGCTGTAGCTGGCGTCCAGCGAGTAGGTGTCCTGCGTGAAATCGCGGGCGCTGGCACGCTCGGAATTGCCACCGGTAGTGGCGTTGGTGGCGGTGAAGGCGTACAGGTACTGGGTGTCGCGGTGGGAGCCACGGGCGGCAATACGGCCGTAACCGCCGTTGTCGAAGCGGTGGGTCAGTTCGGCGACCAGGTCGGTGGTCTTGCCGTCGAAGTAGTTCCAGTCGGCCCCGAGGAAGCGTGAATGGCTGAAGTCGGGCACCTCACCCGACAAGGTGGCCGGGTAGCCATTATGCGGGGTGATGTTCTTCACTTCGTGCATCAGGCCGAACGAAACGGCAGTAGCGTCGCTCAGGTCGATGTCCAGGGCACCATAGTAGCTATTGCTGGTGTTGGCGTTGTAGTCGACCTCGCCATTGGTGTCATCACGCGAAGCGATGAAGCGCCCACGCACACGACCCGCATCGTCCAGCGGCCCGCTCAGGTCGAGTTCTTCGTGGTTGGTGTCCCATGTGCCATAGCTGCCTTCGACGTGGCCCTGGAACTCGGCGGTGGGGCGCTTGCGCACCATGTTCACGATGCCGCCCAGCTCGCTGGTGCTGCTGAACAGCCCCGCCGGGCCGCGCATGATTTCGACCCGGTCGAACGCTGCCAACGACGGTACAGTACCGAAGATGCTGGCCATGGGCGCCGGTAGCCCGTCGATATTGAACTCACTGTACTCGTAGCCACGGGCATAGATGGATGAGCGGCCACTGTCGTTGGTCAGGGTCCGCAGGCCGGCGGTGTACTTGGCCAGGTCATCCAGGTGCACGAACTGGCGATCCTTGACGTAATCCTGGGTGTACACCGTAATCGACTGCGGGATGTCCTTGAGCGCCGCCGGGGTCTTGGTGCCCACGGTTGCAGCATCGACACTGTAGCCGCCGGTTTGCTCCGAAGGCAGCATGTCGTACAGGCGGTTGCCCTCGATGGTCAGTGCCGGCAGGTCGAGCGAGTTGCCACCACCGGCCGCCTGCGTCGCTACCGTTTCAGCCAGTGCCGACACCGAAAAGGGCGCCAGCAGCCCTACTACCAGCCAGCCCCGCACCCGTCGCGGGCCCCCCACACTGTTCAAACCGCTCATGACACACCCTCGCCCAATTGATAATAATTCGCAAACGACAGAAATTGCTTTTTGCGGAAGATACCGGAGCGAAAACCGGGGTGCAGCATGATTAACCTTCTTAACACATTGCGGCGTTGCCCTCGCCCCACGGTCAATGGGATGATGGCTAACTGATAGAAATTCTCATTCAAGGCTCAACGTGCCCACCTCACTGCTCCTTGCCGAAGACGACCCACGCCTGCGCCAGGACCTGGAACGCCATTTCCTCAACCGTGGGTTTCAGGTGCTGGCCTGCGCCAATGGCAGCCAGGCCCTGAGTGCCATACGGCAATCACGCTTCGACCTGGTTTTGCTGGACATCATGCTGCCGGGCATCGACGGCCTCAGCCTGCTGGACGAACTGCGCCACCAGCAAGCGGTGCCAGTGATGCTGATGTCGGCGCTGGGGGCCGAACAGGATCGCATCAGTGGCTTTACCCGGGGCGCGGACGATTACCTGCCCAAGCCGTTCAGCCTGGCCGAACTCGACGCCCGGGTCGATGCCCTGCTACGGCGCGTGGCGCTCGACCGCGGGCCGGCGTTGCGGGCCGATGGGGGGGCAGTGATGCTGGACCATGAGCGCCAGGACGCCCTTCACCAGGGCAGGCCTGCCGGGCTGACCGCATCCGAATTCCGCCTGCTGGCCACGCTGCGGGCTCACCCCGGCGAGGCCTTGAGCAAACCTTTCCTCTACCAGACCGTGCTGCACCGCGCCTACACGCGCCTGGACCGTGGCCTGGATGTGCATGTGTGCAACTTGCGCCGCAAGCTGGCCGACATCAGCGCCCAGCACTTGCAGATCCAGGCGGTCAGGGGCCAAGGGTACATCCTGATAGACACGGACCAGCCCTGATGCGGCGGCACCCCCTGCTGTGGAAACTGGCCCTGTTGCAGGTCGGTTTCTGTCTGCTGCTGACCTGGCTGATCTGGACCTGGGGGCTGTCGGTGGAACGCAGTACCTACTTCCTGTCGCCGGCTGACCAGCAATACCTGGCGCGCTACGCGCAACAGGCCGAACACGCCTGGAACCAAGGCGGCGCCACGGGCGCCGAAGCCTGGCGCAGGCAGCTGCAACGTACCGAAGGCACCTGGGCAGCCTTGATCGGCCCCCACCTGCAAAGCCTGGGCACCACGCCACTGAGCGCCGAGGAGGCCAGCCACCTTACCTTCATGCGCAAGCTGAACTGGCCCATGAGCCGGCGCCTGCAGGACGAACTGCCGTACGTCAGCATCGCGTTCCCGCAACACCCCGAAAATGGCCGGCTGGTGATGCAATTACCCGAACGCCTGCTACCCACTGGCCTCACGCCCTGGACCCACCTGATCACCCATGGGGTCGCCCCCACCCTGCTTGCCCTGTTGCTGGGCCTGGCCCTGTACCGCCATCTGGTAGTTCCCCTGAACCGCCTGCGCGACCGGGCCGACGCCTTGCGGGCCGACGACCTAGACAGCCCCGCGCTGCCGTTGCAGGAGCGCCGCGATGAGCTGGGTGAGCTGGCACAAGCCTTCGAGCACATGGCGGTACGCCTGCGCCAGAGCCTGGAGCAACAGCGCCTGCTGCTGCGTACGCTGTCCCACGAGCTGCGTACGCCGTTGGCGCGGCTGCGCATCGCCCATGACAGCGACTTGCCGCCGCCGCAGTTGCGCGAGCGCCTGGACCGCGAAGTCGCCGACATGCAAAAGCTGCTGGAGGACACCCTGGACCTGGCCTGGCTGGACACCGAACAGCCCAGCCTGCCGACCGAGCCGGTGCTGATGGTGGCCGTCTGGGAAGCCTTGTGCCAGGACGTCTGTTTCGAAAGTGGCTGGGCGCCAAGCCGCCTGCCTTGTTCGTTGGGCACCGCGTGCCGGGTGCAGGCCAACCTCGACAGCCTGGCCCAGGCCCTGGAAAACCTGATCCGCAATGCCGTTCGCCACTCGCCCGCCGAAGGCCGGGTCAGCCTGGATGGCTGGCGCGAGGGGGATTACTGGCACCTGCGCCTGAGTGACCAGGGGCCGGGGGTCGCGCACGCCGACCTGGAGCGCATCTTCCAGCCTTACCAGCGGCTGACCGAAAGTGGCGCTGGCTTTGGCCTGGGCCTGGCCATCGCCCGCCGCGCCATCGAACTGCAGGGTGGCCGCTTGTGGGCCAGCAATGGCCACCCTGGCCTGTGCCTGCACATGACCTTGCCGGCGGCCCGGGACTGTTTAGAAAGTTAATGCGCTTTACCCTCAATCAGGACTGATTATCATCTTGCTGTTCCCGCTTTGCGCGCCTGCAAAGCCCTGAAGAGATGCCTGATGAGCAAGTTGACCCTGGCCATGACGATGGCACTGTGCCTGGCACAGCCGCTTGCTGCTCATGTTGCCCTTGCGCAGCCCGACCATGAGCAGAAGATGGACACCTCACTGCTGCAGCGCCATGACCTGGCCTACCGCTTCACTCAGCTCGACCTGGACTCGGCCGACGGCCAGCGGCATTACCGGCTGTGGGTCGGCAAACCGAACCAGCCGGCGCCAGCGGCGGGCTACCCGGTGCTGTGGATGCTCGATGGCAATGCCGCGCTGGGCGCACTGGATGGCCAGCAGCTGGGCCGGCTTGCCGCAGGGCAGGCGCCATTGCTGGTGGCGGTGGGGTACCAGACCGAGCAGCGTATCGACCGTGCCGGGCGCACCCGGGATTACACCCCGGCGGTGCCTGGCCAGGCTGAGCAGCTTGACCCACTGACCGGAGCGCCCAGTGGCGGTGCCGACGTTTTCCTGGACCTGCTGACCGGGCGCATGCGGGCGATGGTGGCAGATGTGGCACCGATCGACCTGCAACGGCAGACATTGTGGGGGCATTCCTATGGCGGGCTGGCCGTTTTGCATGCGCTTTTCACCCGGCCTTGGTCATTCAGCGACTATGCGGCTGCCAGCCCTTCGCTATGGTGGCACGACGGCGCGATCGCGGGTGAGGCGCAGGGGCTCGAGCAGCGCCTGGGAAGCAGCCGGCCGCGGCTGTTGCTGATGCGTGGCAGTGAAGAGCCGGCGAACCCGCGCACGCAGGTGCAAGGCGATGTCGAGCGGCCGGCGCGTGAGCTGGTGGCAAGCCTGGCCAGGGTGCCAGGCTTGCAGGTTCGTTTCGAGCGGTTTGCCGGGTTGGGGCATGGGCCTATGTTGCCGGCTTCGCTGAAGCAGGTGATTGAAGGGATGTCGCGGTAAGCCTGTCAGCACCTTCCACAACGCCCGCCCCACGCTACCGCCAAAGGTCGTAGAACCGCGGCTTGCCAGCGGGGTGGCCACGTGCGGTATGCTGTGGCGGTCTTCAGGGCGGGGTGAAAGTCCCCACCGGCGGTAAATCGAAAGATGAGCCCGCGAGCGCCCCGGCCATGCCGGGGGTCAGCAGATCTGGTGCAACTCCAGAGCCGACGGTCATAGTCCGGATGAAAGAAGGCGTCAGGCGGGGGCCATCCGGGCGCCCCTGCGCACGCATTTTGTTCGCCCCGAGACGTTCATCGATCATTCACGAGGAGCGTTTCATGTCCACCCAGCACCACGCGCACCACCCCAATGTTTCCGCCGCCATCGCCGCCTTCAAGGCTGGGCGCCCTGTCCTGTTGCTGGACGATGACGACCGCGAAGACGAGGCGGACATCATCGCCGCCGCCGAAAACATTACGCTGCAAACCATGGCCATGATGATTCGCGATTGCAGCGGTATCGTCTGCCTGTGCCTGGACGAAGCCACCGTCGATGCGTTGCAGCTGGCGCCCATGGTGCAGAACAACCAGGCCCGCCATGGCACCGGCTTCACCGTCACCATCGAGGCGGCCGAAGGGATCACCACCGGGGTTTCTGCCCAGGACCGCCTCACCACCATTGCTGCGGCACTGCGTTCCAGCGCCGAACAGCGTCATATCGTCAGCCCGGGGCATGTATTCCCGCTGCGTGCCCGCAATGGCGGCGTGCTGACCCGCCGTGGGCATACCGAAGGCTCGGTGGACCTGGCCCGCCTTGCCGGCCTGCGCCCGGCGGCGGTGCTGTGCGAACTGATGAACCCGGACGGGACCATGGCCCGTGGCGAACAGGTGGCGGTGTACGCGCGGCAGTACAATCTGCCGGTGCTGACCATCGAAGAGCTGGCGCGGTACCGGGAAGCGATGGTGGCGCTGGAAGCCGAGCCGGCCTGATAAGCCACTTTGGGGCAATTCGCGGGCACGCCCGCTCCCACAGGTATGGCGCAGCGCTTGAAGGCTGTGATGAACCTGTGGGAGCGGGCGTGCCCGCGAAAGGGCCTGTGAAACCAACCTTACGGCCCCGGAAGTTTGCTCCCCCCGCCCCGCTCTGCTAGTGTCGCGCCGTTCTGAATGCCTCCGAGACAGTCGCCATGGCCCGCAAAAAATCCTCCCTTGATTTCGAGCAATCCCTCGCAGACCTGCAAACACTGGTCGAGCGCCTGGAGAACGGCGAGTTGTCGCTGGAAGAGTCGCTGGCCGCTTTCGAGCAAGGCATCGCGCTGACCCGAGAATGCCAAGGTGCCCTGGCCCAGGCCGAGCAGAAGGTGCAAATTCTTTTGGAGCGTGACGGCGAGCTGGCTGCCCAGCCCTTCGACGCGGAGCCCGAAGCATGATCGGCAGCTACCAGGCCAGTTGCCAGAGGCGGGTGGATGCAGCCCTCGAACCGCTGTTCGTCGCCCCGACCAAAGAACTCGAACGCCTCTATGCCGCCATGCGCTACAGCGTGATGAACGGCGGCAAACGCGTGCGGCCACTGCTGGCCTACGCCGCGTGCGAAGCCCTGGGTGCCCCGGCCGAACAGGCCAACGGCGCGGCCTGTGCGGTGGAGCTGATCCATGCCTACTCGCTGGTGCATGACGACCTGCCTGCCATGGATGACGACGACCTGCGCCGGGGCCAGCCCACCACGCACAAGGCCTTCGACGAAGCCTGCGCCATCCTGGCCGGTGACGGGTTGCAGAGCCTGGCGTTCAGCGCCCTGCTCGATCCGCACCTCAGCCCGCAGGCCGACAGCGTCCGCCTGGCCATGGTCCAGGCCCTGGCCACGGCCGCCGGCCCAGCCGGCATGGTGGGCGGGCAGGCCATCGACCTTGGCTCGGTCGGGCTGAAGCTCGACCAGCGGGCACTGGCATTCATGCACAGGCACAAGACCGGCGCCCTGATCGAAGCCAGCGTGCGCCTGGGTGCACTGGCCAGCGCCCGTGCCGGCCAGCAGCAACTGGACGCCCTGCAAACTTATGCACAGGCCATTGGCCTGGCATTCCAGGTTCAGGACGACATCCTCGACGTGGAAGGCGACACCGCCACCCTGGGTAAACGCCAAGGGGCAGACATCGCGCGTGACAAACCGACCTACCCGGCCCTGCTGGGCCTGGACGCGGCCAAGGCCTATGCGATCGAACTGCGCGACCAGGCGCTGGTCGCACTGGAAGGGTTCGGCGAAAAAGCCGAGCCGCTGCGGGCATTGGCGCGCTATATCGTCGAGCGCCGCAACTAAGCACGGATACCCGCGCCATTGGGGTGTCACAAGCAGTGGTCGAATGGGCACTTTTCCCACAATGGGGTAAACTGCCGCGTCTTCACACACCTATAACGACTCGCCTGATGCCCACGACGTTTCAAGAGATTCCCCGCGAACGCCCGGTCACGCCGTTGCTCGACCGCGCTGACACGCCTGCCGGCCTGCGCCGGCTGGCCGAAGCCGACCTGGAGACCCTGGCCGACGAGTTGCGCCAGGAGCTGCTGTATACCGTGGGGCAGACCGGTGGGCATTTTGGTGCCGGCCTGGGCGTGATCGAACTGACCATCGCCCTGCACTACGTGTTCGATACCCCGGACGACCGGCTGGTGTGGGACGTGGGCCACCAGGCCTACCCGCACAAGATTCTGACCGGGCGCCGTAACCGCATGCTCAGCCTGCGCCAGAAGGACGGTATCGCCGCCTTCCCGCGCCGCAGCGAAAGCGAGTACGACACCTTTGGCGTGGGCCACTCCAGTACCTCGATCAGCGCAGCGCTGGGCATGGCCATTGCCGCCCGCCTGCAGAACAGCGCGCGCAAGTCGATCGCCGTGATCGGTGATGGCGCCCTCACCGCCGGCATGGCCTTCGAGGCGTTGAACCACGCCCAGGAAGTCAATGCCGACATGCTGGTGATCCTCAACGACAACGACATGTCGATTTCGCGCAATGTCGGCGGCCTGTCCAACTACCTGGCCAAGATCCTGTCCAGCCGTACCTACGCCAGCATGCGCGAAGGCAGCAAGAAAGTGCTGTCGCGCCTGCCCGGTGCCTGGGAAATCGCCCGGCGCACCGAAGAGTACGCCAAGGGCATGCTGGTGCCGGGCACACTGTTCGAAGAGCTGGGCTGGAACTACATCGGCCCGATCGACGGCCATGACCTGCCGACCATGATCGCCACCTTGCGCAACATGCGTGACCTGAAGGGCCCGCAGTTCCTGCACGTGGTGACCAAGAAGGGCAAGGGCTTCGCCCCCGCCGAACTCGACCCTATCGGCTACCACGCCATCACCAAGCTGGAGCCCGCCGACAAGCCTGTCGCGCCGAAGAAGCCCAGCGGGCCGAAATACTCCGCGGTGTTCGGCCAGTGGCTGTGCGACATGGCCGCTGCCGACAACCGCCTGGTGGGCATCACCCCGGCGATGAAAGAAGGCTCCGACCTGGTCGATTTCAGCGAGCGCTACCCGCAACGCTACTTCGATGTGGCCATCGCCGAGCAGCACGCCGTCACCCTGGCAGCCGGCATGGCCTGCGAGGGCAGCAAGCCCGTGGTGGCGATCTACTCCACCTTCCTGCAGCGCGCCTACGACCAGCTCATCCACGATGTGGCGGTGCAGAACCTCGATGTGCTGTTCGCCATCGACCGCGCCGGGCTGGTGGGCGAAGACGGGCCGACCCATGCGGGTAGCTACGACCTGTCTTACCTGCGCTGCATCCCGGGCATGCTGGTGATGACCCCCAGCGACGAGAACGAGCTGCGCAAGATGCTCAGCACCGGCCACCTGTACAACGGCCCGGCTGCCGTGCGCTACCCCCGCGGCACCGGCCCGAACGCGCCGATCAGCGGCGACCTAGAGCCGCTGCAAATCGGCAAGGGCGTGGTCCGCCGCCAAGGCCAGACAGTCGCCCTGCTGGTGTTCGGCGTGCAGTTGGCAGAGGCCATGCAGGTTGCCGAGCAGATCAATGCCACCGTGGTCGACATGCGCTTCGTCAAACCTCTGGACGAAGCCCTGGTGCTGGAACTGGCTGGCAGCCATGAGCTGCTGGTCACCGTCGAAGAGAACGCCATCATGGGTGGCGCTGGCGCTGCGGTAGGCGAGTTCCTGGCCAGCCAGGCCGTGGTCAAGCCGCTGCTGCACCTGGGCCTGCCTGATATCTACGTCGAACATGCCAAGCCGGCGCAGATGCTGGCCGAGTGCGGGCTGGATGCGGCCGGGATTGAGGCTTCGGTGAAAGCCCGCATGGCCAAGCTCGGCTTGTAATCCCCGGGGCCGCCTTGCGGCCCTTTCGCGACACAAGGCCGCTCCTACAGAGACCGCGCCGCTCTACCGGTTTGCGCAATACCTGTAGGAGCGGCCTTGTGTCGCGATCGAGGGCGCAGCCCTCGCAAAAGGGTACTGCTTATGAAGAAATCTGCCTGTGCCGCGCTACTCTGCGCCCCCACATTGTTAATCGCCGCCGAACGCGATGACGCGCTGAAGCTCCCCGACGTGCTGATCAGCGCCAGCCGCCAGGTCGAGTCGCGCACCGCCACCAGCGCCGCCAACACGGTCTTCACCCGCGCCGACATCGACCGCCTGCAACCCACCAGCATCACCGACCTGCTAAGCCGCGTACCCGGCGTGCAAGTGGCCCCCACTGGCGGCCGTGGCAGCCTCCCGGGCATCTTCATACGCGGTACCAAGGCGGCGCAAAGCCTGGTGCTGGTGGATGGCGTACGCATTGCCAACGCCACTTCGGGCGACAGCGGCCTGCAGTTTCTCGACGTTGACCAGATCGAACGGGTGGAAGTGCTGCGTGGCTCGCGCTCGGCGGTGTACGGCAGCGATGCCATCGGCGGGGTGATCCAGATCTTCACCCGCCGCAACAACACGCCCGGCCTGCAGCCGCGGCTGCGCATCGCGGCAGGCAGCCACCAGACCGTCCAGCGTAGCCTGGGGCTTTCCGGCGGCAACGACGCGACCCGCTTCAACCTCGGTGCCAGCCTGGATGAAACAGCCGGCATCGACTCGACTGGCCCATCCTTCGCCAGTGACGGCGACCATGATGCCTACCGTAACCAGTCCTTCAACCTGAGCCTGAGCCACACCTTCAGCGAGCGCTTCGAGGCCGGGGTCAACCTGCTCGACAGCCGTGGCCGCAGTGAATACGACAACCCGTTCGGGGGGTTCGACCCGGTAACCTTCGAGAGCTTCGGCCAGAAGCCCTACACGGACTTCAGCGTCAGCAGCCTGGGCAGCTATTTCGCTGCGCAGCTCAACGATGCCTGGCGCTCGCGCCTGGAACTGGCCCACAGCGAGAACCGCGACGACAAGCGTGACAAGCTGAGCGCCGAGCGCTTCGTATTCAACACCTACCGCGATCAGCTGACCTGGCAGAACGACCTCGCCCTGGGCGAACAAAACACATTGCTGATCGGTGGGGACTGGTATGAAGACCGTGTCCATGCCAGTACCGACTTCACCGAAGACAGCCGCTGGAACCGGGCGGTCTTTGCCCAGCACCGCTACCAGGGCGAGCAGTTTTCCACCGAGCTGGGCGTGCGCCACGACCGCAACCAGCAGTTTGGCGGCCAGACCACCTGGAGTGGCAGCCTGACCGTGCCGCTGAACGCGGATAACGATGTGCTGCTGTCCTACAGCGAAGGCTTCCGCGCACCGACGTTCAACGACCTGTATTACCCGCAATACAGCAACCCGAACCTGGACCCCGAGCACTCGAAAAGCTATGAGCTGCAGTGGCGCAGCCAGCTGGCGACCACCACCCGCCTGGAGACCTCGCTGTACCGGACCGACCTGCGCGACGCCATCGTATTTGGCCAGGACTCGATCCCGCGCAACGTCGCCTCGGCACGCATCAACGGCCTGGAAATGGCCCTGTCCCAGCAGTGGGCGAGTTGGCACGCCCAGTTGGGCATGGCACTGATCGACCCACGTGACCGCGACACTGGCCACACCCTGGCCCGCCGCGCCCGGCGCACGTTGAGCCTGGACCTGGACCGCGACTTCGGGCGTTTCAGCGCGGGCGCCAGCTGGCAGGCCGTCAGCAGCAGCTATGACGATGAGGCCAACCGCAACCGCATCGGTGGCCACAGCTTGCTGGGCCTGCGTGGCAGTTGGGCTGCCAGCGACGAAGTGAAACTGGAAGCCAAACTGGATAACGTGCTGGGCCGCCGCTATAGCCGCGCCCTGTACAGCTACGAAGGGGCCTACCACCCGTACCGCGAAGAAGGCCGCACGGTGCTGTTCAGCGTGACGTGGACGCCGGCGCTTTAGCGGCCAGCAACGCACACAAGCGGGCGGTGGCTTCAATCATTTGCCCGCTCGGGCGCTCCAGACCTTTATCGGGTACCACCAGCAAACCGGCGTGGGCAACGGCGCGCAACTGCGGCCAGGCCAGCCAGCCGGTCAACTGCGCCTGGTCACCGGCCAGGATGACCTGGGGGTTGCGTAGCAACACCGACTCCACACTCACCTGCGGCGCCGGTTGGCTGAGGTCGGCAAACACATTGCGCGCCCCGCATACGGCCAGTGCGTCGCTCACCACCTGGCGGCCACCAAGGGTGTACAAAGGCCGATCCCACACCTGGTAGAACACCTGCAAGGGCTCGTCACGTCGGTACTGCTGGCGCAGTTGCCGCAACCGCTCGCGCAGGGCCCGGGCATACTGCTGCCCTTGCTCGGCACGGCCGACGCGCTCGCCAATCGCGGCGATCTGCTCGATGAGCTGGTCCAGGTCATGGGGTTCGGCGCTGAAGGTCGTGATACCCAGGCGTTTGAGCTGCTCGCGTTGCGCCGGCGGCACGCTGCCTGGCCACAGCAGCAACAGGTCGGGGCGCAGGCTCAGCAGGCGCTCCATGTTCAGCTGGCCTTGGCGGCCTACCGAGGGTAAATCGCGCAACGCATTTGGCCGTTCGCCCCCATCAAGCACACCCACCAGCAGGTCATCGGCCTGCAGTTCGAGCATGATTTCCGTCATCGAAGGCGCCAGGCTGACCACTCGCAAGGGTTCGCCAGCCAGCGCGGCACAGGCGAACAGTGCCAGCAGGCCAGGCAGCAGGCGCATCAGCCGAGCTGTCGTGGAATGCGGTAGAGGGACAACACCACCACGGTGGATATCGCCAACAGGATCTGCGGCACCGCTTCAAGAGCGACCCCTACAGACAGGGCCGCCACCCAGGCCGGGAAGCAGGCGTACAACATGGCCAGGCGCCGTACCCGTGCCAGCTCGATCCACGCGGCAGGCTCTTCAGCAGTACCCAGGGCTTTCGAGGTGGCGATGAGTGCACGCTTGTAGGCACCGAAACGTGGCAGGCTGAGAAACATGGTGGCCGCGCCGGCAATGAACAACGGCATGGCCAGAATCGGCACCAGCGCCTCACCGCCGCCAAAAGCCCAGCTCATGACCGGCAGCGGCAGCAGGCCCACCGCCAGGTACTGCCACCAGGCCAGCGCCAGCCGCCGCTTGACCTCGGCGCGGGTCACGCCTGGGGCACCTCGCCCTGGTGTTCGTTGCCCAGCATGTGGCCAAGCTTGCCGGCCTTGGTTGCCAGGTAGTAGCGGTTGTGCGGGTTATGCCCGGTATGCAGCGGTACTCGCTCGGCAACCACGATGCTCATGTCGGTCAGGGCTTTGACCTTGCGTGGGTTGTTGGTCATCAGCCGCAGCGCCTTCACGCCCAGGTGTTCGAGCATGGGCAGGCACATGGCGTAGTCACGCTGGTCGGCGGCAAACCCCAGGCGCTCGTTGGCTTCCACGGTGTCCGCCCCGCCGTCCTGCAACTCGTAGGCACGAATCTTGTTCAGCAGGCCAATGCCACGGCCTTCCTGGCGCAGGTACAGCAATACGCCGCGGCCCTCGCGGGCGATTGCCTGCAGTGCGGCCTCCAGCTGCGAGCCGCAGTCGCAGCGCTGGCTGAACAGGGCATCGCCGGTCAGGCATTCGGAATGCAGGCGCCCCAGCACCGGCTGACCATCCGCGATGTCACCCAGGCTGAGCACCACATGCTCCCGGCCGGTGGCTTCATCAAGAAAGCCATGCATGGTGAAGGTCGCGAAGGGCGTCGGGAGTTTAGAGGCGGCAACAAAGACGACGGGCACGTTGTGCTCCTGGAAAAAGTGGGACATATCTCGTGAGCCGATTGTATCAGCAGGTTGCACACTATGGGCTGGCTGAATACCGCGGGGTAAGATCGAAAAGTTCGATACTTAGGCCAGGCAGGCCCGGCCTCAGTGCGGTTTGCTATCCGCAGTAAACGGATACGGTTGCCGCCAGTGCTCGAAAATCGGCTTCAGCTCGCCACTGCGTACCAGCTCGGCCATGCGCTTGTCGAACAGGTCGCGCAGGGCCTTGGCCTGGTCGTTGCGGGCAAAGGCCAGGTACAGCGGCAGCTCGGCCACGTGGGTGCGGCGAAAGCGTTCGGGCTGGGATGCCTGGTTCAGTACGTAATCGACTTCAGTCTGGGAATCGATGTAGAAGTCCACACGGTCATGCTCCAGCATCGGCAGAATGCCTTCGCGGCGCTGGATTTCACGGAACTCATGCACATCGGGCAAGTAGCTGCCGTAGTCGTAGCCACGTACCCAGGCCAAGCGGTACTTGCCCACATTCTGCGACGTGGGCACAGGCTTGCTGGCCAGCCCCAGCGCATAGATATGATCCATATCGAAGTGCCAGCGCGGGTACAGGTTGTCGTCGTTCTCTTCCTTGTAGGAGCCGACCCAGGCATCCGCCTCGCCACGTTTCACCAGCCCGACCGCGCGGCTGTAGGGGGCGCTTTGGGTCACCACCTTGACCCCGGCCGGCTCGAACACCTTGCGCAGAACGTCCCAGGCAACGCCGGTACCGTCAGCATTGGTGTAGTCGATCCACTCCTCGCTGACCAGCTGGATCTGCTTTGGCGGGCCTTCGGCAGCCACCGCCCACGGGGCGACACTCAGCAGCATCGCCAGCAGCACAACCCTCATGGCCATTCACGCGCTCCCTGTTTCAGGCAACCGCCCATACCAGAACCTGCATGCCCAGCCAGGCGAACACACCGGCCAGGATATCGTCGAGCATGATGCCGACGCCCCCGTGCACATGGCGGTCGATCCAGCGGATGGGCCACGGCTTGAGGATGTCGAAGAAACGGAACATCAGGAACCCCGCCAGCAGCCACTGCCAGCCTTCCGGCACCAGCCAGAGGGTGATCCACATGCCAACGATTTCATCCCAGACAATGCCTTCATGATCGTGCACACGCAAGTCATTGGCGACCTTGCCGCACAGCCAGATGCCGAACAGCATGCTGATGCCCAGCAACAGCCAGTAGCCCCAGTCGGGCAGCATCTGCCACAGGGGGATGAACGGTATGGCCACCAGCGAGCCCCAGGTACCTGGCGCCTTGGGCAAGGTGCCGGAACCAAAGCCGAACGCGATGAAGTGCCATGGGTTGCGCCAGACCGAAGGCGGAACGAACTCCGCAGGCACCTGATTGGGGTGATCGGTCACGGTGTCTCCCTAAAGTGTTGATAGCCCCGCTGGGCGGGGGTGATGTCCTGGCCCTGTGCGTCGCGCAGGGTCACACCGCGACCTTGCAGCACACGACCAATGGTGTGTACCTCGATGAAGCCAAGCTCGGCCAGGGGCGGCAGTGCTGCAGGCGGCAAGGTGAAGGCCAGTACGTAATCATCGCCACCGGTGAGTGCTGCCTGCAGTGCCGCCTCGTGGCCGAGGAATGCCTGCAAGGCAGGAGACACTGGCACCTGGGCCAGGTTCACCTCAAGTGCCACCCCGGACGCCTTGGCGATATGCCCGCAATCGGCTAGCAGGCCATCGGAGACGTCGAGCGCCGCCGTGGCCCTGCCCCGCAGCCATGTGCCCAGGGTGAGCTGCGGCATCGGCGACCAGTAATGGGCCAGCAGCGGCTCGGCCAGCTCGGCAGGCGCCTGGCGCTCGCCCAGTACCAGCGGCAAGGCACCGGCGGCCTTGCCCAGGGTGCCGCCAACACACAGCAAGTCGCCTGGCCGCGCACCGCTGCGGCGCAACGCCTGGCCAGCCGGCACCCGGCCGAACACGGTCACGGTGATGCTCAATGGGCCACGGGTGGTGTCGCCGCCAATCAGGCTCATGCGGCAGCGGTGCGCCATGCGGCTCAGGCCGTTGGCGTAGGCTGCAAGCCAGTCCGGGCCAACGCTTGGCAGGGTCAGGGCAAGGGTGAAGCCGATCGGGGTCGCGCCCATGGCGGCCAGGTCACTGGCCGCCACGGCCAGCGACCGCTGGCCCAGCAGTTGCGGGTCGCACACGGCAGGGAAATGCACCCCGGCCACCAGCGTGTCGGTCGACACCGCCAATTGTTCACCGGGGGGAAGGTCGAGCAAGGCGCAATCGTCGCCGATCCCCAGGGCCACGCCTTCGCCGCCTTGCGCACAGGGCGCGGCAGCGAAGTAATGGTTGATCAGCTCGAATTCACCCATGGCCAGGCAGCGCCGGGATCAGCGCTTGTTCGCCTTGACTTCTGCTTCACGCAGGGACGGGGCAAGCTTGTCGAGCACACCGTTGACGAACTTGTGACCGTCGGTAGCACCGAAGACCTTGGCCAGCTCCACGCCTTCGTTGATGACCACACGGTACGGTACGTCGACGCGCTTGATCAGCTCCCAGGTGGACAGGCGCAGCACGGCCAGTTCCACAGGGTCGAGCTCGTCCAGGGCAATGGTCATGCACGGGGCCAGCGCTTTGTCGATTTCGTCCTTGACTGCCGGGACCCCATGCAGGATCTCGCGGAAGTAGGCACCGTCGACATCGGTGAAATCGTTATCCACCCGGAACTGCGCTTCGATCTCGTTCAGCGAATGCTGGGCCATGTGCCATTGATAGAGGGCCTGGGTCGCAAGCTTGCGGGCTTCGCGACGCTTGGCGCTCTTGGAAGGCTTGCCGGCATCCGCAGGTTTTGGATCGCGCGGGTTGAAACGATCGCTTTCGTCGCTAATCACTTGGCCTCCAACTGCGCCAGCAGGCTGACCATTTCCAGAGCGGACAGGGCAGCTTCAGCACCTTTGTTGCCAGCCTTGGTGCCGGAACGCTCGATGGCCTGCTCGATGGAATCGACGGTCAGTACGCCGAAGGCCACCGGAACACCGAACTCCATGGACACCTGGGCCAGGCCCTTGGTGCATTCGCCCGCCACGTATTCGAAGTGCGGGGTACCGCCACGGATCACGGCGCCCAGGGCGATGATCGCGTCGTAGGCGCCTTGCTGGGCGACCTTCTGTGCCACCAGCGGAATTTCGAATGCACCCGGGGCACGGATGATGGTGATGTCGCTTTCGCTGACACCGTGGCGAACCAGGGCGTCAACGGCACCGCTTACCAGGCTTTCGACAACGAAGCTGTTGAAGCGGCCAACCACCAAAGCATAGCGACCTTTGGGGGCGATGAAGGTACCTTCGATGGTCTTCAGGGTCATTCCGATATTCTCATATTCAAGAGCGAGGCCGCTTGCAAGCGGCCTCGACAGGGGTCTGGACTCGAGCTGGGGGCGTCATTGCCGCCTCAAGTCACTCGGAGGGCACGTATTCTACAACTTCCAGATCGAATCCGGATATCGCGTTGAACTTCATTGGCGAACTCATCAGGCGCATCTTGCGCACCCCGAGGTCGCGCAGGATCTGCGAGCCGGCACCCACGGTGCTGTAGGTGGTCGGTGCCTTGGCCGGTAGGTCGCCGGCGCTTTCGCGGATGTGCGCCAACAGCACGTCGCCGTCCAGCGGGTGGCCCAGCAGCAGGACCACGCCGCTGCCGGCTTCGGCCACGGCCGCCATGGCCGCGCGCAGGCTCCAGCGGCCCGGTTGCTTGACCAGCAGCAGGTCGCGCAGCGGGTCCATGTTGTGTACCCGCACCAGGGTCGGCTCTTCGGCGCAGATCTTGCCCAGGGTCAGGGCCATGTGCACGTCGCCTTCCACCGCATCGCGGTAGGTGACCAGGTTGAACTCACCCAGCTCGCTCTCTACCGGTTGCTCGGACACCCGTTGCACGGTGCGCTCGTGAATCATGCGGTAGTGGATCAGGTCGGCGATGGTGCCGATCTTCAGGCCATGCTCGGCAGCAAAGACTTCCAGCTCGGCGCGGCGCGACATGGTGCCGTCGTCGTTCATCACTTCGCAGATCACGCCGCTTGGCTCGAAACCGGCCATGCGCGCCAGGTCGCAGGCCGCTTCGGTGTGGCCGGCACGCGCCAGGGTGCCGCCAGGCTGGGCCATCAGCGGGAAGATGTGGCCAGGGCTGACGATGTCTTCAGCCCTGGCGTCCCGGGCAGCAGCGGCTTGCACAGTGCGCGCGCGGTCGGCGGCGGAGATGCCGGTGGTGACGCCTTCGGCGGCTTCGATCGACACGGTGAACTTGGTGCCGAAGCCCGAGCCGTTGCGCGGCGCCATCAATGGCAGCTTCAGCGTTTCGCAACGCTCACGGGTCATCGGCATGCATATCAGCCCACGGGCATGCTTGGCCATGAAGTTGATGTGTTCGGGCTGGCAGCACTCGGCGGCCATGATGATGTCGCCTTCGTTCTCGCGGTCTTCGTCATCCATGAGGATGACCATTTTACCCTGGCGGATGTCTTCGACCAGTTCTTCGATGCTGTTGAGCGCCACGCGGCACCCCCTTCTCAATCAGGATTTCAAGAAGCCGTTGGCGGCCAGGAAGCTTTCGGTAATGCCACTGCCCTTGCTCGGTTCGGCGGCCTTGTCACCCAGCAGCAAGCGCTCCAGGTAACGGGCCAGCAGATCGACCTCAAGGTTCACCCGACGCCCTGCGCGGTAGTCGGCCATGATGGTTTCGGACAGGGTGTGCGGGACAATGGTCAGCTCGAACTCGGCGCCATTGACTTCGTTGACCGTCAGGCTGGTGCCGTCGACGGTGATCGAGCCCTTGTGGGCGATGTACTTGGCCAGCTCCTTCGGTGCGCGCACGCGGAACTGGATGGCGCGGGCGTTATCGCTGCGCGAGATGATTTCACCCACCCCGTCGACATGGCCGCTGACCAGGTGCCCGCCAAGGCGGGTAGTAGGGGTCAGGGCTTTTTCCAGGTTGACCTTGCTGCCGCTCTTGAGGTCGATGAAGGCAGTGCGCTTGAGGGTTTCGACGCTGACGTCGGCCCAGAAGCCGTCACCAGGCAGTTCCACGGCGGTCAGGCACACGCCGTTGACGGCGATGCTGTCGCCCAGCTTGACGTCACCCAGGTCCAGCTTGCCGGTTTCGACGTAGACGCGAACGTCGCCGCCCTTGGGGGTCAGGCTGCGGATGCTGCCAATGGATTCGATGATGCCGGTGAACATGGGGTCTTCCTCAAAACGGTTTGCACGGGGCAAGCCCGACATTATACGCCGGGCGCCGGCAGGGGCACGGCTGTGACCCGCCAGTCATCGCCCACTGCGCGCATTTCGGTAATTTTCAGCCGCGGTGCTTCACTCATCCGCTCCATTGGCCAGTCCAGCAATGGGCGGGCATGGGAGCCGAGGAAGGTACCGGCGACGAACAACTGGTACTCGTCCACCAGGCCAAGGCGGGCAAAGGCACCGACCAGGCTGGCACCGGCTTCCAGCAGCACTTCGTTGACACCACGCGCGCCCAGGGCATGCAGCAGCGCCGCCAGGTCGACCTGGCCATTGTCACCCGGCAGGCAGAGCAGTTCGTGGCCGGCAGCGGCATAACCGGGGTCATCTGCGACAGCTGTTACCACCAGGGCCGGCCCGGCCTGGAAGAATGGCGCATCCAGCGGCAGGCGCAGGCGGCCATCGACCAACACGCGCAGTGGTGGGCGGCTGAGGGCCAGGGCGGTGGTTTCGGCATCCAGGCCCAACTCGCTGCCCCGTACGGTCATGCGCGCGTTGTCGGCCAGCACGCTGGCGGCGCTGGTCAGCACCGCGCTGGAGCGGGCGCGCAGGCGCTGCACGGCCGAGCGCGCGGCCGGGCCGGTGATCCACTGGCTTTCACCACTGGCCATGGCGGTACGGCCGTCAAGGCTCATGGCCAGCTTGGCGCGCACGTACGGCACGCCATGCTCCATGCGCCTGAGAAAGCCCGGGTTCAGGGCGCGGGCCTCGGCCTCGAGCACACCACTGGCTACTTCGATGCCGGCCTCGGCCAGGCGCCGCAGCCCCCGCCCTGCCACTTGCGGGTTAGGGTCCTGCATGGCCGCTACCACCCGGGCCACACCCGCCTTGACCAGCGCTTCGGCGCACGGGGGCGTGCGGCCATGGTGGCTGCAAGGCTCCAGGGTGACATAGGCACACGCGCCACGGGCGCGTTCCCCGGCCTGGCGCAGGGCATGCACTTCGGCATGGGGCTCACCGGCGCGCACGTGCCAGCCCTCCCCGACCACTTCGCCGTCGCGCACGATCACGCAGCCTACGCGGGGGTTCGGGTGGGTGGTGAACAGGCCTTTGCGCGCCAGCTCCAGCGCACGCGCCATGTAGTGGGCGTCAAGAATCGCGGCTTGGCTGGGCATGTTCACTCTTTGGCCGGCTCGCGGGCCAGGCGGTCGATTTCTTCACGGAACTCGTCGAGGTCCTGGAAGCGCCGGTACACCGAGGCAAAGCGGATGTAGGCCACCTCATCGAGCTTTCGCAGCTCGGCCATGACCATTTCACCCACCACCAGCGACTTGACTTCGCGCTCGCCAGTGGCACGCAGGCGGCTCTTGATGTGCGCCAGCGCCGCTTCCAGGCGCTCGACGCTGACCGGGCGTTTTTCCAGCGCCCGCTGCATGCCGGCACGCAGCTTGTCTTCGTCGAAAGGCTGGCGCGTGCCGTCTTGCTTGATCAGCCGGGGCAGCACCAGCTCGGCGGTTTCGAAGGTGGTGAAGCGCTCGCCACAGGCCACGCATTCGCGGCGGCGGCGCACCTGCTCGCCCTCGGCGACGAGGCGAGAGTCGATGACCTTGGTGTCGTTGGCACCGCAAAAGGGACAGTGCATGGTGGCAGGCAACAAAAAAAGGGAGGGCCATGGTAGCGCATTGCACTGGCAAGACAAGCCAAAGGGGTTAACATCCATGGGAAATCTGCCCGTTAAGGACTCCTCCATGCACTACCGAGCGCTCGTCGTGCTGTGCTGCGCCGCCCTGCTCGCCGCCTGCGGCAGCGATAGGCCGAAGACCGATACCTCCGTTGCGCCGGCACCGGCCCGCGTGGCCAAAACCGCCGAAGCGCCCGGCCCGCTTCCGGCCTACCAGCGCGAGTTGAGCGGTACATTGCTGGAAATCCCGGCCGGCGCCGACGTGGAACTGGCGTTGCTGGTGATCGACGAACGCGACCGCCCGCAGCGCCTGCTGGCCAGCAGCAACCTGACCGCTACCGGCCAGGCCCTGCCCTACCAACTGCGCTTCAACCCCGAAGCCTTCCCGGCCGGCGCACGCGTGGAATTGCGTGGCCGCGCCAGCCGCTCCGGCCAGCTGATCATGCACCTGCCGCCGCTGCGCATCACCCAGGCGCAGACCCAGGCCACCGGGCCGCTACGTTTCGAGAAGGCGCCCTGAGTGGCGCCGCTTGCCCTGCAGCAGGCCCTCAGCGGCTTGATAGGTGAGGCGCGGCTGGTCGTCAGCGAACTGCCCGGCTGCGCCTTGAAACTGTGGCTGATCGACGACCAGAACATGGACCGCGCCTTCAGCAGCGACGAAACCCGGCGCATTCTGGAAGACCCGCCCTACTGGAGCTTCTGCTGGGCCAGTGGCCTGGCCATGGCCCGTTACCTGGCCGAGCGCCCGGAATGGGTGGCCGGCAAGCGGGTGCTGGACTTTGGCGCCGGGTCCGGCATTGCCGGCATCGCTGCCGCCCGCGCGGGTGCTCGGGAGGTGGTGGCCTGCGACCTGGACCCACTGGCCCTGCAAGCCTGCCGCGCGAATGCCGCGCTGAACGGTGTGCAACTGGGCTACAGCGACGACTTCTTCGCCGAGGACGACCGCTTCGACCTGATCCTGGTCGCCGACGTGCTGTACGACCGTGCCAATCTGCCGCTTCTGGATACTTTTCTTGGCCGTGGTCGCCAGGCCTTGGTGGCCGACTCGCGGGTACGCGACTTCAGCCACCCGCTCTACCAGCAGCTGGGGGTGCTTGAAGCGCTGACCCTGCCCGACCTGGCCGAGCCGCACGAATTCCGCCGGGTCAGCCTGTACCACGCCAGCCGCGACACCTTATAGTGGTGGTATTCACGAGTTTGCGAGAAGCGCAATGAGCCAAGACACGCCTTACATTTTCGACGCTACCGATGCCACCTTCCAGCAGCTGGTGATCGAGAACTCCTTCCACAAACCGGTGCTGGTGGATTTCTGGGCCGAGTGGTGTGCGCCATGCAAGGCACTGATGCCCTTGCTGGCGAAGATCGCCGAGGGCTACCAGGGCGAACTGCTGCTGGCCAAGATCAACTGCGACGTGGAACAACAGGTGGTCGCCCAGTTCGGCATTCGCAGCCTGCCGACCGTTGTGCTGTTCAAGGACGGCCAGCCGGTGGACGGCTTTGCCGGTGCCCAGCCGGAATCGGCGATCCGCGCCATGCTCGAGCCGCACGTGCAAATGCCTGCCGCACCGCAGGCATCGCCGCTGGAACAGGCCAAGGCGCTGTTCGCCGAAAGCCGTTTCGCCGAAGCAGAAGCGTTGTTGCAGGCCCTGCTGGGTGAAGACAACAGCAATGCCGAAGCGCTGATCCTGTACGCCCGCTGCCTGGCCGAACGTGGCGAGCTGGGGGAAGCGCAGGTGGTACTGGACGCGGTCAAGAGCGATGAGCACAAGGCCGCACTGGCCGGCGCCAAGGCCCAGCTGACCTTCCTGCGCCAAGCGGCCAGCCTGCCGGAAGTGGCGGAGCTGAAAAGCCGCCTGGCCCAGAACCCTGAGGATGATGAAGCCGCCTACCAGCTGAGCGTCCAGCAGTTGGCGCGCCAGCAGTATGAGGCGGCGCTGGAAGGGTTGCTGAAGCTGTTCCAGCGTAACCGCAGCTATGACAATGGGCTGCCGCAGAAGGCGATGCTGCAGGTCTTTGAACTGCTGGGTGGCGATCACCCGCTGGTTGGGGTTTATCGTCGCAAGCTGTCGGCGGCGATGTTCTGACCTGAAGCTGATGGCGAGGGCTTCGCCCTCGTTCGCGGGCACGCCCGCTCCCACAAGGTGGACCTCAACACCGGTTTATCCAACCCAGTGATAAACCGGTGCATCCCCACCGTTTTCCACCTTCACCTCACTGCTGTGGCGCAAACGCACCAGTAGCCGCTTGCCCGCCGCTGTACTGCCGGCCAGCCCTTCCAGCCGGTCGAGCAATTGCGGCCCGCTCATTTGCCCCGCCAGGCGCAACACCTCGCGCGCCGCCGTCCATTGCCCGTCATCCTGCCGTGGCGCAGCCACCGGGGCCGCCGCAACGGCATGCGCCGCCGCAGGTACCTCGGTCTGCCGCCCCAACTGCGTCCACTCTTCAGGCTCAAGCTCGATGGTCAGGTCCACCGGCCATTCCCCAATCTGTCCACGAATTCTCACGATGCATTCCTTGAGCAAGGTCGATGGCCCATGCTACCGCAAGATGAAACCTGCGCCATGCGGGCTGGCAGGACGCAGAAAAGTTGTTATAACATAACCCAATCATCCAGCCCGCCCCGGAGCCTCCCATGCGTCGCCTGTTGCTCGCCCTGCCCTTCGCTTTGCTGCCACTGGCCGTGGCCCATGCCCACGAAGACCATGACCATGATCACGACCACGCCCATGGCACCCTGGGCGCGCATGAACACGGCGTGGCCAAGCTCAATGTCGTGCTCGACGGCAATACCCTGGAACTGGAGCTGGACAGCCCCGCCATGAACCTGGTTGGTTTCGAGCACGCTGCCAGCAGCGACGCCGACAAGGCCAAGGTTGCCGCGGTGCGCCAGCAGCTGGAACAACCGTTGAAGCTGTTCGGCCTGGCCTCGGCAGCCGGCTGCAAGGAAGACCAGCAAGCGCTGGAAAGCCCGTTGTTCGGTGACGCCGCCAAAGCGGAAGACGACGGTGACGAGCATGAGAAGGGCCACATGCACAGCGATATCAATGCCCACTACCAGCTGACATGCGCCACCCCGGAGAAACTCACCCAGCTGGACCTGGCCCCCCTGTACAAAGCCTTCCCGGCCACGCAAAAAATCAACGTGCAGCTAATCGGCCCCAACGGCCAGAAAGGCGTCGAAACCTCGCCCGCCAAGGCCATGGTCGCGTTCTGAGATGAATCAGGCACTGATTGACGTGCAGGACCTGGTGTTCGCCTGGCCCGGCCAGGCGCCGCTGCTGGACATCCCGGCGTTTCGCCTGCAAGCCGGTGAGGCCCTGTTTCTCAAAGGCCCCAGCGGCAGTGGCAAGACCACCCTGCTGGGCCTGCTGGGCGGGGTGAACCGAGCGGACCAAGGGCGAATCCGGCTGCTTGGCCAGGACCTGGCCGCGCTGGGCCAAGGTGCACGCGACCGGTTCCGCGTCGACCACACCGGCTATATCTTCCAGCAGTTCAACTTGCTGCCCTTCCTGTCGGTAAGGGAGAACGTCGAACTGCCATGCCGCTTTTCCCGCAGCCGGGCGGAACGGGCCATCCAGCGCCATGGCAGTGTCCACCAGGCGGCAGGCGAACTGCTCGCCCACCTGGGGCTGGGCGACCCGGCACTGCTGGCGCGCCGTGCCGACAGCCTGTCGATAGGCCAGCAACAGCGGGTTGCCGCAGCCCGCGCGCTGATCGGTCAACCCGAGTTGGTGATCGCCGACGAGCCGACCTCGGCGCTGGACGCCGACACCCGTGAGGTGTTCATCCGCCTGCTGTTCGATGAGTGCCGGGCCGCTGGTGCCAGCCTGCTGTTCGTCAGCCACGACCAGAGCCTGGCGCCGCTGTTCGATCGCCACCTGTCGCTGGCCGAACTCAACCGTGCCGCCAAGCCCGTGGAGGCCTGATGTACCTGCTCCGCCTTGCCCTGGCCAGCCTGGCCAACCGCCGTTTCACCGCTTTTCTCACGGCCTTTGCCATCGCCCTGTCGGTCTGCCTGCTATTGGCCGTGGAGCGGGTGCGGACCGAAGCCCGTGCCAGCTTCGCCAGTACCATCAGCGGTACCGACCTGATCGTGGGCGCGCGCTCGGGCTCGGTGAACCTGCTGCTGTATTCGGTATTCCGGATCGGCAACGCCACCAACAACATCCGCTGGGACAGCTTTCAGCACTACGCCCATGACCCACGGGTGAAGTGGGCGATTCCGATCTCGCTGGGCGACTCGCACCGCGGCTATCGGGTAATGGGCACCACTGCCGACTACTTCGAGCATTACCAGTACGGCCGCAAACAGCACCTGCAGCTGAGCCAGGGCCGCGAATTCGCCAGTGACCCGTTCGAGGTGGTACTGGGTGCCGAAGTGGCCGAGGCACTGCATTACAAACTGGGGGACAAGCTGGTGCTGGCGCACGGTGTGGCCGCAATCAGCCTGGTCAAGCATGACGACAAACCGTTCACCGTAGTGGGCGTGCTCAAGCGTACCGGCACACCGGTCGACCGCACCCTGCACATCAGCCTGGGCGGCATGGAGGCGATCCATATCGACTGGCACAATGGCGTGCCGGCACGTGGCGCCGGGCGCATCAGCGCCGAGCAAGCACGCAGCATGGACCTGCAACCTGCCGCCATCACGGCGTTCATGTTGGGCCTGAACAACAAGATCGCGACGTTCAGCCTGCAGCGGGAAATCAACGAGTACCGCAACGAACCGCTGCTGGCGATCCTGCCTGGCGTTGCCTTGCAGGAGCTGTGGAGCCTGATGGGCACGGCCGAACAAGCCTTGTTCGTGGTTTCGCTGTTCGTTGTGCTCACGGGCCTGATCGGCATGCTCACGGCCATTCTCACCAGCCTCAACGAACGCCGCCGGGAGATGGCGATCTTGCGTTCCGTAGGGGCCAGGCCGTGGCATATCGCCGGGCTGCTGGTGCTGGAGGCGCTGTCACTGGCGGCAGTCGGCATCGTCGCCGGGCTGGGCTTGCTGTATGCGGGTATCGCCCTGGCACAGGGGTATGTACAGGCCAACTATGGTTTGTACCTGCCGCTGGCGCTGCCGAGCGCTCATGAATGGAGCTTGCTGGCTATCATCCTGGGGGCTGCACTGCTGATGGGCAGCGTGCCAGCGTGGCGCGCCTATCGGCAGTCGTTGGCCGATGGCCTGTCCATACACCTATGAGTGCGCGTAATGATCAAACACCTCACCGCCTGCTTCGCGGGTAAACCCGCTCCTACATCGGGTCGCGTTCCCCGTGTAGGTGCCGGTTCACCCGCGAAGAAGCCGACACTGCGAACGCTGCTGATCCTGCTGCTTGCGGCAGCGATGCCGCTGTGGGCCGCCGAACCCAAGGAGCTCGACTGGCCAGCGCTGATCCCGGAAGGCGCCCCGGTCATTCCACCGCAACTCACCCCCTTGCACGACATGTCGCAATTGAGCAACGCCCTGGCCGCCGAGTCTGCGCCAGCAGCCCGGCAGCAGGCGCCGAACGCGCCGGTGGTGAAAAGCCTCGATGGCCAGCAGGTCAAACTGCCCGGGTATATCGTGCCGCTGGAAGTCAGCGAGGAGGGGCGCACCACCGAGTTTCTGCTGGTGCCTTACTACGGCGCGTGCATCCATGTGCCGCCACCGCCCTCGAACCAGATCGTGCACATTTTCAGCGAAATGGGCGTGCGCGTCGAAGACCTTTATCAACCCTACTGGATCGAGGGAAAGATGCAGGTCAAAGCCTCCAGCAGCGAACTGGCCGATGCCGGCTACCAGATGGAAGCCGAAAAAATCTACGCTTATGAGCTGAAGTGAGCGCTATTACCGGTTCATGAAGACGCTTCGTTGAGCTGGGTCAAACATTCTGTTTAGACCCATCCGTACCATTGGACTACTCGATTATTAACGTCCTCTGGGAGCTTCCATGAACAAGTCCTTGCTCGGGGCCGCATTCGCGGCACTGGCCTTCGCCGCCCCTGTTGCCCACGCCCACCAGGCGGGTGATGTCATCGTTCGCGCCGGTGCAATCACCACTGCGCCGAATGAGAGCAGCAGCGACCTGAAATTCGACGGCAACAAGGTTTCGGGCACCAAGGCGACACTGGACAGCGACACCCAGCTGGGCCTGGCCTTCGCCTACATGCTCACCGACCACGTTGGCCTGGAGCTGCTGGCGGCTACGCCGTTCAAGCACACCGTAGGCGTAAAAGGCCTGGGTGGCGGGCTGGACGGCAAGCTGGCCGACATCAAGCAACTGCCGCCGACACTGTCGCTGCAGTACTACCCGATGGAACCGAACTCCAAGTTCCAGCCGTATGCCGGCGTAGGTATCAACTACACCCTGTTCTTCGATGAAGACCTCAGCAGCGCCCGCAAGCAGCAGGGCTTCAGTAACCTGAAGCTGCAAGACTCGGTAGGTATCGCCGGCCAGTTGGGCATGGACTACATGCTCACGGACAACCTGCTGGTCAACGCCGCGGTCTGGTATGTGGACATCGACACCAAGGCCAGCGTCAACGGCCCCACCGCGCTGGGCTACAGCAAGACCAAGGTCGACGTGGATGTCGACCCATGGGTGTACATGGTCGGCCTAGGCTACAAGTTCTGACCGGAACACTGGAGGGCGGCTCCGGCCGCCCTTGCGCGTTGCAGCCACAGCCAATAAGCCAGGGCCGCCGCGCTGATGACCATGCCCGGCCAGCAACACCGTCTGGTTGGTGACATGCATTGCCTGCACGGCAAAATCCAGCATCAGCACGCCAAGGACAAAGGCCATCACGGATTGCCCGAGCATGGCCGTGGGCAGCCATGAAAGCGTCAGCAGCAACAGCGCCAGGAGGTGCTGGGTGATTGCTGGGCGCTGATGATCCTTCGCGATGCTTTTGATGGCCTGCGTCGCTTCAGTGAGTTTCAGAAGAATCTGGGGCTGGCGAAGACCATCCTCGCCTCACGGCTCAAGTGGCTGGTGGAAAGCGGTTTGCTGGAACCGTTACAGGTGAGAAGCCTGGATGGGCGGATGTTGAACCCCGAGGACTGCGTGCGCAAGGTGGTGCGCCATGGCTGATCCCGGGGCTGCTGCGCAGCCCTGTCGCGACACAAGGCCGCTTGTGTCTTGAGAGAGGGATCTGGTGTTGCCTCAGCCGAAGAGGGTGTAGATCAACAGCCAAAATGCAGGACTCGAAGATCTCACGGTTCCTGTGGGAGCGGGCGTGCCCGCGAACACCGGCGCAGCCGGTGCCAGACACCGCGTCGCCTGCTTCGCGGGCACGCCCGCTCCCACAATGGATCGCGCAGGCTTTTCAAATTTTGAGAAAGACAGTTGCTCCTACAGGCCGTGCAGGCAGGGCATCGCTTGGCCCGTGACTTCAGCTTTTACCCAGTAGCCGGGCCAGCCCCTCGACCATCGGCGTAGCCTGCGGGAATGCAAACCGCGCCAGCAAGCGCTGGTTATCGGCCCGCGAATGGCGAATATCACCGGCACGCGCCGCCGCGTAGGTCACCGCTGGCAAGCTGCCCACGACTTTCTGCAGCGCCGCGAGCATCTGGTTGATCGACGTTGCCTGGTTGAGGCCGATGTTCACCGCCCCCTCCTCGACCTGCGGCTGCTCCAGCGCCTGCACCATCACTTGCACCAGGTCGCCTACATACAGGAAATCGCGGGTCTGCTCGCCATCCCCGTACACGGTGATCGGCAGGCCCTGCACAGCACGCTCGCAGAAGATGCTGATAACCCCGGAATAGGGCGAGGACGGGTCCTGGCGAGGCCCGAAGATATTGAAGAAGCGGAACACCACCGGCTCCAGCCCGTGCTGACGGCGGTAGAAGTCCAGGTATTGCTCACTGGCCAGCTTGTCCACGGCATAGGGCGTCAGCGGTGCCTTGGGCGTCTCCTCGGCGATCGACTCGCCCTCGCCATTGTTGCCATACACGGCGGCACTGGAGGCGAACACCACCCGGCGCAGACCGTGCACGCGCATGGCTTCACAAACATTGAGGGTGCCGATGAAATTGCTCTGGTGGGTACGCACCGGATCTTCGACCGAGGCCTGCACCGAAGCCACTGCGGCCAGGTGCACCACGGCACTGCAACCTGCCGCAGCCCGCATGACCAGAGCAGCATCGGCGACATCGCCTTCGATCAGTTCCAGCCGTGGGTGGTCGACCTGCAGGTTGCCCCGCCGGCCAGTGGACAAGTCATCGAGAATGCGTACGGCGTAGCCTTTGTCCAACAACGCATCGCACAGGTGGGAACCAATGAAGCCGGCACCGCCGGTGATCAGGATGGGGGCATCAGCCATGGCGGTAGAAACGGTCCAGTAGGGGCGGCAAGCCGGCGCGCCAGGCACGCGGCTTGATGCCAAAGGTATGAAGGATTTTCTTGCAGGCCAATACGGCATGCTGCGGCTCTTCGCTGGCATCCGGCCGCGCGGCATGCGCTTGCGCCGTGGGTGCCTGCACTGCCAGCTGGCGATATTGGCCGGCCTCGGCCAGGATCGCCTGGCCCAACACCAGCGGCGTGGTCGCCTCGTTGCCGGCGTAATGGTAGGTGCCCCATAGCGGCGCGTTGCAATCGAGTTGCTTGAGCACAGACAGGATCACCCGGGCCGCATCGTCCACAGGTGTGGGGTTGCCGCGCCGGTCATCGGCCAGCAGCAACTCGGCCGGTTGCTCGGCACGGGTGAGGAAACGACCGAGCGAGCCATCGATGCTTTCGTCCAGCAACCAGCCAAAGCGCAGCAGTACATGTTGCGGGCACGCCGCACGCACGCTCTGCTCGATCCGCCACAAGGCCTGGCCCCGCAGCCCCAGGGGTACGGGCTCGTCCTTCTCGCTGTAGGCAGTGGCCCGCGAGCCATCGAATACCCGGTAGCTGGAAGGCTGCACCAGGGTGATCTGGTGGTGCTGGCACAGCTCTGCCAGCCGCTCGACTGCCCGCTCCTGCTGCGCCAGGCGCGGCTCGCTGACCGACTCGGCCTGGAACCAGTCGAAGTAATAGGCCAGGTTCACCAGGGCATCGGGGCGATGGTCGTCAAGCAACTGGGTCAGGCTCGCCGGCGTCCAGCCGCTCTCGGGCGGGCGCGGCGCCAGGAATGCGATGTCCTCCTCGGCCCCAAGACGAATCAGCGCTTGCCCGAGGGCATTGCCACCACCCAACAGCATTAGGCGCATACGCATAGAGTCAGCAGATCCGGAGAGGTTGATTAAGGAAAGTGGGTCATTTTGCGGTTTCCGGGCGGGGAAGTCCAACCCTGGGGCGGAGGTGGATACGTAGGGCTATTCCTACCACCGCCGAGGACATTCCTCACATGACCAAGGGAGCAGGTCCTGCATCACTGCGTAAGATTCTCTGGCTAAATTAACGGCGAACTCACAAAAAGTTCCACCTCCCCCTACATACAAGGAAAAAAACAATGATAGGGAACGTGCCTCAACGATCGACTGAGGTCATCCAGTTCGAGCTCAATGACCAGCAAGCCAATTTTCTGGACTGCGCAGCCCGCCAAGTCGGTGCGATGGGTGGTCCAGATGTAGCAGGCAGCGCAAAAACTTCCATCTTCCATGCACAGGCACTGATGCGATTAATGGGTCGCCCGCAACGAGATCTGCTCGAACTTTTCAGCAACGGAAAAGTAGCCGCCATTGAATTCACAGGAATGCGAGAGCCCGAGCAAGACCCTGCGCCAAAATTTCTTCCGCCAGTAGATATAATCTGCAATGAACCAACAACTCTTTATTTGAGCTCTCGAAGTCAGATTCTTTTGAGCCTTGTCAACTATAGATCATTCGCTTTCGACATAGACAATGAAAGCAAGCAGATAAGAATCGTAGGGAACTTCAAGGGTGGCGGTGCAGTGGGCCTACCCAGTGAGACCGGAAGTGTCACAGCGGAGCTTAGTTCTCATTCTGGGCTTGAGCTTGGGCCGCACACGGAGCCCCCTTACAACTGTTCGATCAATGCCGAAAACGGGCACTCTCCAGCACCCAGCGCCTTGATTCTGACGGCCCGATAGAACCCATCCCAAGAGCCGACAAAATTGATACCGGTACGCAATGTAATTGCAAAACTGAACGGCCTTGAAGCACTGGCGCTTTCATCGAAATCATTCTGTTTCAGTCGCAGTGAATGTTTCGTCAAGGACGACAGCGAGGACATGCTAGAACATTCCATCATCCAGTTCGACCCTCGAGGTGACTTCACCTTGCGCTACAACAGTTATCGGTACTCTGTGCACGAAAAAGCTAGCCAATTGGCGCGCCAAGCCTACTGGTCATTGAAAGATCTATTGAATCAGGCAGATTGTTACGAATTCGTTCTGCAGCCCACCTCTGCGCTGTTAATCAACAACAGCCAGGCCCTGCATGCCCGCGACACAATCAAAGATAACAGGCGACTACTGATCAGGCTGTTTGGGTATTCGCCAGATGCGCGGCCATTAATCCTGCAGCAAGACCCGTTGATAGTACGTGGCTAGTGAAAATGGAGCACAATTGAAAATGGATTCGATCTATATAGCGCTAGCAGCCGTCGCGCTGTTTGCCGGTTTCTTCGATGCAATAGCAGGCGGCGGCGGACTCCTCACTCTTCCCGCTCTATTCATCGCAGGCATCGACCCATTGGCAGCAATGGCCACTAACAAATTTCAAGCTTCCTCAGCCAGTGCGTCAGCCGTCTGGGCGTTTGCTCGAAAACGAATGATCGATTGGCGAGCAGACTGGCCTATGGCCTGCCTATCCTTTACTGGAGGCGTCACTGGCGCCATGTCAATCAGCATGCTCGACAGGTATGTCCTGGAATCTGTCGTTCCCATCATGCTGATCGCGGTCGCCGCCTACTTTGCGTTCACTCCCACGCTGAGTAGTCAGGAGCGCAAGCAACGGCTGTCGAGCGTTGCATTCACACTGGCGGTAGTGCCAGCCATTGGCTTCTATGACGGTATTTTCGGGCCAGGTACCGGTTCATTTTTCATGGTCGCATGCACCCTGCTGCTGGGACAGCCGCTCATGCAAGCAATTTGCAGAAGCAAACTCCTGAATGCTTGCTGCAACCTGGGAGCCCTGACCGTGTTTGCATGCAGTGGGGCGATCGTCTGGCCTTTGGCATTGATAATGGCTGTGTCCGCCATCATTGGTGCGCAGCTGGGCGCGCGGTGTGCGCTCCACTTCGGGCCGCGGCTGGTGAAACCGCTGCTGATCGCCGTGTGCTGCCTGATGGCAACCAAGTTGATGCTCAGTACTGGTCATCCGGTGGCGCAATGGTTGCACCGCCTATGAGTGCTCAGCGGGCCTGAATTCAATTTCAGTCATCGGTCAAACCAATAGAGCGGCAGTGGCACGCCGAGTACAGCCATCCTGTCTATTCAATCTCAAACAAACTGTTGCGCAACGGCCCCACGCTCAGCCGTTCCCTGACGTCATCATCTATACGCGGATCATCCGGGCGGTACAGTTTGACCTGTCGGTAGGCATTGATGCGATTGATCTCCTCACCCAGGTACTCCCACACCACCCGTGTGCAGGCCGGGTTGCGCCGGTCGCCGCTGGAAACCCCGGCCTTCAGGCCGTTCAGGCGTGTGATCCGGCTTTTGAAGCTGGGAATCAGGATGGTCTGGCTCATTTCGTTGAAAGTCAGCGACTCGTAGTCGATGAGGAACACTCGGTCCTGCAACTGAAACGCCGCGCCCAGATAGCGACAACGGACTTCGGCATGCAGGTCCGTGGCGCTGGAGCGCTCCTGCCGCTCCTGGCGCTCGAACAGGAAACGCCCGCGCTCTTCCCACAGGTGCACCAGCGACACCAGGATCGTGCCGGGCACCGACATGCAGTTCGAATACTCGAAGTAATAACCGCAATAACGCGACAGGTTGCCGGCGTGCTCATGCAGCGGGCGGAACAGTTCACTGATCGGGTCGCTGGGTTGTTCGGCCAGGGTCGAGACGCGAGCACCGATCAGGCGGGCGAACTGCTCGGCAGGCAGGTTCAGCTCGTAATCCTCGACGCCAAAGAAATCACCGATGCGTTTCAGGTTGAAAGCCGTCGGACGGCTCTGCCCGCTGAGGTACTTGTTGAACTGCGCTCGGTTGATCGAGAGCTGGCGGCAAACTTCGGAAATAGAGCGGTAGTGGCTGCAAGCCAGTTTGAGGTTGGTAGCGAAATGCTCACTCATGTGCGGAATCCAGGTGACGCGAATGACGCCATTGTAGCATCAAGTCGCATCAAGTCAGAGCAACCCGCGAAATTGTAACGACTCTTGTCATGGCCAACCATGCGCCCCAACGAATAGCGGTGCGCCTGCCGTCCGCTGATCAATCCACACGAAGAATAAGAATCGAGGTCATTTTCCAATGCTCGAAGCACTCAACGATTTCCTCTCGGGGAAACTCCTCATCGTGCTGATCGTCGGTCTCGGCGGTTACTTCACCATCCGTTCGCGGTTCGTACAGTTCCGCCATTTCGGCCACATGTTCGCCGTGTTCAAGGAATCGCTGCGTGGCCAGGCAGGCCAGTTGAGCTCCTTCCAGGCCCTGATGCTGAGCCTGGCTGGCCGCGTGGGCGCCGGTAACATCGCCGGGGTCGGCATTGCCGTGACCCTGGGCGGCCCTGGCGCGGTGTTCTGGATGTGGGTCACTGCCCTGGTCGGCATGGCCAGCAGTTTCTTCGAATGTACCCTGGCCCAGGTGTACAAGCGCGCCGATGGCGACGGCCTGTACCGTGGCGGCCCGGCCTACTACATCCAGCATGGCCTGAAGCTGAAAAGCATGGCCATCGTGTTCTCGATCCTGCTGCTGGTGACCTACGGCTTCGCCTTCATCGGCCTGCAGTCGTACACCGTTACCCATTCGCTGCAAAATGCCTTCGACTTCAAGCCAAGCCACACCGGGCTGGTGCTGGCCGTGCTGCTGGCCATCACCTTCATCGGTGGCATCAAGCGCATCGCGGCGGTCTCGGACCTGCTGGTGCCGGTCAAGACCCTGGCCTACATCGGCGTGACCCTGTACGTGATCGGCACCCAGATCGACCACGTACCCACCATGCTGGAAACCATCTTCAAGAGCGCTTTCGGCCTTGACCCTGCGTTTGGCGGCCTGCTCGGCAGCGCCATCGTCATGGGCGTGAAGCGGGGCGTGTTCGCCAACGAAGCAGGCTTGGGCAGTGCACCGAACGTTGCGGCCGTGGCGGCAGTGAAACACCCGGGCGCGCAGGGCGTGGTCCAGGCCTTCAGCGTGTTCCTCGACACCTTCGTGATCTGCACCTGCACCGCACTGCTGATCCTGCTGTCGGGCTTCTACACCCCAAGCTTCGAGGGCGACGGCATTGTCCTGACCCAGAACTCGCTGGCCGCGGTGGTGGGTGACTGGGGCCGCGTGTTCGTCAGCGTTGCACTGTCGCTGTTCGTGTTCACCTGCATTCTCTACAACTACTACCTGGGCGAGAACAGCCTGCAGTTCCTCAGCCGCAACCGCGTGGTACTGATGGTGTTCCGTGGCCTGGTACTGGCGCTGGTGGTGTGGGGTTCGATGCAAGACCTGTCGACCGTGTTCGCCTTCGCCGACATCACCATGACCTGCCTGGCCTTCGTCAACCTGATCGCCCTGGCCCTGTTGTTCAAGATTGGCCTGCGGGTGATGCGCGACTACGACGAGCAGCGCAAGGCCGGTATCAAGCAGCCAGTGTTCGATTCGACCAAGTTCGCCGACCTGGACCTGGACCGCAACGCCTGGCCAGCCAACCCTCAGCTGGAAACAGCCGCTGACAAAGCAGCCGTCCAGGCCCAGCCACAGCGCTGATACCCTGCCCTGCCAAAGCCGCCCCGTCCGAGGGCGGCTTTTTTCTCCGCTCACCGCCACGGATGCTTTCCATGCGTGCAGTCAAGAATCTTCTCGTTCTCTATACCGGTGGCACCATCGGCATGCTCGAAACCCCGGAGGGCCTGGCACCGGCCGGCGGTTTCGACGGGCGGATGCGTGAACACTTCGCGCAACTGTCCGATGCCCCCCAGCTGCAGTGGACCCTGCAAGAGCTGAACCCGCTGCTGGACAGCGCCAACATGCAACAGCACAACTGGCTGGCCATGCGTGACGCCATCGTCACGGCGGTGGATGCTGGCCATGATGGGGTGCTGGTGCTGCACGGCACCGATAGCCTGGCCTATAGCGCGGCTGCCTTGTCGTTCCTGCTGCTGGGCTTGCCCGTGCCGGTACTGCTGACCGGTTCGATGCTGCCGGCCGGCGCTGCCGACAGCGACGCCTGGCCCAACCTGTGTGGCGCGCTGCGCCTGTTCGAACAAGGGCTGGAAGACGGCGTGCAGTTGTACTTCCATGGGCAGCTGGTGCACGGTTGCCGGGCTACCAAGTTGCGCAGTGAAGCGTTCGATGCGTTCGTTGCCCTGCCGCGGCATCGCGACAGCCAGCGTGCGGCAGCCATCCCGGCCGAGCTGGATTACCGCCAGCCGCGCCAGCCGGTCAACCTGGCGGTCGTGCCTGTGTTCCCCGGGCTGCAGGCCAGCCATCTGCAGGCCTTGTTGGGCAGCGGCGTGCAGGGCTTGCTGCTGGAGTGCTATGGCAGTGGTACCGGGCCGTCGGATGACCTGGCGTTGCTCGAGGTACTGCGCGCAGCGCGCCAGCGCGGTGTGCTGCTGGCGGCAATCAGCCAATGCCCTGAAGGCTCGGTGGTATTCGATACCTATGCGGCAGGCAACCGACTGCGTAGCGCGGGCCTGGTCAGTGGCGGCGGCATGACCCGCGAGGCGGCGCTGGGCAAGATGGTTGCGCTGCTGGGTGCAGGGTTGGATGTGGAGTCAGCAGAACGCTGGTTTGCCCTGGACCTGTGTGGGGAGCGGGCGTAGGCACTACCCGCACTCGCCCGGGCAAGAAAAGAAGATGGCGGAAGGCAGCGGGAGTCGAACCTGCCCGGGAACGGCTGCCGTCCCCAACCGGGTTTGAAGCCCGGCCGCGCCACCGGGCGCGATTGCCTTCCTTGAACTCAGTGCCTGGCGTACTGCTGGGCCAGGGCGCTGTCAGCGCGAATGTGACGCTGCTCGGCCACCCTGCGGGTCAGGCCGATGCGGTCGAAGTATTCCAGAATCTGCACACTGCGCTTGCGACCGATGCCCAACATATCGCGAAATGCAGCAACCTGCACTACTGAAGTGCCAGCCGCCTGCCCCAGCAGCAGCTCTGCCATGCACTGTAGCGTCGCTGCGGGGTAGAACAGGTCGCGCACCACCTGGTGCACCACGCCCAAACGCGCCAGCTTGCGCAACAACAAACGAACGTCGGCTTCAAGGCAGTTCTCTTCTGCCGCCAATGTCCTGACCCAGGGCGGATCGAACTGCCCCGCCAGCAACCTGGGCTGCAGGCGCGCCCACAGTACCTCGTCGGCTTCACTCAACTGGACCTTGTGATCCGGCAAATGCAGCCAGGGCCCACTGGCGGCAATCACCCCTTCCTCTAGCAGTTCCTCAAGCAGGCTGACAAACGCAGGCCGCTCCAACGGCAATGCTGTAAAGCGTCGCAGGCGGTCACGGTCGGGGCCCAGCTGATCCGGTTCTTGCTCGTGGAAGCGGGCAAGTTGCGCCAGCACCTGCCGTTTCAGCGCCTGCCACTGGGCGCTGGCGAACAGCAGCTGGCCCTGTCGCGTGGCCACCACCAACACGTTCGCCGGTAGCTGCCAGGTTTCGCGCAGGCGATTGAACTGCCGCTCCAGGCGCTGTGGGTCGATACCACCGGGGGCACTGGCCAGCAGTGCCGGCAGCGCCTGCTCCAGGCCCTGGGCATCCCGCAGCACCTGCAGCTGGCGTAGACGCTCGTGGCTGCGGCGCTGGCGGCTGGGGGCAAACGGATCGAGTACCCTGCCGCCGCCCAAGGTGCGCTGAGCACGCTGGTCACGCAGTACCAGGCGGTCGCCATGCACGGCCTGCAACGGCGCATTGAGCAGTAACTGGGCAAACATGCGCTGGCCGGCGGCCAGGGTTTCACCTTCCAGCAACGCGACACGGGCCGTCACGTCCTGGGTGCCGAGGTGCACATGCACGGCACTGAAGTGCTCGAACGCCCGCAGCTCGCCCGGCAGCAGGTTCAACTCGATATCCACCCGAACACTGGGCGCGTGCAGCCACTGCGGCAGCAGCCAGTCGCCACGGTGAACTTGCTCCGCGCTAAGGCGTTCGGCTGCGATATTGAGCGCTACTCGCTGGCCGGCCTGCGCTACCTGCGCGGCCTGGTTTTGTGCATGCAGGCCCCGCACCCGCACCGCCTTGCCGGCCTTGCCCAGGACCAGGGTATCGCCGGCACTCACCCGGCCGGCCAGCGCCGTGCCAGTCACCACCACCCCCGCACCGGTAACGGCGAAGGCGCGGTCGATAGCCAGGCGAAAACCGCCTTGCGCACTGCGTTGCCGCACAGCGGTTTGCGCCTTCAGCAAGGCTTGGCGCAACGCGTCGATGCCCTCCCCGCCAAGGCTCGACACCGGGAACTGCCGCGCCCCGGCATAGGGCCCTGGCGCCAGCAGCTCACTGACCTGCGCCTGCACCTGGGCCAGGCGCGCCGGCTCGACGCGGTCGCACTTGCTGATCGCCACCAGTGCCTGGGGGATACCCAACAGCTCGATGATTGCCAGGTGCTCACGTGTCTGCGGCATGACGCCATCGTCTGCCGCCACCACCAGCAGCACCACGTCTATGCCATGGGCCCCGGCCAGCATGTTGTGGATAAACCGCTCGTGGCCCGGCACATCGATGAAGCCCGTCAGCGGTGCACCTTCGGCCAGCACCGCGTAGCGGTAACCCAGGTCGATGGTCATGCCCCGCTCACGCTCTTCCTGGCGCAGGTCACCGGCCTGGCCGGTCAGTGCCTTCAGCAGTGCGGTCTTGCCATGGTCGATGTGGCCGGCGGTACCAACGATCACTGCACCGGCCCCAACTGCAACGCCGGCAATTGCGCCAGCCATTGGGCTTCGTCGTCCAGCTGGCGCAGGTCCAGCCATAGCGCGTCGTCGTCGATACGACCAAGCACCGGCACCGGCAGGCCCCGCAGGGCTCGCTCCAGCACATGCAGGCTGCGCCCGCGCAACTTCTTCGACACCTGCGGGCGCAGGCACAGCGCGGCACTGGGCAGGCGCGCAACCGGCTGGCTGCCACTGCCTATCATGCCCAGCGCAGGTTCTACGCTGACGACCCATTGCGCACCAAGGCGGGCCTGGAGGTCTGGTAGCAGGCGTTCGGCCTGGGCCTGGATATCGGCCTGGCCACGGGTCAACAAGCGCAAACTGGGCAGGCGCTCGGCCAACCGATCCGGGTTGCGGTACAGCGCCAGCACCGCTTCGAGTGCGGCCAGGGTGATCTTGTCGACCCGCAGCGCACGCTTGAGCGGGTTTTTCTTGATCCTGGCGATCAATGCCTTGCGCCCGACGATGATCCCGGCCTGCGGGCCGCCCAGCAGCTTGTCGCCACTGAAGGTCACCAGATCGGCGCCATCAGCCAGGGCCTGGCGCACCGTGGGCTCGGCCGGCAGGCCCCAGCGGGTGAGATCGAGCAAACTACCGCTGCCGAGGTCTTCGAGCAGTGGCAGGTCATGCTGGTGGGCGATTCGCGCCAGCTCGGCGGTCGGCACCTGGGTGGTGAAACCTTGAATGCTGTAGTTGCTGCAGTGCACGCGCATCAGTAACCCGGTTCGCGGACCAATGGCAGCCTCGTAGTCGCGGGCATGGGTGCGGTTGGTGGTGCCGATCTCGTGCAGCTTCACCCCGGCGCGGGCCATGATGTCCGGGATGCGGAAGGCGCCACCGATCTCGATCAGTTCGCCGCGCGAGATAATGCCCTCCTTGCGCGCCCCCAGGCTGTTGAGCGCCAGCAGTACCGCCGCGGCATTGTTGTTGACCACGGTAACCGCCTCGGCGCCGGTCAGCTCGCGGATAAGGCCCTCGATCAGGTCGTCGCGGTCACCACGCTTGCCGCTGGCCAGGTCGAACTCCAGGTTGAGCGGGTAGCGGGCGGCGGTCTGCATCGCCTCGATGGCTTCTTCCGGCAGCAGGGCACGGCCGAGGTTGGTATGCAGCACGGTGCCGGTGAGGTTGAACACTCGGCGTACCTGGCTGCGTTGCTGGGCGGCCAGACGTTCGCCGGCGCGGCCCAGAAGGATCTCGAGAGACAGTTCGGCGGCACTGAGCTGGCCGCTGCGCGCGGGCTCCCGCAGGTCGTCCAGCAATTGGCGCAGGGTGCTCAAGACCGCATCGCGGCCGTGGCGGTCGATCAGTGGGAGGCAGGCCGGATGGCGCAGGAGGGTGTCGATGGACGGCAAGCGTGGGGTGTCGCTGGCGAGGCTGTTGGACATGCGGTACTACCTAGGATTGATCCGTCGTCGGTACTGGCCTGTTCGCGGGTGAGCCCGCCCCCACAAAAGCCTGCGCAGGTGTCTGATCCTGTACCAAGTCTTGTGGGAACCGGTTCATCCGCGAAGCAGGCGACTCGGTTTTTCAGTGTAGACACTCACCCACTAACCGGGCGCAAGCATCAGGTTGGGCGCCAGGCGATGAAAACCTTCCTCGTCCAGGCGCATGTCCAGCGCAAGGCTGGCCAGGTCGTCGGCCAAGGGCTCGGCCGCTGCGTCGTTTTCGAGGTAGTTCTGCTTGAGGTAGCTTTCACACCCCGGGCAGCACTCGGCCCGCAGGGGCGCCTTGCCGGGTAGATGGCGGTCATTCTCAAGGCTGGTATAGCGCAAGTCCTTGCTCGACTCGCAGTACACGCACTTGACCCGCACCACATGCCATTCACAGGCGCACAACGCGCACACCAGATAGCGCAGGCCGTTGTGCTTGCCACGGTTGCGTACCACCCCGGCCATCGCCGGCGAGCCGCAGGCCGGGCACTGGGCCAGGCTGCCAGCGGGTTTGAGTTCAGGCGCCGGCAATGCCAGCAGCCAGCTGGACCAGGCCGCCTGCAACGCAGCCCCGAGCAATGGCACCAGTGCGGGCGGCACCGCGTCATACTGCCCTGCCAGCAACGCGAACCCCCAGCCTTTGCGCTGGTTGTCATCACTGCCACGCAGCACCTGCAAGGCCTCCGCCAACGGACCCTGGGGTTCGTCGCCAAAGTGACCGAGCAAGGCCTGCAGCCAGACCAGCCAAGCCCCGTCACGTACCAGGCTGTCTGCCGCCAGCGGCGGCAAACCATGGCTTATGCACAGGCGCTGGCGCGCCTCAGCCACCGGCAGGGCGCCAGGGGGGTTATCCACAAGCTGCTGCTGCACACGGCACAACCGCGCAACCAGCCTCAGGTAGTCGCCCAGGGCATTGCCCTGGGCCAGCGTGTCCAAACGCGCAGCCCGCACTTCAAACAGGTTGGCCGGCGGCAGGTGCAGAAACGGCGGCATCACCGCCGACGCTTCGATCTGCCCAGGTTCGAGTATCGTGCTCAAGCGCTCATCCTTCTTTTCGTCCGTGATGACTCGGCGGCTTGTCGCCAGTCACCTCGCGGTACCACAGTTCATGGTGCTTGCGTGCCCAGGCGCGGCTTACCCAGCCGTGCAGCATGGCGCCAATCGAGCCTTTGATCCAGATACCGGCGTAGATGTGCACGATAATGCTGAGGATCAGCACGAAGGCCGCCAGTGCATGCAGCAACGCCGACAGGCGAATTACCTCGATGCCGAACCAGTGGCTGAAATACGCTCGCCAGATCACCACACCACTGACCAGCAAGACCAGCATGCACACCAGCAGAGTCCAGAACAGCAGCTTCTGCCCGGCGTTGTACTTGCCGATTGGCGGTACGCCCTCCTCCTGGTTACGCATTACCCGGTCAACCCGCCGCAGCCAGAGGCGATCATTCGCGGTGATGAAGTTGGCCCGCCAGAACCGCACCACCAGGCCAACGAAGAACACGAACATCGCCACCCCCAGAAACGGGTGCAGGATGCGCGTCCACGGCCCACCGCCAAACAGGTTGCTGAGCCAGAACAGTGCCGGGTGAAACAGCGCCAACCCCGACAGCCCGGCGAGAAAGAACAGGATCGCCACCAGCCAGTGGTTGCTGCGCTCGTTGGCGTTGTAGCGCAAGATGGGTTTGTTGTCGTTCATGGCCGCTGCTCCCCTTGCCCACCGGGCTTGCTCGGATCATAGACATGCACTGCAGGGTCCACTGTCTGCACGCTCGGGTCGGCCGCGGCCGGGTGTTCGTCCTCCTCCACCCGCTGTGGCCCGACCCGCACATAGTGGAAGAACCCGGCCAGCACCGCTGCGCCCATCGCCAACAACGCCAGGGGCTTGGTAAAGCCCTTCCACAACCCTACCAGGGGGC
Organism: Pseudomonas sp. Nvir; assembly: GCF_963778085.1. NCBI lineage: Bacteria > Pseudomonadati > Pseudomonadota > Gammaproteobacteria > Pseudomonadales > Pseudomonadaceae > Pseudomonas > Pseudomonas sp. Nvir. Next base: position 577,408 of record NZ_OY970405.1, on the reverse strand, counting down.
TGATCACCGGCTGGTCCGGCAGGCCGGCATACAGCTTGGGGGTATCGGCATGGTGCAACACGTACATCACGTGGGTACCGCCGACGCCATCCGGGTCATACAACCCGGCGTTGTCGTAGCCACGCGATTTCAGGTCGACGATGCGTTCGGCGGCATGCACCTTCATCTCGTCCTTGGTGCCGAACACAATTGCCCCGGTCGGGCAGGTTTTCACACAGGCCGGCTCCAGGCCCACGGTCACGCGGTCGGAGCACAGGGTGCACTTGTACGCCTTGTGGTCTTTCTGCGAGATGCGCGGAATGTTGAACGGGCAGCCGGTGATGCAATAGCCACAGCCAATACAGTGGTCCTGGTTGAAGTCGACGATACCGTTGGCATGCTTGATGATCGCCCCTGGGCTTGGGCACGCCTTGAGGCAGCCTGGCTCGGCACAATGCATGCAGCCGTCCTTGCGGATCAGCCATTCCAGGTTGCCGTCGTCGCGCTCGTGCTCGGTAAAGCGCATCAGCGTCCAGGTCTCGGCAGTGAGGTCCTGGGGATTGTCGTAGGTGCCGTGGTTGTGGCCGACCTCGTCACGCAGTTCGTTCCACTCCGAACACGCCACCTGGCAAGCCTTGCAGCCGATGCACTTGGTGGTGTCGATCAGCTTGGCGACTTCCTGCTGCTGGCGTACCGAGGGCGGCACGGTGGTGGTGGCCGAGCGGGCGATGATGTCTTGGCTGGCCATCAGAGTTTCTCCACTTTGACGAGGAACGACTTGGACTCTGGCGTCTGCGTGTTGCCGTCACCCAGGAATGGCACCAGGGTGTTGGTCAGGTAGCCATGCCGGGTTGCGCCGGTGAAGCCCCAGTGCAGCGGAATGCCGATCTGGTGCACGGTCTGGTTGTTGACCTGCAGCGGGCGAATCCGCTTGGTCACGACCGCCACCGCGTCGATATGGCCACGCTTGCTCGACACCCGCACCCGGTCGCCAGCCTTGATGCCTTTTTCATTGGCCAGCACCTCGCCGATCTCGACGAACTGCTCGGGCTGGGCGATGGCGTTGAGCCGGCAATGCTTGCTCCAGAAGTGGAAGTGCTCGGTCAGCCGGTAGGTGGTCGCCGCGTACGGGAATTCATCGTGCTTGCCGAGGGTGTCCCATACCGAGTCGAAGATGCGCCCGGCCGGGTTGCTGATCGCCTTCTTGTTCTGCGGGTGCAGCGGGTTGATGCCAATCGGTGTTTCGAACGGCTCGTAGTGCTCGGGGAACGGGCCTTCGGCCATCTTGTCGATGGCGAAGAACCGCGCCACGCCCTCGGGGTTCATGATGAACGGGTTCATCCCCGCCTCGGGTGGCGAGTCGACCTTGAAGTCGGGCACGTCGGTCCCGGTCCAGGTCTTGCCGTTCCACCACACCAGGCGTTTCTTTTCCGGATCCCAAGGCTGGCCTTGCGGGTCGCTGGAGGCACGGTTGTAGAGGATGCGGCGGTTGGCCGGCCAAGCCCAGGCCCAGTTCTGCACCTGGTGCATGCCGTACGGGTCGCTGTTGTCGCGGCGAGCCATCTGGTTGCCCTGCTCGGTCCAGCAGCCGGCAAAGATCCAACACCCCGATGCCGTGCTGCCATCGTCCTTGAGTTGACCGAAGCCCGACAATTGCTGGCCAGCCTTGAGGGCTGCACCGGCAGCATCGGTAAGGTCGGTGACCGCCCAGCCGTTCATTTCCTTGGCCAATTCCTCGGGGGATGGCTCATCAGCAATCTTGTACGGCCAGCTGATGTTCATGATCGCATCAGGGTAGGTACCGCCCTCGGTCTGGTAACGCTGACGCAGGCGCAGGAACAGCTCGCTCATGATCTGCACGTCGGTGCGGGTTTCGCCCGGCCCGTCGGCACCTTTCCAGTGCCACTGCAGCCAGCGGCTGCTGTTGACCAGCGAGCCATCTTCCTCAGCGAAGCAGGTGGTGGGCAGGCGGATCACTTCGGTCTGGATATTGGCCGTGTCCACGTCGTTGAACGGCCCCATGTTGCGCCAGAACTCCGAGGTTTCGGTGGCGAGCGGGTCCATGACCACTAGCCACTTGAGCTTGGCCAAAGCCGCAGTAACGCGGTTCTTGTCCGGCAGCGCGGCGATGGGGTTGAAGCCTTGGCACATGTAGCCGTTGACCTTGCCCTGGCCCATCATCTCGAACATGCGCAGCACATCGTAAGCCGGCACATCGAGCTTGGGCAGCCAGTCATAGCCCCAGTTGTTTTCAGCCGTGGCGTTGGCACCGTACCAGGCCTTCATCAGGCTGACATGGAACTTGCCGTAGTTCTGCCAGTAAGACAGCTGCCCCGGGCGCAGCGGTTTGGAGGCGCGCTTGTCGATATAGGCGGCGTAATCCTGCTCGGCATCGCCGGCCAGCGTCAGGTAGCCCGGCAGCGAATTGGACAGCAGGCCAAGGTCGGTGAGGCCCTGGATGTTGGAGTGGCCGCGCAACGCGTTGACCCCACCACCGGGCATGCCCACGTTACCCAGCAGCAACTGCACCATGGCGGCACTGCGGATGATTTGCGCACCGATCGAGTGTTGCGTCCAACCCAGGGCGTAAAGAATCGTCATGGTCTTGCCCGGGACCGAGCAGCTGGCGATCTCTTCCCAGACTTTCATCATGGCGTCCTGCGGCATGCCACAGGTCATGCTCGCCAACGCCGGGGTATAGCGGCTGTAGTGCTGCTTCATCAGCTGGAACACGCAGCGCGGGTGCTGCAGTGTCGGGTCGACCTTGGCGTAGCCATCCTCACCCAGCTCATAACCCCAGCCGGACTTGTCGGCATACACGCGCTTGGCCTCGTCGTAGCCGCTGAACAGCCCGTCTTCGAAGCCATAGTTCTCTTTGACGATGAAAGACACGTCGGTGTAATTGCGCACGTATTCGTGCTGGATCTTGTCGTTGCTCAGCAGGTAGTTGATCAGCCCACCCATGAAGGCGATGTCGGTACCGGTACGGATTGGCGCGTAGTAGTCGGCCACCGAAGCCGTTCGGGTAAATCGCGGGTCGACCACGATAAGCCGCGCCTTGTTGTGCGCTTTGGCCTCGGTCACCCATTTGAAGCCGCACGGATGCGCTTCTGCTGCGTTGCCACCCATCACCAGGACCAGATTCGCGTTGGCGATATCTGACCAGTGGTTGGTCATGGCGCCACGGCCGTACGTCGGGGCAAGACTTGCCACCGTCGGGCCATGTCAGACACGTGCTTGGTTATCGAACCCCAGCATGCCTGTTGCGCGGATGACCTTGTGGGTCAGGTAGCCCGCCTCGCTTGAGGCGGCGGAGGCAGCGAGAAAACCGGTGGTGAGCCAGCGGTTGACGGTTTGCCCCTGGGCGTTCTTCTCGATGAAGTTGGCGTCACGGTCCTGCTTCATCAGGTCGGCAACGCGGTCCAGGGCCTCGTCCCAGCTGACCCGCACCCATTCCTGGCTGCCAGGCTTGCGCACCTCTGGGTACTGCAGGCGGCTCGGGCTGTGGATAAAGTCCAGCAGGCCGGCACCCTTCGGACAGAGGGTGCCGCGGTTGACCGGGTGGTCGGCGTCACCTTCGATATGAATGATGTTCTGTTTGACGTTCTTGCCCGCATCGCCCTGGCTGTACAGGATCAGGCCGCAGCCGACCGAACAGTAAGGGCAGGTATTTCGGGTCTCTTTGGTGTGCGCCAGCTTGAAGTGGCGCACCTGCTCGGCAAAGGCTGGCGTGGGGGCCATGCCCAACGCCGCCAGGCTCGAGCCTCCAAGGCCGATAGCGGCGACCTTGAAGAATTGCCGACGGTTCAGGTCCATCGTGCACTCCTGATCAGGTTTGGACGCACGAAACATTGCCGGCGCCTCTTGGTAGTCACGGTGGCGGGCCAAATTCTGCTCGCCAATGGATAAGACTAGTCAAGAATCGAGAAGGTGCGATGACATGTGTCAGGTAGAGAGCACTATGCCGGGTTACGGGGCTCATCACTTTCGGAAATGGACTACATAACTTCGCTCAGTCGTCATCAGCATCATCGACAACCACGGTAAGCCCAAGTATTTGCACCGTATGGACGGCGCAGACAAAGCCAGTATCAAGCTGGCGCAACTCAAGGCTGAGACTTCTGCCCGATTCCCCTTGGCCTCGCCCACCTCTGGCGAACACAGCCCTGCACACCCGGCTAAACCCTATGCATCGTTGCCGGGGCTCACCTTGCTGGAGGGAGGCCTGCCAATCATGGATAAGAACGGCCTGCACATCGGCGGCATCGGCATCAGCGGCGCAACGCCGGAGCTGGATGCGCAGTTCACCCGGGTGGCGCTTGAAGAACTGGGTGGTGAAAGCACCCTCTGAGGTGACTGCGCTGGCCTGCCGCATTCATAAAAAAACCCAGGGCCAAGGCCCTGGGTTTCTGGTTTCGCTAGCCGCCTGATGTTCTGATCAGAACGGAATATCGTCATCGAAGCTATCGAAGTCAGCAGCCGGCTGAGGCGCTGGCTGCTGTGGCGCCGGGCGCTGAGGGGCCTGTTGCGGGCGCTGGGCCTGCTGGCGCGGCGGGGCCTGGTTGTACTGCTGTTGACCACCACCCTGGTTGTAGTTGCCGCCACCCTGGTTGTACGGATCACCGCCCTGCTGCTGGCCCTGCGGGCGCCCGCCGAGCAGCTGCATGGTGCCGTTGATGTCGACGATGATCTCGGTGGTGTAACGCTTGATGCCGTCTTTTTCCCACTCGCGGGTCTGCAGCTTGCCTTCGATGTAGCACTGCGAACCTTTACGCAGGTACTCGCCGGCAATTTCGGCAACCTTGCCGAACAGCGACACACGGTGCCACTCGGTACGCTCGACCTTCTGGCCCGACTGCTTGTCAGTCCACTGCTCGCTGGTAGCCAGGCTCAGGTTGGTCACGGCATTACCGTTGGGCAGGTAGCGGACTTCGGGATCCTGGCCACAAGTGCCGACCAGAATGACTTTGTTAACCCCACGGGCCATAACGTTCTCCTAGGCTTCGCACGCCGAAGAGGCTGGATTCACCAGTCGCTCGAGGGTCGCACGGTCCAAAATTTTCGTATCCAGTTTGATATAGATGGCCGCTTCTTCAGCAACCACCACAGCGTCGGTCACACCCGGCACGGCCATCAGTCGCTCGGTCAGGCCGGCTTCCCGGGCTGCCTCTGGCGTCAGCGGCATGCGCAAGCTGGTCACATACGGCGGCTCGTTCATGGACAACGCGACGATCAGCCAGATTGCACACAATACCGCGCAGCCGAGGAATACCGTGTCCAACCCACCGTGCTGGAACAGCCAGCCACCCAGAATTCCACCCAGTGCCGCACCAAGGAACTGGCTGGTGGAATAAACCCCCATTGCCGTGCCCTTGCCACCGGCAGGCGACACCTTGCTCACCAGCGAAGGCAGCGAGGCCTCTAGCAGGTTGAATGCGGTAAAGAATACCACGGTGCCGATCACCAGTCCGCGCAAACCGTCAGCCCACTCCCAGAAGTATATCTCTGTCAGCAGCAGGACACTGACTGCACCGGCCAACACACGCTTCATCTTGCGCTTTTTTTCGCCGTAGATGATGAACGGCACCATTGCAAAAAATGAGATGAACAGTGCGGTCAGGTAGACCCACCAGTGCTGCTCTTTTGGCAGCCCGCCACGCTCGACGAAGGCCAGGGGCAGCGCGACGAAGCTGGCCATGAGGACGGCATGCAGCACGAAGATGCTCACGTCCAGGCGCAAAAGGTCCGGATGACGCAGGGTCGGGCCGAGTGCCTTGCGCGCCACACCCGACTCGCGGTGCTGCAGAAGGCTGTGGGTACTGGGCACGACGAAGGCGATCAGCAGGATGCCGACCAGGGCAAGCCCGGCAGTGGCAAGGAACAATCCTGACAAACCAAAGGCACTTGTCAGCAGTGGCCCGACGACCATGGCCACGGCAAACGACAGGCCGATGCTCATGCCGATCATGGCCATGGCCTTGGTCCGGTGTTGTTCACGGGTCAGGTCCGAGAGCAGCGCCATGACGGCAGCCGAAATTGCCCCGGCACCTTGCAGGATGCGCCCCGCGATCACCCCCCAGATAGAGTCGGCCTGGGCCGCCAGGACACTGCCCAGGGCAAAGATCACCAACCCCAGGTAGATGATCGGACGCCGCCCGATGCGGTCGGAAATCATCCCGAACGGAATCTGCAATACCGCCTGGGTCAGGCCATAGGCCCCGATGGCCAGGCCAATCAGCGCAGGTGTGGCACCGGCCAGGTCCATGCCGTAGGTGGCCAGTACCGGCAAGACCATGAACATGCCCAGCATACGAAAGGCAAAGACCAGGGCCAGGCCACCAGCAGCGCGGGTTTCGCTGCTGCTCATGCGCTCGTTGTGGGTGTCATGCATGGCGTAACCTCGTGTGAACCGGCGGCGATTCTATCAGTCCGACAGCTTGACGGCATCTACGCGACGCTTTGCCGCGTACTGGCAGGGGGCCGTATAATTCTTTGTTTATGCCCGCCAAGCGAGGCCGCAGTGGACAAGATCCTGATTCGTGGGGCACGTACCCACAACCTGAAGAACATCGACCTGACCTTGCCCCGGGACAAGCTGATCGTGATCACCGGCCTGTCCGGTTCCGGCAAGTCTTCGCTGGCGTTCGATACCCTGTACGCCGAAGGCCAGCGCCGCTACGTGGAATCGTTGTCGGCCTACGCCCGGCAATTCCTGTCGATGATGGAAAAGCCCGACGTCGACACGATCGAAGGTCTGTCCCCGGCAATCTCCATCGAACAGAAGTCGACGTCGCATAACCCGCGCTCGACGGTCGGCACCATCACCGAGATCTACGACTACTTGCGCCTGCTGTACGCCCGCGTCGGTACCCCACGCTGCCCGGACCACGACATTCCGCTGGAGGCGCAAACCGTCAGCCAGATGGTCGACCTGGTGCTGGAGCGCCCCGAAGGCAGCAAGCTGATGCTTCTGGCGCCGGTGGTGCGCGAGCGCAAGGGCGAGCACCTGGCAGTGTTCGATGAAATGCGCGCGCAGGGTTTCGTGCGCGCCCGGGTCAACGGCAAGCTCTATGAGCTTGATGAGTTGCCCAAGCTGGACAAGCAGAAGAAGCACAGCATCGATGTGGTAGTAGACCGCTTCAAGGTGCGCGCCGACCTGCAGCAGCGCCTGGCCGAATCGTTCGAAACTGCGCTGAAACTGGCCGACGGGATTGCCCTGGTGGCACCGATGGACGACGAGCAAGGCGAAGAGACGATCTTCTCCGCCCGTTTCGCCTGCCCGGTGTGCGGCCACGCGATCAGCGAGCTGGAGCCCAAGCTGTTTTCCTTCAACAACCCGGCGGGTGCCTGCCCGACTTGCGACGGCCTGGGTGTGAAGCAGTTCTTCGACACCAAGCGCCTGGTCAATGCCGAGCTTACCTTGGCCGAGGGCGCCATCCGCGGCTGGGACCGCCGCAACGTGTACTACTTCCAGATGCTCGGCTCACTGGCGGCACACTACGGCTTCAGCCTGGAAGAGCCGTTTGGCGAGCTGTCTGCCGAACACCAGAAGGTGATCCTGCAAGGCAGCGGCAAGCACAGTGTCGACTTCAAGTACCTCAACGACCGCGGCGATATCGTCAAGCGCTCGCACCCGTTCGAAGGCATTGTGCCGAACCTGGAGCGCCGCTACCGCGAGACCGAATCGGCCACCGTGCGTGAAGAACTGGCCAAGTTCCTCGGCACCCAGCCCTGCCCGGACTGCCGCGGCACCCGCCTGCGTCGCGAAGCGCGCCACGTGTGGGTTGGCGAGAAAACCCTGCCGGCGGTCACCAACCTGCCCATTGGCGATGCCAGCAGCTATTTTGCCGAACTGACCCTGACCGGCCGCCGCGGCGAAATTGCCTCGAAAATCCTCAAGGAAATCTGCGAACGCCTGCAGTTCCTGGTCAACGTCGGCCTCGACTACCTCACCCTGGACCGCAGTGCCGACACCTTGTCGGGGGGCGAGGCCCAGCGTATCCGCCTGGCCAGCCAGATCGGCGCAGGCCTGGTGGGGGTGATGTACATTCTCGACGAACCGTCGATCGGCCTTCATCAACGCGACAACGACCGCCTGCTGGCGACGCTCAATCACCTGCGCGACCTGGGTAACACGGTCATTGTGGTGGAGCATGATGAAGACGCCATCCGCCTGGCGGACTACGTAGTGGACATCGGCCCAGGTGCGGGCGTACATGGCGGGCAGATCGTCGCCGAGGGTTCGCCGCAGGAGGTCATGGACCATCCTGACTCGCTGACGGGCAAATACCTGTCGGGGCGCAAGAAGATCGTCGTGCCCGCCAAGCGCACGCCGCGCAACAAGAAGCTGCAACTCAAGCTGAAGGGGGCACGCGGCAACAACCTGCAGAATGTTGACCTCGAGGTGCCGATTGGCTTGTTGACGTGCGTGACCGGGGTATCTGGCTCGGGCAAGTCGACGCTGATCAACAACACCCTGTACCCGCTGGCAGCGTCCGCCCTGAATGGCGCGAGCAGCATCGAGGCGGCGCCCCACAGCAGCATGGACGGCCTGCAGCACCTGGACAAGGTCGTGGATATCGACCAGAGCCCGATTGGCCGTACCCCGCGCTCGAACCCGGCTACCTACACCGGCATTTTTACTCCGATCCGTGAGCTGTTCTCCGGCGTGCCCGAGTCGCGCTCCCGCGGTTATGGCCCTGGGCGCTTCTCGTTCAACGTCAAGGGCGGCCGCTGCGAGGCCTGCCAGGGCGATGGCTTGATCAAGGTGGAAATGCACTTCCTGCCGGACATCTACGTACCCTGCGACGTATGCAAGAGCAAGCGCTACAACCGCGAGACCCTGGAGATCAAGTACAAGGGCAAGAACATCCACGAGGTGCTGGAGATGACCATCGAGGATGCCCGCGAGTTCTTCGATGCGGTGCCGGCATTGGCGCGCAAGCTGCAAACACTGATGGACGTGGGTTTGTCCTACATCAAGCTGGGGCAGTCGGCGACCACCCTGTCCGGTGGTGAGGCGCAACGGGTCAAGCTATCCCGCGAGCTGTCCAAGCGTGACACCGGCAAGACCCTGTATATCCTCGACGAGCCGACCACTGGCCTGCACTTTGCCGATATTCAGCAGTTGCTGGATGTGCTGCACCGCCTGCGCGACCACGGCAACACCGTGGTGGTGATCGAGCACAACCTGGATGTGATCAAGACGGCCGACTGGCTGGTGGACCTGGGGCCAGAGGGTGGCTCCAAGGGTGGGCAGATCATTGCCTGCGGTACGCCGGAAGAACTGAGCGAGATGAAACAGTCGTATACCGGGCATTACTTGAAACCGCTGCTGGAGCGGGATCGGGCCTAAGGCATTTGGGGGCGCTTTGCGCCCCATCGCGACACAAGGCCGCTCCTACAGGCGATCGCATCAACCTTTGGGTGGCGCGATCGCCTGTAGGAGCGGCCTTGTGTCGCGATGGGCTGCAAAGCAGCCCCCGGCTATTACATCTGCGATTGCAGGTAGTTCTCCAGGCCAATGGCCTTGATCAGACCCTGCTGCTTTTCCAGCCAGTAGGTATGATCTTCTTCAGTGTCGGCCAACTGCGCACGCAGAATGTCGCGGCTGACATAGTCCTTGTGCAATTCGCACAACTCGATGCCTTTGCACAACGCAGCGCGCACTTTGTATTCAAGCTTGAGGTCGGCTTCGATCATTTCCGGCACGGTGCTGCCGACTTCCAGATCGTCTGCGCGCATGTCAGGTGTACCTTCCAGCATGAGGATACGACGCATCAGCGCATCAGCGTGTTGCGCCTCTTCTTCCATCTCGTGGTTGATACGCTCGTAGAGTTTGGACAGGCCCCAGTCTTCGTACATGCGCGAATGAATGAAGTACTGGTCGCGTGCCGCCAGTTCGCCCTTCAGCAGCGTGACGAGGTAGTTGATTACGTCCGGATGGCCTTGCATCGCCCTGTTTCTCCATGTGGAAGCTTCTATGCCGCATAGTGTGAACCAGCTTTTGCCGAAGGTCACTGAAAAAGGGGCAATCCGGGCAAAAAATCGGCTAAACAGTAGTGATATTCATTGAAAAACCGCCCAAATGAGGGCGGTTCTTCTTATCACTTCGAGTTAAGCGAGATTCACGCCCAACGCCTTGGCGATACCTTCGCCATAGGCCGGGTCAGCCATGAAGAAATACTGCAACTGGCGCTGGATGACATCGTCACTGACCCCTGCCATGGCCCCGGCGATGTTGCTGATCAGCAGCGCCTTCTGCTCGTTGCTCATCAAGCGGAACAGCGCGCCGGCGTGGCTGTAGTAGTCGTTGTCCTCACGGTGATCATGGCGGTCCGCTGCACCGGTGAGCGCCAGTGCCGGTTCAGCGTGACGCGGTGACTGCTTGGGTGCGTCGGCGTAGCTATTAGGCTCGTAATTCGGCGCCGCACCATAACTGCCGGTCGCCATGGAGCCGTCGCGCTGGTAGCTGTTCACAGCGCAGCGCGGTGCATTCACCGGCAGTTGCTGGTGGTTGGTACCGACACGGTAGCGGTGGGCGTCAGCGTAGGCGAATACGCGGCCCTGCAGCATGCGGTCGGGTGACAGACCAACGCCAGGCACCATGTTGCTAGGCCCAAACGCTGCTTGCTCGACTTCAGCGAAATAGTTGAGCGGGTTCCGGTTAAGCTCCAGCACCCCCACCTCGATCAGCGGGTAGTCCTTCTGCGACCAGGTTTTGGTGACGTCGAACGGGTTTTCCTTACGGCTCGCCGCCTCCGCTTCGCTCATGACCTGCATGCACACGGTCCAACGCGGGTAGTCACCACGCTCGATGGCTGCAAACAAGTCGCGCTGCGCATAGTCCGGATCGGTACCGGCCAGGCGTGCCGCTTCTGCGGGGGCGAGGTTCTTGATGCCTTGCTGGGTCTTGAAGTGCCACTTCACCCAGGTGCGCTCGCCTTTCTGGTTGATCAGGCTGTAGGTGTGGCTGCCAAAGCCGTGCATATGGCGATAGCCATCAGGGATGCCTCTATCCGAGAACAGAATGGTGACCTGATGCAGCGCTTCAGGCGAATGCGACCAGAAGTCCCACATCATCTGGGCATTCTTGAGGTTGGTCTGTGGGTGGCGCTTCTGGGTGTGGATAAAGTCCGGGAACTTCAACGGGTCGCGAATGAAGAACACGGGGGTGTTGTTGCCCACAATGTCCCAGTTGCCTTCTTCGGTATAAAACTTTACAGCGAAGCCACGCGGGTCACGCTCGGTATCGGCTGAACCACGCTCGCCACCGACGGTGGAAAAACGCAGGAAGGTTTCGGTTTGCTTGCCGATTTCGCCGAAAAGCTTGGCGCTGGTGTAGGCCGTTATATCGCGGGTGACGGTGAAGGTGCCGTACGCACCCGAACCCTTGGCGTGTACGCGGCGCTCCGGAATGTTCTCGCGATTGAAATGGGCGAGTTTCTCGATGAGGTGGAAGTCGTCGAGCAACAATGGGCCACGTGGGCCGGCGGAGCGGGAGTTCTGGTTGTCGGCTACTGGTGCACCGCTGGCGGTGGTAAGAGTCTTGCTCATGGGCTCTCCTTATCGGTCTTCGAACGCCGGCTGATCGGCTATGGCGAGAGTATCGATGAGCCAGGCTGCTAGAGCAAATTCATTGGCTGACTTGTATCAATAGAAATAAACAATAGCTGCAGATACAAAAAACCGGGCACTAGGCCCGGTTCTTTGTAGCAGACAGAACGTCTTACTCAGCAGCTTCTACAGCACCGCCGACAGGACGATCAACCAGCTCGACGTACGCCATAGGCGCGTTGTCGCCAGCGCGGAAACCGCACTTCAGGATGCGCAGGTAGCCGCCCTGACGGGTGGCGTAGCGCTTGCCCAGGTCGTTGAACAGTTTGCCAACAGCGGACTTCGAACGGGTACGGTCGAAGGCCAGACGACGGTTAGCAACGCTGTCTTCCTTGGCCAGGGTGATCAGCGGCTCGGCAACGCGGCGCAGTTCCTTGGCTTTCGGCAGGGTGGTTTTGATCAGCTCGTGCTCGATCAACGACACTGCCATGTTCTGGAACATAGCCTTGCGGTGAGAGCTGGTACGGCTCAGGTGACGTCCACTTTTACGATGACGCATGATTCATTCCTTACCAAACACTACGTTCGGTGATTACGACGATCAGGCGGTCGCCTTGTCGTCTTTCTTAAGACTTGCAGGCGGCCAGTTGTCGAGGCGCATGCCGAGAGACAGACCACGAGAGGCCAGGACGTCCTTGATTTCAGTCAGGGACTTCTTGCCGAGGTTAGGAGTTTTCAACAGCTCTACTTCGGTACGCTGAATCAGGTCGCCGATGTAGTAGATGTTCTCCGCCTTCAGGCAGTTGGCCGAACGTACAGTCAGTTCCAGGTCGTCAACCGGACGCAGCAGGATCGGATCGATCTCGTCTTCCTGCTCGACTACGACAGGCTCGCTGTCACCTTTGAGGTCGACGAACGCGGCCAGCTGCTGTTGCAGGATGGTCGCAGCGCGGCGGATAGCCTCTTCAGGGTCCAGGGTGCCGTTGGTTTCCAGATCAATGACCAGTTTGTCCAGGTTGGTACGCTGTTCAACACGGGCGTTCTCGACCACATAGGCGATACGACGCACCGGGCTGAACGAAGCGTCCAACTGCAGACGGCCAATGCTACGGCTTTCGTCTTCGTCGGTTTGACGGGAGTCGGCCGGCTCGTAACCACGACCACGAGCTACAGTGAGCTTCATGTTCAGGGCGCCGTTCGACGCCAGGTTCGCGATTACGTGATCGGGGTTGACGATCTCGACATCGTGATCCAGCTGAATATCGGCAGCGGTAACCACCCCCGAACCCTTTTTCGACAAGGTCAGCGTAACTTCGTCACGACCGTGCAGTTTGATAGCCAGGCCTTTCAGGTTCAACAGGATTTCAATGACGTCTTCCTGAACACCTTCGATCGCGGAGTACTCATGGAGTACGCCATCGATCTCGGCCTCGACTACTGCACAGCCAGGCATGGAGGACAACAGGATGCGGCGCAGCGCGTTGCCCAGGGTATGGCCGAAACCACGCTCGAGAGGCTCGAGCGTAATCTTGGCGCGGGTCGGACTGACTACCTGCACATCAATATGGCGGGGAGTCAGGAACTCATTTACCGAAATCTGCATGGATGCACCTATTTTCTAGCCCTTACTTGGAGTAGAGCTCGACAATCAGGTTCTCGTTGATGTCGGCAGACAGGTCGCTGCGAGCAGGAACGTTCTTGAAAACGCCCGACTTTTTGGCAGCATCCACGTCAACCCACTCAACGCGGCCACGCTGGGCGCAGAGTTCAAGGGCTTGAACAATGCGCAGCTGGCTCAGCGACTTCTCGCGAACCGCGACCACGTCACCCGGACGAACTTGGTAGGATGGAATGTTTACAGTTTTACCGTTGACGCTGATCGCTTTGTGCGAAACCAGCTGACGGGACTCGGAACGAGTCGAGCCGAAGCCCATACGGTAAACGACGTTATCCAGACGGCACTCGAGCAGTTGCAGCAGGTTCTCACCGGTTGCGCCTTTTTTCGAGGCAGCAGCTTGGTAGTAACCGCGGAACTGACGCTCCAGAACACCGTAGATACGACGAACTTTTTGTTTCTCACGCAGCTGGGTGCCGTAGTCGGACTGACGGCCACGGCGCTGGCCGTGGATACCTGGGGCTGCTTCGATGTTGCACTTCGATTCCAGAGCGCGAACGCCGCTCTTCAGGAACAGGTCAGTGCCTTCACGACGAGACAGTTTGCATTTTGGACCAATGTAACGTGCCATTCTTCTGTCTCCTGATTACACGCGACGCTTCTTCGGCGGACGGCACCCGTTGTGCGGGATAGGCGTCACGTCGGTGATGCTGGCGATCTTGTAGCCGCAGCTGTTCAATGCACGAACGGCGGACTCACGACCTGGACCTGGACCCTTGACGTTTACGTCGAGGTTTTTCAGACCGTATTCCAGCGCAGCTTGACCAGCACGCTCAGCAGCAATCTGAGCTGCGAACGGGGTGGATTTGCGCGAACCACGGAAACCCGAACCACCGGAGGTCGCCCAGGACAAAGCATTGCCCTGACGGTCGGTGATGGTCACGATGGTGTTGTTGAAAGATGCATGGATGTGGGCGATGCCATCAACCACTGTCTTTTTAACTTTTTTACGAGGACGAGCAGCAGGTTTTGCCATGTCTATATTCCTGGGCGATTACTTGCGGATCGGCTTACGCGGGCCCTTACGGGTGCGTGCGTTGGTCTTGGTGCGCTGACCGCGAACCGGCAGACCTTTACGATGACGCAGGCCGCGGTAGCAACCCAGGTCCATCAAGCGCTTGATCTTCATGTTGACGTCACGACGCAGGTCACCTTCAGTGGTGAACTTCGCGACTTCGCCACGCAGGGTTTCGATTTGCTCGTCGCTCAGATCCTTGATCTTTGCGGCTGGGTTTACACCAGCGTCTACACAGATCTTCTGTGCAGTTGTGCGACCGACACCATAGATGTAGGTCAGCGAGATAACAGTATGCTTGTTATCTGGAATGTTGACGCCTGCAATACGGGCCATTCAGTGGGACTCCAATTGACAGCTACCTACGCCCCGGAAGCCAAGAAATAGGGCGCGAGATAATATCGCTGTAGAAACGAATAATCAACCCAGCAGCACACTAGCTGCTGGGTTTGAAGCGCAGATCACACTCAGCCTTGGCGCTGTTTGTGACGCGGTTCCGCGCTGCAGATCACTCGTACGACGCCTTCGCGACGGATGATCTTGCAGTTACGGCACAGCTTTTTCACCGATGCACGAACTTTCATTACCGACTCCTCGAACCTTAGGGGCGTATCAGCGCAGCAGGCCGCTGCCACCGTAGCCTTTCAGGTTGGCTTTCTTCATCAGGGATTCGTACTGGTGCGAAACGAGGTGCGATTGTACTTGGGACATGAAGTCCATCACAACCACTACCACAATCAGCAACGAGGTCCCGCCAAGGTAGAACGGCACATTTGCTGCCACCACCAGGAACTGGGGCAGAAGGCAGACGGCCATCATGTAAAGAGCACCGAACATGGTCAAACGGGTCAGTACGCCATCAATGTAGCGCGCCGACTGCTCACCAGGACGGATACCCGGAATAAAGGCACCGGACTTCTTCAGGTTTTCCGCTACGTCTTTCGGGTTGAACATCAACGCTGTGTAGAAGAAGCAGAAGAAAATGATCCCTGCACTAAACAGCAGAATGTTCAACGGCTGACCAGGAGCGATCGACTGCGAGATGTCCTGCAGCCAGCCCATACCTTCGGACTGACCGAACCAGGCACCCAGCGAAGCCGGGAACAGCAAAATGCTGCTCGCGAAAATGGCCGGGATAACCCCCGCCATGTTCACCTTCAACGGCAAGTGGCTGGTCTGCGCAGCGAAGACCTTGCGGCCCTGCTGACGCTTGGCGTAGTGAACGGCGATACGACGCTGACCACGCTCAATGAACACCACGAAACCGATAATCGCTACTGCCAGCAAACCGATTGCGACCAGGGCGAAAATGTTGATATCGCCTGTGCGTGCAGACTCGAAAGACTGCCCGATTGCTCTCGGAAGACCGGCAACGATACCCGCGAAGATCAACATCGAGATACCGTTGCCCACACCGCGCTCGGTGATCTGCTCGCCCAGCCACATCATGAACATCGCGCCCGCCACGAAAGTGGACACGGCGACGACATGGAAGCCCAGGCCTACAGAAAACGCCACGCCCTGGTTGGCCAGGCCAATGGACATGCCAATGGCTTGAACCAGTGCCAGGATAACGGTGCCGTAGCGGGTGTACTGGCTGATCTTGCGACGGCCAGCTTCACCTTCCTTCTTCAACTGCTCCAGTTGCGGGCTGACCGCAGTCATCAGCTGCATGATGATCGATGCCGAGATGTACGGCATGATCCCCAGTGCAAAGATGCTCATGCGCTCGAGCGCGCCACCGGAAAACATGTTGAACAAGCTAAGAATGGTCCCCTCATTCTGCCGAAACAGATCCGCCAGACGGTCCGGATTGATGCCAGGTACCGGGATATGTGCGCCTATCCGATAGACGATGATCGCCATGAACAGAAAGCGCAGACGAGCCCAGAGTTCCGACATCCCGCCCTTACCGAGCGAAGAGAGAGCACCTTGCTTAGCCATTTATTCCTCGAATTTGCCGCCAGCTGCTTCGATAGCCGCACGCGCACCCTTGGTGGCTGCGATACCCTTGATGGTGACTGCGCGAGTAACTTCGCCAGACAGCATGATTTTCACACGCTGAATGTGCTGGTTGATCACGTTGGCATCCTTCAGGGATTGCACGGAGATCACGTCGCCTTCCACTTTGGCCAGCTCGGACAGACGCACTTCAGCGCGGTCCATGGCTTTCAGGGAAACGAAGCCGAACTTCGGCAGACGACGGTGCAGCGGCTGTTGACCGCCTTCGAAGCCAGGAGCGATCGAACCACCCGAACGGGAAGTCTGACCTTTGTGGCCACGGCCGCCGGTCTTACCCAGACCGCTACCGATACCACGACCTGGACGATGCTTCTCGCGACGGGAACCCGGCGCTGGACTCAGATCATTGAGTTTCATCGATTAGCCCTCGACCTTCAGCATGTAGTAAGCCTTGTTGATCATCCCGCGGTTCTCGGGAGTATCCTGGACTTCTACAGTGTGACCGATGCGACGCAGACCCAGGCCTTTAACACACAGTTTGTGGTTAGGCAGACGGCCCGAGACGCTCTTGATCAGCGTTACTTTTACGGTTGCCATGATCAGAAGATCTCCTCGACGCTCTTGCCGCGCTTGGCAGCAATGGATTCAGGAGATTGCATGGCTTTCAGACCCTTGAAGGTGGCGTAAACCACGTTCACTGGGTTGGTCGAACCGTAGCACTTGGCCAGAACGTTCTGAACACCAGCAACTTCCAGGACAGCACGCATTGCGCCACCGGCGATGATACCGGTACCTTCCGAAGCAGGCTGCATGTAAACCTTCGAGGCGCCGTGGGCAGCCTTGGTGGCGTACTGCAGGGTAGTGCCCTTCAGGTCAACCTGGATCATGTTGCGACGGGCAGCTTCCATGGCTTTCTGGATCGCGGCTGGTACTTCGCGCGATTTGCCACGGCCGAAGCCGACACGACCTTTACCATCACCTACCACGGTCAGCGCGGTGAAGGTGAAGATACGGCCGCCTTTTACGGTTTTGGCAACGCGGTTAACTTGAACCAGCTTCTCGATGTAGCCTTCGTCGCGCTTTTGATCGTTATTTGCCATAACTTAGAACTCCAGCCCGCCTTCACGAGCAGCATCAGCCAGCGCTTTGACGCGGCCATGGTACTTGAAGCCGGAACGGTCAAAGGCAACTTGAGATACACCGGCGGCTTTCGCACGCTCAGCTACCAGCTTGCCAACCTTAGTGGCCGCGTCGATGTTGCCAGTGGCGCCATCACGCAGTTCTTTGTCCAAGGTCGAGGCGCTTGCCAGAACCTTGCTGCCGTCGGCCGAAATGACCTGGGCGTAGATGTGCTGCGAGGAGCGGAACACGCACAGGCGCACGACTTCGAGTTCGTGCATCTTGAGACGTGCTTTGCGAGCGCGACGCAGTCGAATAACTTTTTTGTCGGTCATTTACTAGGCCCTACTTCTTCTTGGCTTCTTTACGACGGACTACTTCGTCCGCGTAACGCACACCTTTACCTTTGTAAGGCTCTGGCGGACGGAAGTCGCGGATTTCAGCGGCCACCTGACCCACCAGCTGCTTGTCGATACCCTTGATCAGGATGTCGGTCTGGCTTGGGGTTTCAGCGGTGATACCGGCTGGCAGTTCGTAGTCCACTGGGTGCGAGAAGCCCAGAGCCAGGTTCAGGACGGTGCCTTTAGCCTGTGCCTTGTAACCAACACCGACCAGCTGGAGCTTGCGCTCGAAGCCTTGGCTTACGCCTTGGACCATGTTGTTCACCAGAGCGCGGGTGGTACCGGCCATGGCGCGAGCTTGCTGGTCACCGTTGCGAGCGACGAAACGCAGCTCGCCAGATTCTTCGGTAACTTCAACAGACGAGTGAACGTTCAGTTCGAGAGTGCCTTTGGCACCCTTCACCGAAAGCTGCTGGCCGGCGAATTTGACTTCGACGCCTGCTGGCAGCTTAACGGGGTTCTTAGCGACGCGAGACATGCCTATCTCCCCTTAGAACACTGTGCACAGAACTTCGCCGCCGACACCGGCAGCGCGCGCAGCGCGATCAGTCATCACACCTTTGTTGGTGGAGACGATAGACACGCCCAGACCGCCACGTACTTTCGGCAGCTCTGCGACGGACTTGTACTGGCGCAGGCCTGGACGGCTGGAGCGCTTCAGTTCTTCGATGACCGGACGGCCTTCGAAATACTTCAGTTCGATCGACAGGGAAGGCTTGGCCTCACCAGTTACCTGGTAGCCAGCGATGTAACCTTCGTCTTTCAGAACTTTGGCAACCGCGACCTTCAGGGTGGAGGAAGGCATGCTTACGACGGACTTTTCAGCCATCTGGGCATTACGGATGCGAGTTAGCATGTCCGCTAACGGGTCCTGCATACTCATGGGCTAGATGCTCCTGATACAAGAATTATTAGCCTTGCGGCTATCACAACCACCCGAACAGGCAGGGGAAAACCCCAGGCTCAGGTGAGCCGGTCATTCTAGACACAAGGTAGAAACGAAACAAGCCCCATGTAGGGGCTTGTTTGATGGCAAGGTCACCGGCGGTCGGAAGATTGCTCCCCTTGCGCCGGGATCTTGCCTGCAGCGATTACCAGGAGGCCTTGACCAGACCTGGTACGTCACCGCGCATTGCAGCTTGACGCAGCATGTTACGGCCCAGGCCGAACTTACGGTATACACCGTGAGGACGACCGGTCAGGCGGCAACGGTTGCGCAGGCGCGAAGCGCTAGCGTCGCGTGGCTGCTTCTGCAGAGCGACTACGGCAGCGAAACGCTCTTCAGGAGAGGCGTTGACGTTGACGATGGTCGCTTTCAGTTCAGCACGCTTCTTAGCGAACTTGGCTACCGTGAGCTGACGCTTCAGCTCGCGGTTTTTCATGCTCTTCTTGGCCATTTTCCTACTCCAATCAGTTGCGGAACGGGAACTTGAAAGCACGCAGCAGAGCGCGGCCTTCGTCGTCCGAACGAGCAGTGGTGGTCAGGGTGATGTCCAAACCGCGCAGAGCATCGATCTTGTCGTAGTCGATTTCCGGGAAGATGATCTGCTCTTTCACGCCCATGCTGTAGTTGCCACGACCATCGAAGGACTTGGCATTCAGGCCGCGGAAGTCGCGGACCCGAGGCAGGGAGATCGCCAGCAGGCGGTCCAGGAATTCGTACATCTTGTCGCTACGCAGGGTCACCTTGACGCCGATCGGCCAGCCTTCGCGGACTTTGAAGCCAGCGATGGACTTGCGAGCGAAAGTCACAACCGGCTTTTGACCGGTGATCTTTTCCAGGTCGGCAACAGCGTGCTCGATGACTTTCTTGTCGCCGATCGCTTCGCCCAGACCCATGTTCAGGGTGATCTTGGTAACGCGCGGAACTTCCATCACGTTCGACAGCTTAAGTTCTTCCTTAAGCTTAGGAGCGATTTCGTTCCGGTAAATCTCTTTCAGTCGTGCCATGGTCTTCTACCTAGCAGTGTTCAAGCATCAACCGCTTTTTGGGTCGACTTGAAGACACGAATTTTTTTACCGTCTTCTACTTTGAAGCCAACGCGATCAGCCTTGTTGGTTTCACCGTTGAAGATGGCAACGTTGGAAGCGTGCAGAGGCGCTTCTTTCTCGACGATACCGCCCTGTACGCCCGCCATCGGGTTAGGCTTGGTATGACGCTTGACCAGGTTCACACCACCGATGACCAGACGGTCATCAGCCAGAACCTTCAGCACCTTACCGCGCTTACCTTTGTCTTTGCCGGCGATCACGATGATCTCGTCGTCACGACGAATCTTTTGCATGTCGGATCTCCTTACAGCACTTCAGGGGCGAGCGAGACGATCTTCATGAACTTCTCGGTACGAAGTTCACGGGTCACTGGCCCGAAGATGCGAGTGCCGATCGGCTCTTGCTTGGTGTTCAGCAGAACAGCAGCGTTGCCGTCGAAACGAATGATGGAACCGTCAGCGCGACGTACACCGTGACGGGTACGGACGACAACAGCAGTCATCACCTGGCCTTTTTTGACCTTACCGCGCGGAATTGCTTCCTTGACGGTTACTTTGATGATGTCACCGATGCCGGCGTAACGGCGGTGCGAGCCGCCGAGCACCTTGATGCACATGACGCGACGAGCGCCGCTGTTATCGGCCACATCGAGCATGGATTGAGTCTGAATCATAAAATTTCTCCGACCCCTAGCCCTTAGACTTCAACAGCGCGTTCGAGGACTTCAACCAGTGCCCAGGACTTGGTCTTGGCCAGCGGACGGGTTTCGGTAATGGAAACCTTGTCGCCGATTTTGCACTGGTTGGTTTCGTCGTGCGCGTGCAGCTTAGTCGAACGCTTAACGTATTTACCGTAGATCGGGTGCTTGACGCGACGCTCGATCAGAACGGTGATGGTCTTGTCCATTTTGTCGCTGACGACACGGCCAGTCAGCGTACGGACGGTTTTTTCAGCTTCAGCCATGATCACTTACCTGCCTGCTGGTTGAGCACAGTTTTCACGCGAGCGATGTCACGCTTAACTTGCGAGAGCAGGTGCGACTGCCCCAACTGGCCAGTTGCTTTCTGCATACGCAGATTGAACTGGTCGCGCAGCAAGCCGAGCAGTTGCTCGTTCAGTTGCTGTGCCGATTTTTCACGAAGTTCATTCGCTTTCATCACATCACCGTCCGCTTAACAAAGGAGGTGGCGAGAGGCAGCTTTGCAGCAGCCAGGGCGAAAGCTTCGCGCGCCAGCTCTTCAGAAACACCCTCGATCTCGTACAGGACTTTGCCTGGCTGGATCTGGGCAACCCAGTACTCCACGGAACCCTTACCTTTACCCATACGAACCTCGAGAGGTTTCTTGGAGATCGGCTTGTCCGGGAACACACGGATCCAGATCTTGCCGCCACGCTTAACGTGACGGGTCAGCGCACGACGTGCGGACTCGATCTGGCGAGCGGTGAGGCGACCGCGAGCAACAGCTTTCAGGGCGAATTCGCCGAAGCTGACTTTGCTACCGCGCAGTGCCAGACCACGGTTGTGGCCAGTCATCTGCTTGCGGAATTTTGTACGCTTTGGTTGCAACATTTGGCGTACCCCTTACTTAGCAGCTTTTTTACGAGGCGCTGGTGCTTGTGGTTTCAGTTCTTCTTGGCGACCACCAATAACTTCGCCTTTGAAGATCCAAACCTTCACACCGATCACACCGTAAGTGGTGTGAGCTTCGTAGGTGTTGTAGTCGATATCGGCACGCAGGGTGTGCAGCGGCACACGACCTTCGCGATACCACTCGGTACGAGCAATCTCAGCACCGCCGAGACGACCGCTCACCTGGATCTTGATGCCCTTGGCACCAATACGCATGGCGTTCTGTACGGCGCGCTTCATGGCGCGACGGAACATTACGCGGCGTTCCAGCTGCTGAGCTACGCTCTGCGCAACCAGCATAGCGTCGAGTTCCGGCTTGCGGATCTCTTCGATGTTGATGTGCACAGGCACACCCATCTGCTTGGTCAGGTCCTGACGCAGCTTCTCGACATCTTCACCTTTCTTCCCGATAACGATACCTGGACGAGCGGTGTGGATGGTGATGCGTGCAGTTTGAGCCGGACGATGAATATCGATACGGCTTACGGACGCGCTTTTTAGTTTGTCTTGGAGGTACTCACGCGTTTTCAGATCCTTCAACAGGTAATCTGCGTAAGTAGCACCGTCTGCGTACCAGACGGAGGTGTGCTCCTTGACGATTCCCAGGCGAATGCCAGTGGGATGTACTTTCTGACCCATCTGATCGACTCCGTTACTTGTCCGCAACCTTGACAGTGATATGGCAAGACCGCTTGACGATGCGATCAGCACGGCCTTTGGCACGTGGCATGATGCGCTTCAGCGAACGCCCTTCGTTGACGAAGACGGTGGAGACCTTCAGGTCATCAACGTCTGCGCCTTCGTTGTGTTCGGCGTTGGCTACGGCCGACTCGAGGACTTTCTTCATGATTTCAGCAGCTTTTTTGCTGCTGAAGGCCAACAGGTTGAGCGCTTCGCCCACCTTCTTCCCGCGGATCTGGTCGGCGACCAAGCGGGCTTTCTGGGCGGAGATTCGAGCGCCCGACAACTTAGCGGCTACTTCCATTTCCTTACCCCTTAACGCTTGGCTTTCTTGTCAGCCACGTGCCCGCGATAGGTGCGGGTACCGGCGAACTCGCCCAGTTTGTGGCCGACCATGTCTTCGTTCACCAGAACTGGGACATGTTGACGACCGTTGTGTACCGCGATGGTCAGACCGACCATTTGTGGCAGGATCATCGAACGACGCGACCAGGTTTTAACTGGCTTGCGATCATTCTTCTCCACCGCCACTTCGACCTTCTTCAGCAGGTGAAGATCGATAAAAGGACCTTTTTTCAGAGAACGTGGCACTGTCGTATCCCTCTAGTTACTTGCGACGACGGACGATCATGTTGTCGGTACGCTTATTACCACGGGTTTTAGCACCCTTGGTTGGGAAGCCCCATGGCGATACCGGATGACGACCACCGGAGGTACGACCTTCACCACCACCGTGTGGGTGGTCAACCGGGTTCATGGCAACACCACGAACGGTTGGGCGAACGCCGCGCCAGCGTTTGGCACCAGCTTTACCCAGCGAACGCAGGCTGTGCTCGGAGTTCGAGACTTCGCCCAGGGTCGCACGGCACTCAGCCAGGACTTTACGCATTTCACCAGAGCGCAGACGCAGGGTCACGTAGACACCTTCGCGAGCGATCAGCTGAGCCGAAGCACCAGCGGAACGAGCGATCTGTGCACCTTTACCCGGCTTCAGTTCGATGCCGTGGATGGTGCTACCTACTGGAATGTTGCGCAGCTGCAGGGAGTTACCGGCCTTGATTGGGGCCAGTGCACCTGCGATCAGCTGGTCGCCAGCGCTCACGCCTTTAGGGGCGATGATGTAGCGACGCTCACCGTCTGCGTAGCACAGCAGGGCGATGTGAGCAGTACGGTTCGGGTCGTATTCGATACGCTCGACAGTGGCTGGGATGCCATCTTTGTCGTTGCGACGGAAGTCGACCAGACGGTAATGCTGCTTATGACCACCACCAACGTGACGAGTGGTAATGCGGCCATTGTTGTTACGACCACCAGACTTCGATTTTTTCTCGATCAGCGGTGCGTGAGGAGCGCCTTTGTGCAGCTCCTTGTTGACCACCTTGACCACGAAACGGCGGCCAGGGGAAGTCGGTTTGCATTTAACGATTGCCATGATGCACCCCTTCCTTACTCAGCACTGCTGCTGAAATCGAGATCTTGGCCTGGCTGAAGGGAGACGATCGCCTTCTTCCAGTCATTACGCTTGCCCAGACCACGTGCGGTACGCTTGGTTTTACCCAGAACGTTAACAGTCGACACGTTTTCAACTTTTACGTTGAACAGGCCTTCGACAGCTTTCTTGATTTCCAGCTTGGTTGCATCGGTAGCAACCTTGAATACGAACTGGCCTTTTTTCTCAGCCAGAACGGTAGCCTTCTCGGAAACGTGCGGGCCAAGGAGGACTTTGAATACGCGTTCCTGGTTCATCCCAGCAGCTCCTCGAATTTCTTCACGGCCGAGACAGTGATCAACACTTTCTCGTATGCGATCAGACTGACCGGGTCGGAACCTTGTACGTCACGTACATCGACGTGCGGCAGGTTACGAGCAGCCAGGTACAGGTTCTGATCAACAGCGTCGGAAACGATCAAAACATCGCTCAGACCCATGCCGTTCAGCTTGTTCAGCAGATCTTTGGTTTTTGGCGCTTCAACAGCGAAGTCCTGAACCACGACCAGACGGTCGCTACGCACCAGCTCAGCGAGGATGGAGCGCAGTGCTGCGCGGTACATCTTCTTGTTGAGCTTCTGCGAGTGATCTTGAGGGCGAGCTGCGAAGGTTACACCACCGCCACGCCAGATCGGACCACGAGTGGTACCAGCACGAGCACGGCCAGTACCCTTCTGACGCCATGGGCGCTTACCGCCACCAGCCACGTCGGAACGGGTCTTCTGCTGCTTGGTACCCTGACGGCCGCCAGCCATGTAGGCCACGACTGCTTGGTGAACCAGCGTCTCGTTGAATTCGCCACCGAAAGTCAGTTCGGAAACTTCGATCGCCTGAGCGTCATTTACATTAAGTTGCATGTCAGTTTCCCCTTAACCGCGAGCCTTGACAGCTGGACGTACAACCACGTCGCCACCAGTAGCGCCAGGTACGGCACCTTTGATCAGCAGCAGGTTGCGTTCAGCGTCTACGCGAACTACTTCCAGGGACTGAACAGTCACGCGCTCGGCGCCCATGTGACCGGACATTTTCTTGCCCTTGAACACACGACCAGGAGTCTGGCACTGGCCGATGGAACCAGGAACACGGTGCGACACGGAGTTACCGTGGGTGTTGTCCTGACCACGGAAGTTCCAGCGCTTGATGGTACCGGCAAAGCCTTTACCTTTGGACTGACCAGTAACGTCAACCAGCTGGCCTGCAGTGAAGAGTTCAGCTTTGATCAGATCGCCAGCCTGGAAATCGCCTTCTTCAAGACGGAACTCCCAAACACCGCGACCAGCGGCAACGTTGGCCTTGGCGAAGTGGCCTGCCTGAGCGGCAGTCACACGCGAAGCACGACGCTCGCCGACAGTGACTTGCACTGCACGGTAGCCATCGGTTTCTTCAGTTTTGAACTGGGTGACGCGATTCGGCTCGATCTCAATGACCGTGACCGGAATGGAGACACCTTCTTCGGTGAAAATGCGGGTCATACCGCACTTGCGACCGATTACACCAATAGTCATGTTGTAAACCTCATGAGTGTACGGGGCTTTCACCCGCTATGGCCGCCCATTTCAGAGCGTTACACGACTAGACCGAAGTCTTAGCCGAGGCTGATCTGTACTTCCACACCTGCCGCCAGATCAAGCTTCATCAGCGCGTCAACGGTTTTATCCGTTGGCTGGACGATGTCCAGAACACGCTTATGAGTGCGGATCTCGTACTGGTCACGCGCGTCTTTGTTGACGTGCGGGGAAACCAGAACGGTGAAACGCTCTTTGCGGGTAGGCAGTGGAATTGGACCACGCACTTGTGCACCAGTACGTTTCGCGGTTTCCACGATTTCCTGGGTGGATTGGTCGATCAGGCGATGGTCGAAAGCCTTCAACCTGATACGGATTTGCTGATTTTGCATTGGATTTCAGACTCCAGGCTGTTCCCAACGGACGCACTACGCCCGCTAAAAGGAGGCG
The DNA here is from genome assembly GCF_963778085.1 of Pseudomonas sp. Nvir. Classification (NCBI taxonomy): domain Bacteria; kingdom Pseudomonadati; phylum Pseudomonadota; class Gammaproteobacteria; order Pseudomonadales; family Pseudomonadaceae; genus Pseudomonas; species Pseudomonas sp. Nvir. The sequence goes on along the minus strand of NZ_OY970405.1, from coordinate 551,955 downwards.
TGATTCTATAGACGCCCCCATTTAGTGTCAACCCAATAAAAAAAACCCCCGCTGAGCGGGGGTTTTTTCAATCGGTCGAGAGATTACTCGATGATTTTGGCTACGACGCCGGCGCCGACGGTACGACCGCCTTCACGGATAGCGAAGCGCAGACCGTCTTCCATTGCGATGGTCTTGATCAGGGTAACAGTCATCTGAATGTTGTCACCTGGCATTACCATTTCAACGCCTTCCGGCAGCTCGCAGTTACCGGTCACGTCAGTGGTACGGAAGTAGAACTGAGGACGGTAGCCTTTGAAGAACGGAGTGTGACGACCGCCTTCTTCCTTCGACAGAACGTAGACTTCTGCGGTGAACTTGGTGTGCGGCTTGACCGAACCTGGCTTGACCAGAACCTGGCCACGCTCAACGTCGTCACGCTTGGTACCACGCAGCAGAACGCCGCAGTTCTCGCCAGCACGGCCTTCGTCCAGCAGCTTGCGGAACATCTCAACACCGGTGCAGGTGGTGGTGGTGGTGTCACGCAGACCAACGATTTCCAGCGGATCCTGAACGCGGACGATACCACGCTCGATACGGCCGGTAACAACGGTACCACGACCCGAGATCGAGAATACGTCTTCGATTGGCATCAGGAATGGCTGGTCGATGGCACGAACTGGCTCAGGGATGTAGGCATCCAGAGTTTCTACCAGCTTCTTGACAGCGGTAGTGCCCATTTCGTTGTCGTCTTTGCCTTCCAGCGCCATACGAGCCGAACCGATGATGATCGGGGTGTCGTCGCCTGGGAAGTCGTAGGTGGACAGCAGGTCGCGAACTTCCATCTCGACCAGTTCCAGCAGCTCAGCGTCGTCTACCAGGTCAGCCTTGTTCAGGAAGACCACGATGTACGGAACGCCAACCTGACGGGACAGCAGGATGTGCTCACGGGTTTGTGGCATCGGACCATCGGCGGCCGAGCAAACCAGGATCGCGCCGTCCATCTGGGCAGCACCGGTGATCATGTTCTTCACATAGTCAGCGTGACCTGGGCAGTCGACGTGAGCGTAGTGACGAATGTTCGAGTTGTACTCGACGTGAGCGGTGTTGATGGTAATACCGCGCGCTTTTTCTTCCGGAGCCGAGTCGATCTTGTCGAACTCAACGACTGCCGAACCGAAAACTTCGGAGCAGACGCGAGTCAGAGCTGCGGTCAGAGTGGTCTTACCGTGGTCAACGTGGCCGATGGTGCCGACGTTAACGTGGGGAAGGGAACGATCAAATTTTTCTTTAGCCACGACAGTGAACCTCTTGCCTAAAGGGGATTAGCCTTGTTTTTTAACGAGTGCTTCGACGATGTTCGACGGAGCTTCGGCGTATTTGGAGAATTCCATGGAGTAGCTTGCGCGACCCTGAGACATGGAACGAACGTCGGTTGCATAACCGAACATTTCTCCGAGTGGTACCTCAGCAGTGATTACCTTGCCGGACACCGAGTCTTCATTACCCTGGATCATCCCACGACGACGGCTCAGGTCACCCATCACGTCACCCAGGTAGTCTTCCGGGGTTACAACTTCGACCTTCATGATCGGCTCAAGCACCACGCCACCGCCCTTCTGGGCCAGTTGCTTGGTCGCCATCGAAGCGGCGATCTTGAACGCCATTTCGTTGGAGTCGACGTCGTGGTACGAACCGTCGAACACTGTAGCCTTCAGGCCGAGCAGCGGATAGCCGGCAACAACGCCGTTTTTCATCTGCTCTTCGATACCCTTCTGGATCGGGGCGATGAATTCCTTCGGAATCACACCACCAACGACTTCGTTGGTGAAGACCAGACCTTCGGTGATGTTGCCCTTCTCGTCGACGTCTGGCTCCGAGAAACGGATCCAGCAGTGACCGAACTGACCACGACCACCCGACTGACGAACGAACTTGCCTTCGATCTCGACGTTGGACTTGGTGATCTTCTCGCGGTACGAAACCTGCGGCTTGCCGACGTTGCACTCGACGTTGAATTCGCGCTTCATGCGGTCAACGAGAATGTCCAGGTGCAGCTCACCCATACCGGAGATGATGGTCTGGCCGGTTTCTTCGTCGGTCTTGACGCGGAACGACGGGTCTTCCTGGGCCAGCTTGCCCAGTGCGATACCCATCTTCTCCTGGTCAGCCTTGGTTTTCGGCTCTACGGAGAGCGAAATTACCGGCTCAGGGAAGTCCATACGCTCAAGGATGATCGGCTTGTCGAGGTTGCACAGGGTATCACCGGTGGTGACGTCCTTCATCCCGATCAGAGCAGCGATGTCGCCTGCACGTACTTCCTTGATTTCTTCACGCTGGTTGGCGTGCATCTGCACCATACGGCCAACGCGCTCTTTCTTGCCCTTGACCGAGTTGATGACGGAGTCACCAGAGGTCAGGAAGCCCGAGTAAACGCGGACGAAGGTCAGGGTGCCCACGAACGGGTCGGTAGCGATCTTGAACGCCAGAGCCGAGAACGGCTCGTCGTCGTCAGCAGGACGCTCGTCGTACTGTTCAGGCTTGACTTCATCCTTCGGCACGTCGATCAGATCAGGGTGGATACCCTTGATCGCAGGGATCTCGGTTGGCGCAGGCAGGTAGTCAATGACGGCATCGAGAACCAGGGGAACGCCCTTGTTCTTGAACGAAGAACCGCAGACAGCAGGAACGATCTCGCTCGCCAGAGTACGGGCGCGCAGACCAGCCTTGATGTCTTCGACGGACAGGTCACCTTCTTCAAGGTACTTGTTCATCAGCTCTTCGCTGGCCTCGGCAGCAGCCTCGACCATGTTGCTGCGCCATTCGTTGGCCAGGTCCACCAGCTCGGCAGGAATTTCTTCCTCGCGATAGGTGGTGCCTTTGTCGTCGTCGTTCCAGTAGATGGCTTTCATCTTGATCAGGTCAACCTGACCCTGGAAGTCATCTTCTGCACCGATGGCCAGCTGAACCGGAACCGGGGTGTGACCCAGACGGTTCTTGATCTGACCTACAACGCGCAGGAAGTTGGCACCGGCACGGTCCATCTTGTTCACGTAGACAACACGTGGAACGCCGTACTTGTTGGCCTGACGCCATACGGTTTCGGACTGCGGCTCAACGCCGGAGGTACCGCAGAACACAACGACCGCGCCGTCGAGTACGCGCAGCGAACGCTCTACTTCAATGGTGAAGTCAACGTGGCCGGGGGTATCGATGACGTTTACGCGGTAGTTGTCGTACTGACCACGGGAACCTTTCCAGAAGGTGGTAACGGCAGCGGAGGTAATGGTGATACCCCGCTCCTGCTCCTGCACCATCCAGTCGGTGGTCGCGGCGCCGTCATGCACCTCGCCCATCTTGTGGCTCAGACCTGTGTAGAACAGGATCCGCTCGGTAGTGGTAGTCTTGCCCGCGTCAACGTGGGCACAGATACCGATGTTACGGTAGCGGTTAATTGCTGTAGTACGAGCCATAAAGCCCTCGCGAAATGATTGATGCTTGAATTAGAAGCGGTAGTGCGAGAACGCTTTGTTGGCTTCAGCCATACGGTGCACGTCTTCACGCTTCTTGACTGCAGCACCCTTGCCTTCGGCAGCATCCAGCAGTTCGCCGGCCAGACGCAGAGCCATCGACTTCTCGCCGCGCTTGCGGGCGTAGTCTACGAGCCAGCGCATTGCCAGAGCGTTACGACGGGATGGACGAACTTCAACCGGAACCTGGTAAGTAGCACCGCCTACACGGCGGGACTTGACTTCGACCAGCGGAGCGATGGCGTCGAGAGCTTTCTCGAAGATTTCCAGGGGGTCGCTGTTCTTGCGTGCTTTGACGGTATCCAGGGCACCGTAAACGATGCGCTCGGCTACGGCCTTCTTGCCGCTTTCCATCACGTGGTTCATGAACTTGGCGAGGATCTGGGATCCGTACTTCGGATCGTCAAGGATCTCACGTTTTGCTGCTACACGACGTCTTGGCATGATAAGCCCTCAAACGGTCTTCAGGTTAGCCCGGGACGCGGGTCTTCGACCCCTGCCCGACCTTACTCTTATCGACTCAAAAAAATGGATGTCTGCAAACGGCCGATTACTTCGGACGCTTGGTACCGTATTTCGAACGACCCTGGTTACGGCCTTTGACGCCCGAAGTATCCAGAGAGCCGCGAACGGTGTGGTAACGAACACCTGGCAAGTCTTTTACACGGCCGCCACGGATCAGGACGACGCTGTGCTCTTGCAGGTTGTGGCCTTCACCACCGATGTACGAGGAAACCTCGAAACCGTTGGTCAGACGCACACGGCATACTTTACGCAGTGCCGAGTTAGGTTTTTTCGGCGTGGTGGTGTACACACGGGTGCACACGCCACGACGTTGCGGGCAGTTCTGCAGCGCAGGAACGTCGGACTTCTCGACCGAACGCTTACGCGGCTGACGTACCAGCTGGTTGATAGTTGCCATCTACTAGCTCCACTGATTGTCTTGCGACTCTATTGTCTTGCAAGAAAGCCAAAAATTGGCGAGACGGAGCCTCACCAAATTTAAGGGTACAAAAGTCTAAAGAGGATCTTGCACCCAGTCAAGACAAGGCCCCGGCCCTCCTCGCCCGATCATCGGCAACATTTCATGTCACCGATGCCCGTTCGAGGGTAGCCGGGGCCCCGCCCTGGACTTAGTTACCGCTGGAATTCAGCGCTTCGGTCAGTGCGGCTTCCACCTCACTGGCGCTGACACGCAACGGTTTGTCGGCATCACGGCGACGCTTGCGCTCGCTGTGGTAAGCCAGACCAGTACCGGCTGGGATCAAACGACCCACAACCACGTTCTCCTTCAGGCCGCGCAGGTAGTCGCGCTTGCCGGTTACCGCCGCTTCGGTCAGTACGCGGGTGGTTTCCTGGAAGGAAGCCGCGGAGATGAACGACTCGGTCGACAGCGAGGCCTTGGTGATACCCAGCAGCACACGGGTGAACTTGGAGATGAACTTGTCCTCGCTGGCGAGACGCTCGTTCTCTACCAGTACCTGGGTCAGTTCCATCTGGTCGCCCTTGATGAAGCTGGAATCGCCCGACTCGGAGATCTCGACCTTGCGCAGCATCTGACGCAGGATGGTCTCGATGTGCTTGTCGTTGATCTTCACGCCTTGCAGACGGTAAACGTCCTGGATCTCGTTGACGATGTACTTCGCCAGCGCGCTGACACCCAGCAGACGCAGGATGTCGTGCGGATCGCTCGGGCCGTCGGAGATAACTTCACCGCGGTTTACCTGCTCACCTTCGAACACGTTCAGGTGGCGCCACTTCGGAATCAGCTCTTCGTACGGATCGCTACCGTCGGTCGGAGTGATCACCAGGCGACGCTTGCCCTTGGTCTCTTTACCGAATGCGATGGTGCCGCTGACTTCAGCCAGAATCGAGGCTTCTTTCGGACGACGCGCTTCGAACAGGTCGGCAACGCGCGGCAGACCACCGGTGATGTCACGGGTCTTCGACGTTTCTTGCGGGATACGCGCAATAACGTCACCAACACCGATCTGGGCACCGTCAGCCACACCCACGAGGGCGTTGGCCGGCAGGAAGTACTGGGCAGGTACGTCGGTACCTGGCAGGTACAGATCCTTGCCAGCGGCATCGACCATCTTGATTGCCGGACGGATTTCCTTGCCTGCGGCAGGGCGATCCTTCACGTCCAGTACTTCAATGTTGGTCAAGCCGGTCAGTTCATCGGTCTGACGCTTGATGGTGATGTTTTCTTCCATGCCCACGAAGGTCACGGTACCTTTCAGCTCGGTAACGATCGGGTGGGTGTGCGGGTCCCACTTGGCGACGATGGCGCCAGCTTCGACCTTTTCACCTTCCTTGACCGAAATCACTGCACCGTAAGGCAGCTTGTAGCGCTCACGCTCACGGCCGAATTCGTCGGCAATGGCCAACTCACCGGAACGCGATACGGCAACCAGGTTGCCGTCGGCACGCTCGACCTGCTTCAGGTTGTGCAGACGCACCATACCGCCGTTCTTCACCTGGACGCTGTCGGCAGCCGAAGTACGGCTTGCAGCACCACCGATGTGGAACGTACGCATGGTCAGCTGGGTACCCGGCTCACCGATCGACTGTGCAGCGATAACGCCGACAGCTTCACCGATGTTCACCTGGTGACCGCGAGCCAGGTCACGACCGTAGCACTTGGCGCAGATGCCGTAGCGGGTTTCGCAGCTGATCGGCGAACGCACGATCACTTCGTCGATGCTGTTCAGCTCGATGAACTCGACCCACTGCTCGTCGACCAGGGTACCGGCCGGAACGATCACGTCCTCGGTGCCTGGCTTGAACACGTCGCGGGCGATGACACGACCCAGTACACGCTCACCCAGCGGCTCTACAACGTCGCCGCCTTCGATGTGCGGCGTCATCAGCAGGCCTTGGTCGGTGCCGCAGTCGATCTCGGTAACCACCAGATCCTGGGCAACGTCCACCAGACGACGCGTCAGGTAACCCGAGTTCGCAGTCTTCAAGGCGGTATCCGCCAGACCCTTACGAGCACCGTGGGTCGAGATGAAGTACTGGAGTACGCTCAGACCTTCACGGAAGTTCGCGGTGATCGGCGTCTCGATGATCGAGCCGTCCGGCTTGGCCATCAGGCCACGCATACCAGCCAGCTGACGGATCTGTGCTGCGGAACCCCGCGCACCCGAGTCAGCCATCATGTACATCGAGTTGAAGGACTCTTGCTCGACTTCCTTGCCCTCGCGGTCGATGACCTTCTCTTTCGAGAGGTTGGCCATCATCGCCTTGGACACTTCGTCGTTCGCCTTGGACCACAAGTCGATGACCTTGTTGTACTTCTCGCCCTGGGTTACCAGGCCGGAGGCGTACTGGCTCTCGATTTCCTTCACTTCATCGGTAGCGTTACCGATGATGCGGGCTTTCTCGTCCGGGATAACGAAGTCGTTAACACCGATGGAAACACCGGAAATGGTCGAGTAGGCGAAACCGGTGTACATCAACTGGTCAGCGAAGATGACGGTCTCTTTCAGACCAACCACGCGGTAGCACTGGTTGATCAGCTTGGAGATCGCCTTTTTCTTCATTGGCTGGTTGACCACATCGTACGGCAGGCCTGCCGGTACAACCTGGAACAGCAGCGCACGGCCGACGGTGGTGTCGACGATACGGGTGTTCTTGACCACCGAGCCATCACGCTCTTTCACGGTTTCGTTGATACGAACCTTGATTTTCGCGTGCAGGGCAGCTTCGCCGGCGCGGAATACGCGGTCGACTTCCTGCAGGTCGGCGAATACGCGACCTTCGCCCTTGGCATTGATGGCCTCACGGGTCATGTAGTACAGACCCAGTACAACGTCCTGCGACGGAACGATGATTGGCTCACCGTTGGCTGGCGACAGAATGTTGTTGGTCGACATCATCAGCGCGCGCGCTTCGAGCTGGGCTTCCAGCGTCAGCGGCACGTGAACGGCCATCTGGTCACCGTCGAAGTCGGCGTTGTACGCGGCGCAGACCAGCGGGTGCAGCTGGATGGCTTTACCTTCGATCAGAACCGGTTCAAAGGCCTGGATACCCAGACGGTGCAGGGTTGGCGCACGGTTGAGCAGTACGGGGTGTTCGCGGATCACCTCGGCGAGAACGTCCCATACCTCTGGCAGCTCGCGCTCGACCATCTTCTTGGCAGCCTTGATGGTGGTCGCCAGACCACGCATTTCCAGCTTGCCGAAAATGAACGGCTTGAACAGCTCGAGGGCCATCTTCTTCGGCAGACCGCACTGGTGCAGACGCAGGGTCGGGCCTACGGTAATTACCGAACGGCCGGAGTAGTCCACACGCTTACCGAGCAAGTTCTGACGGAAGCGACCTTGCTTACCTTTGATCATGTCGGCCAGGGACTTCAGCGGACGCTTGTTCGAGCCAGTGATGGCGCGACCGCGACGGCCGTTGTCCAGCAGGGCGTCGACCGCCTCCTGCAGCATGCGCTTTTCGTTGCGCACGATGATGTCCGGCGCCGACAGATCCAGCAGGCGCTTCAGACGGTTGTTACGGTTGATCACCCGACGATACAGGTCGTTCAGGTCGGAGGTCGCGAAGCGGCCACCATCCAGCGGCACCAGCGGACGCAGGTCCGGCGGCAGTACTGGCAGAACGGTCAGCACCATCCACTCAGGCAGGTTGCCCGAGCCCTGGAAAGCTTCCATCAGCTTCAGGCGCTTGGACAGCTTCTTGATCTTGGTTTCCGAGTTGGTCTGCGGAATTTCTTCGCGCAGGCGGCCGATCTCGTGCTCCAGGTCGATAGCGTGCAGCAGTTCGCGGACAGCCTCGGCACCCATGCGGGCGTCGAAGTCGTCACCGAACTCTTCCAGCGCTTCGAAGTACTGCTCGTCGTTCAGCAGCTGGCCCTTTTCCAGGGTGGTCATGCCCGGGTCGATAACGACGTAGCTCTCGAAGTAGAGCACGCGCTCGATGTCACGCAGGGTCATGTCCATCAGCAGGCCGATACGGGACGGCAGCGACTTCAGGAACCAGATGTGAGCGACCGGCGAGGCCAGCTCGATGTGCGCCATGCGCTCACGACGCACTTTGGCCAGGGCAACTTCAACGCCGCACTTCTCGCAGATTACGCCACGGTGCTTGAGGCGCTTGTACTTGCCGCACAGGCACTCGTAGTCCTTGACTGGGCCAAAGATCTTGGCGCAGAACAGGCCGTCACGCTCAGGCTTGAACGTACGGTAGTTGATGGTTTCCGGCTTCTTAACTTCACCGAACGACCACGAACGGATCATTTCAGGCGACGCCAGACCGATGCGGATGGCGTCGAACTCTTCGACTTGACCCTGGTTTTTCAGCAAATTCAGTAGGTCTTTCAAGGCCTTTCCTCCTGGCGGAGCAGGGAGCGGGCATTACCTGCCCCACTCCCCTTCGCGTCACGTGTTATTCGGTTTCCAGATCGATATCGATACCGAGGGAACGGATCTCTTTGATCAACACGTTGAAGGACTCGGGCATGCCCGGCTCCATACGGTGATCGCCATCCACGATGTTCTTGTACATCTTGGTACGGCCGTTCACGTCGTCCGACTTCACTGTGAGCATTTCTTGCAGGGTGTATGCCGCGCCGTATGCTTCCAGCGCCCACACTTCCATCTCCCCGAAACGCTGACCACCGAACTGCGCCTTACCACCCAGCGGCTGCTGGGTAACCAGGCTGTAGGAACCAGTGGAACGCGCGTGCATCTTGTCGTCCACCAAGTGGTTCAGCTTGAGCATGTACATGTAACCAACGGTCACCGGACGCTCGAACTTGTTGCCGGTACGGCCATCGAACAGCACCATCTGGCCGCTTTCTGGCAGGTCTGCCAGTTTCAGCATGGCCTTGATCTCGCGCTCCTTGGCACCATCGAAGACCGGAGTAGCCATAGGCACACCTTTCTTCAGGTTGTGCGCCAGGGCCAGGATCTCGGCGTCGGAGAACTCGTCGAGGTTTTCCTGACGACCACCGATCTCGTTGTAGACCTCGGTCAGGAACACACGCAGCTCAGCGGCTTTGCGCTGCTCTTCGAGCATGCGGTCGATCTTCTCGCCCAGGCCTTTGGCCGCAAGGCCCAGGTGGGTTTCGAGGATCTGACCAACGTTCATACGCGAAGGTACGCCCAGCGGGTTCAGTACGACGTCGACCGGAGTACCGTTGGCGTCGTGCGGCATGTCTTCAACCGGCATGATAACCGAGACAACACCTTTGTTACCGTGACGGCCGGCCATCTTGTCACCCGGCTGGATGCGACGGCGGATTGCCAGGTAAACCTTGACGATCTTCAGTACGCCTGGTGCCAGGTCATCGCCCTGCTGCAGCTTGCGCTTCTTGTCTTCGAACTTGTCGTCCAGCAGACGGCGACGGTCAACGATGTACTGCTGAGCCTTTTCCAGCTGCTCGTTCAGTGCATCTTCAGCCATGCGCAGCTTGAACCACTGGCCGTGCTCCAGACCGTCCAGTACTTCGTCGGAGATCACGGTGCCTTTCTTCAGGCCCGCGCCACCGTCGACCACTTGGCCGTTCAGGGCAGAACGCAGACGCTCGAAGGTTGCGCCTTCGACGATGCGGAACTCTTCGTTGAGGTCCTTGCGGATCTCGTCCAGCTGCATCTTCTCGATGGCCAGGGCGCGGCTGTCGCGCTCCACGCCATCACGGGTGAAGACCTGTACGTCGATGACAGTGCCCTTGGTGCCAGTTGGCACGCGCAGGGAAGTGTCCTTAACGTCGCTGGCTTTTTCGCCGAAGATGGCGCGCAGCAGTTTTTCTTCCGGAGTCAGCTGGGTTTCGCCTTTTGGCGTAACTTTACCGACCAGGATGTCACCCGCGCCGACTTCCGCACCCACGTAGACGATACCGGCTTCGTCCAGCTTGTTCAGTGCGGCTTCACCCACGTTCGGGATGTCCGCAGTGATTTCCTCTGGGCCAAGCTTGGTATCACGCGCCACACAGGTCAGTTCCTGAATGTGGATCGTGGTGAAGCGGTCTTCCTGCACCACACGTTCGGACAGGCAGATGGAGTCTTCGAAGTTGAAGCCGTTCCACGCCATGAAGGCGATACGCATGTTCTGACCCAGTGCCAGCTCACCCATGTCGGTGGACGGGCCGTCGGCCATGATGTCGCTGCGCTGAACCTTGTCACCCTTGCTGACCAGCGGACGCTGGTTGATGCAGGTGTTCTGGTTGGAACGGGTGTACTTGGTCAGGTTGTAGATGTCCACACCGGCTTCACCGGTCTCGACTTCATCGTCATTGACGCGAACGACGATACGGCTGGCGTCGACCGAGTCGATCACGCCACCACGGCGAGCAACCACGCAGACACCGGAGTCACGGGCAACGTTGCGCTCCATGCCGGTACCCACCAGCGGCTTGTCGGCACGCAGGGTCGGTACAGCCTGACGCTGCATGTTCGAACCCATCAGTGCACGGTTGGCGTCGTCGTGCTCGAGGAACGGGATCAGCGAGGCAGCGACGGAAACAACCTGCTTCGGCGAAACGTCCATCAGGGTGACGTCTTCCGGCGCCTTGACGGTGAATTCGTTCAGGTGACGGACCGCTACCAGCTCATCGATCAGCTGCTTCTTGTCGTTCATCGCGGCCGAAGCCTGGGCGATAACGTGATCGGCTTCTTCAATGGCCGACAGGAACACGATGTCGTCGCTGACCACACCTTCTTTCACCACGCGGTACGGGCTTTCCAGGAAGCCGTACTGGTTGGTGCGGGCATAGGCTGCCAGGGAGTTGATCAGACCGATGTTCGGACCTTCAGGGGTCTCGATCGGGCACACACGGCCATAGTGGGTCGGGTGCACGTCACGGACTTCAAAGCCAGCACGCTCACGGGTCAGACCGCCAGGGCCGAGTGCAGAGACGCGGCGCTTGTGGGTGATCTCGGAGAGCGGGTTGTTCTGGTCCATGAACTGGGACAGCTGGCTGGAACCGAAGAACTCTTTCACCGCCGCCGCAACCGGCTTGGCGTTGATCAGGTCTTGCGGCATCAGGCCTTCGCTTTCCGCCATCGACAGACGTTCCTTGACCGCGCGCTCTACACGCACCAGGCCAACGCGGAACTGGTTCTCGGCCATCTCGCCGACGCAACGAACGCGACGGTTACCCAGGTGGTCGATGTCGTCGACAATGCCTTTGCCGTTACGGATATCGACCAGGGTCTTCAGGACCTCGACGATATCTTCCTTGCTCAGCACACCCGAACCCTCGATCTCGGTACGACCGATACGACGGTTGAACTTCATGCGGCCAACGGCGGACAGATCGTAACGCTCGGCGCTGAAGAACAGGTTGTTGAACAGGGTCTCGGCGGCGTCCTTGGTCGGCGGCTCGCCTGGACGCATCATGCGGTAGATTTCGACCAGGGCTTCCAGCTGGTTGCTGGTGGTGTCGATCTTCAGCGTGTCGGAGATGAACGGACCGCAGTCGATGTCGTTGGTGTACAGGGTCTCGATACGGACAACCTGCGCCTTGGCGACCTTGATCAGCAGCTCGGTGGTCATCTCGGTGTTGCACTCGGCGAGGATCTCACCGGTAGCCGGATGCACGATAGCCTTGGCGGTGGTGCGGCCCAGGACGTATTCCATAGGAACGTCCAGCTGCTTGACGCCGGCCTTTTCGATCTGGTTGATGTGGCGCGCGGTAATACGGCGGCCTTGCTCGACGATGACTTTGCCGGTTTCGTCATGGATGTCCATGACAGCAACTTCACCACGCAGACGCTGTGGCACCAGTTCCAGGCTAAGTTTTTCGCCGGAAATGTGGAACACGTTGGTGGTGTAGAAGGTGTTCAGCACTTCTTCAGTGCTGTAGCCCAGGGCACGCAGCAGCACCGAGGCCGGCAGTTTGCGGCGACGGTCGATACGCACGAACACGCAGTCCTTCGGGTCGAACTCGAAGTCCAGCCAGGAGCCGCGGTAAGGGATGATGCGAGCGGAGTACAGCAGCTTGCCGGAGCTGTGGGTCTTGCCACGGTCGTGGTCGAAGAACACACCAGGCGAACGGTGCAGCTGGGAAACGATCACACGCTCGGTACCGTTGATTACGAAGGTACCGTTTTCAGTCATCAGGGGGATTTCACCCATGTAGACTTCTTGCTCTTTGATGTCCTTGATCGCTTTGTTCGACGATTCCTTGTCGAAGATGATCAGGCGCACCTTGACCCGCAGTGGTACCGCGAAGGTCACACCACGCAGGACACATTCCTTCACATCGAAGGCGGGTTCGCCCAGGCGATAGCCTACGTACTCCAGGGCAGCATTGCCGGAGTAGCTGATGATCGGGAATACCGATTTGAAGGCCGCGTGCAGGCCGACGTCGCGGAAGTTATCCTTGGATGCTCCCGCTTGCAGGAATTCGCGATACGAATCCAGCTGGATGGCCAGGAGGTAAGGCACATCCATGACGTCCGGCAACTTGCTAAAGTCCTTGCGGATACGTTTTTTCTCAGTGTATGAGTAAGCCATCAGCGTTCCCCAGCTTGGTCACCTGCTTGTTTGGCTTCTCCCGGCGGGAGCAGCCAGAAAATCGTGCAAACCCCTTGGTTTGCGCCACCCACATGGGTGTCTTGCAGCTTGTTATCGGGGCCGGCATGACCGGCCACCAATAACGGAAAAAGGCCGGTGGCATAAGCCACCAGCCATCAGCCTTTTGCTCAACGCTCAGGCTGGCATCGCAAGGTCGAGATTACTTCAGCTCGACTTTAGCGCCTGCTTCTTCCAGCTTCTTCTTAGCGTCTTCAGCGGCTTCTTTCGAAACGCCTTCAGCTACAACCTGAGGAGCGCCATCGACTTTCTCTTTGGCTTCTTTCAGGCCCAGACCGGTCAGCTCGCGAACGGCTTTGATCACGTTCACTTTCTTGTCGCCGGCTTCAACCAGAACAACGTTGAACTCGGTCTGCTCTTCAACAACGGCAGCAGCAGCAGCTGGGCCAGCAGCGGCAACAGCAGCGGTAACGCCGAAGGTTTCTTCCATTGCTTTGATCAGCTCAACAACTTCCAGAACGGTTTTCTGGCCGATTGCTTCGATGATTTGTTCGTTAGTCAGGGACATGACTTAAATCCTGTATTGGGGTGACAGCCTACGCAGCCATCAAATTAAACGTATGATTTTGAAAGAATTCGCACGCCTTAGGCGGCGGTAGCTTCTTTCTGGTCGCGAATGGCTGCCAGAGTACGAGCCAGCTTGCTGGTGGCGCCTTGAATAACGCTCATCAGTTTCGCAATAGCTTCGTCGCGGGTCGGCAGGGTAGCCAACACGTCGATCTGGTTCGCTGCAATGAAATTGCCGTCAAACGCAGCTGCCTTGATCTCGAACTTGTCCTGACCCTTGGCGAACTCTTTGAACAGACGAGCAGCAGCGCCCGGGTGTTCGTTGGAGAAAGCAATCAGGGTCGGGCCTTTGAACGCGTCGTTGAGGATCGAAAATTCGGTGCCTTCAACAGCGCGCTTGAGCAGGGTGTTACGTACGACACGTACATAAACGCCAGCTTCGCGGGCCTCTTTACGGAGTCCGGTCATTGCGCCTACAGTCACACCACGGGCATCAGCCACGACAGCGGACAGAGCGACTTTGGCAGCCTCGTTGACTTCAGCGACGATGGCCTTCTTGTCTTCGAGTTTAATTGCCACGGGTTTACTCCTGGTTTTTACCGTTTCATCTGGCCGAAGCCTGATGTCGTTTTGGTGTCTGATTCGGTAACGAATCGGGAGCACCATCTGCGTGGGCTGGGTTTTTAAGGCTTGCGCCGCCTACGGTCTTGGATAGCCCCCGCCAGGCAGGGACCCCAATTTTTGCTGGTGGCGCGACATGTCGCACCACCATGTTCTTACACGTTCAGCGAGCTCTGATCGATGACCAGACCTGGGCCCATGGTGGTGCTCAGGGTAACGCGCTTAACGTAGATACCTTTCGAAGAAGCTGGCTTGATACGCTTCAGGTCAGCGATCAGGGCTTCAACGTTTTCCTTCAGCTTGCCAGCTTCAAAGCCGACCTTGCCAACGGAGGTGTGGATGATACCGTTCTTGTCGGTACGGTAGCGAACCTGACCAGCCTTGGCGTTTTTCACGGCAGTGGCTACGTCTGGAGTCACGGTACCAACTTTCGGGTTAGGCATCAGGCCGCGAGGACCCAGAACCTGACCCAGCTGACCTACAACGCGCATGGCATCAGGCGATGCGATGACGACGTCATAGTTCAGGTCGCCGCCTTTCATTTCGGCAGCCAGATCGTCCATACCTACGCGGTCAGCGCCTGCAGCCAGAGCAGCTTCAGCAGCTGGGCCCTGGGTGAAAACGGCAACGCGAACGGTCTTGCCAGTGCCGTGCGGCAGCACAGTAGCGCTACGTACGACCTGGTCGGATTTACGCGGGTCAACACCGAGGTTTACGGCGATGTCGTAGGACTCGACGAACTTGGCAGCAGGCAGCGAGGCCAGCAGAGTTGCCGCTTCTTCGAAGTTGTAGGCCTTGCCTGCTTCGATTTTCTCGGCGATTGCCTTTTGGCGTTTGGTCAGCTTAGCCATTACACACCCTCCACGTTCAGGCCCATGCTGCGGGCAGAGCCAGCGATGGTGCGTACAGCAGCGTCCAGGTCAGCGGCAGTCAGGTCAGCCTGTTTGGCTTTCGCGATGTCTTCCAGCTGAGCACGGGTAACGGTACCGACTTTAACGGTGTTCGGGCGAGCCGAACCACTGGTCAGGCCAGCAGCTTTCTTCAGCAGAACCGAGGCAGGGGTGCTCTTGGTCTCGAAGGTGAAGCTACGGTCGCTGTAGACAGTGATGATCACTGGAGTCGGCAGGCCGGCTTCTTGACCCTGGGTACGGGCGTTGAAGGCCTTGCAGAATTCCATGATGTTCACACCATGTTGACCCAGTGCTGGACCAACGGGTGGGCTTGGGTTGGCCTGGCCGGCCTTAACTTGCAGCTTGATGTAAGCCTGAATCTTCTTAGCCATGAGCTACTCCAAAATCGGGTACGAACGCCTGCTGGCTCCCCGGATGACTTGCGTTTTATCCCAGTGACGACAAAACCCCGCAGCACACAGGGCTGCGGGGTATGGGATGCTTTGTCCGCCTAGACCTTTTCGACCTGGCTGAACTCGAGCTCCACCGGAGTAGAGCGACCGAAAATGAGCACTGCAACCTGCAGGCGGCTCTTTTCGTAGTTAACCTCTTCGACACTGCCATTGAAGTCAGCGAACGGACCGTCAATGACACGAACCACTTCACCTGGCTCGAACAGCGTCTTCGGCTTCGGCTTGTCGCTACCGTCGGCAACGCGACGCAGGATAGCCTCGGCTTCTTTATCAGTGATCGGCGCAGGCTTGTCTGCAGTACCACCAATAAAGCCCATCACACGAGGGGTGTCCTTGACCAAGTGCCAAGTCCCTTCGTTCATCTCCATCTGGACCAGCACATAGCCAGGGAAGAATTTGCGCTCACTTTTGCGCTTCTGGCCGTTACGCATTTCGACGACTTCTTCGGTCGGAACCAAGATCTCGCCGAAACCGTCTTCCATGCCAGCCAGCTTGACGCGCTCAATCAGGGAGCGCATTACATGCTTCTCGTAACCCGAGTAAGCATGCACAACATACCAACGCTTAGCCACGGGACACCTTTAGCCAACGATCAGGGAGACCGCCCAGCCGAGCAGGGAGTCGAGCCCCCACAGCAGCAGTGCCATAACCAGCACAACAGCCACGACAATCAGCGTGGTCTGGGTGGTTTCCTGGCGGGTCGGCCACACGACTTTACGAATCTCGGCACGAGCTTCCTTCGCCAACGTAAAGAACGACTTGCCCTTCGCAGTCTGCAGAGCTACAAAGCCCGCGACAGCAGCCAGGACGAGAAGTGCGAGAACGCGATACAGGATTGGGGAGGCGGAGTAATACTGGTTACCCACTACGCCAACAACCACCAAAGCCACTACAGCCAGCCACTTGAACAGATCAAAACGCGATTCTTGGGCTTCAGTTTTGGGGGTCATCGAGGAGGATCCTGTAAGAAGAAAGCCATCACACCGAGGTGAAATGGCAGGTCAGGAGGGAATCGAACCCCCAACCTACGGTTTTGGAGACCGTCGCTCTGCCAATTGAGCTACTGACCTGTAACGCTGTATCAGGCCGGCCATTATACCGGCCTGATCAAGTAAATCAACTACTTATTCAATAATTTTTGCTACGACGCCGGCGCCGACGGTACGACCGCCTTCACGGATAGCGAAGCGCAGACCGTCTTCCATTGCGATGGTCTTGATCAGGGTAACAGTCATCTGAATGTTGTCACCTGGCATTACCATTTCAACGCCTTCCGGCAGTTCGCAGTTACCGGTCACGTCAGTGGTACGGAAGTAGAACTGAGGACGGTAGCCTTTGAAGAACGGAGTGTGACGGCCGCCTTCTTCCTTCGACAGAACGTAGACTTCTGCGGTGAACTTGGTGTGCGGCTTGACCGAACCTGGCTTGACCAGAACCTGGCCACGCTCAACGTCGTCACGCCTGGTACCACGCAGCAGAACGCCGCAGTTCTCGCCAGCACGGCCTTCGTCCAGCAGCTTGCGGAACATCTCAACACCGGTGCAGGTGGTGGTGGAGGTGTCACGCAGACCAACGATTTCCAGCGGATCCTGAACGCGGACGATACCACGCTCGATACGGCCGGTAACAACGGTACCACGACCCGAGATCGAGAATACGTCTTCGATTGGCATCAGGAATGGCTGGTCGATGGCACGAACTGGCTCAGGGATGTAGGCATCCAGAGTTTCTACCAGCTTCTTGACAGCGGTAGTGCCCATTTCGTTGTCGTCTTTGCCTTCCAGCGCCATACGAGCCGAACCGATGATGATCGGGGTGTCGTCGCCTGGGAAGTCGTAGGTGGACAGCAGGTCGCGAACTTCCATCTCGACCAGTTCCAGCAGCTCAGCGTCGTCTACCAGGTCAGCCTTGTTCAGGAAGACCACGATGTACGGAACGCCAACCTGACGGGACAGCAGGATGTGCTCACGGGTTTGTGGCATCGGACCATCGGCGGCCGAGCAAACCAGGATCGCGCCGTCCATCTGGGCAGCACCGGTGATCATGTTCTTCACGTAGTCAGCGTGACCTGGGCAGTCAACGTGAGCGTAGTGACGAATGTTCGAGTTGTACTCGACGTGAGCGGTGTTAATGGTAATACCGCGCGCTTTTTCTTCCGGAGCCGAGTCGATCTTGTCGAACTCAACGACTGCCGAACCGAAAACTTCGGAGCAGACGCGAGTCAGAGCTGCGGTCAGAGTGGTCTTACCGTGGTCAACGTGGCCGATGGTGCCGACGTTAACGTGGGGAAGGGAACGATCAAACTTTTCCTTAGCCATCGATACAACCCTCGCAGAAGAATAGTCTTGCGCTGATAAAACAAAGGCAGATATTTTCATATCTGCCTTGTTTGTATGGAGCTCTTGAGCGGACTTGAACCGCTGACCTCACCCTTACCAAGGGTGTGCTCTACCAACTGAGCTACAAGAGCGAAACACTTTGTGCAAAACCCAGCAAACTTGGAGCGGGTAGCGGGAATCGAACCCGCATCATCAGCTTGGAAGGCTGAGGTTCTACCACTAAACTATACCCGCGGAGCTTGTGGCTCTCGCTAAAACTGGTGGAGGGAGAAGGATTCGAACCTTCGAAGCTCTCGCAACGGATTTACAGTCCGTCCCCTTTGACCGCTCGGGAATCCCTCCAGATGTGGCCGGCATTCTATTTGTCTGCCGTCCTAGTGTCAAGCGTTTTTTCAAATTTTTTCAATCAAATCTGAAACTTAGCTGCTTTGACACCGCTTCCAGCTCTACCACCTAAGTGGTGTTCCCTGTGAAGCGGGCGCCATTCTATCAAGCTATTCGTCAGTTGCAATACCCTGGCAGAAAATAATTTTATGTTTTAAGTCTTTGAAATCATTGGAAAGAGATGAGAGCACCGTTTCATCCAGCAATCGCTCGCTTTCCGGGGCTACCTTGAGCCAACGACCATCGGCACCAGGCAACTGCCCTACCACCGGCACCGTCGCAATATCGAGGCTAAGCAGCCGCTGGCGCAGGGCTTCGAGCTGCGCCTGCACCATTACCCCACCGATTACCAGGCATTCATCCCGGCGCTTTGGGGGTGTTGATACACCCGTTTCACGCAAAAGCCGGATTTCTTGCTGACTCCCCTTGTACAGAGACAAGGGTGCGACTTCCTTGACCTTCAGCGGGGCTTCCTGCTGATGCCACACGTAGTAGAAGACGTTGAGCACCAGTAACAGCAGAAACAACCAACGCATAGGCACCTCAATCCAATGGACAAGCCATGGCCAGCCCCACGAACACCAGGTCGGGCACGACACGCGCCTGGGGCACGGCCTCCCTCACTAGCGGCGCATCGCCCCCAGTGAGGAATACGGTGAAATCTTCACCCCACAGGGCGCGTGCCTGCTCGAGCTGCGTTCGGGCAAAACCCTGCAGCATCAGAACACAACCGCGCTCGACTGCCTCGACGGTTGAGCGCCCTGGCAACAGGCTGGTCAACGCGCGCTCGGCGGAGGCATCGTCATAACGAATGCGCCGGGTGTGGGTGCGCAACTGACTGCGCATCAATGGCATGCCCGGGCAGATATACCCGCCCAGGTGCTCGCCATCCGCAGCCACGAAGTCGGCTTTTGCAGCAGTCCCCAAATCGATGACCAGGCAAGCCCCTTTGGCAACATGAAATGCACCTAACGCGGCCAGCCAGCGATCCATCCCCAAACGCTGGTAATCCTCATAACCGTTGCGCACGCCTGCCATTTCCCGGGCGGGGTGCGCTACCCGGGCCTGAACGGCAAAGGCCTGGGCGATAACCGCGCAAAGCGCATCGGTCTCTTCCTCGCTACGCACACTCACAATGCGACAGCCCGTAAGACGCACCGAGGCGAGTGCGGCCACTTCGGCCACCAATGCCTGATCGGAGTCGACAATCCCGCCGCCCTCGATCACTGCATCGGCGACATGGATGACCCGCCATTTGATAAAGCTGTTTCCGCAATCGAGCTCAAGAATCATCACGCAACCTCAAACTGAGCTCACCACCGCTGAAGCTCTTCTCCACTCCATCCACCTCAAGGCGCAAGCCGCCCTGCCCGTCGACGCCAAGAACAACACCATCAACACGCGTGTTACCGGCAATCAGCGATACACTCCGGCCTTGCCAAAGGTGCGCCTGCTCCCATTCCTCCTGGAATGCAGCGAAACCATAGCGCCGATGACGTGCCAGTTCATGCTGCAAATGCTGGGTGAGCGACGCCACCAGGTGATTCCGGTCTATTGCCCCACCCAGCTCGCGCCGCATCGACGTCCACTGCTGGTCGACCTGCTCGTTCGCCTGCATGTTCACATTGATGCCGACACCCAGCACAACATGGCAGACATCGGCTGGATCTCCCACCAGTTCCAGCAGAATGCCGGTGATCTTCATCCCGCGAACCAGGACATCGTTAGGCCACTTCAGCCCTACATCTTTTACACCAAAGCCCTGCAAGGTGCGCATTACTGCCAACCCTACCACCAGGCTCAAGCCTTCAAGCTGGCGCATGCCGCCGTCAACCCGCAGCACCAGGCTGTAGTACAGGTTCTCGGCAAACGGACTGACCCATTGCCGACCACGTCGGCCACGGCCAGCGCTCTGGCGCTCGGCCAAAACCAAAAAGGGTGCTGCCTGGCCCTCACCCGCCATGCGCAGGCCTTCGGCGTTGGTCGAGTCGATCGTGTCGTGGATGAATACTGGCCACTGCTCGCCTTCGGCGAACCCGGCGATTGCTTGTGCCTCAAGCAACACCAGCGGCGCAGCCAATTGGTAACCACGCCCACGAACTTTGTGAATGGTGAGGTTCAGTTCACTCTCCAGGTGCTGCAGCTGCTTCCAAACGGCGCTACGACTCACCCCGAGGGCCGCCCCCAGAGCTTCTCCGGAATGGAACCGGCCGTCCTTGAGGAGATTCAACAACTTCAGCATGCCAGTCTCGACTTGGAATAAGGCAGGCATGATAGCTATGGGCTGGGGGATTGCATAGGAAAAGGGCCGAATGCCTCGGGCTTAAACGCTCAGCCTGACGATAATGGCGCCGAGGAGCAGGCGCTGTGATGGCTCCGGCTGCGCCGGTGTTCGCGGGCACGCCCGCTCCCACAGGGATTGTGGTGAGCCAGGGGACTTTTTTGGAGCACAAAGACAAAACCCCTACCTGCATGCGCAGATAGGGGTTTTGCGAAATGAATCTTGACGATGACCTACTCTCACATGGGGAAACCCCACACTACCATCGGCGATGCATCGTTTCACTGCTGAGTTCGGGATGGGATCAGGTGGTTCCAATGCTCTATGGTCGTCAAGAAATTCTGTAGCCAGAATGTCCAGTTGGACAGCCCAGCGAATTCGGATATGTGATGTTTGTGATGCCTTGCGAACTTTCGGTTCATGTCATCTTCACCACCGCAATCTGCGTCAGCAAATTGCTTGGGTGTTATATGGTCAAGCCTCACGGGCAATTAGTATTGGTTAGCTCAACGCCTCACAGCGCTTACACACCCAACCTATCAACGTCGTAGTCTTCGACGGCCCTTTAGGGGATTCAAGATCCCAGTGAGATCTCATCTTGAGGCAAGTTTCCCGCTTAGATGCTTTCAGCGGTTATCTCTTCCGAACATAGCTACCCGGCAATGCCACTGGCGTGACAACCGGAACACCAGAGGTTCGTCCACTCCGGTCCTCTCGTACTAGGAGCAGCCCCTCTCAAATCTCAAACGTCCACGGCAGATAGGGACCGAACTGTCTCACGACGTTCTAAACCCAGCTCGCGTACCACTTTAAATGGCGAACAGCCATACCCTTGGGACCGGCTTCAGCCCCAGGATGTGATGAGCCGACATCGAGGTGCCAAACACCGCCGTCGATATGAACTCTTGGGCGGTATCAGCCTGTTATCCCCGGAGTACCTTTTATCCGTTGAGCGATGGCCCTTCCATACAGAACCACCGGATCACTAAGACCTACTTTCGTACCTGCTCGACGTGTTTGTCTCGCAGTCAAGCGCGCTTTTGCCTTTATACTCTACGACCGATTTCCGACCGGTCTGAGCGCACCTTCGTACTCCTCCGTTACTCTTTGGGAGGAGACCGCCCCAGTCAAACTACCCACCATACACTGTCCTCGATCCGGATAACGGACCTGAGTTAGAACCTCAAAGTTGCCAGGGTGGTATTTCAAGGATGGCTCCATGAGAACTGGCGTCCCCACTTCAAAGCCTCCCACCTATCCTACACAAGCAAATTCAAAGTCCAGTGCAAAGCTATAGTAAAGGTTCACGGGGTCTTTCCGTCTAGCCGCGGATACACTGCATCTTCACAGCGATTTCAATTTCACTGAGTCTCGGGTGGAGACAGCGCCGCCATCGTTACGCCATTCGTGCAGGTCGGAACTTACCCGACAAGGAATTTCGCTACCTTAGGACCGTTATAGTTACGGCCGCCGTTTACCGGGGCTTCGATCAAGAGCTTCGCTTGCGCTAACCCCATCAATTAACCTTCCGGCACCGGGCAGGCGTCACACCCTATACGTCCACTTTCGTGTTTGCAGAGTGCTGTGTTTTTAATAAACAGTCGCAGCGGCCTGGTATCTTCGACCGGCATGAGCTTACGGAGCAAGTCCTTCACCCTCGCCGGCGCACCTTCTCCCGAAGTTACGGTGCCATTTTGCCTAGTTCCTTCACCCGAGTTCTCTCAAGCGCCTTGGTATTCTCTACCTAACCACCTGTGTCGGTTTGGGGTACGGTTCCCAGTTATCTGAAGCTTAGGAGCTTTTCTTGGAAGCATGGTATCAACCACTTCGTCGCCTAAAGGCAACTCGTCATCAGCTCTCGGCCTTGAAATCCCGGATTTGCCTAAGATTTCAGCCTACCACCTTAAACCTGGACAACCAACGCCAGGCTGGCCTAACCTTCTCCGTCCCTCCATCGCAATAACTGGAAGTACAGGAATATTAACCTGTTTTCCATCGACTACGCTTTTCAGCCTCGCCTTAGGGACCGACTAACCCTGCGTCGATTAACGTTGCGCAGGAAACCTTGGTCTTTCGGCGTGCGAGTTTTTCACTCGCATTGTCGTTACTCATGTCAGCATTCGCACTTCTGATACCTCCAGCAAGCTTCTCAACTCACCTTCACAGGCTTACAGAACGCTCCTCTACCGCATCACCAAAAGGTGATACCCGTAGCTTCGGTGCATGGTTTGAGCCCCGTTACATCTTCCGCGCAGGCCGACTCGACTAGTGAGCTATTACGCTTTCTTTAAAGGGTGGCTGCTTCTAAGCCAACCTCCTAGCTGTCTAAGCCTTCCCACATCGTTTCCCACTTAACCATGACTTTGGGACCTTAGCTGACGGTCTGGGTTGTTTCCCTTTTCACGACGGACGTTAGCACCCGCCGTGTGTCTCCCATGCTCGGCACTTGTAGGTATTCGGAGTTTGCATCGGTTTGGTAAGTCGGGATGACCCCCTAGCCGAAACAGTGCTCTACCCCCTACAGTGATACATGAGGCGCTACCTAAATAGCTTTCGAGGAGAACCAGCTATCTCCGAGCTTGATTAGCCTTTCACTCCGATCCACAGGTCATCCGCTAACTTTTCAACGGTAGTCGGTTCGGTCCTCCAGTCAGTGTTACCTAACCTTCAACCTGCCCATGGATAGATCGCCCGGTTTCGGGTCTATACCCAGCGACTAAACGCCCTATTAAGACTCGCTTTCGCTACGCCTCCCCTATTCGGTTAAGCTCGCCACTGAATATAAGTCGCTGACCCATTATACAAAAGGTACGCAGTCACCTAACAAAGTAGGCTCCCACTGCTTGTACGCATACGGTTTCAGGTTCTATTTCACTCCCCTCTCCGGGGTTCTTTTCGCCTTTCCCTCACGGTACTGGTTCACTATCGGTCAGTCAGTAGTATTTAGCCTTGGAGGATGGTCCCCCCATATTCAGACAAAGTTTCTCGTGCTCCGTCCTACTCGATTTCATTGATAAGAGATTTTCGTGTACGGGGCTATCACCCACTATGGCCGCACTTTCCAGAGCGTTCCACTAATCTCAAATCAACTTAAGGGCTGGTCCCCGTTCGCTCGCCACTACTAAGGGAATCTCGGTTGATTTCTTTTCCTCAGGGTACTTAGATGTTTCAGTTCCCCTGGTTCGCCTCTTGCACCTATGTATTCAGTACAAGATACTCAGCTTATGCTGAGTGGGTTCCCCCATTCAGAGATCTCTGGATCACAGTCTGTTTGCCGACTCCCCAAAGCTTATCGCAGGCTACCACGTCTTTCATCGCCTCTGACTGCCAAGGCATCCACCGTATGCGCTTCTTCACTTGACCATATAACCCCAAGCAATCTGGTTATACTGTGAAGACGACATTCGCCGAAAATTCGCATTTCGCTCAATTAAGAGCAGAACTCACAAATTTTACCTTAGCCTGATCACACACCAGTGAAAGTGCATGTCAGTCTATATCTATCACATATCCGAATTTTTAAAGAACGATCTGACAAAAGTCAGAAATCAACATTCATCGACGAATGTTCATTTCTAATTTCTGAGCAGGAGCAACATCTACCGCAGAAAGTGGTGGAGCCAAGCGGGATCGAACCGCTGACCTCCTGCGTGCAAGGCAGGCGCTCTCCCAGCTGAGCTATGGCCCCGTATTCTACGGCTGAACCATGTAATGGTAGGTCTGGGCAGATTTGAACTGCCGACCTCACCCTTATCAGGGGTGCGCTCTAACCAACTGAGCTACAGACCTATAACAGGGTTGCGTTACAGCATCGTCTTTTACAATGAATCAAGCAATTCGTGTGGGAGCTCATCAGCAGGCTGATGTCGTCGATTAAGGAGGTGATCCAGCCGCAGGTTCCCCTACGGCTACCTTGTTACGACTTCACCCCAGTCATGAATCACACCGTGGTAACCGTCCTCCCGAAGGTTAGACTAGCTACTTCTGGTGCAACCCACTCCCATGGTGTGACGGGCGGTGTGTACAAGGCCCGGGAACGTATTCACCGCGACATTCTGATTCGCGATTACTAGCGATTCCGACTTCACGCAGTCGAGTTGCAGACTGCGATCCGGACTACGATCGGTTTTGTGAGATTAGCTCCACCTCGCGGCTTGGCAACCCTCTGTACCGACCATTGTAGCACGTGTGTAGCCCAGGCCGTAAGGGCCATGATGACTTGACGTCATCCCCACCTTCCTCCGGTTTGTCACCGGCAGTCTCCTTAGAGTGCCCACCATAACGTGCTGGTAACTAAGGACAAGGGTTGCGCTCGTTACGGGACTTAACCCAACATCTCACGACACGAGCTGACGACAGCCATGCAGCACCTGTGTCAGAGTTCCCGAAGGCACCAATCCATCTCTGGAAAGTTCTCTGCATGTCAAGGCCTGGTAAGGTTCTTCGCGTTGCTTCGAATTAAACCACATGCTCCACCGCTTGTGCGGGCCCCCGTCAATTCATTTGAGTTTTAACCTTGCGGCCGTACTCCCCAGGCGGTCAACTTAATGCGTTAGCTGCGCCACTAAAATCTCAAGGATTCCAACGGCTAGTTGACATCGTTTACGGCGTGGACTACCAGGGTATCTAATCCTGTTTGCTCCCCACGCTTTCGCACCTCAGTGTCAGTATCAGTCCAGGTGGTCGCCTTCGCCACTGGTGTTCCTTCCTATATCTACGCATTTCACCGCTACACAGGAAATTCCACCACCCTCTACCGTACTCTAGCTTGCCAGTTTTGGATGCAGTTCCCAGGTTGAGCCCGGGGCTTTCACATCCAACTTAACAAACCACCTACGCGCGCTTTACGCCCAGTAATTCCGATTAACGCTTGCACCCTCTGTATTACCGCGGCTGCTGGCACAGAGTTAGCCGGTGCTTATTCTGTCGGTAACGTCAAAACAGCAAGGTATTAACTTACTGCCCTTCCTCCCAACTTAAAGTGCTTTACAATCCGAAGACCTTCTTCACACACGCGGCATGGCTGGATCAGGCTTTCGCCCATTGTCCAATATTCCCCACTGCTGCCTCCCGTAGGAGTCTGGACCGTGTCTCAGTTCCAGTGTGACTGATCATCCTCTCAGACCAGTTACGGATCGTCGCCTTGGTGAGCCATTACCTCACCAACAAGCTAATCCGACCTAGGCTCATCTGATAGCGCAAGGCCCGAAGGTCCCCTGCTTTCTCCCGTAGGACGTATGCGGTATTAGCGTTCCTTTCGAAACGTTGTCCCCCACTACCAGGCAGATTCCTAGGCATTACTCACCCGTCCGCCGCTGAATCAAGGAGCAAGCTCCCGTCATCCGCTCGACTTGCATGTGTTAGGCCTGCCGCCAGCGTTCAATCTGAGCCATGATCAAACTCTTCAGTTCAATACTGCTTGGGTTTTTAAGAAACCCTAAACTTGGCTCAGCAATCTCAAATGACTATGTGATTTCTCGCATGGCCACTTGTGATGCTGATAATCTTTGTGACTATCAGTCCGTACTCACAAGCACCCACACGAATTGCTTGATTCAATTTGTTAAAGAGCGGTTGGTTAAGAGTGTTTCATCTCAACCGAGGCGCGCATTCTACGCTTTCCTCATTTGCTGTCAAGCGTTTATTTTGAAGTTTTTTGCGAGAAACTCGTTTAGCTTCAAACACTTGACTCGCTGCGATCTCTCGTAGCGGGAGGCGAATCATACAGCGTTTAAAAGCGCTGTCAACCATCATCTCAACCGCTTTCGATCATTTGATCGTAGCCCTCACAGCGCCTTCCGAATCGATTAACTCATTGAATTTCAAGGAGTTTGTCGTTCCGTTGTCGCTGGAAGTGGGGCGCATTATAAGGGGATTCGAGAAGGCGTCAACCTTTAATTCAAATAAACTTTCAGGGCGCTTGAAAAGCAAAGCGGGGAGGCCTTTCGGCCTCCCCGCTTCTATATAGGTACACCGCCAGGCAATCACTCAGCCTTCAGCGTAACCCGCCCGAAGGACTTCTTACCCGCCTGGCACACATGCGTAGCACCCAGACCAAACAGGAAATCCTTGTCGACCACCACACCATCCACTTTCACTGCACCAGCACTCAGCAAGTCACGCGCCTGCGCCGAGTTCTTCACCAGGCCAGCACGGTTCAGAACCGCAGCGATAGGCAAGCCTTCCGCCGAAACCACCTCTACCTCCGGCAGGTCTTCAGGCAGCTCGCCTTCTTTCATACGGTTGCCCGCAGCACGGTGTGCATTGGCGGCAGCCTCCTCACCATGGAAACGCGCGACTATCTCTTCCGCCAGCTTGATCTTGATGTCTCGCGGGTTGGCGCCATTGGCCACATCGGCGCGGAACTGCTCAATCTCTTCCATGGAGCGGAAGCTCAGCAGCTCGAAGTAACGCCACATGAGCGTATCCGGGATCGACACCAGCTTGCTGTACATCACGCCCGGCGCTTCCTGGATACCGACATAGTTGCCCAGCGACTTGGACATTTTCTTCACACCGTCCAGCCCTTCGAGCAACGGCATGGTCACGATGTTCTGCGCTTCCTGGCCATAGGCACGCTGCAGTTCGCGCCCCATCAGCAGGTTGAACTTCTGGTCGGTACCACCCAGCTCGACGTCTGCTTTCAGCGCGACCGAATCGTAGCCCTGCACCAGCGGGTAGAGGAACTCGTGAATGGCAATCGGCTGGTTGGTGGTGTAGCGCTTGTCGAAGTCATCGCGCTCGAGCATGCGCGCCACAGTGTACTGCGAGGCCAGGCGAATAAAGTCGGCCGGGGTCAGCTTGTCCATCCAGGTGGAGTTGAAGGCGACTTCGGTCTTGGCCGGATCAAGAATCTTGAACACCTGCTGCTTGTAGGTCTCGGCGTTGTCCAGCACCTGCTCACGAGTCAGCGGCGGACGCGTTGCGCTCTTGCCGCTTGGGTCGCCGATCATGCCGGTGAAGTCGCCGATCAGGAAGATGACCTGGTGGCCCAGCTCCTGGAACTGACGCAGCTTGTTGATCAGCACCGTGTGCCCCAGGTGCAGGTCCGGGGCGGTCGGATCGAAGCCGGCCTTGATGCGCAGAGGCTGGCCGCGCTTGAGCTTCTCAACCAGTTCCGACTCGACCAGTACTTCTTCCGCACCGCGCTTGATAAGCGCCAGCTGCTCTTCAACCGACTTCATAGACAAACCCGCAAGGCTCAGATTCAGGGGGAGCCAACCATACAAGATCGGCCGTCAAATACAAGTTTTGCAAAGGAATGTGACCCGGGCACAGGCTTGCGACGTCTACGCGCCCTTGCGTGAAAGTGGATTTGGTTATATTTTATACAGTTATTTCATCTTCATCATGTCATTCATCTATTCCATTTCACCTTTTTCAAAGTCACCTTACCCATGACCAACGAACCGCCTAAAGCGCCACCGCTTTATCCGAAGAGCCACCTGTTGGCCGCCAGCGGCATTGCCGCCCTGCTCAGCCTGGCTTTGCTGGTATTTC
Source organism: Pseudomonas sp. Nvir (assembly GCF_963778085.1). Classification (NCBI taxonomy): domain Bacteria; kingdom Pseudomonadati; phylum Pseudomonadota; class Gammaproteobacteria; order Pseudomonadales; family Pseudomonadaceae; genus Pseudomonas; species Pseudomonas sp. Nvir. The sequence goes on along the minus strand of NZ_OY970405.1, from coordinate 523,902 downwards.
CGTCCAGCGAAGTGGAAGCCAAGAAAACCACCCTCAACCTCGAGCTGGAAAGCCCTGCCGAACAATTGAAGGACGAAGCCCGCGCTGCGCCCATGGTGCAGGCACAGGGTGAGCAAGGCTCACCTTTCGCCCAGATAGAAGCAGCCACACCCGAAACCCAGAAAGCCGAGCAGCCAACGCAAGACGCCAAACAGGTCGCCGAAGCCGCCAAGCAACCAGGCCACCGCGAGGTTACCGTAGCGCGCGGCGATACCCTGTCCACGCTGTTTGCCAAGGTCGGTCTGCCAGCCAATGCCGTGCACGACCTACTGGCCAGCAACAAGCAGGCCAAGCAGTTCACCCAACTCAAGCACGGCCAGGTCCTGCAGTTCGAACTCGACAAGGATGGCCAACTGGCCAGCCTGCACAGCAAGGTCAGCAACCTTGAAACCATCAGCCTGAGCAAAAGCGCCAAAGGCTTTACCTTCAACCGTGAAATCAGCAAGCCGGTGGTGCGTACTGCCTATGCCCACGGGGTCATCAAAAGCTCGCTGTCAGCATCTGCCCAGCGTGCCGGCCTTTCCCACAGCATGACCATGGACATGGCGCGCGTGCTGGGCTACGACATCGACTTCGCCCAGGATATTCGCCCAGGCGACGAGTTCGACGTGGTCTACGAGCAGAAGGTGATGGATGGCAAGGTCGTCGGCACGGGCAATATCCTTTCGGCGCGCTTCACCAACCGTGGCAAAACCTACACTGCCGTGCGCTACACCAACAAGCAGGGCAACACTACCTACTACACTGCCGACGGCAACAGCCTGCGCAAAGCCTTCATCCGCACCCCGGTGGACTTCGCCCGTATCAGTTCGCGCTTCTCCGCCGGCCGCAAGCACCCGATCCTGAACAAGATTCGCGCGCACAAGGGCGTTGACTACGCAGCCCCACGCGGCACGCCTATCAAGGCAGCAGGCGACGGCCGCATCGAACTGGCCGGGCGCCGCGGCGGCTACGGCAACACAGTGATCATCCAGCACGGTAACCGCTACAAGACGCTGTATGGCCACATGCAGGGCTTTGCCAAAGGCATCAAGACCGGTAGCACCGTCAAGCAGGGCCAGATCATCGGTTACATCGGCACCACCGGCCTTTCCACCGGGCCTCATCTTCACTATGAGTTCCAGGTCAATGGCGTGCATGTCGACCCCCTGAGCCAGAAGGTGCCAATGGCCGACCCGATCGCCAAGAACGAGCGTCAACGCTTCTTGCAGCAGAGTCAGCCACTGATCGCCCGCATGGATCAGGAAAAGGCCACCCTGCTCGCCGCGAACAAGCGCTAAGCCATGGCGCTTTACCTGGGGGTGATGTCCGGTACCAGCCTGGATGGCCTGGACATCGCCTTGGTCGAACAAGGCGAGCAGCTTGAACTGCTCGCCACGCTCTACCTGCCAATGCCCGCCAGCCTGCGCCAGGACTTGCTTGCCCTGTGCAGCAGCGGCCCTGACGAAATCGCCCGGGCAGCATTGGCGGAAAATCACTGGGCCACCCTTGCGGCCGAGGGTATACGCCAGCTGCTCGCTCAGCAGGGCCTGCAGGCTGACGCCATACGCGCCATTGGTAGCCATGGTCAGACGGTCCGTCACGAACCCGCCCGCGGCTTCACCGTACAGATCGGTAACCCCGCGCTGCTCGCCGAGCTTACTGGTATCAGCGTGGTAGCCGACTTCCGCCGCCGCGATGTGGCCGCCGGCGGGCAAGGCGCGCCACTTGTCCCGGCCTTCCACGAAACCCTGTTCAGCCACCTGGGCCAACGGGTAGCAATTCTCAATGTGGGCGGTTTCAGCAACCTCAGCCTGATCGAGCGGGATGCACCGGTGCATGGCTTTGATTGTGGCCCAGGCAATGTTTTGCTGGATGCCTGGGTCGAGCGCAAACGCGGCCAGGCCTACGATGCCGACGGTGCCTGGGCTGCCACCGGCGTGGTGCAGGCCGATTTGCTGCACGCATTGATGAGCGACCCGTTCTTCGCGGGCAGCGGCCCCAAGAGTACCGGCCGTGAGGTGTTCAACCTGCCTTGGCTCGACCGCCACCTCGCCGGCCTGCCCGCCTACCGGGACGAGGATGTGCAGGCGACACTGCTGGAGTTGACCGCACGCAGCATCATCGACTCGCTGGAAAACGCGCAACAAGGCACCGAAGCACTGTTGGTCTGCGGTGGAGGCGCCCGCAACGGTGCGCTGATGGCCCGCCTCGGCCAACTGCTGCCCACTGCACGTGTTACAAGCACCAGTGCCCATGGCGTAGACCCTGACTGGGTCGAAGCCATGGCCTTCGCCTGGCTGGCCCATTGCTGCCTGGAGGGCATCGCCGCCAACCGCCCCAGCGTCACTGCCGCCAGGGGCCTGCGCATACTCGGTGCAATCTATCCGGCATAACACCCAGGCCAGAAAGCAAAACGCCGCGCAATTGCGCGGCGTTTTCGTATCGGCCCGAATTCAGATCGAGAACGACGACCCGCAACCGCAGGTGGTGGCGGCATTCGGGTTCTTGATCACAAAGCGCGAACCTTCCAGGCCTTCCTGGTAGTCCACTTCGGCACCGGCCAGGTACTGGAAGCTCATCGGGTCGACCACCAGGGAAACGCCTTCGCGCTCGACGATGGTGTCGTCTTCAGCCACGTCTTCATCGAAGGTGAAGCCGTATTGAAAGCCCGAGCAACCGCCACCGGTCACGAACACCCGCAGCTTCAGACGTTCATTGCCTTCCTCATTGACCAGGTTCTTCACCTTCTGGGCTGCGCCATGGGTGAATTCCAGGCCGGTAGGGGTGAAGGTTTCGACGCTCATGTTGATTCTCCCGGCGCGGTAGCCGCCATATAACTCTCGATGACGCGCATTATCCGCTTTCCCGAGAAAATTGGTCAACAATACGTAAGCCGCAAGCGACAACCTACACGCCGCAAGCTCCACCCACAGGAGTGTTGCTCGCGGCGTCTGTCATGGCAGCAGGCCTGCGTGGGACAGGCCCATGCGCTCATCCAAGCCAAACAGGATGTTGAGGTTCTGCACTGCCTGCCCCGAAGCGCCCTTCACCAGGTTGTCGATCACCGAGAGCACCACTACCAGGTCCCCGCCCTGCGGGCGATGAACGGCAAGTCGGCAAACGTTGGCACCGCGCACGCTGCGGGTTTCCGGGTGGCTACCGGCCGGCATCACGTCGACGAACGGCTCATCGGCGTAGCGCTTCTCGAACAGCGCCTGCAGGTCGACCGAAGTATCGGCCACGTTCGCGTACAGGGTGGCGTGGATACCACGGATCATCGGCGTCAGGTGCGGCACGAACGTCAGGCCGATGTCCTTGCCGGCCGCCTGGCGCAGGCCCTGGCTGATTTCCGGCAAGTGGCGGTGCCCCTTGACGGCATAGGCCTTCATGCTTTCACCGGCTTCGCAGAACAGCGAACCCACTGCCGCACCACGCCCGGCGCCGCTGACACCCGACTTGCAGTCGGCGATCAGCCGCGCGGGGTCGGCCAGACCCGCTTCCAGTAACGGCAGGAAACCGAGCTGGGTGGCGGTCGGGTAGCAACCCGGCACGGCAATCAGACGCGCCTGGCGAATCTTCTCGCGGTTCACTTCCGGCAGGCCATACACGGCATCCTTGAGCAGATCAGGCGCGCCATGCGGCTGACCGTACCACTTGCCCCACTCGGTGGCATCCTGCAGACGGAAGTCAGCCGACAGGTCGATCACCTTGGTACCCGCCGCCAGCAATTCGCCGGCCAGTGCGTGGGCAACGCCATGCGGTGTGGCGAAGAACACGACGTCGCAAGCAGCCAGCGCCTTGCTGTCGGGTACGCTGAACGCCAGCCCGTCATAGTGGCCGCGCAGGTTCGGGTACATGTCTGCCACCGCCACGCCCGCCTCCGAGCGCGAAGTGATGACAGCCACTTCGGCCTGTGGATGCTGTGCCAGCAGACGCAACAGTTCGACGCCGGTGTAACCGGTGCCGCCAACAATACCGACCTTGATCATAACGCTTGCCCCTTATCAACGAGCCGTCTGGAAAGCGCACGATAATAGGGGCGCGAGGCGCCTGTAACAACTCTTCGGGTGTCCCTTCCGGCGCCCGACCACTACTATCTGACGACCGTGATTACCTGAAGGAACACCCTCCATGCTTTACCTATGGATCAAAGCGCTGCATATCGTCAGCGTAGTCTGCTGGTTCGCCGGCCTGTTCTATCTGCCGCGGCTGTTCGTGTACCACGCCCAGAGCCAGGACAGCATCAGCCAGGAACGCTTCGTGACCATGGAGCGCAAGCTCTACCGCGGCATCATGAACCCCGCAATGGTCGCCACCTATGTGTTTGGCGCCTGGATGCTCTACCTCAACCCCGGCTGGCTGAGCCAGGGCTGGCTGCATGCCAAGCTGACCCTGGTAATCCTGCTCACCGGCTACCATCACGTGTGTGGCGCCCAGCGCAAACGCTTCGCCAGCGGCACCAACACACGCAGCCACGTCTATTATCGCTGGTTCAACGAAGTGCCCGTGCTCATCCTGCTGGGCATCGTGATTCTGGTGGTGGTCAAGCCGTTCTGACACAGCCACCTCAACTATCAGCAAGCCCAGCCGCGCTGCCAGGCCATTGGCCCCCGGGCCTTGTAGCAAAACGCAGCACCTGGCACGGGCAAGCTGTACACTAGGCGCCCTCTTCCGCCCCCAGGAGCCTTGCATGTCCCGTTACGCCATGATCACTGGTGCTTCCAGCGGCCTGGGCCTGGCCCTGGCGGAAGCGCTGGCACGGCGTGGACGCAACCTGATCCTGGTGGCACGCCAGCGCGAAACGCTGGAACCGGTCGCCCTCGAGCTGACCCAACGCTTTGGTGTAGAGGTACTGTTCCGCGCCTGCGACCTCAGCCAGCCGCTGCGCCTGTCAGGTTTCGTGCTGGAGCTGGAAGAAGGCGAGCGGCGCATCGACCTGCTGGTCAACTGTGCCGGTTTGCGCACCTACGGCCCATTCCTGGCCCATGAGTGGGCCGACGAGCAAGACCTGCTCGAGGTCAACGTGCTGGCCATGAGCCGGCTATGCCATGCAATCGGCAACCTGATGGCCGTGCAGGGTGGCGGGCAGATCCTCAACGTTGCAGGCCTGGCCGGGGTCGCACCTGGGCCATGGATGGCGGCCTATGCCGCCAGCAAAGCCTACGTGCTGAGCTTTTCCCAGGCACTGCGCGAGGAGCTCAAGCGCGCCGGCATCAAGGTCTCGGTACTGTGCCCCGGCCCGGTACGCTCTGCACGGCGGCGCATCCCCCGCCTGGATGGCAAGCCACGCTGCCTGAGCCCCGAGGAAGTGGCCCTGTACACGGTGCGGGCGCTGGACAAGAACCGCGCCCTGATCATGCCAGGGCGGCGCAACCGCTGGCTGGCCTTCGCCCCCCGTCTGCTGCCACGCTGGCTGGTACGCAAACTGGCCGGCGCCATTCACCGCCGCTATTGCCCGGCCGGCATGGAATAGCCACTGGGCGATTGGCGCCTGGCTGAGTACACTCGGCCCGACCTTCACCATGGAGCAGTGCTGTGGACGATCTATTCCTCAAAATCATCAACCGGGAAATTCCGGCGGATATCATCTACGAAGACGACCAGGTCCTGGCGTTCAAGGACATTGCTCCGGCGGCGCCGGTGCATTTCCTGGTCATCCCGAAAAAGCACATTCCTACCCTCAATCACCTCACAGAAGAGGACAAGGCCCTGGCAGGCCACATCCTGTTCACTGCCCAGCGCCTGGCAGTCGAACAAGGCTGCGAGGAAGGCTTCCGCGTGGTAATGAACTGCAACCCCAAAGGCGGCCAGACCGTCTACCACATCCACATGCACGTGCTTGGCCAGCGCCAGATGAACTGGCCGCCGGGCTGATCCACGGCAAGCGACACCGCCGCTATTGCGGTAAACTGTCGGGCACATTCTTGCGGAGGTGCCCGATGGCTACCGAACGTCACTACTCGCCGCTCGACCGCTTGTTGCTGCAGGCCGATACCGCCATGCGCACCTTGCTGCCCTTCAGCGGCCAACCCGCCCGGCCGTCACCGGCCATCATCCAGCCAGACGCCAACCTGGACGAACAGCAAACCCGCCACATTGCCGGGCTGATGCGCATCAACCATACCGGTGAAGTCTGCGCCCAGGCCCTGTACCAAGGTCAGGCCCTGACGGCCAAGCTGCCCGAAGTGCGCAAGGCCATGGAACATGCCGCCGAGGAAGAAATCGACCACCTGGCGTGGTGCGAGCAACGCATTCGCCAGCTGAACAGCCACCCAAGTGTGCTCAACCCCCTGTTCTATGGCATGTCCTTCGGCATCGGCGCACTGGCCGGGCTGGTCAGCGACAAGGTCAGCTTGGGTTTCGTCGCCGCCACCGAGCACCAGGTATGCAAGCACCTGGACGAACACCTTGAGCAGTTGCCGCAAGAAGACGAAAAGTCCCGCGCCATTCTTGAGCAGATGCGCGTCGACGAAGAGCAGCACGCCGAGTCCGCCCTGGAAGCCGGTGGCTACCGTTTCCCTGCTCCTGTGCGCTTCGGTATGAGCTTGCTGGCCAAGGTCATGACCAAGAGCACCTACCGCATCTGAAGGCTGCCCCATGACGGACCGAATCGACGCCAAGGACCTGGCGCGAGCCGTGCAAGCCGGCGTTCTCCAGCCTGGCCAGGACCAGGCCCTGCTGGCGTTCCTGCGCCAGCAACCGCCAGCACGCGGTACCTTTCAGCTGGCCCATGTCGCCTTCTACTTCGGCGCCATGCTGATCATGGCGGCCATGGGCTGGTTGCTCACCGAGGCCTGGATGAGCATCGGCGACGCCGCACTGCTGGTCATCGCCAGCCTGTACATCGGGCTGATCACCTTGTTTGCCCTCAACTTGCAGCGGCGTGCGCAGCCCGTAGCCGCCGGGGTACTGGCCGCCGTCGCGGTCAGTATCGTGCCGCTGGCAGTGTTCGCCATCGAACGCTTGGCGGGTTGGTGGCCAATGGATGACACCCAGGCCAACTACCACCACTACTACACCTACGTGCAAGGCGGCTGGCTGGCGATGGAGGCGGCCACGGTAGTGGCCGGTTTGCTGATGCTGCGGTTGATCCCTTACCCGTTCATCGTCATGCCGATCGCCGTGGCCCTATGGTTCATGTCGATGGACATGACTGAGTGGTTCTTCGGCTCGCCGTTCAGCTGGGCGCAGCGCCGTGAGGTTTCGCTGTGGTTCGGCCTGGGAATGCTGGTGGTGTTCCTGCTGGTGGACGGCCGTACACGCGAGGACTATGCCCGCTGGGGGTACCTGGCAGGACTGGCGGCATTCTGGGGCGGGCTGACGCTACTGGACAGCGGCAGCGAGCTGGGCAAGGCGCTGTACTGCCTGATAAACATTGCGCTGATGGGCATGGCAGTGCTGCTGCGCCGGCCGGTGTTCATGGTGTTCGGCGCGCTGGGGGTTGCGGCCTACCTGGGCTACCTGGCGTATGAGGTATTCGCGCAATCGCTGCTGTTCCCGGTCGTGGTGACACTGATCGGGCTGGGGGTCATCTGGCTGGGGCTGGTCTACCAGAAGCGCCGGGAGCGGTTGAGCCGCGCAATGCGCAGCGGCTTGCCGGCATGGCTTCGCTCTGCATTGCCGGCACTGCGCAACTGATGGTGTCGGGACCGCCTGGCGGCCCCAAAAAACCCGGCTTCAACCCAACTCTACAATCTCGTACCCGTGGGTAATCTCGACCCCGGCACGCTCGAGCATGATCGACGCAGAGCAGTACTTCTCTGCCGACAGCTCTACCGCGCGCTTGACCTGCGCTTCTTTCAGCCCGCGCCCCTTAACGACGAAGTTCATGTGGATCTTGGTGAACACTTTCGGGTCTTCACTGGCGCGCTCGGCTTCCAGAAACGCCTCGCAGCTCTCCACCGCCTGGCGCGACTTCTTCAGAATGCTGACCACGTCAAAGCTGCTGCAGCCACCCAACCCCAACAGCAGCATCTCCATAGGGCGCACACCCAGGTTGCGGCCGCCGGCCTCGGGCGGGCCATCCATCACGACGACATGGCCGCTGCCCGATTCGCCGAGAAACATTGCCTCACCGGCCCACTGGATACGTGCCTTCATCTACCTGGACTCCTGATATTCGGAAAAGGGTGTCAGCTTAGACCTTGTGTGGCTGTGGGAAAAGTACGAGAGGACTCGGTTTAGTACCGAAACATCTTGTAGTGTCTGATAAGCTGGCGCCAAATGACTGGCGCCTGCCGCTGTCGATCTACAAAAATACCCAAGCCTCGTATCGAACAGGACTTCGTGATGGTTGCCTCTGCCCTACCCGCAAAGATCAAGAACATCGACAAGTTGCTGGTGCACTGCCAGCGCCGCCGCTTCACCGCAAAAAGCAACATCATCTGCGCTGGCGACCGGGCCGAAACACTGTCGTTCATCATCAAGGGGTCGGTCACCATCATCATCGAAGACGATGACGGTCATGAAATGATCATCGCCTACCTCAACCCGGGCGATTTCTTTGGCGAGCTGGGGCTGTTCGAGCCCGTTGAGGGTGAGCAGCAGCGCAGCGCCTGGGTACGGGCGAAGACGGAATGCGAAGTGGCCGAGATCAGTTACGAGAAATTTCGCGAAGTGGCGCGCCAGGACCCGGAAATTCTCTACGCCCTGGGCAGCCAGATGGCCCAACGCCTTCGTAATACCACACGCAAGGTCGGCGACCTGGCGTTCTTCGACGTAACCGGCCGCGTCGCCCGCTGCCTGCTGGAGCTGTGCAAGCAGCCCGACGCCATGACCCATCCGGATGGCATGCAGATCAAGATCACCCGCCAGGAAATCGGCCGCATCGTCGGTTGCTCGCGGGAAATGGTCGGCCGCGTGCTCAAAGACCTCGAAGAGCGCAGCCTGGTCCATGTCAAAGGCAAGACCATGGTGGTCTACGGTACCCGCTAATCCCTGGGCAGGTCGGCCAAGACCTTGGCGTAAGCTTGCGAGAGGCGCTGGAACCAGGGCACTGCGGGCGCCACTTCGTGCAAGGCAATGTGTGCGTCGGCGCGGCAACGCTGCTCAAGCGCGCAGCACTCGTTGAAACGGTTGACCGCCGCCACCATCGCCTCACGTTCGTTGTCCAGCAACAACGCGCCGTGCACCAGTACCACCGGGCGTTTGCCGCCCAGGCCCTGGCGCCATCGCTGGGCGGTACCGACCAGCTTGCGGCCGTTGAGGTTGACGTTGTAACGGCCATCGCAGAAGGCGCCGTCGATTTCCCCCACCGACGCTACCCCGCCCCACTCGCGCAACACATCGCACAGTGGCAGGCACAGGCGCTCATAAGCGGTTTCGATACGGCCATGGTCGCCTTCGCTGCGCGGCGCGGCATAGACCAGCGCCACGTTCACGGTGGCATGCGACTGCGGGACCGGCTCACCGCCGGTTTCACGCAGCAATACCGGCCAACCGGCGATCGCCAGTTCTGCGCAGGCTGTTTCGAAATTGGCTAGCCGGCTCATGCGCCGGGGCATCACCAAGGCATGGTCAGTGGGGCGCCAGAACAGCACACCACTCTCACGTTCGCCGCGGCAAACGGCGGCCAGCAGGTCCTGTTCGGCGTGCAAGCCCTGCTCGACAGTCAGGGCCAGGGGTTGATCGCTCATTGCTCCACCTTGGATGTTGTTTTCAAGGGCCTCTTGCCGGGCCCGTAAAAAAGCCGGCAATCACGCCGGCTTCATTGCAATCAGTCCAGTTGCTGAACAGTTTTCTTCACCTGGTCCGGGAAGAACAGCCGCTGCAGCTCCAGCCCAGGTTGTTCGGCGCGCATGAATGCCTCACCCACCAGGAACGAATAAACGTCATTGATCGCCATCAGCTCGACATCGGCCCGGTTCAAGATACCGCTCTCGGTAATTGCCAGGCGATCACGCGGTATGCGCGGCAGCAGGTCGAGGGTGGTTTCCAGGCTGACTTCAAAGGTGTGCAGGTTGCGGTTGTTCACGCCCACCAGCGGTGTATCCAGGGTTTTCAGCGCACGCTCCAGCTCATCGCCATCGTGCACTTCTACCAGTACATCGAGGCCGACGTCATTGGCGGTGGCGGCCAGTTCGGCCATCTTCACGTCATCCAGCGCCGACACGATCAGCAGCACGCAGTCCGCACCCAAGGCCCGCGCCTCGACGATCTGGTACGGGTCGATCATGAAATCCTTGCGGATCACGGGCAGGGAAACCGCCGCACGTGCCTGCTGCAAGTACTCATCGGCACCCAGGAAGTAGTCCACATCGGTCAGCACCGACAGGCAGGTAGCACCGCCCTTCTCATAGCTGACAGCGATTTCCGCCGGCCTGAAGTCTTCACGGATCACGCCCTTGCTGGGCGAGGCCTTCTTGATTTCGGCAATCACCGCAGGCTGCTTGCGCTTGGCCTGCTCGATCAAGGCATTGGCAAAGCCCCGGGGAGCGTCAGCGGCCTTGGCCAGGCCCTCCAGTTCGCGAAGGCTGACCCGCGCGCTGCGCTCGGCCACTTCCTGGAACTTGCGGGCAATGATCTTTTCCAGCACCGTCGGCACGCTCATGCTTCGTTCTCCACCTTGAATACTGCAGTAAATGCACCCAATTCCTGCAGCTTTTCCCAGGCCAGGCCGGTGTGCAGTACGTCATGGGCCAGTTCCACACCGGCTTTCAGGCTCATGGCATGGTCAGCGGCATACAGCGCCGCACCGGCATTGAGCACGATCATCTCGGCAGCTTTCTGGCCGTTTTCAGTCTTGCGCCGGCCCAGTGCATCACGGATCAGTTCCAGTGACGCCTGCGGGCTCTCAACGGCCAGGCCATGCAGGCTCTGGCTTTTCAGGCCGAGGTCTTCCGGCTCGACCCAGTACTCGGTGATCTGGTCGTTCTTCAGCTCGGCCACAAAGGTGGGGGCAGCCAGGCTGAACTCATCCAGGCCATCCTTTGAGTGCACCACCAGCACATGCTTGCTGCCCAGGCGCTGCAGCACCTCGGCCAACGGCCGGCACAGGGCCTGAGCGAACACGCCGACAACCTGGTGTTTCACACCGGCCGGATTCGTAAGCGGGCCGAGCATGTTGAACAGGGTACGCATACCCAGCTCGCGGCGCGGGCCAGCGGCGTGCTTCATTGCCGAGTGATGGCTTTGCGCGAACATGAAGCCGATCCCCAGGCTGTCTATGCAGCGGCCCACTTGCGTTGGCGTCAGGTTCAGGTAGATGCCGGCAGCTTCCAGCAAGTCGGCACTGCCGCTCTTGCCCGACACCGCGCGGTTGCCATGCTTGGCCACTGGGCAGCCCGCCGCCGCCAGCACGAACGACGAAGCGGTGGAAACGTTGAAGATGTTGGCACCGTCACCGCCGGTACCGACGATATCCACCACACCCTCCAGGCTCTGCAGCTCGACCTTGTCGGCCAGCTCGCGCATCACCGATACCGCGCCCACGATCTCGTCGATGCTCTCGCTTTTCATGCGCATGCCCATCAGGAAGGCGCCGATCTGCGCCTCGCTGCACTGGCCTGTCATGATCTGGCGCATCACATCGCGCATTTCTTCGGTCGAAAGGTCCAGCTGGCCAACGATACGGCTCAGCGCGCTTTTGATGTCCATATTCAATCCTTAGCGGCGGCCGCCGGTCTGCTTGAGGAAGTTGGCGAACAGCTCGTGGCCCTGCTCGGTGAGGATCGACTCAGGGTGGAACTGCACCCCTTCGATGTTCAGCGTTTTGTGGCGCAGGCCCATGATCTCGTCGACCGAACCATCTGCATGGGCCGTCCAGGCGGTCACTTCCAGGCAGTCAGGCAGGGTGTCGCGCTTGACCACCAGCGAGTGGTAGCGGGTCACCGTCAGCGGGTTGTTGAGGCCGGCAAACACGCCGAGGTCGCGGTGGAGTACCGGGCTGGTCTTGCCATGCATCACCTGGCGAGCCCGGACCACGTCACCGCCAAAGGCCTGGCCGATGGACTGGTGGCCCAGGCATACGCCGAGGATCGGCAGCTTGCCGGCGAAATGCAGGATGGCCTCGATGGACACGCCCGCCTCGCTCGGCGTGCACGGGCCAGGGGAGACGACGATCCGCTCGGGGTTCAGGGCTTCGATCTGGGCAATGGTCAGTTCGTCATTGCGAACGACCTTGACCTCGGCACCCAGCTCGCCAAGGTACTGCACAACGTTGTAAGTAAATGAGTCGTAGTTGTCGATCATCAGTAACATGGTGTTAAACCTCTTGAACTTACTGACTTCAAATTCGAACCTCCCTCTGCCCGCCATAGCGGTGGCTGTGCCACTTGAGGGCGAGGAACAGGAAGGCAAACAGGGGCGGGCCGGACTGGCCGGCAGGGGATAAAGTCAGGCGCGCCAACGCCAACGGGCGTGGGCCTTGATTACGCGCATCAAGAGTTTGCTGACGATCAACACAGGGTAGGTCTCGCTCATACGTCACGGCACAGTAGCCTACCGGCGCGGCGGGCGCAATATGCCTGTAAACACGGGGAAACGAATGGACTTGGGAGCGAAGCCCCACGATTTGCTAATGTCGATCAGGTTGTTCTCATAAAAACAAAGAAAAGGATGTTCCGCGATGAGAAAAGCTCCACTTTTGCGCTTTGCCTTCGCTTCATTAGCCTTGGCCTGCAGCCAGGCCTTTGCCGCCCCCTCGACCTATTCCACGCTGATCGTATTCGGCGACAGCCTGGCAGATGCCGGGCAGTTCCCCGACCTGACAGGTGGCACCTCCGGCGCCCGCTTCACCAACCGTGAGGCCGATGGCAATTTTGCCCCGGTGTCGCCGATGATCCTCGGTGGCCGTTTGGGCATAGACCCCAATGCGCTGAACCCCTCCACCTCCCTCGGTGTACGCCCCGACGGCAATAACTGGGCGGTAGGGGGCTACACCACGCAACAGATTCTTGATTCGATCACCGAAACCTCCAGAACCGTCATTCCACCCGGCAACCCAGGCGCCGGGACGGTGTTGCGAGAGAAGCCTGGCTACCTGGCCAACGGGCTGCGCGCCGACCCCAATGCCCTGTACTACCTGACCGGCGGCGGCAACGACTTTCTGCAAGGCCTGGTCAACAGCCCGGCCGACGCAGTGGCGGCCGGCGCTCGGCTGGCCGCCAGCGCTCAGGCCCTGCAACAGGGCGGCGCACGCTACATCATGGTCTGGCTGCTACCCGACCTTGGTCAAACACCGAACTTCAGCGGCACGCCGCAACAGAACCCGCTGTCGTTGCTGTCCGGGGCGTTCAATCAATCGCTGCTGGGCCAGCTGAGGCAGATCGATGCCCAGGTCATCCCCCTGAACATCCCTGTGTTGCTGAGCGAGGCCTTGGCCAGCCCCAGCCAGTTCGGCCTGGCACCTGACCAGAACCTGGTCGGGACTTGCTACAGCGGGCAAGGCTGCGTGGGCAACCCGGTCCATGGCATCGACGGCACCACGCCAGACCCGACCCGGCTACTGTTCAACGATTCGGTGCACCCGACCATCGCCGGCCAGCAACTGATTGCCGATTACGCCTACTCGATCCTGTCCGCGCCATGGGAACTGTCCCTGCTGCCGGAAATGGCGCACGCCAGCCTGCGTGCCCACCAGGATGAATTGCGTAGCCAATGGCAAACGCCATGGCAAGCGATCGGCCAGTGGCAAGCGTTTGTCAGCAGCGGCGCCCAGGACCTGGACTTCGACAGCCAGGGCAGCGCGGCCAGCGGCGATGGCCGGGGGTACAACCTGACCGTGGGTGGCAGCTACCGCCTGAACGATGCCTGGCGCCTGGGGCTCGCGGGCGGCGTCTACCGGCAGAAACTGGAAGCAGGCGCGCAAGATTCGGACTACAAGCTCGACAGCTACCTGGCCAGCGCCTTCGCCCAGTACCGGCAGGACCGCTGGTGGGCCGATGCTGCGCTGACAGCCGGGCACCTGGACTATAGCGACCTCAAGCGCACCTTTGCCCTGGGCGTGAACGACCGTAGCGAAAAGGGCGATACCGACGGTGAAGCCTGGGCGATGTCCGCACGGTTGGGCTACAACCTGATGGCGGACAGCAGCAACTGGCAGCTGGCGCCGTTCATCAGCGCCGATTACGCGCGGGTCAAGGTGGACGGCTACGACGAGAAGAGCGGGCGCTCCACAGCCCTGGGCTTCGATGACCAGGAGCGCACGTCACGCCGCCTGGGCGTGGGGCTGCTGGGAAGCGTGCAGGTGCTGCCCTCTACCCGGCTGTTCGCCGAGGTGGCGCAAGAGCATGAGTTCGAGGATGACCAGCAGGACGTGACCATGCACCTGACCAGCTTGCCGGCGAATGACTTTACCCTGACCGGGTATACGCCGCACAGCGACCTGACCCGGGCCAGCCTGGGGGTAAGCCATGAAGTGGTGGCGGGGGTGCATTTGCGCGGCAACTACAATTGGCGCAAGAGTGATGAGCTGACGCAGCAGGGGGTGAGTCTGGGGGTTAGCGTCGATTTCTAAGCCAGCCTGTACCGGTCCCATCGCCGGCAAGCCTCCCACGGGGATCGCATCAGGGCTGACAGGTGTTTGCCACAAGGTATGCAGCGCCTGTTAGAGCGAGCGCCGCCCGCGCGGCGCATCGCGAGCTACGCTCGCTCCTACGTTTGTTTCGGGCCAATTATTCCTGTGGGATTTGTGCGCGAACGCCTTGGCGCATGCCTCATTATCGGGCGGTACAAACAAGGCGGTCGCGCGCACCTGGCACAGGGGTTACTGGCCCGAAACAAACGTAGGAGCGAGCGCAGCTCGCGATGCGCCGCGCGGGCGGCGCTCGATCTCACAGGCGCTGAAGATGCTGCGGCCACCCTTGCCAGAAACCATAGAATCTCCCACAGGAATGCCACAAGGTCGGGAACCGAGGATACTCTGTGGGAGCTGGCTTGCCAGCGATGGGCTGCGCAGCAGCCCTGATCAATTCACTTGGCGCAAGTCTGCTCAGCCAAGGCCACCGCACGGAACATCGCCCGGCGCTTGTTGATGGTTTCTTCCCACTCCAGCGCCGGCACCGAGTCGGCAACGATACCGCCACCTGCCTGCACATGCAGCTCGCCGTCCTTGATCACCGCCGTACGAATGGCAATGGCGGTATCCATGTTGCCATTCCAGGCGAAGTACCCCACGGCACCGCCATATACACCACGCTTGACCGGCTCCAGTTCGTCGATGATCTCCATTGCACGGATCTTCGGCGCCCCCGAAAGGGTACCGGCCGGCAGGATCGCGCGCAGTGCATCCATCGCCGTCAGCCCTTCGCGCAAGTGGCCGGTGACGTTGGAGACAATGTGCATGACGTTGGAGTAGCGCTCGATCACCATCTTCTCGGTCAGGCGTACGCTGCCCGTGGAGGACACCCGGCCGACATCGTTGCGGCCCAGGTCGATCAGCATCAGGTGCTCGGCGATCTCTTTGTCGTCCGACAGCAGGTCGTCTTCCAGCGCACGGTCGGCCTCTTCGGTTGCGCCACGCGGGCGGGTACCGGCAATCGGGCGCACGGTGACCAGGTTGTCCTCGACCCGCACCAGCACCTCTGGCGAGCTGCCAACCACGTGGAAGTCGCCAAAATTGAAGAAGTACATGTAAGGCGTCGGGTTGAAGCAGCGCAACGCGCGGTAGAGGTCGATTGGCGCAGCCTTGAAGTCGATCGACATACGTTGTGACGGCACCACCTGCATGCAGTCGCCAGCCAGAATGTATTCCTTGATGCGGCCAACGGCGCTTTCGTAGTCCTCACGGGTGTAGCTGGAGCGGAATGCCGGCTCGGCAGCCTGCGGGCCGCTCAGGTCCAGGCCTCGGCGGGGGGTAATAGGCTGGCGCAGGGTTTCCAGCAAGCCTTGCAGGCGCGCCTGGCCTTGCTCGAAAGCCTGATCTTGCGCAGGGTCTACCAGCACGATGGCGTGCATCTTGCCGGCCAGGTTGTCGAATACCACGACCGCGTCCGAGACCATCAGCAGAATGTCGGGCACACCCAGCGGGTCTGGGTTCGGGCTGGCCCCCAGGCGCTTTTCCACATAGCGCACGCAGTCGTAGCCAAAGTAACCGACCAGGCCACCATTGAAACGTGGCAGGCCGGGAATGTCGGCGACCTTGTAGCGCTCCTTGAACGTCTCGACAAAGGCCAGCGGGTCTTCGACATCGTGGCGTTCAACCTCGACACCGTCCTGCAGGATGCTGACGTGATAGCCGTGCACCCGCATCACCGTCCGCGAGGGCAGGCCGATCATCGAGTAACGGCCCCATTTCTCGCCGCCCTGCACCGATTCGAGCAGGTACGAGTTGGCCTGGTCGGCCAGCTTCAGGTAGATCGACAGCGGCGTATCGAAGTCGGCCAGGGTTTCGCAGGCCAGGGGAATGCGGTTATAGCCGGCAGCAGCCAGGCGCAGGAATTCTTCGTGGTTCATGAGTAGCCTCGTGGCAAGCAGCAATGGGTCAGGCAAACGGACGGGCCGGCACGCGCCGGCAGGCTGAAGTCAGGCGCGCCAACGCCAACGGGCCAAGGCCTTGATGACTTTCATCCAGAATTTGCCAGTAACCGCCACGGTGGACTCTCTGTCTGCTGAGGCTTGAAGGTCCGCCAACGTTATCCCAGTGGCCGGGTCTGCGCAACCGGGCAGCAATGCACGCAAATCGTCGATCACCAGGCTTGGCGACTCGTCCTTGATGGGCCGGCCATGGTTGTAGCCGTAGGTCAGCCCCACGCACTGCACCCCGGCCGCCTTGGCCGCCTGCACGTCGCTGCGCGAGTCGCCGACAAACAGCGACTGTTGGGGGCTCACGCCCGCCATTTGCATGACGAACAGCAGCGCCGCCGGGTCGGGCTTTTTCTGTGGCAGGGTGTCACCGCCGATGATCCAGCGGAAATACCGGCCGATCTTCATCTGGTCCAGCAAGGGCGCGACGAAGCGCTCCGGTTTGTTGGTGATCAAGGCCATTTCCACGCCCTGCTTGTGCAGCCAGCGCAGGGTGTCCTTGACCCCGGGGTAAACCACGGTGAGCTCATGGCTTTCGGCATAGGCTTCCATGAACAGCGCCAAGCCCTGTTCAGCCAGCGCATCGTCCACGGTTTCATGCTCGATGCCACCGGCCAGGGCGCGGCGCACGAGCACCTGGGCGCCATTGCCGACCCATTGGCGTACCGCCTCAAGGCCAGCAGGCGGGCGCCCCAGTTCGAGCAGCATGCGGTCCACGGCGGCGGCCAGGTCTGGCACGGAATCGATCAGGGTACCGTCCAGATCGAACATCACCAGCCTGGGGAGCGTCCCCGGAAACAGCTGCTCGAAGCCACTCATGGGCGAGCCTGGGCCAGTTCGGCGCGCATTTTGGCGATGACTTCCTGGTAGTCCGGGGCATTGAAGATCGCCGAGCCGGCCACGAACGTGTCGGCGCCAGCGGCAGCGATCTCGCGGATGTTGTTGACGTTGACGCCACCGTCGATTTCCAGGCGGATATCACGGCCACTGGCGTCGATCAACGCACGCGCTTCACGCAGCTTGTCGAGTGTGCCAGGGATGAACTTCTGCCCGCCGAAACCCGGGTTGACGCTCATCAGCAGCACCATGTCGATCTTGTCCATGACGTACTTCAGGGCGTCCAGGCTGGTGGCCGGGTTGAACACCAGCCCGGCCTTGCAGCCGCCGTCCTTGATCAGTTGCAACGAACGGTCGATGTGCTGCGAAGCTTCCGGGTGGAAGGTGATGTAGGTGGCGCCGGCTTCGATGAAGTCGCCGATGATGCGATCGACCGGGCTGACCATCAGGTGCACATCGATCGGGGCGGTGACGCCATACTTGCGCAGGGCATCGCACACCATCGGGCCGATGGTCAGGTTGGGAACGTAGTGGTTGTCCATGACATCGAAGTGGACGATGTCGGCACCCGCCGCCAGTACCTTGTCGACATCTTCGCCCAAGCGGGCGAAATCGGCAGAAAGAATGGAGGGGGCAATAGCGTAGGGCTGCATGGCGCACCTGTTGGCAGAATCACGGTGGCGCGCATTGTAACTCAGGGAAAGGGGTGAAGGCTGATTGGTATCAATGGGTGTCGACCAGTGACCAAAAGCCTTGTAGTGCCTGTACGGGCCCTATTGCCGGCAAGCCGGCTCCCACATGGGATCTCCACAGGTTTCTGCATCGCATGACTCTTGTGCAGAACGCTGTGGGAGCCGGCTTGCCGGCGATAGGGCCCGTACAGCTACTGGAAAATCAGGCAGGCTGCTGGGTTCTCAGCTTCTCGCTACGCCCGCGCAGCCACTCCAGGGTCAGCAGCAAGATCACCGAAAACGCAATCAGCAATGTCGCCGCGGCAGCGATGGTCGGGCTCAGGTTCTCGCGAATACCGCTGAACATCTGCCGCGGCAGGGTCGCCTGCTCCGGGCCGGCGAGGAACAGGGTCACAACGACCTCATCGAACGACGTGGCAAAGGCGAACAGCGCCCCCGAAATCACCCCGGGGGCGATCAGCGGCAGGGTCACCCGGCGGAAGGTCAGCAGGGGCGAAGCGCCCAGGCTGGCTGCCGCGCGCACCAGGTTGTAGTTGAAGCCCTGCAAGGTTGCCGACACCGTGATGATGACGAACGGCACGCCCAGCACCGCATGCACCAGAATCAGCGAGGTGAAGCTGTTGCCCATGCCCAGCGGGGCAAAGAACAGGTAGCTGGCCACCCCAATGATCACCACCGGCACCACCATCGGCGAAATCACCAGTGCCATCACCAGCGACTTGCCGGGAAAGTCGCCGCGGGTCAGGCCGATGGCTGCCAACGTGCCGAACACCATGGCCAGCACCGTGGCCGCAGGGGCAACGATGATGCTGTTCTTCAGCGCCCGCATCCATTCGGCCGAGTTGAAGAAGTCCTGGTACCACTGCAGCGAGAAGCCCTGCAGCGGGTACACCAGGAAGCTGCCACTGTTGAACGACAAGGGCACGATCACCAGCACCGGCAAGATCAGGAACAGCAGGATCAGGCCGCAAAGAATGCGCAGGCTGTAGAACCACACCCGCTCCACGGGCGACATGTAAGGGCTCAGCATGACAAGGCTCCTCAGCTCAGGCGCAGGCGGCTGGCGCCGACCAGCCAGCTATAGATCAGGTACAGCAGCACGGTCGCCAGCAGCAACAGCCCGCCCAGTGCGGTGGCCATGCCCCAGTTGATGCTGGTGTTGGTATAGAAGGCCACGAAGTAGCTGACCATCTGGTCGTTCGGGCTACCCAGCAGTGCCGGGGTGATGTAGTAACCAATGGCCAGGATGAATACCAGCAGGCAGCCGGCGCCGACACCGGCATAGGTCTGTGGGAAGTACACCCGCCAGAAACTGGCGAACGGGTGGCAACCCAGCGAAATCGCCGCACGCATGTAGCTTGGCGAAATGCCTTTCATCACGCTGTACAGCGGCAGGATCATGAACGGCAGCAGAATGTGCACCATCGAGATGTACACGCCGGTGCGGTTGAACACCAGTTCCAGCGGCTGGTCGATGATGCCCATGGCCATCAGCGCACTGTTGATCAGCCCGCCCGACTGCAGCAGTACGATCCACGCTGCCACCCGCACCAGGATCGAGGTCCAGAACGGCAGCAACACCAGAATCATCAACAGGTTGCTCTGCCGGGTCGGCAGGTTGGCCAGCAGGTACGCCAGCGGGTAGGCCAGCACCAGGCAGATGGCGGTGATCACCACGCCCATCCACAGGGTGCGGGCAAAGATATCCAGGTAAATGGCCTGGTCCGGGGTAGCCTTGGCCAGTTCGCCAAGGTCATCGATACGGTGGTCCAGCGAAGCCAGCAGGTAGAACGGGGTCAGCGTGCTGGTGTTGCGGCGGATCGCCTGCCAGTAGGCCGGGTCGCCCCAACGTTCGTCCAGGGCCTGCAGGGCATCCTTGTAAGAGGCGGGCTCGGTCTTGAACGGCAATGCGCGCGCCGTCTTGGCCAGCAGGCTGCGGTAGCCGGCCAGTTCCATGTTCAGGCGTTTGGACAGGTCGCCCAGGGTCTGGTTCTTGCGTGACTCGGCCAGGTCCTGGCTCAGCGCCTTGTACACGTCCTCGCCAGGCAGGCTCTTGCCGTCCCACTGGCTGATGACGTCGACCGTGCGCGGCAGGCCACCGACCACCTCCGGGTTGCCGACGCTCTTGTACAGCAGCGCCGCGATCGGCACCAGGAATACCAGCAGAAGGAACAGCGCCAGCGGCGCGATCAGCGCTTGCGCCTTCCAGCGGTTGACCCGCTCGGCATGCTTGAGGCGCTGCTTCAGACTTTGACCTGCGCCTTCTTTGAGTGGCACTGCAATGGCCATGGCAAACTCCGCGATACGAACTGAAATTGGGGCCGCATGGCGGCCCCTTGCGCTGGTCGGTTACTTCTTCGCCGCCCAGGCGTTGAAGCGTTGCTCCAGCTGCTCGCTGTTGTCGGCCCAGAAGGCCACGTCGATCTGCACCTGGTTGGCAATGTTCTCAGGCGTGGTCGGCATGTCTTTCTTCACGTCGTCCGACAGCAGGCTCACTGCCTTGGAATTGGCCGGGCCGTAGGCGATGTTCTCGGAGTAGATCTTCTGCTGCTCAGGCTGCACGCTGAAGGCGATGAATTTCTTCGCCTGGTCGGCATCCTTGGCACCTTTCGGGATGGCCCAGGCATCGAAGTCATAGATGCCGCCATTCCACACTACCTTGAGGTTGCTCTCCTTCTGCACCGCCGCGATGCGGCCGTTATAGGCCGAGCTCATGACCACGTCACCCGAGGCCAGGTACTGAGGTGGCTGGGCACCCGCTTCCCACCACTGGATGCTTGGCTTGAGTTCGTCGAGCTTCTTGAAGGCGCGGTCCACGCCCTCTTTGGTACCCAGCACCTGGTAAACGTCCTTGGGCGCCACGCCGTCGGCCATCAGGGCGAATTCCAGGGTGTACTTGGCGCCCTTGCGCAAGCCGCGCTTGCCAGGGAATTTCTTGGTGTCCCAGAAGTCGGCCCAGCTGGTCGGTGCGGTCTTGAGCTTGTCCGCGTTGTAGGCCAATACCGTGGACCAGACGAAGAAGCCCACGCCACAAGGCTGGATGGCGCCCGGCACGTAATCGGCTTCGTTGCCGAACAGGGCGGGGTCGAGCTCTTCGAACATGCCCTCGTCACAGCCGCGGGCCAGCTCTGGCGACTCTACCTCCACCAGGTTCCACGACACGCTCTTGGTATCGACCATGGCTTTGACCTTGGCCATTTCGCCGTTGTACTCGCCTGCGACGATCTTGCCATGCCCGGCCTTTTCCCACGGCTCGTAGAACGCCTTGACCTGGGCGGCCTTGTTGGCACCGCCGAACGAGACCACGGTGAGGTCTGCGGCCATGGCCTGGCCGGCGGTGAACAGCCCCAGGGCCAGGGCGGTCAGTTTCAACTGCTTGCGCATTCTTGTTCTCTCCACAGTACAGGGTTGGTGAAGCAATCCATCAATGGGCTTCGGCAATCGGATCGAGCGCGCGGGCGTGCTCCACCTCCCAGCCCAGCGGTACCACATCGCCCACGGCCAGGGCCGGGTCGAGCTCGGCAATGGGCTGTTTCACGAAGAAATCGCCCTTGCCGCAAACTTCCAGGCGCACCCGCACGTGGTCGCCCAGGTAGATGAATTCCGCCACCCGGCCCGAGAAGCGGTTCGCGCAGCGTTCACTGTGGCCGTTCAGGCGTACCCGCTCGGGGCGGATGGACAGGGTGACCGGTTCGCCGGCCTGGCCGACATTCACTGCCAGTGCCTCGATCCGCTCGCCGCGCGGCAGCTGCACCTGGCAGCGCTTGCCGTCGCTGGCCAGCAGCGTGCCGTTGAGGCGGTTGTTCTCGCCGATGAAATTGGCGACGAAGGTGTTGCAGGGTTCCTCGTACAGCGTGCGCGGGTCGGCGATCTGCTGGATCTCACCCTGGTGGAATACCGCCACCCGGTCAGACATGGTCAGCGCTTCACCCTGGTCGTGGGTCACGTACACCACGGTCACCCCCAGGCGCTGGTGAATGTGCTTGATCTCCATCTGCATGTGCTCACGCAGCTGTTTGTCCAGTGCCCCGAGCGGCTCGTCCATCAGCACCAACTGGGGCTCGAACACCAGCGCCCGGGCCAACGCCACGCGCTGTTGCTGGCCGCCAGAAAGCTGGCCGGGGTAGCGCTTGGCAAAGGCATCCAGTTGCACCATGTTCAGCACGCGCTTGACCCGTTCGCTGATATCGGTCTTGCTCAAATTGCGCACGGTCAGCGGGAAGGCCAGGTTTTCCGCAACCGTCATGTGCGGGAACAGCGCATAGTTCTGGAACACCATGCCGATATCACGCTTGTGCGGCGGGACATTGTTGATCGAGCGCCCGGCCAGGTGGATTTCCCCGGCGGTGGGGGTTTCGAACCCTGCCAGCATCATCAGGCTGGTGGTCTTGCCCGAACCAGAAGGGCCAAGCAGGGTGAGGAATTCGCCCTTGCGGATATCCAGGTTAAGGTCTTTGACGATCAGCGACTCGCCGTCGTAGCTCTTCTGCACACCACGGAAGCTGACCAGCGTTTCGCTGGTTGCAGCGTTCGACTTCGCCTCGCTCATGCCTGCACCTTCTTGTTGGATGACTGCGTGGGCAAAGCGTAAAAGAGGCGCAAGCGCCGGAAAATCGGGGGTGCTGAGAGAATGCCATCATCCGGATGGAAGATTTGATGTAGGGATTGCCCTACAAGGATGGCGCGTTCAGAACAGCCTTGCCCCTGGGGGGCTGCCTTGTGTCTCGATGGTGCGCGCAGCGGCCCCAGAATTCCCGCTGCACCGCAGATACCGCCGGGGTCGCAATCAGACCAGCTTGTGCTCCATGGCGTACTTCACAAGCTCCGCCAGCGAGTTCACCTTCAGCTTCTGCATCAGCCGCGCCTTGTGTGTACTGATGGTCTTGCTCGACAGCGCCAGTTGCTGGGCAATGTCATTGACGTTGGCGCCCTGGGCCAGGCGCTCGAACACGGAAAACTCCCGCTCCGAGAGCAGGGTGTGCAACGGCCGCGACTCGGTCAGGCCCACTTCGAACACCATGCGGTCAGCCAACGCCGGGTCGATATAGCGCCCGCCAGCAGCCACCCGGCGAATCGCCGTCAGCAGTAGCGCCGGGTCACTGTCCTTGGTGGCATACCCCGCCGCACCGGCCTTCAGCGCCCGCGCGGCCATTTGCGCCTCGTCATGCATCGACAGCATCAGGATCGCCGGCGCGTCGAGCAGCGCGCGAATCCGCGGGATCGCCTCCAGCCCGCTCACGCCCGGCATCGAGATATCCAGCAGCACCACTTCGCACGGCGTATGCCGCAGGGTCTCGAGCAACTGCTCGCCATTCCCGGCCTCCCCCACCACCTGCATGTCCTTGGCCAGGCCAATCAACTGCTTGATGCCTTCACGGACAATGGTGTGGTCTTCGGCTACCAGCACTCGAATCACGTTTGCTCTCCTACTCCAACGGTATGGCCACGCTCAGGCTGGTGCCCTCGCCCGGCTGACTGTCCAGCATCATGCTGCCGCCCAACATCAGTACCCGCTCGCGTACGCCGACCAGGCCAAACGAGGTGGGCCGGGGCTGCTCACGGCAAAAGCCCTGGCCATCATCACTGACTGTCAGGCGTAACTGCCCGCCCTGATGAACCAGCTCGATTTCCACGCTGTGCGCCTGCGCATGGCGCATCACATTGGTCAACGCCTCCTGCAGAATGCGGAACAGCCCGGTGGCCTTGGCGTCACTCAATGCTGGCAGATTATCCGGTACCTGCACCAGGCAGGGTATTTGCGTACGGGCTTCGAAGCGCCTGGCCTGCCACTCGAT
Organism: Pseudomonas sp. Nvir; assembly: GCF_963778085.1. Classification (NCBI taxonomy): domain Bacteria; kingdom Pseudomonadati; phylum Pseudomonadota; class Gammaproteobacteria; order Pseudomonadales; family Pseudomonadaceae; genus Pseudomonas; species Pseudomonas sp. Nvir. The sequence continues at coordinate 500,096 of NZ_OY970405.1, read as the reverse complement.
GGCCGAGGCGATGCCCGCGTCGAGAATCGGCGGGCGCAGGGCAGTGGCCACATCACGCACCAACTGGAACAACTGGGCGATCAAGCGCTTCATGCTGGCCAGGCGCTCGTTGAGCCCCGGGTCGAGCTCGGCAAACGCCAGCTCGCACATCGACACTTCCAGCTTGAGCACGGTCAGCATCTGCCCCAGCTCATCATGCACTTCGCGGGCGATGCGGGCCTTCTCTTCCTCGCGCACGCTTTCCAGGTGGGCCGACAGCTCGCGCAGCTGCTCCTGTGACTTGGCCAGCGCCAGTTCGGCGCGCTTGCCCTGGGTGATATCCCACACCACGCCGTCCCATACCACCTGACCGTTGCCCAGGTGTCGGGTACTGGCCTTGATGTCGGCCCAGCGCTGTTCACCCTGGCGGGTGAGAATACGCCCCTGCCAGGACCAGTCCTGGTCGCTGGCCAGGGCCAGGTCCTGGACCCGGTGGTAATCGGCGCGGTCATCGGGGTGTACCAGGTTGCGCAGGCCCATTTGCGGGTGCTGGATCTCGCTGGGCGCATACCCGACCAAGGCCTCGCTGCCTTCACTGATATAGGGGAACTCCAGCTCGCCCTCGGCCGGGTCCCGCTCCAGGCGGAACACCAGCCCCGGCACGTTGCCGGCAATGCCCTTCAGCCGCGCCTCGCTTTCGCGTAAAGCCGCCAAGGCCCGGTGCCGTTCGGTAACGTCGGCCAGGTACACCACCAGGTACTCCGAGTCGCGAAAGCGCAAGAAGCTCAACGACAGCTCGACCGGCAGCAAGCTGTGGTCCGCGCGCTTGCACTGCGCCTCGAACTGGCCGACACCGCCAGCCCCGGCGCGGGCGCCTTTCCACAGCTCCAGCCAGCGGTCCATGCTCAGGCTCGGCTCGAAGTCGCTCAGCGGCCGCTCCAGAAGCTCGCCTTCGGCATAACCGAGCATGCGTTCAGCGGCGTGGTTGGCGTACCGGACATGGCTGTCCCAGTTGACCCACAGAATACCCACCGTACTCTGGTCAATCGCGAACTGGCTCAGGCGCAGGGCCTCTTCACGCACCTGGCGCTCCACCAGGCTTTCCCGCGCAGCCAGCAGGCTGCGCTCCAGCTGGCGCTGTTGCCGGCGTTGCCACACCAGGGTAGCCAGGGCGCACAGCAGCAGCAGGCCGAACAGCAACGCCAGGTTCTGCCAGAAACCGGGCGACTCGCTCAGGCGCGGGTACTTGGGCTGCAACCAGCGCTGGTGCAGTTGCTCCAGCTCCTTGGCAGGCAGGGCCTGCAAGCCTTGTTCGAGCACATCGGCCAACACCGGCCAGTCACGCCGCGAGCCCAGCCGCAGCAACTGCGGCAGGCCAATATCGCCCACCACGGCCAGCTCACCGAACTCGCTCTCGCGTGACAGGCGGCTGAGTTGCGCCTCGTCCAGCACGGCGAAACTGGCCTGGCCGCCCACCACCAGCTGCAAGGCCTCGCGCTCGCTGGGCACCCCCTGCAGGTTCAGGTTGCTGTAGTTACCGCGCAAGTACTCTGCCAGTTGGCTGGGCATGCGCACGGCCACGCGCTGCTCGCGGTCGAGCTTTTCCAGCTCCACCGCCATGGCGCCGGTGCGTGGCCCTACCACCAATTGCGGCACGCGCATGTACGGGTCGCTGAACAACCACAGGCGCAGGCTGGCCGGGGTTTGGGTAAGGCCGGGGGCGAAGTCGATTTCGCCGTTCTGCAGGGCATGCTCCAGGCTGGCCTGGTCACTGAAATGGCGCCAGGTCAGGTCCAGGCGCAGCACGTGTGCCAGGTTGCTGACCAATTCGACGTTGGCGCCGTACAACTGCTGCAGGCGCCGGTCGAACTGAGCATAGGGTGCTTGCAGCACCAGGCCCACACGCAGGCTGCGGTGCGCGTCCAACCACTGCTGCTGGGCCGGCTCGAGCGCAACAGTGGCCGGCGCCTCGGGCCGGGCAAAGGCAATCAAGGGCAGCCACAAGCAGCCGATAACCAACAGGCGACGCACTCGCTTCATCTATACGCTCGTTCTGGCAAGGCGGCCATGCAGCATGGCCGTCACGGGCAAATACTATTAGGCTGCCGGTATCATTCTGGCCTTGGGTTGACGCATGTCCACACTTTATCGCACGACGCTGGCAATGTGCTGCCTGGCTTCGCTCCTGCCACTCGGCGCCTTGGCCGCCGATGCCGAAACACCGCCGGCGGCCAATGCGGCACCGGCAGCCGAAACACCGCGCCCGCCGCTGCTCGAGCGCAGCCAAGAGGATGCCCTGGCACTCGAGCGGCTGGTACCCAAGGCCGAGCAACAGACGCTACAGGCAGGTGCCGACAGTTTCCTGGCGTTGTGGAAGCCGGCCAACGACAGTGATCCGCAAGGTGCCGTGATCATCGTGCCGGGTGCCGGCGAAAACGCCGACTGGCCAAATGCCGTTGGCCCGCTGCGGCAAAAATTCCCGGATGTCGGCTGGCACAGCCTGAGCATCAGCCTGCCTGACCTGCTCGCCGACAGCCCGCAAGCCCGGGTAGAAGCCAAGCCCAAGGCCGCAACGGACCAAGCCCAGGGTGAGCGTGCACCGGTCAAGGATGTGCCAGCCGACGCCAATGCCAATGTCGCCCAGGCCACCGCCGCCGATGCCGACACCGCAGAAAGCACCGATGCCGAACTGGCCAGCGAACAGAGCGACCCGGCCGATGCCGAGCGGATTTTCGCCCGCCTGGATGCTGCCGTGGCGTTTGCCCAGCAGCGCAATGCCCGCAGCATCGTGCTGATCGGCCATGGCAGCGGTGCGTACTGGGCTGCCCGCTACCTGAGCGAAAAACAGCCGCCGCAGGTACACAAGCTGGTCATGGTGGCGGCGCAGACGCCGGCGCGCGTGGAGCATGACCTGGAAAGCCTGGCGCCGACGTTGAAGGTGCCCACCGCCGACATCTACTACGCCACCCGCAGTGCTGACCGCAGCGCCGCCGCGCTGCGCTTGCAGGCCAGCAAGCGGCAGAAAGACAGCCAGTACCGGCAGTTGTCGCTGATCGCCATGCCAGGCAACCAGGCCGCCGAGCAAGAGCAGTTGTTCCGCCGCGTGCGAGGCTGGATGAACCCGCAAGGGTAAGATTGCCCCCACAGGTAGGCCACAATATTCAGGCGTTGTGTATTACCTGTGGGAGACTCTATGGTTTCTGGCAATGGCATCAGGGTTGCCGGGTGCTTGCCGCAGCATCTTCAGCGCCTGTCAGATTGAGCGCCGCCCGCGCGGCGCATCGCGAGCTGCGCTCGCTCCTACGTTTGTTTCGGGCCAATTATGCCTGGGGGATTTGCGCGCGAACGCCTTGGCGCATGCCTCAATATCGCGTCGTATGAATCAGGCGGTCGCGCGCGCCCCTCACAGGCCTCACAGGCCCGAAACAAACGTAGGAGCGAGCGCAGCTCGCTATGCGCCGCGCGGGCGGCGCTCGATGTCTCAGGCGCTGCATATCTTCTGACAAACACCTGCCAGCCCTGCTGCGATCCCTGGGGCTGGCTTGCCGGCGATGAGGCCCTCAAAGGCCCCGCCGCTTGCGGATCATGGCATAGGCCTGGTGCAACTCCCGCGTGCGCTCGGTTGCTTCACGCACCTGTGCCTCGCTGGCGCCGGTGCCTGCCAGCTTGTCCGGGTGATGCCGGCTGACCAGCCGGCGATACGCCTGTTTGACCTTGTCAGCTTCGGTGTCCGCCTCTACCGCCAGCAAGCGCAACGCCGCCGCATAGGTCATGGCCAACCCTTCCGGCCGGGCAGCCCTGCGCGGCTCGTATTCCACCGACATGGCCTGCACCTGGCGCCGGCTCAGGCCCAGCTTCTGCCCCCAGTCCAGCAGCAGCTCACGCTCCTTGTTGCCCATCTTGCCGTCGGCCCAGACCATGCGCCAACAGGCGCGCAAGGTGCCTTCGGCCGCATGCGGCTGTTCGCGAATCCGCCGCAAGTGGCCGCCTAGCCGGTCCTTGCCGGCCTTGCCACGGTTGAACGCCTTGATGGCGCGCAAGCGGGCCGGCTCCGCCAGGTCCAGCCGCGACATTTCCTGACGCGCCTGCTGGATATGCTGCTCGGCCACCCGGCCATCGCTCTTGGCCAGGCGCCCCAGCATCACGAACAGCAACTCATCGTCAGCCAGCGCCGGACGCCCGCTCAGGCGGTCGCGCATGTCATCCCAGCCCTGCAGGCGCAAGCGGCGGTCGAGGGCCTGGCCGAGCAGCAGCCCCAACAGCGCCCCGGGGATATTGGCCACGGCAAAGCCCGCGCCAGCGCCAATCAGTGTGCCTGGCCACCACATGTCAGGCGCGCTCGCCGATCAGCCGCTCGGCCTCGGCCAGCCGCTCGAGCGTGCCGACGTCCACCCAGTGCCCGCGGTAGTGCTCGCCCGTGACCCGGCCAGCCGCCATGGCCTGGCGCAACAACGGCGCCAATTTGAAGGCACCAGCCTGGCAACCCGCGAACAGCGCCGGGTGCAAGACCGAGATACCACTGAACGTCAGCGTACCCGGCGCGTCGTCGCCATCGACCACCTGCCCGTCCGCCAGGCGGAAGTCGCCACGGCCATGGTGGCCAGGGTTATCGACCAGCACCAGGTGCGCCAGGCCTTGCAGGGGGGCCTGCAGGCGGGTGAAGTCGTAGTCGGTCCAGACATCGCCGTTCACCAGCAGGAACGGATCGTCGCCCAGCAAAGGCAGTGCTTTGAAGATGCCGCCGCCGGTTTCCAGCGGCTCACCCTCCGGCGAGTAGCAAATGCGCAGGCCGAAGCGGCCGCCATCGCCTAGGTGCTCTTCGATCTGCTGGCCGAGCCAGGCATGGTTGATCACCACTTCGCGGACACCCGCAGCCGCCAGCGCACGCAGGTGGTACTCGATCAGCGCCTGGCCGGCGACCGGAACCAACGGTTTGGGGGTATGCAGCGTCAGCGGGCGCATGCGTTCACCCTTCCCCGCCGCCAGGATCATTGCCTTCATGCACGCGCTCCGGCTTGCAGCTCGGCAATCAGCTCACCCAGCTCCGCCAATTCGGGCCGGCGACCGATCACTTCTTCTATATAGGCGAAGAAACGCGGCACGTCGCCCAGGTAGCGCGGCTTGCCGTCGCGGTGGCAGATACGGGCAAAAATGCCGATCACCTTCAAATGGCGCTGCACGCCCATCAGGTCGCTGGCACGCTGGAACGCCTCGAACTCAGCATGAACCGGGATTCCGGCCGCCACTGCCCGCTCCCAATAGGCACGCAACCAGCCTTCGACGCGCGCCTGTGGCCAGCTGAGGAAGGCATCCTTGAACAGGCAGGTAATGTCGTAGGTGACCGGGCCGTACACCGCATCCTGGAAGTCCAGCACGCCAGGGTTCGGGGTGCTCTGCATCAGGTTGCGCGGCATGTAGTCGCGGTGCACCAGCACTTTCGGCTGGGCCAGGGCGCTGTCGATCAACAGTTGGCTGACGCGCTGCCAGGCAGCTTTCTGGCTATCGTTGAGGGCCAGGCCAAGCTCGCGCCCTACGTACCATTCGGGGAACAGTTCAACCTCGCGGCGCAGCAGGGCGTCGTCGTAGCTGGGCAACTGGGCGTCCATTGGCAGGCGCTGGAACTTCAGCAACGCCTCGATGGCGTCGGCGAACAGGCTGTCGGCATTGTCTTCATCAATGATGTCCAGGTATGTCTGGTGACCCAGGTCACCCAGCAGCAGGAACCCACGCTCCAGGTCCTGGGCGTGGATCTGCGGCACATTCACACCGGCGCTGGCCAGCAGGTGGTCGATGGCGACGAACGGTCGGCAGTTCTCCTGCGGCGGGGGCGCGTCCATGACCACGAAGCTGTGCCCAGCCCCCTGCCAGCGGAAGTAACGGCGGAAGCTGGCATCGCTGCTGGCCGCGGTCAGGCGGCCTTCGGGCACCTCGCCCCAAGCCTTGCTGCGGAAAAGTTCATCGAGCTGCTCGGCGAGCCAGACCGTCAGCTGTTGCAGGCGTACATCGTGTTCAGGCATTACAAGGGTCTCCGACGGCCCTAGCCGTCAAGCGGGTCATGCTTTATTATCCAGCATCTTTTTCAGACCATCGAGAGGCGTGCGGCCCCACACGCGGGCAGATGGCACGCAGGAAGCCCGGACTAATAAGATGGCATTGAAATCCCCCGCGTTTCGTAGAAAGTTTCCGTTGCTGGTCACCGGCGGTCTGCTGGCCCTGCAACCTCTGGCCACATCGTACGTGGTGGCAGCCGAGCAGTTTGACTGCCAAGTGTCCGCCGCCGGCGGCTGGGACTGCAAGCCCAAGACCCCAGCCAGCAACCTGCCGCCACGCCCGGTGCACGAAGGTGCCGCCGTCAGCGGCGGCACCGAAGCCGCGAGCGAAGGCGAAACTGCGGACCGGCCGATGCTGGTCACCGAGGCCAAAGGCCGCGGCCTGAAGTCGCGCAGCGAAGACTACAGCCACCTCGACTGGGTGCCGCGTGAAAAGCTCACTGCCGCACAGCTGGCCGAAACCGGCCCGTACTGCGGTGGCGCCTACATCGAGCCGACTCGCCCAGGCATGGCCGACACCACGCCCAAGGACGAGTCGCCGACCTACATCAATGCCAAGGTGTCCAAGTACCAGCAGGAGCAGCAGATCGCTACCCTCGCCGGTGACGTGGTCATGCGCCAGGGCAGCATGCAGGCCGAAGCGGACGAGGCCAACCTGTACCAGGCCGAAAACCGTGGCGAGCTCAAAGGCAACGTCAAGATCCGTGACAACGGCTCGCTGGTAGTCGGTGACCAGGCACAGATTCAGCTCGACACGGGCGAAGCCCAGGTCGACAACGCCGAATACGTGATGCACAAGTCGCATATCCGCGGCAGCGCCCTGTACGCCAAGCGTGGCGAAAACGCCATCATCCGCCTCAAGGACGGTACGTACACCACCTGCGAACCGGGCAGCAACGCCTGGCAGCTGAAGGGCAACAACATCACCCTGAACCCGGCCACCGGCTTCGGCACCGCGACCAACGTCACCCTGCGGGTCAAGGATTTCCCGGTGTTCTACACACCGTACATCTACTTCCCGATCGACGATCGTCGCCAGTCCGGCTTCCTGCCACCTTCGTTCAGCAGCAGCAGCGACACCGGCTTCATGCTGGTCACGCCGTACTACTTCAACCTGGCGCCGAACTACGACGCCACGTTGTACCCGCGCTACATGACCAAGCGCGGCTTGCTGATGGAAGGCGAATTCCGCTACCTGACCAAGTCCAGCGAAGGCCAGTTCGGCGGCGCGTACCTGAACGACAAGAACGACGACCGCAAAGACCAGACGGACTACAAAGACCAGCGCTGGATGGTCAACTGGCAGCACAAGGGTGGCCTGGACGAACGCCTGATGACCGAGGTGGACTACACCGACATCAGCGACCCGTTCTACTTCCAGGACCTGGAGTCCGATCAGATCGGCGTGGAAAGCCGCGACGTGCTGAACCAGCAGGGCGCGCTGACCTACCGTGGCGACAGCTACACCGCGCGCCTGAACGTGCATGCCTACGAAATGGCGACCATTTCGCAGATCACGCCGTATGACCGCCTGCCGCAGCTGACCCTGAACGGTACCCTGCCATTCCAGCCAGGCGGCCTGAACCTGGGTTACGAGACCGAAGCGGTACGCTTCGAGCGTGACTTGAAGGATGATTTTGTTTTCGACAAAGATGGCAACCCGGATACCAGCACGGGTGTACCAGGCCAACGTCTCGACGAAAATATTTTTGGTGTTGCTCGCGCCAACGGTACTCGCCTAAACGTCGCACCTTCCATAAGCCTGCCGATGACAGCCAGCTACGGCTATATCACGCCGAAGCTGAAGTACATGTATACCCACTACGACCTTGACTTAGACAGCGAGGGCAAACGGGACCTAGTTGCAGACCCGGCAAGGGCTGCCCTCGAAGGCGACTTCAAGAGCAACCAAGACCGCGATGTCCCAATCTTCAGCGTCGACAGCGGCCTGTACTTCGATCGCAACACCTCGCTGTTTGGCAACAACTACCGTCAAACCCTCGAACCGCGCATGTTCTACCTCTACGTCCCGTACAAGGACCAGAAGGACATCCCGCTGTTCGATACTGGCGAAACCCTGTTCAGCTACGACTCGCTGTTCCGCGACAACCGCTTCAGCGGCACCGACCGCATCGGCGACGAGAACAAGCTGTCGCTGGGTGTCACTACCCGTTGGATCGAAGACAACGGCTTCGAGCGCCAGAACTTCAGCATCGGCCAGGCCTACTACTTCAAAGACCGCAAGGTACAGTTGCCGGGTATCGACTACCGTAACCGCAAAGGCTCGCAGTCCGACGTGTCGCCATACGCCCTGGTGTACAACTACTACTTCAACCGCGACTGGCGCTTCAATTCGGACTTCAACTGGGACCCGGACAGCCACAGCACCCGCTCGGGCAGCGCGATGTTCCACTACCAGCCTGAAGACAACCCGAACAAGATCGTCAACCTCGGCTACCGCTACCGTAACGACACCATCGCCTACGACTCGACAACGGGTACCTGGAAGGTGGGCGGCGGTGACTATGGCACCCCAGGCGATCCGAACTACATCAAGGATTACTACAAGATCCAGCAGCACGATTTCTCGGTCATCTGGCCGATCGTGCCACAATGGAGCGTGATTGCCCGCTGGCAGCATGACTACAACCGCAACCGCACCCTGGAAGCCATGGGTGGTTTCGAATACGACAACTGCTGCTGGAAGCTGCGTCTGGTCAACCGGTACTGGATCGACTACGACGATTTCAGCCAGGCCCTTCCGCAGAACGAAAAAGGCGACCACGGTGTCTTCCTTCAGATCGTCCTGAAAGGCCTCGGTGGTGTAGTTGGCAACAAGGTCGAATCTTTCCTCGACCAAGGCATTCAAGGTTACCGTGAACGTGAAGACCAAGCTTATTGATCGACTGCGCCCAGTGCTGCTGGGCGTCGCTTTGCTGAGTGGCGCGGTGCATGCCGCGGTACAGCCGCTTGATCGCGTGGTGGCCATCGTCGACAACGACGTGGTCATGCAAAGCCAGCTGGACCAGCGCGTGCATGAGGTTCAGCAAACCATCGCCAAGCGCGGCGGCAGCGTGCCGCCCGCCGGCGCCCTGGAACAGCAGGTACTGGAACGCCTGATCGTCGAAAACCTGCAACTGCAGATTGGCGAACGCTCCGGCATTCGCATCACCGACGAAGAACTGAACCAGGCCATCGGCACCATTGCCCAGCGCAACGGCATGTCGCTGGACCAGTTCCGCGCAGCGTTGGCCCATGACGGCCTGTCGTTCGACGACGCCCGCGACCAGGTCAAGCGCGAGATGATCATCAGCCGCGTGCGCCAACGCCGCGTGGCCGAGCGCATCCAGGTGTCGGAGCAGGAAGTGAAGAACTTCCTCAACTCCGACATGGGCAAGATGCAGATGTCGGAAGAGTACCGCCTGGCCAACATCCTGATCCCCACCCCGGAAGCCGCCAACTCGGCAGACATCCAGAAGGCTGCACGCCAGGTGGGCGAGGTGTACCAGCAACTCAAGCAAGGCGCGGACTTCGGCCAACTGGCCATCGCCCGCTCCGCCAGCGAAAACGCCCTGGAAGGCGGCGAGATGGGTTGGCGTAAAGCGGCCCAGCTGCCACCAGACTTCGCCAAGATGCTCAGCAGCATGCCCGTGGGTGAAATCACCCAGCCGATCCGCATCCCCAACGGCTTCATCATCCTCAAGCTGGAAGAGAAGCGTGGTGGCAGCGAGAACGTGCTGCGCGACGAAGTGCACGTGCGCCACATCCTGATCAAGCCAAGCGAGATCCGCAGCGACGCGGCCACCGAGCAACTGGCCGAGCGCCTGTACGAACGCATCAAGAACGGCGAAGACTTCGCCGAACTGGCGAAAAGCTACTCGGAAGACCCGGGCTCAGCGCTCAACGGCGGTGACCTCAACTGGGTCGACCCGAACAGCCTGGTGCCCGAGTTCCGCGAGCAGATGGCCAACGCCCAGCAAGGCGTTGTGACCAAGCCGTTCAAAACCCAGTATGGCTGGCACGTGCTGGAAGTACTGGGCCGTCGGGCCACCGACAGCACCGAGCAGGCGCGTGAGCAACAGGCCCTGAACGTGCTGCGTAACCGCAAATACGACGAAGAGCTGCAAACCTGGCTGCGCCAGATCCGCGACGAAGCCTACGTTGAAATCAAGCTGCCTGGCGCCGACCAGGCCGCCCAGTGAAGCCCCTGCGCTTCGCCGTCACCCCCGGCGAGCCGGCCGGCATAGGTCCTGACCTGTGCTTGCTGCTCGCCGCAGACGCCCAGCCCCACCCCCTGATTGCCATCACCAGCCGTGACCTGCTCGCCGAGCGGGCCACCCAGCTGGGGCTGGCTGTCGACCTGTTGCCGGTTGCCCCGGGCCAATGGCCCGAGCAGCCAGCGCCAGCGGGCAGCCTGTATGTTTGGGATACACCGCTGGCGGCCCCGGTAACACCGGGCCAGCTCGACACGGCCAACGCCGCGTTCGTGCTGCAAACCCTGACCCGTGCAGGCCAGGGCTGCCTGGACGGGCACTTCGCCGGGATGATCACCGCCCCCGTGCACAAGGGTGTGATCAACGAGAGCGGCATCGCCTTTTCCGGGCACACCGAATTCCTCGCCGAACTGACCCAAACCGCACAAGTGGTGATGATGCTGGCGACCCGCGGCCTGCGCGTGGCCCTGGTTACCACCCACCTGCCGCTGCGGGACATCGCCGACGCCATCACTGCCGAGCGCGTCGAGCGGGTTACCCGCATCCTGCATGCAGACATGCGCGACAAGTTCGGCATCACCGCCCCACGCATCCTGGTGTGCGGCCTCAACCCGCATGCCGGCGAAGGCGGCCACCTGGGCCGCGAAGAAATCGACATCATCGAGCCGACCCTGGCCCGCCTGCGCGCCGAAGGCATGGACCTGCGCGGGCCGCTGCCGGCCGATACCCTGTTTACCCCCAAATATCTGGAGCACTGCGACGCGGTGCTGGCGATGTACCACGACCAAGGCCTGCCCGTACTCAAGTACAAGGGTTTTGGTGCGGCCGTGAACGTGACCTTGGGCCTGCCGATCATCCGTACCTCGGTTGACCACGGCACCGCCCTGGACCTGGCCGGCAGCGGCAAGGTCGACACCGGCAGCCTGCGCGTCGCGCTGGAAACCGCCTACCAGATGGCCGAGAACCGACCATGAACGAGCAATACCAACACCGGGCGCGCAAGCGCTTCGGCCAGAACTTCCTGCACGACGCCGGCATCATCGACCGTATCCTGCGCGCTATCCACGCCAAGCCTGGCGAACGCTTGCTGGAAATCGGCCCGGGCCAGGGCGCCCTGACCGAGGGCCTGCTGGGCAGCGGCGCGCAACTGGACGTGGTCGAGCTGGACAAGGACCTGGTGCCGATCCTGCAGCACAAGTTCGCTGACCGCAGCAATTTCCGCCTGCACCAGGGCGACGCCCTGAAGTTCGACTTCAACCAGCTGGGCGTCCCGCCGCGCAGCCTCAAGGTGGTGGGTAACCTGCCCTATAACATCTCCACGCCGCTGATCTTCCACCTGCTCAGCCATGCCGGGCTGATCCGCGACATGCACTTCATGCTGCAGAAGGAAGTGGTCGAGCGCATGGCCGCCGGCCCTGGCGGTGGTGATTGGGGGCGGTTGTCGATCATGGTGCAGTACCACTGCCGCGTGGAACACCTGTTCAACGTTGGCCCTGGGGCGTTCAACCCGCCACCGAAAGTGGATTCGGCCATCGTGCGGCTGGTGCCGCACGAAGTGCTGCCTCACCCGGCCAAAGATGCACAACTGCTGGAGCGGGTGGTGCGTGACGCGTTCAACCAGCGCCGCAAAACACTGCGCAACACCATGAAGGGCCTGCTCGACAGCGCGGCCATCGAAGCTGCCGGCGTGGATGGCAGCCTGCGCCCGGAGCAGCTGGACCTGGCCGCCTTCGTGCGCCTGGCCGATCAGTTGGCCGATCAGCCCAAAGCCTGATTCGACCTGATCCGGCCTCTTCGCGGGCACGCCCGCTCCCACAGGTAAATCACCCCTCAAATGCGGTGGGATCCTGTGGGAGCGGGCGTGCCCGCGAAGAGGCCAGCCCAGGCAACACAAAACCCCCAGCCCTTCCACCGCTGGCCCTCCCCCCCGCCAATGGCCTAGACTGCATTATTGCGTCAGTTCGCCCAAGGCCCTTGCATGTCCGACCCCCGCTATCAAATCGACGTCAGCGTCGTGACCCGCTACCTCAAAGAGCAATCCGACCCAGAAAACAGTCGTTTCGCTTTCGCCTACACCATTACTGTGCAGAACAACGGCTCGCTGAAAGCCAAACTGCTGTCGCGCCACTGGCTGATCACCAACGGTGACGGCAAGGTCGAAGAAGTGCGCGGCGCCGGGGTGGTCGGCCAGCAGCCCAATATCGAGCCGGGCCAAAGCCACACCTACAGCAGTGGGGCTGTCATCAGCACCCGCGTAGGCACCATGCAGGGCAGCTACCAGATGTTTGCCGAAGACGGTAAACGTTTCGATGCCGAGATCGCCCCGTTTCGCCTGGCGGTGCCCGGGGCCCTGCACTGATGGCCACTTACGCCGTCGGCGACCTGCAGGGCTGCCTGCAGCCACTCAAATGCCTGCTCGAACGCGTACGCTTCGATCCCGCCGTGGACCGCCTGTGGCTGGTGGGCGATCTGGTCAACCGCGGCCCCGAGTCACTGCAAACGCTGCGCTTTCTGTACTCCATGCGCCAGTCCCTGGTCTGCGTGCTGGGCAACCACGACCTGCACCTGCTGGCCGCCTGGCACAACGTCGAGCGCCTGAAGAAAAGCGACACCTTGCGCGAGATCATCGAAGCGCCAGATGCGGATCAGTTGTTCGACTGGCTGCGCCAGCAAAAGCTGCTGCACTACGATGAGGCGCGGGGCGTTGCCATGGTTCATGCCGGCATCCCGCCGCAGTGGACGCTCGGGCAAGCCCTGAAGCTGGCAGACGAGGTGGAACAGGTGCTGCGCGATGACACTCGCCTGAAGTTGTACTTAGATGGCATGTACGGCAACGAGCCGAACAAGTGGAGCAAGAACCTCACCGGTATCGAGCGCCTGCGGGTCATCACCAACTACTTCACGCGCATGCGCTTCTGCACCGCAGAAGGCAAACTCGACCTCAAAAGCAAGGAAGGCCTGGGCACCGCGCCCAAAGGCTACAAACCCTGGTTTGCCCACAAGGACCGCCGCTCGCGGCACGTGAAGATCATCTTCGGCCACTGGGCCGCCCTTGAAGGGCGCGTCGACCAGCCTGACGTCATCGCCCTGGACACCGGCTGCGTGTGGGGCGGCGCCATGACCCTGTACAACCTCGACAGCGGCCAATACCACCGCTGCGACTGCGCCGCCGACGGCACCCTGCGCCAGCCGGCACAACCCACTACACTCAATGACCACACCTGAAGGAAGTAGTACCCATGAGCGAATTCAAGCGCATCCCTCCCGAGCAGGCCTTGGAGCTTCGCAAGCAAGAAGGTGCGGTCGTGGTCGATATCCGTGACTCGCAAGCCTTTGCTGCCGGCCACATTACCGGCGCCCGGCATCTGGATAACCATTCGGTTGCCGAGTTCATCCGCAATGCCGACCTCGACGCCCCCACCCTGGTGGTCTGCTACCACGGCAACTCCAGCCAGAGCGCTGCCGCCTACCTGGTAGGCCAGGGCTTCTCGGACGTGTACAGCGTCGACGGTGGTTTTGAACTGTGGCGCACCACCTACCCGGCCGAGACAGCCCAAGGCGCTGCCGAATAAATATTTTCATTTTTACTGCAGCCCGCGCCCTGCGCGGGCTTGCGGCTTACCTGACGAACGGTCGTTCGTAACTTCTGCACTCCTCGCCCCTTGACCTTGCAGATAACCAACTACGCTTAAGCTCAGGCCATCCAAAAAAGGGGAGAGCCGGTACACCGGCGTGCGGGTCATCGGTAGCGTAACAGGGTGTTCTGGGGGGTATACAGCAACTGGCGAACCCGGTTGCTTGCCAGCATCAGCTGACTGATCCGGCGTCGTCTCCACGTATCGAGCGAGGTGACGTCATGAGTATTTTTAGCCACTTCCAACAACGTTTCGAGTCAACGCGCCAGGAAGAACTCTCGCTGCAGGAGTACCTCGAGCTGTGCAAAGAGGATCGCAGTGCCTACGCATCGGCGGCCGAACGGCTGTTGCTGGCCATCGGTGAGCCAGAGCTGATCGACACCTCTACCAACTCCAGGCTGTCGCGCATTTTTTCCAACAAGGTGATCCGCCGCTATCCAGCCTTTGCCGACTTCCATGGCATGGAAGAGTGCATCGACCAGATCGTGTCGTACTTCCGTCACGCCGCCCAGGGCCTGGAAGAGAAGAAACAGATCCTCTACCTGCTGGGCCCGGTAGGTGGCGGTAAATCGTCGCTGGCGGAAAAACTCAAGCAGCTGATGGAGCGGGTACCGTTCTACGCCATCAAGGGCTCACCGGTGTTCGAATCGCCATTGGGCCTGTTCAACGCCACCGAAGACGGGGCCATTCTCGAGGAAGAGTTCGGCATCCCGCGGCGCTACCTCAACACCATCATGTCGCCCTGGGCAACCAAGCGGCTGCAGGAGTTCGGCGGCGATATTTCCAAATTCAAAGTGGTCAAGCTCTACCCTTCCATCCTCAACCAGATCGCCATCGCCAAGACCGAACCGGGCGATGAAAACAACCAGGACATCTCTGCCCTGGTCGGCAAGGTCGACATTCGCAAGCTCGAGGAATACCCACAGAACGACGCCGACGCCTACAGCTACTCGGGGGCACTGTGCCGGGCCAACCAGGGCCTGATGGAATTCGTGGAAATGTTCAAGGCGCCGATCAAGGTCCTGCACCCCTTGCTCACCGCCACCCAGGAAGGTAACTACAACAGTACCGAAGGCCTCGGGGCCATCCCGTACACCGGCATCCTGCTGGCCCACTCCAACGAATCGGAGTGGCACACCTTCCGTAACAACAAGAACAACGAAGCGTTCATCGACCGGATCTACATCGTCAAAGTGCCGTACTGCCTGCGCGTCAGCGACGAAATCAGGATCTACGACAAATTGCTGGTCAACAGTTCGCTGTCCAAGGCCCATTGCGCTCCGGACACGCTGAAAATGCTGGCGCAATTCACGGTGCTGTCGCGGCTCAAAGAGCCTGAAAACTCCAATATCTATTCGAAAATGCGCGTGTACGACGGTGAAAACCTCAAGGACACCGATCCGAAGGCCAAGTCGATCCAGGAATACCGCGACTCGGCCGGCGTCGACGAGGGCATGAATGGCCTGTCGACCCGCTTCGCCTTCAAGATCCTGTCCAAAGTGTTCAACTTCGACCCACACGAAATTGCCGCCAACCCCGTGCACCTGTTGTATGTGCTGGAGCAGCAGATCGAACAGGAACAGTTCCCTGCAGAAGTGCGCGAACGCTACCTGCGCTACCTGAAGGAGTACCTGGCACCGCGCTACATCGAGTTCATCGGCAAGGAAATCCAGACAGCGTACCTGGAGTCCTACAGCGAATACGGCCAGAACATCTTCGACCGCTATGTACTGTACGCCGACTTCTGGATCCAGGACCAGGAATACCGCGACCCGGAAACCGGCGAGATCCTCAACCGCATCGCGCTCAACGAAGAGCTGGAGAAAATCGAGAAGCCGGCCGGCATCAGCAACCCGAAAGACTTCCGCAACGAGATCGTCAACTTCGTACTGCGCGCACGCGCCAACAACAATGGCAAGAACCCAAGCTGGCTGAGCTACGAAAAACTGCGGGTGGTGATCGAGAAGAAAATGTTCTCCAACACCGAAGACCTGCTGCCGGTCATCAGCTTCAATGCCAAAGCCAGCAAAGAGGACCAGAAGAAACACAACGACTTCGTCACCCGAATGGTGGAGCGTGGTTATACCGACAAGCAGGTGCGCCTGCTGTCGGAGTGGTACCTGCGGGTCAGGAAATCGCAATAAAGCGGCAAGCCGCCTAGTGCCAAGCTACAAGCTGCAAGCCACAAGCTGGCTGGCGCCGGCGCATGCCAGGCGCCAGCATCTGCGGCAGCGATGGCTGCTTTTACTTGCAGCTTGAAGCTTACCGCTTGGCGTCCAGGGCTTGTGGCTTGCAGCTGCTCCAGCTACCGGAGGGACCATGAGCTACGTTATAGACCGCCGCCTGAACGGCAAGAACAAGAGCACGGTCAACCGCCAGCGCTTCCTGCGGCGGTACCGCGAACACATCAAGAAGGCCGTCGAAGAGGCGGTGAGCCGCCGCTCCATCATGGACATGGAACACGGCGAGCAGATCAGCATTCCCGGGCGTGATATCGACGAACCGGTGCTGCACCATGGCCGCGGGGGCAAACAGACCATCGTGCACCCCGGCAACAAGGAGTTCACTGCCGGTGAACACATACCCAGGCCGCAAGGCGGCGGCGGGGGTGGCGGCGGCCGTGGCAAGGCCGGCAACTCCGGCGAAGGCATGGACGAATTCGTCTTCCAGATCACCCAGGAAGAGTTCCTCGAATTCATGTTCGAAGACCTCGAATTGCCCAACCTGGTCAAACGCCACCTGACCGGTGCCGACACCTTCAAAACTGTGCGCGCCGGTATCGCCAACGAAGGCAACCCGTCGCGCATCAACATCGTGCGCACCCTGCGCTCGGCCCACGCCCGACGTATCGCCCTGACCGGCAGCAGCCGTGCCCTGCTGCGCGAAGCACAGAAAGAGCTGGCGCGCCTGCGCGCAGAGGAACCGGACAATTTCACCGATATCCAGGAAATCGAACAGGAAATCGAGCGCCTCAAGGCACGCATCAACCGCCTGCCGTTTCTCGACACCTTCGACCTCAAGTACAACCTGCTGGTCAAGCAACCCAACCCCAGCTCAAAGGCGGTGATGTTCTGCCTGATGGACGTGTCCGGTTCGATGACCCAGGCGACCAAAGACATCGCCAAGCGCTTCTTCATCCTGCTGTATCTGTTCCTCAAGCGTAATTACGACCGCATCGAAGTCGTGTTCATTCGCCACCACACCAGTGCCCGCGAAGTGGACGAGGAAGAATTTTTCTACTCGCGGGAAACCGGGGGCACCATCGTTTCCAGCGCACTCAAGCTAATGCAGGAGATCATGGCTGAACGCTACCCGGCCAGTGACTGGAACATCTATGCTGCCCAGGCGTCCGACGGCGACAACTGGAACGACGACTCGCCAATCTGCCGCGATATCCTGGCCAAGCAGATCATGCCGCACGTGCAGTACTACACTTACGTCGAAATCACCCCCCGTGAGCACCAGGCGCTGTGGTACGAATACGAACGCATCGGCGAGGCCTTCCCCGACACGTTTGCCCAACAGCAGCTGGTATCGGCCGGCGACATCTACCCGGTCTTCCGTGAACTCTTCCAGCGCAGGTTAGCCACATGACCGCCAGAGCACAGAGACGCCAACCCATTTCCACCGGGTCCGAATGGACGTTCGAACTGATCCAGACCTACGACCGGGAAATCAGCCGCCTGGCCGAGCGCTACGCCTTGGACACCTACCCCAACCAGATCGAGGTGATCACGGCCGAGCAGATGATGGACGCCTACGCTTCCGTCGGCATGCCGCTGGGCTATCACCACTGGTCCTACGGCAAGCAGTTCCTCAGCACGGAAAAGTCCTATAGCCGTGGCCAGATGGGCCTGGCCTACGAGATCGTGATCAACTCCGACCCCTGCATCGCTTACCTGATGGAAGAGAACACCATGTGCATGCAGGCACTGGTGATCGCCCATGCCTGCTATGGGCATAACAGCTTCTTCAAAGGCAACTACCTGTTCCGCACCTGGACGGATGCCAGCTCGATCATCGACTACCTGGTGTTCGCCAAGCAGTACATCGCGCAGTGCGAGGAACGCCACGGCATTGACGCCGTGGAAGACCTGATCGACTCCTGCCATGCCCTGATGAACTACGGCGTAGACCGCTACAAGCGGCCCTACCCTATTTCCGCCGAAGAGGAGCGGCGCCGGCAACAGGAGCGAGAGGAACACCTGCAGCGGCAGATCAACGACCTGTGGCGGACCATCCCGAAAAGCGCCGACAAGGGCAATGACCGCGATGAAGGGCGCTTCCCCGCCGAGCCGCAGGAAAACATCCTGTATTTCATCGAAAAGAACGCCCCGCTGCTGGAACCCTGGCAACGGGAAGTGGTGCGCATCGTGCGCAAGATAGCCCAGTATTTCTACCCGCAGCGCCAGACCCAGGTGATGAACGAAGGCTGGGCAACCTTCTGGCACTACACCCTGATGAACGACTTGTACGACGAGGGGCTGATAACCGAAGGCTTCATGATGGAGTTTCTGCAGTCGCATACCAGTGTGGTGTTCCAGCCTGGTTTCGACAGCCCGTACTACAGCGGCATCAACCCTTACGCGCTGGGCTTTGCGATGTACACCGACATCCGCCGCATGTGCGAGAACCCAACCGAAGAGGATCGCCACTGGTTCCCCGACATTGCCGGCAGTGATTGGCTTTCTACCATCAAGTTCGCCATGAGCAGCTTCAAGGACGAGAGTTTCATCCTGCAATACCTGTCGCCCAAGGTAATGCGCGACCTCAAGCTGTTCAGCATTCTCGATGATGACCAACGGGACGATCTGCTGGTACCGGCCATTCACGACGAGTCGGGTTACCGGCTCATTCGCGAGCAACTGGCAGCCCAGTACAACCTGGGCAACCGTGAGCCGAACGTGCAGATCTGGAGTGTCGACCGCCGTGGGGACCGCTCCCTCACCCTGCGTCACCAGCAGCACAACCGCAAACCGCTCGGCGACTCGACCGACGAAGTCCTCAAGCACCTGCATCGGCTGTGGGGCTTCGATATCCACCTGGAGACCGTGCAAGGCGAGCAGGTGGTCAAGACCCACCACATGCCGCCACGCGGCGAGCACGGCGACGGCGGCGAATACGGCCGCATGGACCTGGCGGTGATTCACCATCTCTGAAGCCACGCCATGACTGCCGGCGGGTTATGCTGTCGGCAGTTATGGAGAGTTGCTCATGCACATTTACAAGGTTGGCGGTGCCGTACGTGACCGCCTGCTCGGCCGACCGGTCAGCGATATCGACTGGCTGGTGGTCGGTGCCAGCGTCGAGGAAATGCTGGCCAAGGGTTACCGCCCGGTCGGCGCCGACTTCCCGGTATTCCTGCACCCGAAAACCGGCGAGGAATACGCCCTGGCCCGTACCGAACGCAAAAGCGGGCGCGGCTACGGTGGCTTCACCTTCCATGCCAGCCCCGACGTAACCCTGGAAGAAGACCTGATCCGCCGCGACCTGACCATCAATGCCATGGCCGAGGATGAGGCCGGGCAGGTTCATGACCCTTACCAGGGCGCGCGGGATCTGGACCAACGCCTGTTACGCCACGTTTCCCCAGCGTTCGCTGAAGACCCCCTGCGTGTGCTGCGGGTGGCGCGCTTTGCTGCGCGCTATGCACCCTTGGGCTTTCGGGTGGCCGATGAAACCTTGGAGCTGATGCGCCAGATCAGTGCCTCGGGCGAATTGCAGGCATTGACTGCAGAGCGCAGCTGGAAGGAGATCGAGCGCGCGCTGATGGAGGCGCAGCCGCAGGTGTTCTTCCAGGTCCTGCATGCGTGCGCCGCCCTCCGGGAACTGTTGCCTGAGCTTGATAGCGCTCCCCAAGCCCTGGCTGCGCTGGAACAAGCAGCTGCGCATCACCAGCCCCTGCACGTGCGCTGGGCCTGCCTGTTGCACCAGTTGCCCCCCACCTCGATCAAGACCGTCAACCAACGCCTCAAGGCGCCGCGGGAATGCCAGGAGCTGGCCCTGCTGACGGGGGAGTGCCTGGTGCAGGCTGATCAGGCGCTGCAGCTGCCTGCCATGTCACTGCTGGCGCTGTTGCAGAAGTTCGATGTGTACCGGCGCCCGCAGCGGTTTGAGGATTTCCTGGCTGCCTGCGAGATGGTGGCACTGGGGAATTGCAAAGCGGGTTATCCACAGGGCGAGTACTTGCGTGGCGCTGCGGCAGCGGCGCGGGCGGTGGATGTGAACCCGCTTGTGCAGGCAGGGCTGACTGGCCAGGCACTGGGCGAAGCGCTCAAAGCGCAGCGGCTGAAAGCGCTTGAGGCTTACCGGCACTGCTAGTGCTACCGGCCCTTTCGCGGCTAAAGCCGCTCCCACAGGTAGTGCGCCAACGTGAAGGCAACACAGCCCCTGTGGGAGATTCTATGGTTTCTGGCAAGGGTAGCCGCAGCACCTTCCGCGCCTGTGAGATCGAGCGCCGCCCGCGCGGCGCATCGCGAGCTGCGCTCGCTCCTACGTTTGTTTCGGGCCAGTAACCCCTGTGCCAGATGCGCGCGGCCGCCTTGTTCGTACGACGCGATTTTGAGGCATGCGCCAAGGCGTTCGCGCGCAAATCCCACAGGAATAATTGGCCCGAAACAAACGTAGGAGCGAGCGCAGCTCGCGATGCGCCGCGCGGGCGGCGCTCGCTCTAACAGGCGCTGCATACCTTGTGGCAAACACCTGTCAGCCCTGATGCGATCCCCGTGGGAGCTGGCTTGCCCGCGAAGCAGGCGACGCTGTGCCTGGCACCGGCTCCGCCGGTGTTCGCGGGCATGCCCGCTCCCACAGGGTGGGCCTGCGCTGGCTTGGAGTTGCCGCCGTACTTGCAGGAGCAACTGTCTTTCTCAAAATTAGAAGCCTGCGCGATTCACCTGTGGGAGCGGGCAAGCCCGCGAAAAGGCCGGAACAGGCTTACGCCGGCGTCAACTGCAACCCACGCCACTCAAAGGCCACCGGGGCCAGCACCTGGTCGATCTGCGCGTCCTGCCACAACTGCGCCATGGTCTTGCCCGCCCCCGGATGCACCAGTTCCGGCGCCAGCAGCGACAGCGGCCATAACACGAAGGCGTTCTTCAAGATCTCTGCCCGGGGCAGTACCAGCCCATCGAAGTTGCCATGCAGGTCGTCATACATCAGCACGTCGATATCCAGCGGCAACCCTTTGCGGTCAGGCGCATAACGGCCATTGTCGGCCTCGATGAACTTCAGCCGGCGGTCCAGTTCGATCAACGGCAGCGCGGTTTGCCCGCTGACCACGAAATTGATGAATGGCCCGCTCTTGATCCCCACCGCCTTGCTCTCGAAAGCCGGAGAGCAGCGCATGTCGGTGAGAATCGCGGCCAATGCATCAAGCCCGGCACACAAATGCGCCTCACGGTCGACATTGCTGCCAAGGCCCAGGTAAACCGTGCTCAGAGACATCCGCGCTCGATCTCCACGCCAACACCGCCACGGGCCGCCGGCACCGCGCCAGGCTTGGTCAGCTTCAACCGCACCCACGGGATGTGGAACTCTTCCATCAAGGCAGCCACCAGGCGCTCGGCAAAAGTTTCCACCAGCTCGAAACGGGCCTGCTCGGCGAATGCCTGGATACGCGCCGAAACGCTGGCGTAATCCAGGGCCAGGTTCAGGTCGTCGCCGGCCGCCGCGGGGCGGTTGTCCCAGGCAAAGCTCAAGTCCAGGCGCAAGCACTGGCGAATATCCCGCTCCCAGTCATAGGCACCGATAACGGTATCGACTTCCAGGCCTTCGATGAACACTCTGTCCAAGCACTTCTCTCCACAGCACGACAAGGGCGACTGGCGCCGTTAGAATCAGGGCGTCCTCGCCCGGAATAGTTAGCATGTTTTGGTTACTGGCGTTGCTCGCCTACCTGCTCGGCTCGCTGTCCTTCGCCATTGTTCTCAGCCGCCTCTCAGGCAGCCCGGACCCGCGTTCCAGTGGCTCAGGCAATGCCGGCGCTACCAACATGCTACGCCTGGCAGGCCGTAAAATGGCGATCCTGACCCTGCTTGGCGACCTGTGCAAGGGCCTGCTGCCAGTATTGCTCGCCCGCCTCGCCGGGCTGGACCTGCAAGAACAGGCCTGGGTAGGCGTGTATGCAGTGCTGGGCCACCTGTTTCCAGTGTACTTCCGCTTCCAGGGTGGCAAGGGCGTGGCGACGGCGGCCGGCATGCTCATGGGCCTGTATTTCCCCGCCGCGCTGCTGGCGGTTGGCGCCTGGCTGCTGATTTTCTACCTCACCCGTACCAGCTCGCTGGCCGCGCTGATCGCCACCCCGCTGACCTTGCCATTGCTGGCCTGGCGCGAGCCGGAAGCCCTGCTGCCGATCACCGTGCTCACCGCCTTGATCGTCTGGAGCCACCGCAGCAACCTGCGCGATCTGTTTGCCGGGCGCGAACGCCACTTCTGAACCTTGCCGCCCACCGTTACAGCGGTGGCAATTGCTCCATCGGCCAGCGTGCCTGCACGCTGATCCCCAGGCCCTGCTGCTGCCCGGCCAGCAGCCGCTGGCAGCCGGCATAGGCGATCATCGCGCCGTTGTCGGTGCAGAACTGCGGCCGCGCGTAATACACGTTGCCCTTCATGCCGGCCAGCATCTCTTCCAGCGAGGCGCGCAAGGCCTTGTTGGCACTTACGCCACCGGCGATGACCAGGCGCTTGAGGCCCGTCTGCTTGAGGGCCCGCTTGCACTTGATGGTCAAAGTCTCTACCACGGCCTGCTGGAATGCCAGCGACACGTCGCAACGGGTTTGCTCGCCGTCGTCGCCAGCATTCTTGCACTGCTGCCAGGTGTTCAGGGCGAACGTCTTCAGGCCACTGAAGCTGAATTCCAGGCCAGGGCGATCGGTCATCGGCCTGGGGAACACAAAGCGCCCCGGCACGCCCTGCTCGGCCAGGCGCGCGATTTCCGGGCCACCCGGGTAATTCAGGCCAATCAGCTTGGCGGTCTTGTCGAAAGCTTCGCCAGCGGCATCGTCCAGGCTCTCGCCCAGCAGCTCGTATCGGCCGATGCCATCCACACGAACCAGCTGGGTATGGCCGCCGGACACCAACAAAGCGACGAACGGAAACTCGGGCGGGTTTTCTTCCAGCATGGGCGCCAGCAGGTGGCCTTCCATGTGGTGTACGCCAATTGCCGGAATGTCCCAGGCAAATGCCAGGGCCTGGGCGCACGACGCCCCCACCAGCAAGGCCCCGACCAGGCCGGGGCCGGCGGTATAGGCGATGGCGTCGATTTCGGTGGCGACACAGCCCGCCTCGTCCAGCACCTGGCGGATGAGGGGCAGCATGCGCTTGACGTGGTCACGCGAGGCAAGCTCGGGCACCACACCGCCAAACACGCGGTGCAGGTCGATCTGGCTGAACAGCGCGTCGGCCAACAAACCGCGTTCGCTGTCGTATAATGCGACGCCAGTTTCGTCGCAGGATGTTTCCAATCCCAGTACTAGCATGGGCTCGTCCCTTGTGGGGGCTGAATTCGAAGCCGCGCATGATAGTCCCCGTGCCGAGTGCCGACCAGCGGTTTTCGATCAGAGGCTTTGCATTCCGGCTTGCTAAGGGTTAACATCCGCAACCCTTGAAAACCGACGTTCTCCAGCACACCTTTGTTTTGCCAGGAGCACGTCTACCCCGGTAATGAATTAAGGTAGCCCTGGATGCCAGCCGTCAAAGTTAAAGAGAACGAACCCTTCGACGTAGCTCTGCGTCGTTTCAAGCGCTCCTGCGAAAAAGCCGGTGTACTGGCTGAAGTTCGTAGCCGCGAGTTTTACGAGAAGCCGACCGCAGAGCGTAAGCGCAAAGCAGCTGCTGCTGTTAAGCGTCACGCCAAGAAAGTTCAGCGCGAACAGCGCCGCGCCGTTCGCCTGTACTAATACAGGCGTTCAACGCAAAGCTTCTGCCCTGCCCGGCTAACGCCGGGCGATGGCAGTGGTCGTTTTACACTTGGGCAGCCAGCCCAAGGCCCCGCACAAGCTTCACGCGAACTGCATACGGGCAACCTGCCTGAAACGTCAGAGCTGGTCTTCGCTGTTCCATGACCAGACGTGCACGTCAGACTGACGGGCCCCTAGTGGCCGGCGGCGAGCACACATTTCCTCGCACCATATCAAGCGGCACCCGCCCCATTCGGCGCGCGAGCGATTAGACTTGCCAGTTGCCAGATGACGAGACTGCCATGGCCGGGCTGATTCCCCAGAGCTTTATTGACGACCTGATCAACCGCCTCGACATCGTCGATGTGGTGAGTTCGCGCGTCCAGCTGAAAAAAACCGGCAAGAACTACTCCGCCTGCTGCCCGTTCCACAAGGAAAAAACCCCTTCCTTTACGGTCAGCCCCGACAAGCAGTTCTACTACTGCTTCGGCTGCGGCGCCGGTGGCAACGCCCTGGGCTTTGTCATGGACCACGACAACCTGGATTTCCCCCAGGCCGTCGAGGAGCTGGCCCGCGCCGCCGGCATGGAAGTGCCCCGCGAACAAGGGCGCCGTGACAACAAGCCACGCCAGCCCACCGATTCGCCACTATACCCGCTGCTGGATGCAGCCTCCGAGTTCTACCGCCAGGCGTTGCGCAGCCACCCGACCCGCAAGGCGGCGGTGGACTACCTCAAAGGCCGTGGCCTGTCCGGGGAAATTGCCCGCGATTTCTGCCTGGGCTTCGCCCCGCCCGGCTGGGACAACCTGCTCAAGCACCTGGGCGCCGACGCCCTGCAGCAGAAGGTGATGATCGATGCCGGCCTGCTGATCGAGAACGCCGAAAGCGGCAAGCGCTACGATCGCTTCCGCGACCGGGTAATGTTCCCCATCCGTGACAGCCGCGGGCGCATCATCGCCTTTGGTGGCCGGGTGCTCGGCGACGACAAACCCAAGTACCTGAACTCCCCGGAAACTCCGGTATTCCATAAGGGCCAGGAACTGTACGGGTTGTACGAGGCGCGCAAGCACAACCGCAACCTCGACGAAATCATCGTTGTCGAGGGCTACATGGATGTCATCGCCCTCGCCCAGCAAGGCTTGCGCAATGCCGTGGCCACCCTTGGCACGGCCACCAGCGAAGAACACCTCAAGCGTCTGTTCCGCGTGGTGCCCAGCGTGCTGTTCTGCTTCGACGGCGACCAGGCCGGGCGCAAAGCGGCATGGCGCGCGCTGGAATCGGCGCTGCCCAACCTGCAGGACGGCCGTCGGGCGCGCTTCCTGTTCCTGCCTGAAGGCGAAGACCCAGACAGCCTGGTACGCGCCGAAGGCACCGACGCCTTCATGGCCCGCATCAACCAGCACGCCCAGCCGCTGGCCGACTACTTCTTCGAGCAACTGGGCGTCGAAGCCGACCCGCGCTCGCTGGAAGGCAAGGCCCACATGGCGACCCTGGCCGCACCGTTGATCGAAAAGATTCCCGGCGCCAACCTGCGCCAGCTGATGCGCAACCGCCTGAGAGAAATCACCGGCCTCGACCCTCAACAGGTCGAGCAACTGGCCCAGCAGGCACCCGCGCCCAGCAGCATGCCGGACTACGACCCTGGCTACGATTACGACGCCATGGCCAGCTACACCCCCGACTATGGTGACATGCCGCAGTTCGAGCCGGCGCCGTTCCAGCAGGAGCAGGCCTGGAAGCCCAACAAGGGCGGCGGCAAGAAGCCGTGGGGCGACAAACCATGGGACAAGAACCGCAAGGGCGGGAAAAACTGGCAGCGCGATGAAGCGCCGCCACGGGTGCCGGCGCCGGTCGAACCCCCTACCCTGGCGGCCCTGCGCACCTTGCTGCACCACCCGCTGCTGGCGGGCAAGGTGGAAGATGCCAGCCACTTCGCCGACGAAGAGCACCTGTACAGCCAGCTGCTGGTGGCATTGATCGAAGCCGCACAGAAAAATCCTGGGCTAAGCTCAATGCAGCTGATTGCACGCTGGCATGGCACCGAACAGGGCCGCCTGCTGCGGGCCTTGGCAGAAAAGGAATGGCTGATCGTGGCCGACAACCTTGAACAACAGTTTTTCGACACCATTACTAGCTTGTCCGCCCGCCAACGCGAGCGCAGCCTGGAACAACTGCTCAGGAAATCACGTCAAAGCGAATTGACCAGCGAGGAAAAAACCCAGCTCCTCGCCTTGCTGAGCCGGAATGTTCCCGCACAAACGCCGACCTCATCTGGCGCGTGAGGCCCATGCTCGGGTATAATCCTCGGCTTGTTTTTTGCCCGCCAAGACCTTCAGTGGATAGGGTGTTATGTCCGGAAAAGCGCAACAGCAGTCTCGTATCAAAGAGTTGATCACCCGCGGTCGTGAGCAGGGCTACCTGACTTACGCGGAGGTCAACGACCACCTGCCTGAGGATATTTCAGATCCGGAACAGGTGGAAGACATCATCCGCATGATCAACGACATGGGGATCAACGTATTCGAGAGTGCTCCGGATGCGGATGCCCTTCTGTTGGCGGAAGCCGACACCGACGAAGCCGCGGCCGAAGAAGCCGCTGCTGCGTTGGCGGCAGTTGAAACCGATATCGGCCGCACGACCGACCCGGTGCGCATGTACATGCGCGAAATGGGTACGGTCGAGCTGCTGACCCGCGAAGGCGAGATCGAAATCGCCAAGCGTATCGAGGAAGGCATTCGTGAAGTCATGGGCGCCATCGCCCACTTCCCGGGCACTGTCGATTACATTCTCGGCGAATATGACCGTGTCACCGCCGAAGGTGGCCGCCTGTCCGATGTTCTCAGCGGTTACATCGACCCTGACGACAATATCGCAGCGCCTACCGACGAGGTGCCGGTCATCGGCGCCAAGGCCCCAGCGGCCAAGGAAGAGTCGGACGAGGAAGACGAAGAAAGCGAAGGCAGTGACGACGAAGAAGAGACCGAAAGCGGTCCCGACCCCGTTGTCGCCGCACAGCGTTTCGGTGCGGTCAACGACCAGCTTCAGGTCACCAACAAGGTTCTGAAGAAACACGGTCGCAACCACAAGGAAAGCATCGAGGCCCTGCAGGCCCTGGCTGACCTGTTCATGCCGATCAAACTGGTACCGAAGCAGTTCGAGGTACTGGTCGAGCGCGTGCGTGACGCCTTGAGCCGTCTGCGCCAGCAAGAACGCGCCATCATGCAGCTGTGCGTGCGTGACGCCCGCATGCCGCGTGCCGACTTCCTGCGCATGTTCCCAAGCAACGAAACCGACCAGACCTGGAGCGGTGACCTGGCCAAGCGCAACACCAAATGGGCTGCTGCCCTGGGTGAAAAGGACGCCGCCATCGTCGCTTGCCAGCAAAAGCTGATCGACCTTGAGACCGAAACCGGCCTGACCGTTGCCGAGATCAAGGAAATCAACCGTCGCATGTCGATCGGTGAAGCCAAGGCCCGCCGTGCCAAGAAAGAAATGGTCGAGGCAAACCTGCGTCTGGTTATCTCCATCGCCAAGAAGTACACCAACCGTGGCCTGCAGTTCCTCGACCTGATCCAGGAAGGCAACATCGGCTTGATGAAGGCGGTAGACAAGTTCGAATACCGTCGTGGTTACAAGTTCTCGACCTACGCCACCTGGTGGATTCGCCAGGCAATCACCCGTTCGATCGCTGACCAGGCTCGCACCATTCGTATTCCGGTGCACATGATCGAGACGATCAACAAGCTCAACCGTATTTCCCGGCAGATGCTGCAGGAAATGGGCCGCGAACCGACCCCGGAAGAGCTGGGTGAGCGCATGGAAATGCCTGAGGACAAGATCCGCAAGGTGTTGAAAATCGCCAAAGAGCCGATTTCCATGGAAACCCCGATCGGTGACGACGAAGACTCGCACCTGGGCGACTTCATCGAGGACTCGACCATGCAGTCCCCGATCGATGTAGCCACGGTCGAGAGCCTGAAAGAAGCCACCCGTGACGTGCTCTCGGGCCTGACCGCACGCGAAGCCAAGGTGCTGCGCATGCGTTTCGGTATCGACATGAACACCGACCATACCCTTGAAGAGGTAGGCAAGCAGTTTGACGTGACCCGTGAGCGGATCCGTCAGATCGAAGCCAAGGCGTTGCGCAAATTGCGCCACCCGACGCGCAGCGAGCACCTGCGCTCCTTCCTCGACGAGTGACGAACAAACCCCGGCCTAGGCCTAATGCCTGTTAGTTAAGCGTTACTGGGGCTGCTTTGCAGCCCTTCGCGGGCACGCCCGCTCCCACTCAAGTAATGCGCGATCCGCTGTGGGAGCGGGCGTGCCCGCGAAGGGTCGCAAAGCGACCCCAAATTTCTTAACTGACTCGCATTAAGCCCAGGCCGGGGTTTTTCTCAAGGCACTGTTGTATCTGACAAAAGGCCTCTTGTTCTTCCGCACACCAGCAGCAATGCCCGTCTACACTCGACTTCAGACCACCTGAAAGCGAGGCCGTCATGCCCCTGAAGCCGGCCATCCTGTTGCTGATCCTGATTGTCTGGAGCACAACGGCCGGCGCCCTTACCCTGACAGACGAGGAGCAAGCCTGGCTGGCTGCCCACCCGCAGCTGAGCCTGGGCGTAGATGCCTCCTGGCCGCCGTTCGAGTTTCGCGACCAGGAGGGCCGCTACCAGGGATTGGCCGCCGATTACATCGCCAAGATCCAGCAACGCCTGGGCGTGACACTGAAACCGGTCGAGCCCAGTAACTGGACCGAGGTATTGGCACAGGCACGCGAAAACCGAATCGACTTACTGCCCGGCATCATGTCGACGCCAGAACGCCAGGCCTACCTGTCCTTCACCCGGCCATACCTGGACTTTCCCATCGTGATCCTCGCCCACAAGGGCGGCGCTCAACCGCGCGACCTGAAAGACCTGTATGGGCTGAAAATTGCCGTGGTCGAAAATTATGCGCCACATGAGTTGCTGCGCACCCACCACCCAGACCTCAACCTGGTGGCACTGCCTAACGTCAGCTCGGCGCTGCAGGCCCTGGCCACCGACCAGGTGGATGCTGTGGTCGGGGACTTGGCATCGAGTATCTGGAGCCTGCGCCAGCTGAAGCTCGATGGCCTGTATGTCAGCGGTGAAACACCCTATCGCTATCAACTGGCCATGGCCGTGCCGCGCAACAATCCAGTCCTGGTCGGCATTCTCGACAAAGTGATGGCCGACATGAGCAGCGGCGAAATCAGCGAGATCCAGCAGCGCTGGGTGGGCAATGTCGTCGACCAGCGGATGTTCTGGTCCGACTTGCTGGTGTACGGCCTGCCAACCGTGCTGTTCCTGATGGGCGTACTGGCCATTGTCATCCGCATCAACCGCCGGCTCAGCTCGGAAATTTCCCGCCGCATTGCCCTGGAGCAGGAGCTGCGCAGCAGCGAATACCACTACCGTGGGCTGGTCGAAAGCCTGTCAGCCATTGCCTGGGAAGCCGACGCGAACGACTATACGTACAGCTATGTGTCACCCCACGCCGAGGGCCTGCTCGGCTACCCGCTGACCGACTGGCTGAAACCGGGCTTCTGGCGCAGCATACTCCACCCGGAAGATGCCCTGTGGGCCCAGGCATACTGCGACAGCGAAACCGCCGCTGGGCGCGACCACAGCCTCGACTACCGAGTCATCCGCGCCGACGGCCAAGCGCTTTGGGTACGCAACATCGTCAGCATGATCGAACATGGCCACCACCCCGTGATGCGCGGCCTGATGATCGACATCAGCGAAACCAAGCGCACCGAGGACGCCCTGCGGTTGTCCGAGCAAAAATTCGCCTCGGTGTTCCAGCAATGCCCCGACATCCTGCTTATCGCACGCCACAGCGATGGCTGCCTGCTGGAGGTGAACGAGGCGTTCGAGGAACAGATCGGCCTGGCGCCGGACCAGGTGATCGGCCGCACCGCTACCGAGCTCAACCTGTGGGGCGTAGAAGGCAGCGGACCACGGGTGCTGGAGCGCCTGCACCAAGGCGGTATCCGCAACCTGGAAATGACCTTCCGCCGCAGCAATGGCCAATTGTTTACCGGCCTGACCTCGGCGGAAACCTTCGAGCTCGACGGCACCCCCGCGTTGGTAGTGGCGGTACGCGACATCAGCCAGCTCAAGGAAACCCAGCAGCAACTGCAAACCTCTGAAGAAAAATTCGCCAAAGCCTTCCATGCCTCACCCGACGGGCTGCTGCTGTCACGCCAGAGTGACGGCTTGCTGCTGGAGGTGAACGAAGGCTTCTGCCGCCTGACCGGCTACGATCTGAACCCGACCATCGACCAGACGTCGCTGGACCTTGGCATCTGGGTGGACCTCAACGAGCGCAAACGCCTGGTCGACCAGTTGAACCGCGACGGCTTCGTGCGTGATTTCACTTGCCACATTCGCCGCAGCGACGGGCAGATCCGCTTGTGCGAACTCTCGGCAAGGCCACTGCCGATTGCCGGGATCGACTGCATGCTGACCATTGCCCGCGACATTACCGAACGCCACCTCATGCAGGAAAAACTGCAACTGGCCGCCACGGTATTCGAGAACACTGCCGAGGGCGTACTGATTACCGACATCGACCAGCGCATCAGTGCGGTCAACCGTGCGTTCAGCGAAATTACCGGCTACAGCGAAATCGAAGCCCTCGGCCAAACCCCGCGCCTGCTCGCCTCCGGCCAGCACGACAGTGCCTTCTACGCCGCCATGTGGCACCAGTTGACCGCTGAAGGCCACTGGCAAGGCGAGATCTTCAACAAACGCAAGAGCGGGGAGCTATACCCCAGCTGGCTGACCATCAGCGCGGTGCGCAACACCGAGCGCGAAATCACCCATTTCGTCGCAGTGTTCGCTGATATTTCCAGCCTCAAGCATGCCCAGGCCAAACTCGACTACCAGGCCCACCACGACCCACTGACCGGCCTGCCCAACCGCGCCTTGTTCGAGAACCGCCTGCAGGCTGCACTGGCCTGTGCGCAGGTGTCCAACCGCCAGGGTGCGGTGCTGTTCCTTGACCTTGACCGCTTCAAGCACATCAACGACAGCCTCGGCCACCCGGTCGGCGACCTGCTGCTCAAAGGCATCGCCCAGCGCCTGAAAGAGCAGGTACGCGACGTCGACACCGTGGCCCGCCTGGGCGGCGACGAGTTCATCATCCTGCTGCCCGGCCTGCACAAGCCCAGCGACGCCAGCTCCATCGCCAACAAGCTGCTGGCTTGCTTCAACGCACCGTTCCAGGCTGGCGAACACGAGTTCTTCACCAGCGCCAGCATTGGCATCAGCCTGTACCCACAAGACGGCAGCGACGTCGCCACGCTGATCCGCAACGCCGATGCCGCCATGTACCGCTCCAAGGCCAAGGGCCGCAACCGCGTCGAAGCCTACACCCGCGACCTCACCGCCCAGGCCAGCGAACGCATTGCCCTGGAGCATGAACTGCGCCGCGCCGTGGAGCGCAATGAAATGAGCCTGTGCTTCCAGCCCAAGCTCAGCCTCAAGACCCAGAGCCTGGTCGGTGCCGAAGCGCTGATCCGCTGGAGCCACCCGACCTTCGGTGAGGTGCCGCCTGAGCACTTCATCCACCTGGCCGAAGAGAACGGCACCATCCTGCAGTTGGGTGACTGGGTACTGGAGCAGGCCTGCCGGCAGATGCATCGCTGGAAGCGGGACTATGAGGCGTTCGGCCCGCTTTCGATCAACCTGGCTGGCGCCCAATTGCGCCATCACGGCCTGGCCAAGCGCATCGAGCAATTACTCAGGACCTACGGCCTGAAGGCGGGCGACCTGCAGTTGGAAATTACCGAGAACTTCATCATGAGCCAGGCCGAAGAAGCTTTGGTCGTGCTCCACCAGCTGAAGAAACTGGGCGTGCAGTTGGCCATTGACGACTTCGGCACGGGCTATTCATCGCTGAGTTACCTCAAGCGCCTGCCGCTGGATATCCTCAAGATCGACAAGTCGTTCATCCGCGGCCTGCCTGACGACCCCCACGATGCAGCCATCGCCCGGGCGATCATCGCGCTGGGCCGCAGCATGCAATTGACCATCATTGCCGAAGGGGTGGAAAACCAGGCGCAGCAGCGTTTTCTGGCAGCGGAAGGCTGTGAGCAGATCCAGGGCTACATCGTCAGCCTGCCACTGCCGCCAGAGGAATTCGCTGCTTCGTTCCTTCGCATAGCACTATCGGATCTTTCAGATGGCACAGCTGCGAAACCCTCGTTATAATCCGGCCACTTACTGAGGGCCTATAGCTCAGTCGGTTAGAGCAGAGGACTCATAATCCTTTGGTCCACGGTTCGAGTCCGTGTGGGCCCACCAGCTACTGAAAAGCCGCGCACTGCGCGGCTTTATGCTTTCTAAGGTAGTGGTCTCGCTATTGGCTCCATGGCCAAAAGGTACAAAATCGGTACAGTACTGGTAAGCCAGTCTGCCTTTGGAGTCCTTTTCATATGGCAACAATGGTCAAAACCCCTTCCGGCACTTGGCAAGCCGAAGCCCCAAAACGGGCTGGGCATTATCGGCTCACTGAATGAGCCGAATAGGCTCGCTAATCGGCTCACAGATGAACGCTCCCATGAATGACCCGCGCTGGATCTGGCAGCAGCCCAACTGGCCGCACTTTAGCTGGCGAGGCGAAACGCTTGCCCAGCTGCTGCGCGCTTGCAATCACGCTCAGGGGCGTTTGCTCGGAATGCTCGGTGCGGTGGGCAGTGACACCGAAGTGCAGAGCAGCCTGGATGCCATGCTTCAAAACATCGTCACTTCTTCAGCCATTGAGGGTGAGCAACTGAATGTCGGTTCGGTGCGTTCATCACTGGCGCGGCGCTTGGGGCTGAGCGAAGAGGGTCGCACCACCTCACGTTCCGAAGGCCTGGCGGAACTGCTGCTCGATGCCACCTGCCTGTATCAACAAGCGCTAGACGAGCAGCGACTTTTCACCTGGCACCGTTGGCTATTCCCCACCGATGACCAACTGCTGGCTCGACCGCTACACATCGGCACACTGCGCGGCGAAGAGCCGATGCAGGTCGTTTCCGGTCGCATAGACCGCCCTACGGTACATTTCGAGGCCCCTCCCCGCGCGGGCCTGGAAGAGCAATTGGCGGGCTTTCTCGCCTGGTTTGAAAGCAGCCGAAGCGATGCCAGCCTTGACCCCTTTCTGCGCGCTGGCATCGCCCATTTCTGGTTCGTTACCCTGCACCCCTTCGATGACGGCAATGGTCGCCTAACCCGCGCCATCACCGATCTGGCCTTGGCCCAGGGCGAACATCAAGCCATCCGCTTCTATGCCCTGTCCGCAAGCATCCTTGATGACCGAGCAGGCTATTACCGCATGCTTGAAGCCAGCCAGAAAAGCACACTGGACATCACTGCTTGGCTGCAATGGTTTCTCACGACGTTGCTCAATAGCCTGGAGCAGGCTCTTGCTCGTATCGACCGAGTGCTGGTCAAGGCGCGCTTCTGGCAGGCGCACCGCAGCCAAACCCTATCGGCGGAGCAGGTCAAAGTGCTTAACCGCCTGCTTGATGGCGGCGAACGGGGTTTTGAAAACGGTATCAGCGCAGCCCAGTACCAAGCCGTGGCCAAGGTATCCAAAGCCACCGCGACCCGCCATCTGAGCGACCTGCTGGAAAAAGGCTGCATCGAGCGGCTGCCCGGTAGCGGGCGCAGCACCCGTTACCAGATAGCACGCTGAGCACGTGAGCCGACCCAGTCAGCCCCCTGGTGCGTCGTCGCGCCATAGGATAATGGTTGCGATCCACTTGAGCGATAGAAAGCAATTACTCGTACACCACTACGCTTACCTTTGCCGTTTGCAGCCCAGCGAACCTTGCGGTGCCCGCCAGTGCCGGGGCCGCTTTGCGGCCCTTTCGCGACACAAGGCAGCTCCTACAGGGGCCGCGTCGCTAGCGGCTGGCCTTGCCCTGATCGGCATTGGCTGGCTAGGCTAGCGGGCCAACCGTAGAGACTCGCCATGTCGGATGCCCGCCTTATCACCCTGGATGAAATCGATCGCCAGCTGATCGCCCTGCTGCAGATCAACGCCCGTGAAAGCGTGGCCAACCTCGCTCGCCAGCTGGGTATCGCCCGTACCACGGTCAACTCGCGCCTGGAGCGGCTGGAGAAGACCAAGGTCATTGCCGGTTACGGTGTGCGCCTTGGGCAAAGCGTGATCGGTGGCGGGCTGCAAGCGTATGTGGGGATCAAGGTGCAACCGCGCTCCGGCAAGGACGTGGTGCGGCGTTTGAGTGCCATGGGGCAAGTGCAGCAGTTGTGCGCGGTAAGCGGCGAATTCGACTACGTGGCTTGGCTGCGCACGGACTCACCCGAGCAACTGGACCAGTTGCTTGACCAGATCGGCAGTGTCGACGGGGTGGAAAAAACCACCACGTCGATCATCCTCAGCAGCAAGGTGGACCGCGGTCAGCCGCTGTGAGCGGGCTGGCGGTCAGGCTTCCTGACCGTCAAGCAGGCCATCGAGGATGGCCGACAGGCTTTCGGCAGAATGCTGCATCGACCAGACAATGTCACGGCTGCGCTCGGGGGCGTGGTGTTGCGCGTAGTCAGAGGCAATCTGGTTGAGGCCACGGGCTAGCAGGCAGGCGTGGACCAAGGCGTCGGCGGCGTCGATGCCGGGGCGGATGGCGAAGAGCGGCGGGTGGCTGGCTTCGCAGTTGCAGAAGGGCTTTTCGGCGGTGGGTTTGAGTTTTTCGGGTCGGTCAGAATCCGTCTGTTTCATGATGCAATTCCCAAATTGAGCCTTGAGGAAACTGCCTACCAACTCCTTCTCACGGGAAATAGGTGGCAGCCATGCACGGGGTGAGAACCGGCCAACTTGGAAATCCGGCCAGGCCAAAGCCTGCCCGCGCACGGCTGCCATGACATAAGCCTTGGTGCGAAGTTGAATGATGGGTTCTCACACCCAGTCGCCTTTAGAACGGCGACCCGGTGAAGTTAACCCTGAGACATTTTCCGCGCAGCCAGACCGGGGCTATAGCGGGTGTAGGGTAATTCTTTATCTCAAGGCATGGGTGTAGGACGTATCTGATCACCCAGATCGCAAGTGCTACACAGCCCGTTGTAGGAGCGGCCTTGTGTCGCGAAAGGGGTGCGAAGCGCCCCCAGGATTTGTGCATACAGCAGATGTTGCTGGGGCCGCTTTGCGGCCCTTTCGCGACACAAGGCCGCTCCTACAACGGGCAAGTCTTCGTCATAATGTATTTTTTGAAATAGATTTCGACTCAGAAAACGACATTAAGACAACACTCTGCATCTTAATTACGAACCCCGCTGTCCCTAAAATGACCACCAGGCATCTCCTATACTCAGGCTCTGCTCCCCGCGCAGCCCCTCTGGCAAGGTCACTTCATGAACAAGAAAAACCGCCACCCCGCCGACGGCAAGAAGCCGATCACCATCTTTGGCCCGGACTTTCCCTTCGCTTTCGACGACTGGCTTGAACACCCGGCAGGCCTTGGCAGTATCCCGGCTGAACGCCACGGTGAAGAGGTGGCCATCGTAGGTGCGGGCATCGCCGGCCTGGTGGCGGCGTACGAACTGATGAAGCTGGGCCTCAAGCCGGTGGTCTACGAGGCCTCCAAGCTTGGCGGCCGGCTGCGCTCGCAAGCCTTCAACGGCACCGACGGGATCGTGGCCGAACTCGGCGGCATGCGCTTCCCGGTGTCGTCCACTGCCTTCTACCACTATGTGGACAAGCTAGGCCTGGAAACCAAGCCTTTCCCCAACCCGCTGACCCCGGCGTCGGGCAGTACGGTGATCGACCTGGAGGGCCAGACCTACTACGCCGAGAAGGCCGCCGACCTGCCGCAACTGTTCCATGAAGTGGCCGACGCCTGGGCCGATGCGCTGGAAAGCGGTGCCCAGTTCTCCGACATTCAGCAAGCCATCCGCGACCGAGATGTCACCCGCCTGAAAGAGCTGTGGAACAAGCTGGTACCGCTGTGGGACGACCGCACCTTCTATGACTTCGTCGCCACCTCGCGCTCGTTCGCCAAGCTGAGCTTCCAGCACCGCGAGGTTTTCGGCCAGGTCGGCTTCGGCACGGGCGGGTGGGACTCGGACTTCCCCAACTCGATGCTGGAAATTTTCCGCGTGGTCATGACCAACTGCGACGACCATCAGCACCTGGTAGTCGGCGGCGTTGAACAGGTGCCGCAAGGTATCTGGCGCCATGTACCGGAGCGCTGCGTGCACTGGCCACAGGGCACCAGCCTTAGCGCACTGCACGGCGGCGCGCCGCGTACCGGTGTAAAACGTATCGCCCGCGCAGCCGACGGGCGCCTGACGGTTACCGACAACTGGGGTGACACCCGCCACTACAGTGCCGTGCTCACCACCTGCCAGA
Source organism: Pseudomonas sp. Nvir (assembly GCF_963778085.1). Taxonomy (NCBI): domain Bacteria; kingdom Pseudomonadati; phylum Pseudomonadota; class Gammaproteobacteria; order Pseudomonadales; family Pseudomonadaceae; genus Pseudomonas; species Pseudomonas sp. Nvir. The sequence continues at coordinate 463,941 of NZ_OY970405.1, read as the reverse complement.
CCTGGCTGCTGACCACGCAGATCGACTGCGAGGAATCGCTGTTCTCGCAAAAAATGTGGATGGCCCTGGACCGGACCCGCTACATGCAGTCCTCGAAGACCTTCGTCATGGTCGACCGGCCGTTCTGGAAGGACAAAGACCCGCAAACCGGCCGCGACCTGATGAGCATGACCCTCACCGACCGCCTCACCCGCGGCACTTACCTGTTCGATAACGGTGACCACAAACCGGGGGTCATCTGCCTGTCCTACGCGTGGATGAGCGATGCGCTGAAGATGCTGCCGCACCCGGTGGAAAAGCGCGTGCAACTGGCCCTGGATGCGCTGAAGAAGATCTACCCGAAAACCGACATTGCCGGGCACATCATCGGCGACCCGATCACCGTGTCCTGGGAAGCCGACCCGTACTTCCTCGGCGCCTTCAAGGGTGCATTGCCGGGCCACTACCGCTACAACCAGCGCATGTACGCGCACTTCATGCAGGAGGACATGCCCGCCGAACAGCGCGGCATGTTCATCGCCGGGGACGACGTGTCGTGGACACCTGCCTGGGTCGAGGGCGCGGTGCAGACTTCACTGAATGCGGTGTGGGGTATCATGAACCACTTTGGTGGCCGTACCCACCCCGACAACCCAGGCCCTGGCGACGTGTTCGACGAAATCGGCCCGATCGCCCTGGCCGACTGACACGCAGGAGGCAACATGCGCATTGCTCTGTTCCAGGGCCATCCCCAGCCGCTGGATGTACCCGGCAACCTGCAACGGCTGCGCCAGCAGGCGCAGCTGGCAGTTGAACGTGGCGCGCAGTTGCTGGTGTGCCCGGAAATGTTCCTCAGCGGCTACAACATCGGCCTGGCTCAGGTGGAGCACCTGGCCGAGGCGGCCGATGGTCCGGCGGCCATGGCGGTGGTGGAAATCGCCCAGGCGCACCGCATCGCCATTGTCTATGGCTACCCGGAGCGCGGCGAGGACGGGGCGATCTACAACAGCGTGCAGTTGATCGACGCCCATGGGCGCAGCCTGGGCAACTACCGCAAGACCCACTTGTTCGGCGAACTGGACCGTTCGATGTTCAGCCCCGGCCCCGATCACTTCCCGGTGGTACAGCTGGAGGGCTGGAAGGTCGGCCTGCTGATCTGCTACGACATCGAGTTCCCGGAGAACGCCCGGCGCCTGGCACTGGACGGCGCCGAGCTGATTCTGGTGCCAACGGCGAACATGGCGCCCTACGATTTCACCTGCCAGGTGACCGTGCGGGCGCGGGCGCAGGAGAACCAGTGTTATCTGGTGTATGCCAACTACTGCGGGGCAGAAGGGCAGATTCAGTATTGCGGGCAAAGCAGCATCATCGGCCCGGACGGCAGCCTGCTGGCAATGGCCGGGCACGATGAATGCCTGTTGCTGGCCGAACTTGAGCATGAGCGGGTGGTGCAGGGGCGCGCGGCCTTCCCCTACCTGAGCGATCTGCGCCAGGAGCTGCACCTGCGTCAAGGCTGACGGGGGCCGCTTTCACATCGACCGCGTGAACCTAAAGCCCTGTGCAGTACCTGTGGGAGCGGGCTCGCCCGCGAAGGGGCCGGGCCTGGGAACAAATGGGTTAGCATGGAAACCGAGCAACCGGAGCCCCCCATGCCTGACGCCACCCGCCACCTGACCCTCGCCAACGGCCTGCAGCTGACCCTGCGCCACGCCCCGCGCCTGAAGCGCTCAGCGGCCGCACTGCGGGTGCACGCGGGCAGCCACGATGCTCCCGCCAAATGGCCCGGCCTGGCGCACTTTCTCGAACACCTGTTCTTCCTCGGTACCTCCCGCTTTGCGCTGAACGATGGCTTGATGCGCTACGTGCAAACCCTCGGCGGCCAAGTCAACGCCAGCACCCGCGAACGTACTACCGACTTTTTCTTCGAAGTGCCACCCAGTGCTTTGACCGGCGGCCTTGAGCGCCTGTGCCAGATGCTTGCCGAACCCGACCTGGGCAGCGAGCGCCAGCGCCGCGAACGCGAGGTGATTCACGCCGAGTTCATCGCCTGGGCCCGCAACCCGCAGGCCCAGCAGCAGTTCGCCTTGCTGCAAGCGGCCGCGCCTGGCCATCCGCTGGGCGCATTCCATGCCGGCAACCGTTACACCCTGGCCCTGCAGGATCCGCGCTTCCAGCAAGCGCTCGGCGGTTTTCACCGGCGCTTCTACCAGGGCGGGCAGATCACCTTGAGCCTGTGCGGCCCACAACCGCTGGATGAGCTGGAGCGAATCGGCCGCCAACATGCCGGGCTTTTCGCTGTGGGGCAGCCTGTGGCTCAGGCGCAGCCACCCTGCCTGTCGGCAGCGGCCGACCCGCTGGTGTTCACGCACCAGCAACTCCCAAACGGCGCCGAGCAGGCGCTGGAACTGCTGACCACCGGCCTTGAAGACAGCCGCCCCGGGACCTGGCTGGGCACCCTGCGTGAGCGTGGCTGGCTGCACAGTTTCAAAGCTGAAACACTATATGCATTCGCCGGTCAGTTGCTGTGGCACCTCGACCTCAAGCTCAGTGCCAACGCCTGCCCGGACGAAGCCCGCGACCTGCTGCACGGCTGGTTCAGTTTCATGCGCCAAGCCGACCGCCGTTCGCTGAACCAGCAGTTCGGTGCGTTGCAGCGCAGCCGCGCGCACAGCGCAAGCGCACTGGAGCTGGCCCGCCGGGACAGCGCAGGCCGGCCGTTCGCCCAACTGGATGCCCAAGGCCTGCACGCGCTGGATGCGCTGCTTGATGATTTGCCCTGCGCCGAGCGCGGCCATTGGCAATTGCCGCCAGCCGACCCGTTGCTCAGTGCCGAACTGCCCAATGCCAACCCGCAGCCGCTGCCGGCGGCGCTGACCATCAGTGGCCAGCTCCCGGCCTCGCGCCAGTACGCGGCGCTGTACCTGCGCTGGCAGGTGCCTTCGCCCTTACGCCAGCCGCTGAAACGGGTGCTCGAACAGGCCCTGGCGCCGTTGCAAGAACGTTGTGAACGCGCCTCGGTGCAACTGCAATTCACCAGTGCCGGCGCTTACTGGCAGCTGCGCTGCGGCGGGCTGCCAGCGGCGGTGCTGCGCACAACGCAACAGGCCTTGGGGTTGCTGCGCGAACCGCCTGCCAGCTGCTGGCAAGCCAGCGCCGCGCAGCCCCCGGCATTGATACCCATCCGCCTGTTGCTGCAGCAACTGCCGGATGCGGTAGCCGGTGGCCTGCCTGAAACAACGCCGGATTGCTCGCTGGGGCAGCAGCACCTCGCAAGCCTATGGCAGCAATCGCAGTGGCAAGGCTTGGCCACGGGTTTCGACGCCAGGGCGCTGGGCGCACTGGGTGTTGCCTTGCAGCAGTGCCCCGGCCAAGGTGCGCGGCCTACGCCGGCACCCAGCTGGGCCAGCAAGCGCTGGTACCACGTTAGCGCCCCAGGCAGTGAACATGCCCTGTTGCTGTTTTGCCCACTGCCTGCGGCAGACGAAGCCCGCGGCCGCCTGCTCGCCCAATTACTGCAAGGCCCGGTGTACCAAAGGCTGCGGGTAGAACTGCAGCTGGGCTACGCGGTATTCAGTGCCTTTCGCCAGATCGAGGGCGTGGGTGGCCTGTTGTTCGGTGTGCAGTCTCCGCACACCGGTCAGGTTCAGGTCCTTGACCACCTGACGGCCCTGCTGCGCCAGGGCGTTACCCTTGACGCCGGGGTTCGCCAGGCCTTGGCCGAGCAATTTGCCGAGCCGGCCATGGCCAACGCGGAGGTCACCGAGTGGGCATGGCAGACACACCTGGCTACACAACCAGGCCAGCTCGATGGCCTGCGCAGGTCTATCCTGAACACGCGGCAGACGGATCTGGACCAGTTGCTCAGCAACCTGCTCGATACGGGGGCTGTCTGGCTTTGCCTGGCCAACGCTGCCGCGCCAGACACTTCCTGGCAGGGCGAAAGCCCATGATTGTTACGCTAAGTGCAATGGCACTTTTCGAATAATTAACCTTTCGGTACAAATTTTTCTTGTAAGATAGCGCAATCCCAGTTCTGGGAACCTCCTGCGCATGGCGGTACCCAAGTAGTAGCTGAGCAAACCAAAACCCATCCGGAAGGAGTAACTCCATGTGGACCAAACCTGCTTACACTGATCTGCGTATCGGCTTCGAAGTCACCATGTACTTCGCTAACCGCTAAGCCCGGCTTACGGTTCCACGCCTCGGCCTGCCGGGGCGTTTTCGTTTTCAAGATACGGATTTCGCACAGCATAGAGAGTGGCCATGTATATCCAGGTTCTCGGCTCCGCCGCCGGTGGCGGGTTCCCGCAGTGGAACTGCAATTGCGTCAACTGCAAGGGTTACCGTGACGGCACCCTGCGCGCAACGGCGCGCACCCAGTCGTCCATCGCCCTGTCCGACGACGGCGTGCACTGGGTACTGTGCAATGCCTCGCCCGACATCCGCGCGCAGCTGCAAGCCTTTGCGCCCATGCAGCCAGCCCGGGCCCTGCGCGATACCGGCATCAACGCCATCGTGCTGCTGGACAGCCAGATCGACCACACCACCGGGCTGCTCAGCCTGCGCGAAGGCTGCCCGCACCAGGTGTGGTGCACCGACATGGTCCACCAGGACCTGACCACTGGCTTCCCGCTGTTCAACATGCTCAGCCACTGGAACGGTGGGCTGCAGTGGAACCGCATCGAGCTCGAAGGCAGCTTTGTGATCGACGCCTGCCCCAACCTGCGCTTCACGCCCTTCCCGCTGCGCAGCGCCGCACCGCCCTACTCGCCGCACCGCTTCGACCCCCACCCAGGCGACAACCTTGGCTTGCTGGTCGAAGATACCCGTACCGGCGGCAAGCTGTTCTACGCCCCTGGCCTGGGCCAGGTCGATGACAAGCTGCTGGCGATGATGCACGGCGCCGACTGCCTGCTGGTCGACGGCACCTTGTGGGAAGACGATGAAATGCAGCGCCGTGGCGTTGGTACCCGCACCGGGCGCGAGATGGGCCACCTGGCGCAGAACGGCCCCGGCGGCATGCTGGAAGTGCTCGATGGCTTCCCGCGCCAGCGCAAAGTGCTTATCCACATCAACAACACCAACCCGATACTTGATGAAGCATCGCCCGAACGCGCCGAAGTACTGCGCCGGGGCGTGGAAGTGGCCTTCGACGGCATGAGTATCGAGTTGTAAATACAGACGGCCAGACGACACTGAAACCCTGTGGGAGCGGGCATGCCCGCGAAGCAGCCAATACAGTTCATGGCACCGGCTTGGCCGGTGTTCGCGGGCATGCCCGCTCCCACAGGGGTGAGTTGCCAGGCCAGTCAAGCGTTTTACAGGAGCCAGCCGAATGAGCGATGCACTGCCGATGTCCCCTGCCGAGTTCGAGCAGGCCCTGCGCGCCAAGGGCGCCTTTTACCATATCCATCACCCCTATCATGTGGCGATGTACCAGGGCCGGGCCAGCCGCGAGCAGATCCAGGGCTGGGTCGCGAACCGCTTCTACTATCAGGTCAACATCCCCATGAAGGATGCCGCGATCCTGGCCAACTGCCCTGACCGCGAAGTACGCCGCGAGTGGATACAGCGCCTGCTCGACCACGACGGTGCCCCAGGCGAAGACGGCGGTATCGAGGCCTGGCTGCGCCTGGGCCAGGCGGTGGGGCTGGACCCCGACCAGTTGCGCTCGCAAGAGCTGGTACTGCCCGGCGTGCGCTTTGCCGTAGACGCCTACGTCAACTTCGCCCGCCGCGCCAGCTGGCAGGAAGCGGCCAGCAGCTCGCTGACCGAACTGTTCGCCCCGCAAATCCACCAGTCGCGCCTGGACAGCTGGCCGCAACACTACCCGTGGATCGACCCGGCCGGCTACGAATACTTCCGTACCCGCCTGGGCCAGGCCCGGCGTGACGTGGAGCACGGCCTGGCCATTACCCTGCAGCATTACACCACCCGCGCAGGCCAGGAGCGTATGCTGGAAATACTGCAGTTCAAGCTGGATATCCTCTGGAGCATGCTCGACGCCATGAGCATGGCCTACGAGCTGAACCGCCCGCCCTATCACTCCGTCACCCAGGACCGGGTGTGGCACAAGGGGATCACCCTATGAGTTTCGACCGTAACCAAGTGCCGAACTGGCGCCCCGGCTACCGCTTCCAGTACGAACCGGCGCAGAAAGGCCATGTGCTGCTCTACCCTGAAGGCATGATCAAGCTCAATGACAGCGCCAGCCTGATCGGTGGGCTGATCGATGGCCAGCGCGACGTAGCAGCGATCATCAACGAACTCGAACAGCAATTTCCCGGCGTGCCCCAGGTAGCCGAGGACATCGAGCAGTTCATGGAGGTAGCCCGTGCCGAACACTGGATCGTCCTCGCCTGAGTTGCCGCCCACGCCCGCTGTGGGCTTGCCGCTGTGGCTGCTGGCCGAGCTGACCTACCGTTGCCCGCTGCAGTGCCCGTACTGCTCCAACCCGCTGGACTTTGCCGCCCAGGGCCAGGAGCTGAACACCGAACAGTGGTTCAAGGTCATGGCCGAGGCACGCCAGATGGGCGCCGCGCAAATCGGCTTTTCCGGTGGTGAGCCGCTGGTGCGCCAGGACCTGGCCGAGCTGATTGGCGAGGCCCGTCGGCTGGGTTACTACACCAACCTGATCACCTCCGGCATTGGCCTGAACGAGGCGCGCATCGCCGAATTCAAGGAGGCCGGCCTGGACCATATCCAGATCAGCTTCCAGGCCAGCGACGAGCAGGTCAACAACCTGCTGGCCGGCTCGAAGAAGGCCTTTGCGCAAAAGCTGGAAATGGCCCGCGCAGTGAAGGCCCACGGCTACCCGATGGTGCTCAACTTCGTCACCCACCGGCACAACATCGACAAGATCGACCGCATCATCGAGCTGTGCATCGCGCTGGAAGCCGACTTCGTCGAGCTTGCCACCTGCCAGTTCTATGGCTGGGCGCACCTCAACCGCCTTGGCCTGCTGCCAACGCGCGCGCAATTGGAGCGTGCCGAGCGCATCACCAACGAGTACCGCGCAAAACTCAAGGCCGAAGGCAACCCGTGCAAGCTGATCTTCGTCACCCCGGACTACTACGAAGAGCGCCCCAAGGCCTGCATGAATGGCTGGGGCAACCTGTTCCTCACCATCACACCTGACGGTACCGCACTGCCCTGCCATGGCGCCCGCCAGCTGCCGGTGCAGTTCCCTAATGTGCGTGAGCACGACCTGCACCACATCTGGTACGAGTCGTTCGGCTTCAACCGCTTCCGTGGCTACGAGTGGATGCGCGAACCGTGCCGCTCATGCGACGAAAAGGAAAAGGACTTCGGCGGCTGCCGCTGCCAGGCCTTCATGCTGACCGGCGACGCCCGCAACGCCGACCCGGTGTGCGCCAAGTCGGCCGACCACGGCATCATTCTCAAGGCCCGCGAGGAGGCCGAAAGCGCCCAGCTCGCCATTGAACAGATGACCTTCCGCAATGAACGTAACTCCCGTGTCATCGCCCGCGGCTGAATTCAGCGCGGCCCAGGCCGTGGCCGCCGGCACCGACTTTGCCGAACTCAAGGTCAGTGCCGACGGGCTGTTCTGGCTGGAATTTCGCCCAGCCGATGGGGCTTGCCGCATCTGGCACTGGTTGTACTGCCAGGCTCGCTGCCTGACCCCGGATGGCTTCAGCGTGCGCAGCCGGGTCTACGAGTATGGCGGTGGCAGTTTCTGCCTGGGCGGCGACGGGTTGGTGTTCGTCAACGAGCAGGACCAGCAGGTCTATACCCAACCGCTGGACGACCTGGAACCGCGGGCCCTGACGCAGAATGCCAACTGCCGCTATGGCGATGTGCAATGGCACGACGGCCAGGTACTGGCGGTTGAAGAACGCCACGCCGACCAGGTCGAACATCGCCTGGTCGCGCTGCGCGACGGCGGCTGCGAAGTGCTTGCCGAAGGCGCCGACTTCTATGCTGCACCGACGGTGAGTGGCGACGGCCAGCGCCTGGCGTGGATCGAATGGGACCGCCCGGCACAGCCATGGACCGTGACCCGGTTGATGCGCCGCATGCGCGATGCCAGTGGCCACTGGTTGCCCGCGCAGTGCGTGGCGGCAGCCGAGGAATCGCTGCAGCAGCCGCGCTTCGATGGCGAAGGCCGGCTGTACTGCCTGTCCGACCGCAATGGGTTCTGGCAACCCTGGGGCGAAGTCGATGGCCAGTGGCAGGCGATGCCTGCCGAGCAGGCAGACCACGCGGCGGCCCCCTGGCAGCTGGGCACCTGCACCTGGTTGCCATTGGGCCCACACAGCTACCTGGCCAGCTGGTTCGAAAACGGCTTCGGCCAACTGGGGGTGCGCGGGGCCGATGGCCGCACCGAGCGCTTCGCCAGTGCCTACACCCGCTTTCGCAACCTGGCCATAGACAGCGACCACCTCTATGCCATCGCCGCCTCGCCCATCAGCCCGCCGGCGGTGATTGCCATCGACCGCAGCAACCACGAGGTTCGCGTGCTGGCCGGTGGGGCCGAAGTGCTGCCAGCCGACGACGTCAGCCTGCCACAGGCGTTCCACTACGCCAGTGACGGTGACCAGGCGCATGGTTTCTTCTACCCAGCGGCCCGTTCGCAGGGGGCCGCACCGCTGGTGGTGTTCATCCACGGCGGCCCGACATCGGCCTGCTACCCGGTGCTCGACCCGCGCATCCAGTACTGGACCCAACGCGGCTTTGCCGTGGCCGACCTGAACTACCGGGGCAGCACCGGCTATGGCCGGGCGTACCGCCAGGCACTGCACCTGCGCTGGGGTGAGAGCGATGTGGCCGACGCCTGTGCAGCGGTCCGGCACCTGGCAGCACAGGGCCTGGTCGACCCACACAAGGCGTTCATCCGCGGTGGCAGCGCGGGGGGCTATACCACGCTCTGCGCCTTGGCGTTCCATGACGTGTTCCGTGCCGGTGCCAGCCTGTACGGGGTCAGCGACCCGATAGCGCTAGGGCGTGCCACGCACAAGTTCGAGGGTGATTACCTGGACTGGCTGATTGGCGACCCCGCCCTGGATGCCGAGCGCTACCGCCAACGCACGCCGCTGCTGCATGCAGGGCAGATCAGGGTGCCGGTGATCTTCTTTCAGGGCGAGCTGGATGCGGTGGTGGTGCCAGAGCAGACCCGGTCGATGCTGGCGGCGTTGCAGGCCAACGGGATCGAGGCGCAAGGGCACTTCTACGCGGGCGAGCGGCATGGGTTCCGCAAGGCGCAGAACCTGGCGCATGCGCTGGAAGAAGAGTGGAAGTTCTATTGCCGGGTGTTGGAAGGCTGACCCTTGGGGGCTGCTTTGCAGCCCAATCGCCGGCAAGCCAGCTCCCACAGGGATCGCCTTAGGGCTGACAGGTGTTTGCCACAAGGTATGGCAGCGCCTGTTAGAGCGAGCGCCGCCCGCGCGGCGCAATCGCGAGCTGCGCTCGCTCCTACGTTTGTTTCGGGCCAGTAACGCCTGTTACAGGCGCGCGCGGCCGCCTTGTTTGTACGGCGCGATATTGAGGCATGCACCAAGGCGTTCGCGCGCGAATCCCACAGGAATAATTGGCCCGAAACAAACGTAGGAGCGAGCGCAGCTCGCGATTGCGCCGCGCGGGCGGCGCTCGATCTCACAGGCGCTGAAGATGCTCCGGCTACCCATGCCAGGAACCATAGAATCTCCCACAGGTACAGCGAAGGGGTTAAATGCTGCACCAACCTGTGGGAGCCCGGCTTGCCGGTAATGAAGCCTGGGCAGGCTAACGCTTGGCGATGATGTACACCGCATGCACGATCCCTGGAATGTACCCCAGCAGGGTCAGCAGAATGTTCAGCCAGAACGCCCCGCCAAACCCAACCTGCAGAAACACCCCGAGCGGCGGCAAGATAATGGCGATAATAATGCGGATAAAGTCCATGTGAGTCTCTCCTGAAGGGGTTACAACACAGACTAGCCGCTGGTCCTGGAGGTTCCACAGGCAAAAAAACGCCCCGGGCCGAATGGAACAGGCCAGGGGCGATGCGCAGGAACGCCAGACGGTTCGTAGAATTGGTTAACGTGCCACTTACCCCGACACTTAGGCCGACACTTCGCGGCGCGCATGCTGCTGCGCATGCAAGCGGGCAAAGGCGCGGGCCAGGCGCAGCAGCATTTCGTCGATATTGCCCTTGCTCACGGTCAGCGCCGGAGAGAAACGCACCACATCCGCTTGTGGGGCGTTGAGCAGCAAGCCTTCGTGCAGGGCGGCAGCCACCAGTTCACGCGCCTGGTTTTCCTTCAGCTGCAGCGCCCACAGCAGCCCTTGCCCGCGTACTTCGCCCTGGCCATAACGCCCCGCCAGGCGGCTCAGGCCGTCGCGCAGGTGGCGGCCGTGGTCCTGCACCTGGCCGAAGAAGCCGGGCTCCAGTACGGTATCCAGCACGGCCAGGCCCGCAGCGCACATCAGCGCATTGCCATGGTGGCTGCCCTCCAGCTCGCCCGGTTCGGCGCAGCACGCCGTACCGCGGGCCAGCAACGCGGCCAGTGGCACACCACCGCCCAGGCCTTTACCCAGGGTGATGATGTCAGCACGCACGCCATAGGTCTCCTCGGCCAACAATGCGCCACAGCGCCCGATGCCGGTCTGTACCTCATCGAGGATCAGCAGGATGCCCAGCTCACGACAGAGGGTTTCCACGCCCTTGAGGTACTCGCGGCTCGCCGGAATTACCCCGGCCTCGCCCTGCACCGGCTCCAGCATGATGGCCACAGTGCGCGAATCCACTTCGGCGTGCAGCGCCGCCAGGTCATTGAACGGCACCTTGCTGAACCCGGGCAGGCCCGGTTCACAGCGGTTGCAGGGCAATGGGTCGGACGCCGACAGCGCGCCCAGGCTGCGGCCATGGCAGGCCTGGCTGGCGGTGATGATGTGATAGGCGCCATTGCGGTGCAGTTGGCCCCACTTGCGCGCCAGCTTGATCGCCCCTTCACAGGCTTCGGCACCGCTGTTGAGCAGGTAGGCCTGGTCGCTACCGGTGCTCTGGCACAGGCGGTTGGCCAGCGCCAGCAGGCCACGGCTATGAAACCCCGCGCCTGGGTTGACCAGCGCCTGGGCCTGGCTGCCCAACGCCTTGACCAGCACGCTGGGGCTATGGCCCAGGCTATTCACTGCGCCGCCCTGGGTGAAGTCCAGGTAGGCATGCCCGGCATCGTCCCACAACCAGGAGCCCTGCCCGCGCACGAACACCTGCGCAGGCCGTTCGATCCCGGGCATCAGGCAGTCACGCGACAACTCGGCAGCAGGTGGCACACGCACCGGCACAGGCTTGGGCTCGGCCGCGGCGGTCGGGGCCGAGCGGCGCAGGTTGAACAGGTTCATCGGGGCTCCAGCCAATGCACGGTAAGGGGCGAGCACAGGGCGGTCTTGGCGCCGCCGCTCATTATTTTGTCTTGCCTATCAAAAGTGTTTCTCATCCACGGTAACAATCGACTGATTCAGCGCTGTAACCCGTTGGAATACGGCGATAGACTAGGCGCCACGAGGGGTTACCGCCATTTCGATTTTCCAGCAATTTTGATAAGCATCACTTATGGATTTTCGCCAACTGCGTTATTTCGTCGCGGTGTACGAAGAGGGCCACGTCGGCCGCGCCGCCGAGCGCCTGTCGCTGTCACAGCCAGCGCTTTCACAACAGATCCGCCAACTGGAACACAGCCTGGACCTGAGCCTGTTCGAGCGCAGCAACAAGCGCCTGCTGCCGACCCTGGCGGCCCATACCCTGTACAACCATGCCCTGCCGCTGCTCGATGGCCTGCAGCGTGCCCACGAGGCCATGCGCAACTTCAAGGGCCAGTCTTTGCGCACCTTGGCCATCGGTGTGCTGCAAACGGTACGCCCCAGCCTGGTGCCGCAATTGCTCGAACGGCTGCGCAAGGCCCAACCCCACCTGGTGGTGCAGATCTACGAGTTATCGGGGCTGGAGATCGAGCGGCGCCTGCTCAGCGGTAACCTGGACATCGGCATCAGCTACCTGCCGCCACGCCAGCCCGGCCTGCATGGCCTGTTGCTGTACGAGGACGAGCTGCAATTGGTGATACCCGCCACCCACCCACTGAAGGATTTCAAGAAGGTGTCCATCCGCCAGGCGGCCGAGTTGCCCATGCTGATGCTGGGCGAGGAGTTTCAGATCCGCCAGATCTGGCAGGCCCAGTTAGCCAGCCAGGGCCGGCGGCCGCAGGTGCAGGCCGAGATGAACAACATGGCGGGTATTCTCGACAGCCTGGCGCACACCGCGCTGGCAACCATTCTGCCAGGCCGGGCCAAAGACGCCGCCGAGGACGACCCAGGGCTGTTGTGGAAGCCGCTGAGCGAGCCGCGAGTACCGTTGAAGGTAGGGCTGGTGTTCCGCGATGCCCAGCGCCAGCAGGCATCGGTCGAACTGCTGCGTACGCTGCTGGAAGAAGAGACAGACGCGCGACAGCTGGGCGCATCACCGCTGGATGTGCTGGCCTGATAAAACACGCGCGCAAAGAAAACCCCGCCGAAGCGGGGTTTTCCAGACTGTTTCCCTGTGGCATCCGTATCGCCCCGCCATCCTGGCAGGTGGTCCTTCGTCGCCATCCTTGATCTGTCCTTTGCGCTTCCTGCGCAACGTCCATGTGGTAAAGATTAGCCGTGGATCCAATCTGAGAACAGTGGTGAAAAGTCACCACGTTGTGTAGGAAAAGGCTTACACAAGAGAGGCATTCGCAGATACGCGAAGCACAGGGGCCGCTGTGCGGCCCCTGAATCAGCTAGAACTGTTCGGCATCCAGCAGGTAAAGCGACTCACTGCCCGCCTTCACCGAGGCCACCAGCGAATCCACCCGTGGCAGCAAGCGCGCGAAGTAGAACCGCGCCGTGCCCAGCTTGCCCGAATAAAACGCCTCGTCGCCCTCCCCCGCCTTCGCCGCCCGCGCCATCAATGCCCACATGTAGCCATAGGCGACATAACCAAAGGCATGCAGGTACTCGACCGATGCTGCGCCAATTTCATTCGGGTTGCCCTTGGCCTGCTGCAGTACCCATTCAGTCAGCCCATCCAGCTGGCCGAGCGCAGCACCCAGAGGGCGGGTGAACTCATCCAGCTCGCTACCCGCACTGGCCATGAACTGGCGAATTTCGTCGGAGAACAGCGTGTAGTAGGCGCCGCCGCTGGCCACCACCTTGCGGCCCATCAGGTCGAGGGCCTGAATGCCGTTGGTGCCCTCGTAGATCTGGGTGATGCGCACATCACGCACCAGTTGCTCCTGGCCCCATTCACGGATGTAGCCATGCCCGCCGAAGACTTGTTGGCCGTGCACCGCGCACTCCAGGCCCAGGTCGGTCAGGAAGGCCTTGGCCACCGGCGTAAGCAATGCCACCAGTTCTTCGCTGCGTTTGCGCACGCCAGGGTCTTCGCTGTACTTGGCACTGTCCAGTTGCATGGCCACATAGGTGGAAAACGCGCGGCCGCCCTCGATGAGTGCCTTCATGGTCAACAGCATGCGCCGCACATCCGGGTGGACGATGATCGGGTCGGCGGCTTTGTCCTTGGCTTGCGGGCCGGTGGGGGCACGGCTTTGCAAACGGTCGCGCGCGTACTCCACGGCATTCTGGTAGGAACGCTCGGCCGTCGCCAGCCCCTGTATACCCACCCCCAGGCGCTCGTAGTTCATCATGGTGAACATGGCTGCCAGGCCTTTGTTCGGCTCACCGACGATATAGCCCACAGCCTCGTCGAAGTTCATGACGCAGGTAGCCGACGCCTGAATGCCCATCTTGTGCTCGATGGAGCCACAGGTGGCCGGGTTGCGCGCACCGAGGCTGCCATCCTCGTTCACCATGAACTTGGGCACCAGGAACAGCGAGATGCCCTTCGGCCCCGCCGGCGCATCCGGCAACTTGGCCAGCACCAGGTGGATGATGTTCTCGGTCAGGTCGTGCTCGCCGCCGGTGATGAAGATCTTGGTGCCGCTGACCTTGTAGCTGCCGTCCGCCTGTGGCTCGGCCTTGGTGCGGATGATGCCGAGGTCGGTACCCGCATGCGGTTCGGTCAGGCACATGGAGCCAGCCCATACACCGGCGTACATGTTGGGCAGGTACTTTTCCTTCAGCGCCTCGCTGGCGTGGGCGTTGATCGACAGGCAGGCGCCGGCGGTCAGCATCGGGTACAGGCCAAAGGCCAGGCTCGAGGCATTGACCATTTCCTCGACCTGCGCCGAAATGGCCTTGGGCATACCCATGCCGCCAAACAGCGGGTCGCCACCCACGCCCACCCAGCCACCTTCGGCGTAGGTGTTGTAGGCCTCGATGAAGCCGGCCGGTGTGCGCACCGCGCCATTGTCCCAGTGGCAGCCCTCTTCATCGGCCGCGCGGCTGAGCGGTGCGATGGTCTTGGCGGTCACCTTGCCAGCCTCCTCCAGTACGGCCATGGCCGTATCGGCATCGACGACTTCGGCCAGCCCGGGCAATTGCGCCCACTGCTCAGCCACGTTGAACACTTCATTCAGTACGAAGCGCATGTCGCGCACGGGCGCTTTATAGTCAGCCATGACAACCTCTCGCAAGTGGGGGCTGGGCGGTCTCGGGGTACCGCGACACTGGGGTTGATGCCAGTGTAACCGAACAACATTTACGAGACATAGGGTCATCAATAGACCGCTTAGTCTATTTTGGTCACGCAGTACGTACAGCCCCACGCCGCGATTGCTGGCCATGCACCACCACACAATTGCGCCCTGCGCCTTTGGCGTCGTAGAGCGCCTGGTCGGCCGACTTGAGCACGGCTTCGGGGTTACGGTGATCGGCCTGGCGCTCGGCAACGCCAATGCTGATGGTCACCGAAACTGTGCCGCCGCTGCTGCCGGCGCGGCGTTGGCGCCCGGCGGTATCGTCTTGCGGGCGGTTGTACTTGTCGCGCAGGTGCATCACATAGTTGGCGATCACCTCGCGCACCGCTTCCACATGGGGCACGCATTCCTCGGCGGTCTTGCCCGCGAACACCAAGGCGAACTCCTCTCCCCCATAGCGGTAGGCACGCCCACCACCGGTGACCTTGGCCAAACGGCTGGCCACCAGGCGCAACACCTGATCGCCGACATCGTGACCGTGCGTGTCGTTGAATTTCTTGAAGTGGTCAACGTCGGTCATGGCGATGACATAGTTGCGACCCAGCCGCTGCATGCGCTCGTTCAACGCACGCCGGCCGGGCAAACCGGTCAGCTCGTCGCGGAAGGCCATCTGGTAGGCCTCGTGCGCAACTGCTGCGGCGATCATCAACATCACTTGGCTGCACATGATGTTCAGCGTGAACGGCAGGATGAACGTTTGCGGCAGCATCCAGAAAATGCCCAGCAGACCGATGATCTGGGCCGCGTGCAACGGCCTCGGCGCGCGCAGGTACTGCACCACCAGCAGGATGAACACCCCCGCGACCAGCGGGTAGGCCAACTGGATCAGGCTCATCCACTGGCCATGCAAGGTCGGCCAGCGAATCTCCGCCAACCAGGTCAACAGCGCCTCGGGGTAGCTTTGCTCCAGGGCCACTGCCACGCTGCCCACGGCAAACAGCACGGCGCCACGGGCCACCAGGTCTTGCAGCAGGTGGGTGCGCTCCTGCCAGGCACCATACAGGCCGAACAATGCCGGCAACAGCAGGCATACCAGGTGGAAGACCACCGCTGCATCCTCGCGCACACGGCCGTGGTCGCGGTAGAAGTCGGTCTGGGTGTCGAGCAGAAAGTAGGCGATGTATACCGTAAGCATCAGAAACAGCTCACGTTGGCGACGATACACCGCGCAGTAAGCGCCACCCAGCAGCAGCACCAAGGTGGGCAGAACATTGAACAGCGATGTGAAAAACACACTGAGGTCTCTCACATAAGCTGCGGCGAGCCCTGCCAACAGCAGCAGCAGCGAGGGCAGGAAATGGCTGGCACGTACAGCGTTAAAACGAAACAAGGGTAATCTCCGACCCGGCAGATCAATAGTGGCATTGTGCCCTTATTTCATCGGCAGCGTACCCGAACAGTTGAATTTCAAATCGGCCAGGGTTGTCGAGTGGCCTGGGCCTGAACAAAAAAACCCGCCTGCCGGTGAGGGCAGGCGGGTTCTGGCAACAGCGGTTGAATCAGTACGCCAGGCCGAAGCTCTCTTCGTCCATGTCCATCAGGTTGTTGGCGCCCGACAGCATGGCCGCCACATGCGTGCGGGTACGCGGCAGGATGCGCTGGAAGTAGAAGCGCGCGGTCTGCAGCTTGGCGGTGTAGAACGCCGCTTCGCTGGTGCCGGCGGCCAGCTTTTCAGCGGCCAGGCGGGCGATGTCGGCCCAGAAGTAGGCCAGGCAGGCGTAGCCGGAATACATCACGTAATCGACGGAGGCCGCACCCACTTCTTCGCGGTCTTTCATGGCAGCCATGCCCACTTTCATGGTCAGCTCGCCCCATTCCTTGTTGATGGCTGCCAGCGGCTCGACGAACTCCTTGACCGCCTCGACACCTTCCTGCGCCTGGCAGAACTTGTGCACGATCTTGGTGAAGCCCTTCAGCGCTTCGCCCTGGGTCATCAGCACCTTGCGGCCGAGCAGGTCGAGGGCCTGGATGCCCGTGGTGCCCTCGTACAGCATCGAGATACGGCTATCACGCACGTTCTGCTCCATGCCCCACTCGGCGATGAAGCCGTGACCGCCATAGATCTGCACGCCATGGTTGGCCGCTTCGAAACCGACTTCGGTCATGAACGCCTTGGCGATCGGGGTGAGGAAGGCCAGCAGGGCATCGGCCTTCTTGCGCTCTTCTTCATCCTGGCTGTACTTGACGATGTCCACCTGCTTGGCGGTGAAGTAGACCATCGCGCGGTTGCCCTCGGCGAACGCTTTCATTGTCAGCAGCATGCGGCGCACGTCCGGGTGGACGATGATCGGGTCGGCGGCCTTGTCCGGTGCCTTGGGGCCGGTCAGGGAGCGCATCTGCAAACGCTCGCGGGCGTACTTCAGGCCACCCTGGAACGCGACTTCGGCGTGGGCCAGGCCCTGCAGCGCGGTACCCAGGCGCGCGGTGTTCATGAAGGTGAACATGCAGTTCAGGCCTTTGTTGGCCGGGCCGATCAGGTAGCCGGTGGCGCCATCGAAGTTCATCACGCAGGTGGCGTTGCCGTGGATGCCCATCTTGTGTTCGATCGAGCCGCAGCTCACGCCATTGCGCTCACCCACACCGCCTTCGGCATTGGGCAGGAACTTCGGCACGATGAACAGCGAAATGCCCTTGGTACCGGCCGGTGCATCCGGCAGGCGCGCGAGAACGATATGCACGATGTTCTCGGCCATGTCGTGCTCACCGGCGGAAATGAAGATCTTGGTGCCCGACACCTTGTAGCTGCCGTCAGCCTGCGGTTCGGCCTTGGTGCGCAGCATGCCCAGGTCGGTACCGCAGTGTGGCTCGGTCAGGCACATGGTGCCGGTCCATTCGCCCGACACCAGCTTGGTCAGGTAGGTGTGCTGCTGCTCGGCGGTGCCGTGCGCAGAAATGGTGTTCATGGCGCCGTGGGACAGGCCCGGGTACATGCCCCACGACCAGTTCGCACCACCGACCATCTCGCTCAGGGCCAGGCCCAGCGACTCTGGCAGGCCCTGGCCGCCGTGTTCCACATCATGTGCCAGGCTGGGCCAGCCGCCTTCGACGAATTGTTCGTAAGCCGCCTTGAAGCCGGTTGGGGTTTTCACGCCCGACTCGCTCCAGGTGCAGCCTTCCTGGTCACCCACACGGTTCAGCGGCGCCAGCACCTGCTCACAGAACTTCGCACCTTCTTCAAGAATCGCGTCGACCATGTCGGGCGTTGCGTCCTGGCAACCCGGCAGGCTCTGATAGTGCGCCTCGTAACCGAGCAGCTCGTCGCGAACGAAGCGGATATCACGCAAGGGGGCTTTGTAGTCAGGCATTGCGATGAACCTCTAGGTGAGTTCTGTGGGGTGACCCGCGTGCGCCGCGGCGTCTGTCAAACAGTTGTTTGAAACTTACGTTTAGCTCCGGCTTCTGTCAAGGAGGGACGATAGTGCCATTTACGCCGCGAAAAATGGCGTTTATGCCAAGCTCAATAAAAACAATACCCTGTGGGAGCGGGCATGCCCGCGAAAGGGCCCGGCCAGGCAATGGGTTGCCTGAGCTGACGCTTTCGCGGGCACGCCCGCTCCTACAGGGGCTATGTGTTATTCGAAATCGGCACTCTGTCAGGCGTAGGTATCGATGATCCGGCCGAGCATTTCGTCGGATGCCTTGACGACCTTTGCGCCAAGCTCGACTTCGGTCTTGCCGACCGCCTGTTGCACCAGGCTGGTGGCCAGGTCCATCTGCTGGCTGCGGTCGACCGCACGCAGGCGTTCGGCCTGGAAGTCGCTGGACTGGCTGGTGGCGGTACGTTCGGCGGTGGTGTTGGCGATCTGGCTGGCAGCCTGATCGACGCGGTTCTGGCCGGCTTGTATAGCGCTCAGCCCCGCGTAATAGGCGGAGCTACCGGTGATTTCCATGTCAGGACTCCATTGACGCTGGATAGGAACACAACCCATTAAAACAGGCCGTCGGTAAAAAGGCCCGTTTAAATCGCTAATGGCCCGGTGCCAGTTGATAGGCCCTGAGTATTCCAGCACCTAATCCAGCAAATCCAGCTGCAAATGCTCAGCCACCTTGTCTGCACTGGCCTGCTTCAGCTTGGGCACCCGCCCCAGGCAAGGCGCTGGCAAGCGCTCGGCCAGGCTGGCCAGGTTCTCTTCAAGCCGTGAAGTGCGCGGCTCGATGATGTTCGCCACCCAGCCTGCCAACTGCAGCCCGTCGCGCTCGATCGCCTCGGCGCTGAGCAAGGCATGGCTGATACACCCCAGCCGCACCCCCACCACCAGAATCACCGGCAACTGCAGGGCCACCGCCAGATCTGAAAGGTTCTCCAGCCCCGAAAGCGGCACACGCCAGCCCCCAGCCCCCTCGACCAAGGTGAAATCGGCATTTTGTTGCAGCACATTGCGCATGGCCGCCAGCAATTCTGCCACCTCCAAAGTCACCCCCGCCTCGCGGGCGGCCACATGCGGCGCAATTGCAGGCTCGAAGGCAAACGGGTTGACCTGCCCATAGGGCAACTTGATGGTGCTTTCATCAATCAGCGCCTGGGCGTCGCTGTTGCGTAAGCCGTTGGGGGTCATCGTGCACCCAGAGGCCACCGGCTTGGCACCCAGGGTGCTCAAGCCTTGCAACCGCGCCGCATGCAGCAAACCGGCCGCGACGGTGGTCTTGCCGACATCGGTATCGGTACCGGCGATGAAATAGGCCCTGCTCATCTTGCTCCCCTTACGCCTGTGGCTTGCGCAACACACCATAGACCACCTGATAGGTGGCTGGCAGCCCGGCAGGCTGGCGAAATGCCTCGTACGCCTGCAACAGGCCCTGCATGCGTGCCCGGCCAGTCAACCCGGACGGTCGCCCAGGGTTGAGATTGTGCGCGCCCAACGCCTTCAGTTCGTGGGTCAGGCTGCGTACGTCCGGGTAATGCAGCACATGCGCACAGCGATGCAGCTCAAGCTGCTCAAAACCGCTGGCGGCACACAGGCGCTGGTAGTCCTCGAAACGGCGGAAGCGGTTTACATGCACCAGGCCGTCCACCGCCTGCCAGCTGGCACGCAGTTCGTCGAGGGTACCTACGCACAGGCTGCTGAAGGCCAGCACGCCGCCCGGGCGCAGTACCCGCAGCGCTTCGGCCAGCACACTGGCGAACTGGTCGCACCATTGCACGGCCAGGCTGGTGAACACCAGGTCGACGCTGGCATCGCGCAATGGCAAACGCTCGGCGTCGCCGGCCACGTGGTAGTGCGCACCGCGTTGTTCATTGCGGGCATGGCGCAGCATGCCTTCGGCGATATCCACCGCCACACCGCTGGACTGGGCGAACCGCTCAGCCAGGATACGGCTGAAATGGCCGGTACCGCTGCCCAGGTCCAGCCAGCGCAATGGCTGCCAGCCGGCCGGCATTTGCCCCAACAGGCTCAAGCCCACGGCGCGCTGCAACGCGGCTACGCTGTCGTAGCTGGCTGCAGCGCGGGAGAACGAAGCCGCTACCTGGCGTTTGTCGGGCAAAGCGCCGGGCAGGGTCGGACAGGAAAGGTCAGTCATCGCCACTCTCATGCAGGAAACTCTTGATGCCAGCCGCCAGCTCTTGCGGGTACTCCAGCAAGAAGGCGTGGGAACTGTCTTCTACCAGGCCCACCTCCACATCGGGCAGCAGCTCGCTCAAGGCCTTGGCTGCCTCGCCCGGCACCAGCGCATCGCTGCCGGCGAACAGGTGCAGTTGCGGGCCGCCGTAAGCCTGCAGGGCTTCGCGGGTATCCAGCTTGGCCAGCACTTCAAGGCCGGTGGCGAGGTACAGAGGGTCGGTGTCCGGTACGCCGACACCCAGCTGGCGCAGCAGGGTACGCGGCTGCTGGGCGCCATCGCTGCACAAGCTGCGAAAGCGCTTCAGGGTGACTTGGGTATGGCTGCGGCAGCCGTCGAGGAAAGTGCCAAAGGTGTCTTCGGCCATGCCATGCGGCCAGTCGCCACGGGCAACGAAACTGGGGTTGCTGGCCAAGGTGAGCAAGCCGCAGCAGTGGTCGCCACGCTTGTGTGCCAGGGCGCTGGCGAGCATGCCGCCCAACGACCAGCCACCTAGCCAGACATCGCCCGGCAATTTACGGTCGAGGTGCTCAAGCCAGCCCTCAACATCGCTGTGGGGCAATTCCGGCAGGGGCATCAGCTCTACCTGCAGACGGGGGTCCTGGGCGCGCAGGCTGGCGGCCAGCGGTTCCAGTGCGGCAGTGCCCAGGCCCCAGCCGGGCAGCAGTACAAGACGATTACGCATCGGCGTTCTCCAATTGTGGATAACACTCGGCCAATGCATTCAACAATAGCTGCACCTGCGCCTGGCTGTGGGCGGCGCTCAATGTTACGCGCAGACGGGCACTGCCCGCCGGTACGGTCGGTGGGCGGATGGCGGTGACCAGCAAGCCGCGCTCGCGCAACATGCGCGACAGGCGCAAGGCCTGCGCGCTGTCGCCAATCACGATCGGCTGGATCGGTGTGGGGCTGTCCATCAGTTCCAGGCCGATCTGCTGCGCGCCTTCACGGAACTGGCGAATCAATGCGGCCAGGTGCTCGCGGCGCCAGCTTTCGCGGCGCAGCAGCTCCAGGCTCTTCAGCGTGGCGCAGGCCAGTGCCGGTGGCTGGCTGGTGGTGTAGATGTAGGGGCGGGCGAATTGCACCAGCGCCTCGATCAGTTCCTCGCTCCCGGCAACAAAGGCACCGGAAGTACCGCAGGCCTTGCCCAGCGTACCGATCAGCACCGGTACATCGTCCACGCCCAGGCCGAAGTGCTCGACGATACCACCGCCCTGAGCGCCAAGGGTGCCCAGGCCATGGGCATCGTCGACCATCAGCCAGGCACCCCGGGCCCGGGCGACCTCGGCCAGGGCCGGCAGGTCGGCCAGGTCGCCGTCCATGCTGAACACACCGTCAGTGACCACCAGAGTATTGCCAACGGCCTTGTCCAGGCGGCTGGCCAGGCTGGCCGGGTCGTTGTGCAGGTAGCGGTTGAACCGCGCACCGCTGAGCAGCCCGCCATCGAGCAGCGAGGCATGGTTCAGGCGGTCCTGCAGCACCGTGTCGCCCTGCCCCACCAGCGCGGTGATGGCACCCAGGTTGGCCATGTAGCCGGTGGAAAACAGCAGCGCACGAGGGCGCCCCGTCAGCTCGGCCAGCGCCTCTTCGACCTGGTGGTGTGGGGTGCTATGGCCGATCACCAAGTGCGACGCACCGCCACCGACACCCCAGCGCTCGGCACCGGCCTGCCAGGCGCCAACCACCTCAGGGTGGTTGGCCAGGCCCAGGTAATCGTTGCTGCAGAAGGCCAGCAAGCGCTGGCCGTCGACCACCACCTCCGGGCCTTGCGGGCTTTCCAGCAGTGGCCGTTGCCGGTACAGGTCCGCAGCGCGCCGTTCGGCCAGGCGCGCCGCCAGGTCGAAAGCCATCTCAGGCGGTCGCGGCGTTGTAGAACATCTCGCTGCTGCGCTGCTCGACCAGCGCCTGCTCGATGGCGGCCTGGTGCACTTCGTCGGCGTGCTCCTCGCGTGCTTCAGGCTTGATGCCCAGGCGCGCGAACAGCTGCATGTCCTTGTCAGCCTGCGGGTTGGCAGTGGTCAGCAGTTTTTCACCGTAGAAAATCGAGTTGGCACCGGCCATGAAGGCCAGGGCCTGCATCTGCTCGTTCATCTGCTCACGGCCGGCAGACAGGCGCACATGCGATTTGGGCATCAACAGGCGGGCTACGGCCAGCATGCGAATGAAGTCGAACGGGTCGACATCTTCCTCCTCGGCCAGCGGCGTACCGGCCACCTTGACCAGCATGTTGATCGGCACCGACTCGGGGTGTTCGGGCAGGTTGGCCAGCTGGATCAGCAGCCCGGCGCGGTCGTCCAGCGACTCGCCCATGCCCAGGATGCCGCCCGAGCAGATCTTCATGCCCGCATCGCGCACGTAGGCCAGGGTCTGCAGGCGCTCGCTGTAGGTGCGCGTAGTGATGATGCTGCCGTAGAACTCCGGCGAGGTGTCGAGGTTGTGGTTGTAGTAGTCGAGGCCTGCCTGGGCCAGGGCCTGGGTCTGCTCCTGGTCGAGCTTGCCCAGGGTCATGCAGGTTTCCAGGCCCAAGGCCTTCACCCCTTTGACCATCTCCAGCACATAAGGCATGTCTTTGGCCGACGGGTGCTTCCACGCCGCGCCCATGCAGAAGCGGGTCGAGCCAATGGCTTTGGCGCGTGCTGCTTCTTCCAGCACCTTCTGCACTTCCATCAACTTCTGTTTTTCCAGCCCAGTGTTGTAGTGGCCGGACTGTGGACAATATTTGCAATCTTCCGGGCAGGCTCCGGTCTTGATCGACAGCAACGTCGAAACCTGCACGCGGTTGGGGTCGAAATGCGCGCGGTGCACCGTCTGCGCCTGGAACAGCAAGTCATTGAAAGGCTGCTGGAACAGGGCCTTGACCTCGGCCAGGGACCAGTCGTGACGTGTTGTTGCAGTTGTGCTGGCGCTCATCGGCGTTTCCTTGTTTAGGCTTAAGCTGGCGCGGGGACAGGAAAGCCCGCCAGCGCATCACGGATAACTCGCATAGTCACGGATGGCCTATGAACTGTCAACTCAACTGGAAACGACTGGTTTACAAGTGCTCACTTATTAACCAGATCTGTTTATTGTGCGACGCGCCTGCCGGGCAACACTACCCGCTGTGCGTCGGTTGTGAGCAAGAGCTGCCCTGGCTGGGCGACCATTGCCGCTACTGCGCCCTGCCACTGCCCATGGCCGGCCTCGCCTGCGCCCAGTGCAGCCGCCGCTTGCCGGCGTTCGAAAAGGTCTTTGCCCTGTGGCATTTCGGCTTTCCGGTCGACACGTTGATCAGCCGCTTCAAGCACAACCGGCAGTGGCCGTTGGGGCGTTTGATGGCCGAGTTGCTTGGGCAAGGGCTACGCTACCGCTATGCCGAGGGGTTGCCACGCCCTGAACTGCTGTTGCCTGTGCCCATGGCCAGGCGTCGACTGCGCGAGCGTGGGTTCAACCAGGCCGGGCTGCTGGCCCGCTGGCTGGCGGCGCACGTGGGCATACCGTGCGATGAGCGGGTACTGCTGCGCACTCGGGAAACCCCCGCGCAGCAGCGGTTGAGTGCCAAAGGCAGGCGGCGCAATCTGCGCCAGGCCTTTGCGGTCGCCGGTGACCTGCCAGGCAAGCACGTCGCCATCGTCGATGACGTGTTGACCACTGGCGCTACCGCCCAGGCCATTGCCCAGGTGTTGCGCAAAGCCGGGGCACAGCGGGTGGATGTGTATTGCCTGGCGCGTACGCCGAAGCCGGGGTATGTATAACCCTGCCGCTACGCCACACTATTCGCCCCAGGCCCCTACAGCGACCGGATGCCCATGTCCTTGCCCACTCTACTCACCCAGCACATCGCCCGGCGCCCGCAGCGCATCGCACTGCTGCAGCACATTGCCGAGCAAGGCTCGATCACCCGTGCGGCCAAGGCGGCGGGCATCAGCTACAAGGCAGCCTGGGACGCCATCGATGAGCTCAACAACCTGGCCAGTCAGCCGTTGGTCGAGCGCAGCACTGGCGGGCGTGGGGGTGGAGGCGCCCGGCTGTCGGTGGAGGGTCAGCGCGTATTGCGCCTGTACCAAAGGCTGCAGGCCCTACAGGCGCAAATTCTCGAGGCCGCGGAAGACTCCAGCGACCTCGACTTGCTTGGGCGCCTGATGCTACGCACCAGCGCGCGCAACCAGCTGCAGGGCCAGGTCAGCGGCCTGCGCCGTGAGGGCCGCTATGACCGGGTCAGCCTGGCGCTGGGTGGCGGGCTGGAGATCGACGCGCTGATCACCCACGACAGCACCGCGCGGTTGGAGCTGACCTTGGGCAGCAGGGTGGTGGCACTACTCAAGGCAGGCTGGGTGCAGTTGCTGGCCGAGGGGGACAAGCCTGAAGCGGGGAGCAATTGCCTGCGGGCCACGGTAGAAGACGTGCTGGTGGAGGCCGACGGGCCCAATGAAGTCCGGTTGGCGCTGGGCAACGGGCAAACGCTGTGTGCCATGGCAGAGGCGGGTTGGTTGGCCGGCCAGCAGGTACGGGTTCAGTTCCACCCTGCCTATGTGTTGCTCGGGGTGCCTGCCTAGGCCGGCCGTGGCGCAGGCGGTTCGCGGGTAAACCCTACGGGTACGCTACAGGGATAACCCTGTACCATGGAGCTCATGCCGTATACCCCCGGAGCTCACATGTCCCATCCGTTCGATACCCTCACCCCTGACCTGGTCCTGGACGCCGTGGAAAGCCTCGGCTTTCTCAGCGATGCCCGGGTGCTGGCACTGAACAGCTACGAGAACCGCGTCTACCAGGTGGGCATCGAGGGAGCGCAGCCGCTGATCGCCAAGTTCTACCGGCCTGGCCGCTGGAGCGATGCGGCCATCCTCGAAGAACACAGCTTTACCGCTGAACTGGCCGATTGCGAAGTGCCGGTCGTAGCGCCCATGCAGCACGCCGGCCGCACCTTGTTCGAGCACCAGGGCTTTCGCTTCACGTTGTTCCCGCGCCGTGGCGGCCATGCCCCGGAGCCTGGCAACCTCGACCAGCTCTACCGCCTGGGGCAACTGCTTGGCCGCCTGCATGCCGTCGGCGCCTGCAAACCGTTCGCTCACCGTGAAGCGCTGACTGTGGACAGTTTCGGCCATGCCTCGCTGAACACTGTGCTCAATGGGGGTTTTGTACCCCGCGAGCTGCTGCCGGCGTACGCGTCAGTCGCCCGCGACCTGCTCAAGCGGGTCGAGGACATCTACGCCCGCACCCCGCACCAGCTCATCCGCCTGCATGGCGACCTGCACCCCGGCAACCTGATGCACCGCGAAGACGTGTACCACGTGGTCGACCTCGACGACTGCCGCATGGGCCCCGCCGTACAAGACCTGTGGATGATGCTGGCCGGCGACCGCCAGGAGCGCCTGGGGCAGTTGGCCGAACTGATCGACGGCTACAACGAGTTCCACGATTTCGACCCGCGCGAGCTGGCCCTGATCGAACCGCTGCGGGCGCTGCGCCAGTTGCATTACAGCGCGTGGCTGGCGCGGCGCTGGGATGACCCGGCATTCCCGCCCAGCTTCCCCTGGTTCGGCCAGCCGCGCTATTGGGGCGATCAGATCCTCGCCCTGCGTGAACAAATGGCGGCGCTGGATGAAGCCCCGCTGAAATTGTTCTAAAACGGTGCACGCCTCTGTCTACAATAGGGGTCGCTTTATTTAGCTACCTAAGCAAGGATTCTGCATGCACGCCGCAAACCCGCGTCGCGGGTATATCCTGGGCCTGAGCGCCTACATCATCTGGGGCCTGTTCCCGATTTACTTCAAGGCAATCCAGAGCGTCCCGGCGGTGGAGATCATCGTCCACCGGGTGCTTTGGTCGGCACTGTTCGGCTCGCTGCTGCTACTGCTGTGGAAACACCCCGGCTGGTGGCGCGAGCTGCGCGACAACCCGCGCCGGCTGGGGGTCCTGGCCCTGAGCGGGGCGCTGATTGCCTTCAACTGGCTGACCTATGTGTGGTCGGTCAACAACGGGCGCATGCTCGAGGCCAGCCTGGGTTACTACATCAACCCGCTGATCAACGTGCTGCTGGGTATGCTGCTGCTGGGCGAGCGGCTGCGCCGCCTGCAATGGCTGGCAGTGGGCATGGCTGCAGTTGGCGTGGCCCAGCAGGTATGGCAGGTGGGCAGCCTGCCCTGGGTGTCGCTGGCGCTGGCGCTGAGCTTTGGCTTCTACGGGCTGATCCGCAAACAGGCCCCGGTTGCGGCGCTGCCGGGGTTGGTTGTGGAAACCTGGATGCTGGTACCGCTGGCCCTGGGCTGGTTGCTGCTGCACCCAACGGCCATGAGTGCACAAGGCGCGTTCTACACCAGCAGCGAAGCGCTCTGGCTGATGGCTGCGGGGCCGGTGAGCCTGGTACCGCTGGTGTGCTTCAACGCCGCAGCGCGGCACCTGCCCTACACCACCCTCGGCTTCCTGCAATACCTGGCGCCAACCCTGGTACTGCTGCAGGCGGTGCTGCTGTTCGATGAGCATTTGTCCTCCAGCACCCTGGTAGCCTTCATGTTCATCTGGGCTGGCCTGGCCATTTACAGCGTGGATGCCTGGCTAAGTTTGCGCAAGCGCGCCTGATCAAAAAACGATCAAAACTCTGCAGGCCATGCAGTACCTGGCCTGCAGAGACATCTCCAAAGGTTATCCACACCCTCGTCCCCGTGCTTTGTGCACAAGCTGCTGATTTTTGGGTGTTTTTTGAGCAAACCTCTGCAGCGGGCGCATTGCCTGGGCTGGGGAGGTGAACCCCCAGGTTATCCACAGGGCCTTCCCCGTGATACTGGGATAACCGCAAGAGATGTCTTTACCAAATCCCCTGTAGGAGCGGCCTTGCGTCGCGATGGGCCGCAAAGCGGCCCCCGGCCAATCCACTCAATCCTCCGCCCGCAACCGCAACTCCACCATCAAGTCATCCGCCAGACTCTCCAGCCGCTGCTGCAGCTCGTCCAGCGGCAAGGCCAGAGGCAAGGCCAACAAGGCATCGGCATGGAACAACGGCTCGCTGCTCATCGGTGCCGGCCGCACTTCTGTCGTGAACCGTTCCACGTTCACCTGCAACTCCGCCAGCAAACGAGTAATGTCCCGCACGATCCCCGGCCGGTCATTGCCGACCAGTTCCATGGCAATCGGCTTCCAGGTACAAGAGGGTTCCACTCCGCTCTCTGCAACCAGCACACGAATGTCGTACTGGGCCAGCCCCTGCAACGCCGCCACCAGCCCATCGTGATGTTCAGCCGGCACCGCCACCCGCAGGATCCCGGCAAACTGCCCGGCCATGCGCGACATGCGGCTTTCCAGCCAGTTGCCGCTGTGGTCGGCGATGCACTGCGCAACACGTTCCACCTGGCCGGCCTTGTCAGGGGCGATAACAGTCAGTACAAGATGATCCACAAGCCGTTCCTCGTGTCGAACCGCGCCAGGCGCAGAAAATCGGGG
Source organism: Pseudomonas sp. Nvir (assembly GCF_963778085.1). NCBI lineage: Bacteria > Pseudomonadati > Pseudomonadota > Gammaproteobacteria > Pseudomonadales > Pseudomonadaceae > Pseudomonas > Pseudomonas sp. Nvir. Next base: position 436,375 of record NZ_OY970405.1, on the reverse strand, counting down.
GGTCGGCTCAGTATAGGCAAGGCGCGACAACCTGCCGCAGGGCAATCCGCACAGCCAATCGTGTACTGTTTCAAGATTTATCTGGAACAATCCACCCTTTTTTTGCGAACATACCTGCTCCCAGCGTGACCATACGCGACCAATGGGTCGCACAACGGCGCTTTTAGTCTGATTTTGCCCCGTCTACTGCTTCATGTAGTATCCCGTGGCGCGGACTACAAAACGTCGTTTGGATGTCTGCCAAGGCGCCTGTGAAAATACGCACACTGTCTGCCAGCCAGTCTGGCGGGCTGCACCCAGCCGCGCTCGGGGTCTTCCCCGGGGGCAAGTACTGGTACGTGTTTAGAGAAGCGCTACAGGCTTAATACAGAAGAGCGAAATAGCTGAGCAGAGTGAGGCAAGCAATGACTGGATACGTTCAAGTCGGTGGCCTTCAGGTCGCCAAGGTCCTGTACGACTTCGTGAACAACGAAGCCATCCCCGGGACCGGCATCGTCGCCGAGCAGTTCTGGGCGGGTGCAGAGAAGATCATCAATGACCTCGCTCCAAAGAACAAAGCCCTGCTCGCCAAGCGCGACGAGCTGCAAGCCAAGATCGACGCCTACCACCAGGCACGCAAAGGCCAGGCCCATGACGCCGCAGCCTACAAAGCATTCCTCCAGGAAATCGGCTACCTGCTGCCACAAGCCGACGATTTCCAGGCCACCACCCAGAACGTGGACGAAGAAATCGCCCATATGGCCGGCCCGCAGCTGGTCGTGCCGGTGATGAACGCCCGTTTTGCCCTCAACGCCGCCAACGCCCGTTGGGGTTCGCTGTACGACGCGCTGTATGGCACCGATGCCATCAGCGATGAAGGCGGCGCCGAAAAAGGCCAGGGTTACAACAAAGTGCGTGGCGACAAGGTGATTGCCTTCGCCCGCGCCTTCCTTGACGAAGCCGCGCCGCTGGCGGCTGGGTCGCACGTCGACTCCACCGCCTACCGCATCGAAGCCGGCAAGCTGGTGGTCACCCTGAAGGGCGGCACCAACACCGGCCTGCGTGACGACGCCCAACTGATCGGGTTCCAGGGTGATGCCGCGGCACCGACCGCCGTGCTGCTGAAACACAACGGCCTGCATTTCGAAATCCAGGTCGATGCCAGCACCCCGGTTGGCAGCACCGACGCCGCTGGCGTCAAAGACATCCTGATGGAGTCGGCACTGACCACCATCATGGACTGCGAAGACTCGGTCGCCGCTGTCGATGCCGACGACAAGGTCATCGTCTACCGCAACTGGCTGGGCCTGATGAAGGGCGACCTGGCCGAAAGCGTGAGCAAAGGTGGCAAGACCTTCACTCGCACCATGAACCCCGACCGCGAGTACGCTGCGCCCAACGGTGGCAGCGTGACCCTGCACGGCCGTTCGCTGCTGTTCGTGCGTAACGTTGGCCACCTGATGACCAACCCGGCAATTCTCGACGCCCAGGGCAACGAAATTCCGGAAGGCATCCAGGATGGCCTGTTCACCAACCTGATCGCCCTGCACAACCTCAACGGCAACACCAGCCGCAAGAATACCCGCAGTGGCAGCGTGTACATCGTCAAGCCGAAGATGCATGGCCCTGAGGAAGTGGCGTTTGCCGCCGAGATTTTCAGCCAGGTCGAAGACCTGCTGGGCATGCCGCGCAACACCGTGAAGGTCGGCATCATGGACGAGGAGCGCCGGACCACGGTCAACCTCAAGTCCTGCATCAAGGCCGCTGCCGAGCGCGTCGCGTTCATCAACACCGGCTTCCTCGACCGCACGGGCGATGAAATTCACACCTCGATGGAGGCCGGCGCCGTGGTGCGCAAAGGTGCCATGAAGAACGAGAAGTGGATCGGTGCCTACGAGAACAACAACGTCGATGTCGGCCTGGCGACCGGCCTGCAAGGCCGTGCGCAGATCGGCAAAGGCATGTGGGCCATGCCCGACCTGATGGCCGCCATGCTCGAGCAGAAGATCGCCCACCCGCTGGCCGGTGCGAACACCGCCTGGGTGCCGTCGCCAACTGCCGCCACCCTGCATGCCCTGCACTACCACAAGGTGGACGTACAGGCACGCCAGCGTGAACTGGCCTCACGCACCCCGGCGTCGGTGGACGATATCCTGGCCATCCCGCTGGCTGCCGACACCAACTGGTCGGCCGAAGAGATCCGCAACGAGCTGGACAACAATGCCCAGGGCATCCTCGGCTATGTCGTGCGCTGGATCGACCAGGGTGTCGGTTGCTCGAAGGTGCCGGACATCAACAACGTCGGCCTGATGGAAGACCGCGCCACCCTGCGCATCTCCGCGCAACTGCTGGCCAACTGGCTGCGCCACGGCGTGGTCAGCCAGGCGCAGGTGCTGGAAAGCCTCAAGCGTATGGCGGTGGTGGTCGACCAGCAGAACGCCGCTGACCCTCTGTACCGCCCGATGGCGCCGAACTTCGACGACAACATTGCGTTCCAGGCGGCAGTGGAGCTGGTGGTCGAAGGTGGCAAGCAGCCCAATGGCTATACCGAGCCAGTGCTGCACCGCCGTCGCCGCGAGTACAAGGCGCGTAACGGGTTGTAAGTTACACCTGCGTACGGGGGCCGCTTTGCGGCCCAATCGCGACACAAGGCCGCTCCTACAGGGATATCGCAAATATCAAAACTTGCGCTGCACCTGTAGGAGCGGCCTTGTGTCGCGATAGGGCTGCAAAGCAGCCCCTCTCTGCCTCAATCAATTTTCAGCTCTTTCTTCACCAGCTCCAGCAACTTGCCCAGGTCCACCGGCTTGAGCAGGAAGTCCACCACCCCCAGGTGCATCACGTCCACCGCCTCTGCCACATCGGTGTCGCCCGACACGACGATGATCGACAACGCCGCCCGCTCCGACCCGCGAATCTTGCGGATCAGCTCCAGCCCATCCTCTGGCTGCATGCGCAAATCGGTAATCATCAAGCCGATGCGCTGCTGGAAATGCAGGTACAACCTGGCCTCCTCGGCCCCGTCCGCGCCCACGCAATCAATGCCCCGGCTTTTCAGGTACAGGATCAAAGCCTCACGGTTCACCGCGTTGTCGTCCACCACCAGCACCAACGGCTTTACGACTACCGGCGCACTGGCCATACCCAATGCCTCGCGCTCTTCGTCGCTTAAAATATCGATTTGCTCAGGCATGGCCATCTCGTCAAAAAAATTCCGCTTCACCCATAGGACCGCAGAACTTGCGTCGCCCGATTCGCCTTTCGTCGGGTCTTTGACAGGGGTGCTCATAGACTTACGTCCAATGGGCACCACCCCGCCGCAAGCCGACCATGGAGGCAGAGAACAACATGGCCGGCACCTATATATAGATATATATAGTTCGGCATAGCGATACGGTCAGTTTCATGAGCAAAAAGGACGCCTACAGCCAGGCGGGCAGGACCGCAGTGCTGCAGAACATTCAGGGCACGCTGCAGTTTCTGCAGCGCTTTCCGCCGTTCAACCAGATGGAGCACAGCCACCTGGCCTACCTGGTCGAGCAGTGTCAGCTGCGCTTCTATGCCAGCGGCGAAAGCATCGTCAAGCCGGCAGACGGGCCGGTCGAGCATTTCTACATCGTCAAGCAGGGCCGGGTGGTGGGCGAGCGTCAGCATCTGGTGAAACCGGGGGTCGAAACCACCTTCGAAATCACCAGCGGCGAGTGCTTCCCGCTGGCCGCCCTGCTCGGCGAACGCGCCACCCGCACCGAGCATCTGGCCGGCGAAGACACCTTCTGCCTGCAACTGAACAAGGCAGCGTTCATCCGCGTGTTCTCGATGTCTGAAGTGTTTCGGGATTTTGCCCTGCGCGGGGTCAGCAGCCTGCTCGACCAGGTCAACCAGCAGGTTCGCCAGCGTGCGGTGGAAACCCTGGGTACCCAGTACTCGCTGAACACGCCGCTGGGCGAACTGGCCATGCGGCACCCGGTGGTGTGCAACGCGGATACGCCGCTGCGCGAAGCCGTGCGGCTGATGCACGAGCAGCAGGTGGGCAGCATTGTCGTGGTTGACACGCAGCGCTACCCCACCGGCATCTTCACCCTGCGCGACCTGCGCCAGGTGGTGGCCGCGGCGGACGCCGAGCTGGGTGCGCCGATTGCCCGGCACATGACCGCCAAGCCGTTCTACCTCAGCCCACAGGCCAGTGCCTTCGATGCAGCCATGGCAATGACCGAGCGGCACATTGCCCACGTGTGCCTGGTGGAAAACGGCCGGCTGTGTGGCGTGGTTTCGGAGCGCGACCTGTTCTCGCTGCAACGGGTCGACCTTGTGCACCTGGCGCGCACCATTCGCCATGCGCCGCGGCTGGACAGCCTGGTCTCGCTGCGCGGCGAGATCAGCCAACTGGTCGAACGGATGCTCGCCCACGGCGCCTCGTCCACCCAGATCACCCAGATCATCACCCTGCTCAACGACCACACGGTATGCCGGGTCATCGAACTGGCCCTGGCTGAACGCGGCGACCCTGGGGTGCCTTTCAGCTGGCTGTGCTTTGGCAGCGAAGGGCGTCGCGAACAGACCCTGCACACCGACCAGGACAACGGCATCCTTTTCGAGGCGCTGGACAGTGCCGAGGCCGACGCCATCCGTGCCCGCCTGCTGCCGCTGGCACAGTACATCAACCAATGCCTGGCCCAGTGTGGCTTCACCTTGTGTACGGGCAACATCATGGCCGGCAACCCTGCGCTGTGCCTGTCGCGTGCCGAGTGGGCGCGGCGCTTTGCCGGTTTTGTCCGCGAAGCCAGCCCGGAAAACCTGCTGGGCTCAAGCATCTACTTCGACCTGCGGGTGGTGTGGGGCGACGATCAGGGCTGCGAGCAACTGCGCCAAGGCGTGCTGGCGCAGGTGGCCGACAACCGTATATTCCAGCGCATGATGGCGGAAAACGCCCTGCGCCAGCGCCCGCCAGTGGGCCGCCTGCGCGAGTTCGTGCTGACCCGCCAAGGCAATGACAAGGCGGCCACACTCGACCTGAAGGTCCAGGGCCTGACGCCCTTCGTCGATGGTGCCCGGCTGCTGGCGCTGGCCAACGGCATCGGCGCCTGCAATACCCTGGAGCGCCTGCGCCAGTTGGTCGCCAAAGGGGTAATCGAAGCACTGGACGGCGCGGCCTACGAAGAGGCGTATCACTTCATCCAGCAGACCCGCATGCAACAGCATCAACGCCAGGCCCGCGCCAACCTGCCGTATTCCAACCGGCTTGACCCGGACAGCCTCAACCACCTGGACCGGCGTATCCTGCGCGAGTCCCTGCGCCAGGCCCAGCGCCTGCAAAGCAGCCTGGCCCTGCGGTACCAGTTATGAGCCTGTTCGCCTGGCTGCGCCCCGGCACACCCGAGCTGGACCCTGCCACGCGCCAGCGCCTGGCCCGGCAACCTAAACCCGCGCCCCTGGGTGTGTGCACGTTGCGTGAGCAGCGCTGGGTGGTGCTGGACCTGGAAACCAGCGGGCTCAACCCCAACCGTGATCAGGTACTGTCGATCGGCGCAGTGGCCATCGAGGACGGGGCCATCGACTTTGCCCAGCAATTCGAACGCACCCTGCAGCGGCCACTGCTGAAAACCAACGCCAGCGTGCTGATTCACGGGCTGGGGCCAAGCGCCCTGGCGGCCGGTTGCGAGCCCGCCGAAGCCTTGCTGGACCTGCTCGACTTCATTGGCGACAGCCCGGTGCTGGCATTCCATGCTCCGTTTGACCAGCGCATGCTGGCGCGGGCACTGAAAGAAAGCCTGGGTTACCGCTTGCAGTCGCCGTTTCTGGATGTGGCCGAGCTGGCGCCGATGCTCAACCCCGACACGGTTCTGCGCGAGGCGGGCCTGGATGACTGGGTGGCGCGCTTTGGGCTACAGGTGGAAGAACGCCACCACGCCAGCGCTGATGCCCAGGTCACCGCAGAACTTGTGCTGATCCTGTTCAGCCAGGCCCGGCGCCAACAACTGGACAGCCCGCTGCAACTGGAACAGCGCCTGCGCGGCTGGCGGCGACGCAAGGTGCAGAGCCATGGCATGTAAGGCCAGGGCTACGCAGCGCCGGTGAAACCGCAGGCCCTTGGCCAACCCCATGCAGGCGAACCGATAAGCGTCCATTGCACCCACCCCCTCCCCTCTGCAACAATCGCGAATAATTATCGTTAGTTAATGCATACGTTCCGGGGGGACGCTGCTTGCCTTCTGCACAGAGCCCACACGCCGATCTGGTTGGTACGCTGTACCGCGATCACCGCGGCTGGCTGCTCGCCTGGTTGCAACGCAACATGGCCTGCCACCAACGTGCCGAAGACCTGAGCCAGGACACCTTCGTGCGTCTGCTAGGCCGCGAGCAGCTGGCCTCGCCCCGCGAACCGCGTGCCTTTCTTGCAGCCGTGGCCAAGGGGCTGATGTTCGACCACTTCCGGCGCGCCGCACTGGAACAGGCCTACCTCGCGGAACTGGCACTGGTGCCGGAAGCCGAACACCCCTCCCCCGAAGTACAGCACCTGATTCTGGAAGACCTCAAAGCCATCGACCGCCTGCTTGGCAAGCTGTCGAGCAAAGCCCGCGCGGCGTTCCTGCACAACCGCCTGGATGGCATGGGCCATGCCGAAATCGCCGAGCGCCTGGGCGTTTCGGTGTCGCGGGTGCGCCAGTACCTCGCCCAGGGTATGCGCCAGTGCTACGTGGCCCTGTACGGGGAGCCGACGTGAGCAACGCACCGGTCTCGTCGCGTGTACTGGAAGCTGCCATTGCCTGGAAACTCAACCTCGACGGCGGCAGCGACAGCCCTGCCGAACGTGGCGAGTTCATGCGCTGGCATGCCGCCAGCGAAGAACACGCGCGCGCCTGGCGACAGCTCGGCGCCATGGACCAGCGGCTCAGCGCAGCCGCCGGCCCGGCGCGCCAGGCGTTGCTGCAGTCGCGCGCCAGCCTGCGCCGGCGCATCGGCAAGGTGGGCGGCGGCCTGGCCGGCATGTTCCTGCTCGGCTCGCTGCTGGCGTGGGTCGGCGCACCGTCACTGGCGCCCAGCTACTGGCTTGCCGACCAGCGTACCGCCACCGGCGAGTTGCGCACCTTGCGCCTGGCCGACGGCACCCTGTTGAGCCTCAATACCCACACCGCGGTAGACATCGACTACGCCGGTGCGCAACGGGTGATCGTGCTGCACCAGGGTGAAATCTCGGTCGATACCGGCCACCAGGACCCACGCCCGCTGCTGGTGCGCACCGACGATGGCCGCTTGCGCCCACTGGGCACGCGCTTCCTGGTACGTCGTGAAGCCGCAGGCACGCGCCTTGAAGTGTTGCAAGCGTCGGTCGCGGCCATGCCGCATAACAGCGGTGACGAGCAGGTGTTGCGCGAAGGCCAGCAGGTGCTGATGCATGCCGATGGCCTGGGCCAGGTCAGCGCAGTGCCGGCCGGTGCCGATGCCTGGACGCGCGGCATGCTGGTGGTCGACGACGTACGCCTTGACGACTTGCTGGCGGTGCTGGGCAAGTACCGCAGCGGCTACCTGGGCGTGGATGCAGCGGTCGCCGACCTGCGGGTAAGCGGCAGCTTCCCGCTGACCGATACCGACCTGGCACTGGCCTCACTGGAGCCGGTGCTGCCGGTGAAGGTCGAGCGGCATACCCAGTGGTGGGTGAAGGTCACGCCCAGGTAGCGCTGTAGCAGCCTGATCGCAGGCGCCCCTGCTTTTACAAACAATTCTCACTTTTTTTCAGATTCGCCCTGTCACTTTTCGATTCTCGCTCGGCAAGGATGCAGCAAGCACTTACCCGTCGAGGAACCGCCGCATGTCCCGTGCCGTAGATCGTATCCTGCGCCCCAGCCTGATGGCCCTGGCCATCGGCATGGCCGCGCCGCTGGTCAGCCCTGCCTTGTTCGCCGCCGAGCAGTCCGCGCTGCGCGCATACAACCTGCCCAGCGCACCGCTGGCCACTGCCCTGAACCAGATCGCCAGCCAGGCCGGTATCGCCCTGGCCCTGGACCCCGCGCTGGTCAGTGGCCGCACCTCGGCGCCGGTCAACGGCCGCTATGACGGCCTCGGCGCCTTGCAGGCAGCGCTGCTGGGCAGCGGCCTGCAATTGCAGCAGAGCAGCGCGGGCAGCTACAGCCTGGTCGCGGTGCCGGAGGGCAGCCTGGCCTTGCCGGAAATCACCGTGAACGCCAACAGCGCCAGTGAAAGCGCGTGGGGCCCGGTCGACGGCTACCTGGCCCAGCGCACGGCCGCCGGCACCAAGACCGACACCGCCCTGGTCGAAGTCCCACGGTCCATTTCCGTGGCGACCCGCGAGCAGATGAAAGACCGCGGCGTGCACAGCCTCGACGATGCCGTGCGCTATATGCCAGGCATCGTCTCTGCCAGCTTCGGCAGCGACACCCGCTATGACTGGATGCGTGTGCGCGGCTTCGAGCCCACCCAGTTCCTGGATGGCCTGCCGTTGCCACGTGGCGTGTACGCCAACCCGAAAGCCGAAACCTGGAACCTCGACCGCCTGGCGCTGCTGCGTGGCCCGGCTTCTTCGGTCTATGGCCAGACCCCACCCGGCGGCCTGCTGGACATGGTCAGCCGCCGCCCGCAAGCCGAAAGCGCGCATGAAATCGAACTGCAATATGGCAGTGACAACCACCGCCAGATCAACTTCGCCAGCACCGGCAGGATCGATGACGACGGCCGCTTGCTGTATGGCGTGAGCGGTGTGATCCGTGACAGCGGTACGCAGGTCGATCACATCGACAACAAGCGCTACAACATCGCCCCGAGCCTGACCTGGAACCTGGACGAAGATACCTCGCTGACCTTCCTCTCCCAATTCACCCGCGACGATACCGGGGTCACCAGCCAGTTCCGACCGATCCAGGGCACCAAGATCGACATGCCGTTCGGCAAAATCTCGCACCACAAGAACCTGGGTGACCCGAATTACGAATTCTACGACCGTACTTACTACGCGCTGGGTTACGCGTTCGAGCACCGTTTCAACGACGTGTGGCAGTTCCGGCAAAACTTGCGCTATACCAAGTCCGAGCTGTCGTTCCAGACGATCACCGTCAATAGCTACTTGCCGGAGTTCGGCATGGTCGTGGACGACCAAGGCAACGTGGGGCGTAGTACCACCAACGTTGACGAGGACATCAGCCAGTTCGCCGTCGACAACAACTTCCAGGGTGATTTCAGCACAGGCGCCATCAACCACACCTTGCTGGTCGGCCTGGACCACCAACGTACCAACAACAATTTCCTGACGATCTATGGCGCTGCGCCGCCCATCAATGTCAACGACCCGGTCTACGGTTTGCCGATCAGCAGACCGGACCGTTCCACTGCCTACTACGACTACGACCAGAAGACCATTCAGACCGGCCTGTACGTGCAGGACCAGATGGCGCTGGGCAACTGGCGGCTGACCTTGGGTGGTCGGGAGGACTGGGTACACACCGGTACAACGTTCTTCAACAAAGGCGACGCTACCAACACCCAGCGCGACAGTAACTTCAGCGGCAACGCGGCGATCAGTTACGTCTTCGATTCGGGGTTTGTGCCTTACCTGTCCTATGCAGAATCTTTCCAGCCCGCCAGCAAGGCCGATGCGGACCCACTGAAGTCGTTCAAACCAACCGAAGGCAAGCAGTGGGAACTGGGTGTCAAATACCAGCCCCCCGGTTCAAATACGTTGCTCTCGGCCGCGGTGTATGACCTGACTCAAAAGAATGTGCTGGTCACCAGCAACGATGGCAACACCAGTGTCACCAGCCAAACCGGCGAAGTGAAAGTCCGCGGCCTGGAGCTTGAAGCGGTTTCCGACGTTACCGACAACCTGAAGGTAATTGCCGCCTATACCCTGGCCAAATCCGAAGTGCAGGATGGTCAGTTCAAGGGCAACCGCCTGCAACTGATGCCTAACCAGCAAGCCTCGGTGTGGGGCGACTATACCTTCCACTCGGGCGTACTGGACGGCTTCGGCATCGGCCTGGGGGCACGCTACACCGGTAATACCTATGGTGACCAAGGCAACACCTGGCTGGGCAAGGCCAATGCCTACACGGTGTTCGATGCCTCGGTGCATTACGACCTGGGCCGCCTCGACAACAGCCTGAAAGGGGCGTCGGTAGCGCTCAATGCGAACAACCTGCTGGACAAGGACTACCTCTCCACCTGTGACTCGTACTACTGCTACTACGGGGACGAGCGGAGTGTCGTGGCCAGCGCCACCTACAAGTTCTGAGTGAGCCGGGGCCGCGTTGCGGCCCCCTCCAATTCCTCAGGCAATAAACGGTACCGTGATGAAAAGCCCAACCATCCGCCGCTGGTCAGCGGTCCACACCTGGAGCAGCCTGGTCTGTACCCTGTTCCTGCTGTTGCTCGCCCTCACCGGCCTGCCGCTGATCTTCCACCACGAACTCGAACACCTGCTGGGCGACGCCGCCGAACTGCGCGAAATGCCGCCCGGCACCCCGCACCTCGACCTGCAACAGCTGGTGCTCAAGGCCGAGCAGCACCGCCCCGGCGAGGTCATGCAGTACTTTGGCTATGAAGAAGACCAACCCGACGGCGTGGTGGCCATCACCGCCGCCACCGCCGGTACCGAACCCAACCTGTCGCACACCTTCATGCTCGACGCCCGCACAGGCGAAGCGGTAGCCATGCCCGCCGCCAACGGTGGTTTCATGATGCTGATGCTGCGCCTGCACGTGGACATGTTCGCCGGCCTGCCGGGCAAGTTGCTGCTGGCCTTCATGGGCGTGCTGTTCGTCGTCGCGATCGTGTCCGGCACCGTGCTGTACGCCCCGTTCATGCGCCGGCTGGGCTTCGCCAGCGTGCGCCACGACAAATCCCGGCGCCTGCGCTGGCTCGACCTGCATAACCTGATCGGCATCGTCACCTTGGCCTGGGCACTGACTGTCGGTGTAACCGGCGTGATCAGCGCCCTGTCCGACCTGGTGATCGCTGCCTGGCGCAACGACAGCCTGGCGGCGATGGTGGCCCCCTACCGCAACGCCCCACCGCTGGGCGAACGCGCTGCGGCCAGCGACCTGCTGGCCATCGCCGAACAGGCCGCCCCCGGCATGCGCCCAGACTTCATCGCCTTCCCCGGTACACGCTTCTCCAGTGAGCACCACTACGCGGTGTTCATGAAAGGTGCCACGCACCTCACTTCGCACCTGCTGACCCCGGTCCTGATCGATGCACGCACGCTGCAAGTGACCGCCGTCGGCGAACGCCCCTGGTACATGGATGCCATGGGCCTGTCGCAACCCCTGCATTTTGGCGACTACGGCGGGCGGCCCATGCAGGTGCTGTGGGCAGCACTGGACGTGCTGACCATCATCGTGCTCGGCAGCGGCCTCTACCTGTGGTGGACCAAGCTGCGCAGCAGCAGGGGGGCGCGCCCGTGAGCCACACGTCACGCAGCACCAGGCAGATCTTCGCCTGGCCTGGGCTCATCGCCGCACTGGGCGCAGCCGGCCTGTTCGCCGCGCTGCTCGGGGACGGCGCCTGGGACGCCCTGGCCTGGCTGGGGCTGGGCATTCCGGCCTGGCTCGGGTTCCGTGGCCTGAGCGGCAAATGAGGTAAACAGCTAACACGCCTGTATCACCAGCTGGCACCAAGCTGCATGGCCTGTTCACCGTGGAGCCCGCCATGAGCCTGACACACTTCAAGTCCTTCGATGCGCAACTGAGCGCCCTGCTCACCCCACCCCCGGCGCCCGAGCCGTCGCTGCCGCTGCTGAACGCACGGCAGCGCTACTTCGCCGACCTTGCGCAGTACTGGCTTGGCACCGCGAGCGGTGATAGCCGGCGGGCACGCCTGGCTACGCTGCTGCGCCAGCAACTGCTGGCGCAAATCGCGTTGCGCAGCGATGACCACACGCTGGGTTCGAGCCATGCCGAGCTGGTCACCTGCTGCGCCAACAGGCCGCTGCCCTCGCAGCGCCAGCATTTACCAGCCGCGCAACGGCCGCAGATCTACCGCCCCGTACTGGACATCACCACACCCAATTGGCGTAGCTACCTGCCCGGCACCTTCGTGATCGTCGAAGGCGGGCCCGAGGGCCGCATGCCAGACCCTCGCAACACCACCGACTACGCGCTGCTGTGCAGTCTGTCCCATGGCATCGAAGCATTCGATAGCCTTGCCGAGCTGCACACCGAGCTTTGCGAACGCCTGGACGACGTGCAGCAAAGCCGGCCACTGCTGCGGCACATGAGCAACGAACACGACCGCGACAACGCCCGCAACGCCGAGCGCCTGCGCTATGAATGGTTCAACGAGGACATGATCCAGGCGCAGGTTCAGGCCTTGATCGACGGCCAGCACGCCGCGCTGACCCAGGCCTGGCAGAAAGCTGCGCAGCAGGCGACGGTGGACTGGCCCAAGCTGACAGCGGACCTGGCCGCGGCCGCCGATCTGCTGCCATGGGCCGACAGCCGCTCTGCGCTACAGACACGCTACGGTCTGCTGCTGGAGCGCAACTCGCCAGCCTGGCTGAAAAACGCCTCGGCACAGGGCCTCACGCACATCATGCAAACCCTGCAAGAGCTGGTGATCGCCATCGACAAGGCGGCGGCACCCGGTATCCTCAGCCTTGAGCAATTCGTCGACCACAATGGCCTGCTCGCCTGGACGCGTGAACGCCTGCGCACGCAACTGCGCCAACGTCACCAGCTGGATATCGACCCGCTCGGCCTGTATGTCAGTGTCACCCTGGCCAGGCCCATAGGCCCCGTGTTGCCGCCCAGCATCACCGGCCCGTGGATACCCGTCGCCAGCCGCCCGCAGGTTGGCGACAGCATCGAGCTGGTCCAGCAGACCTACCGCATCGACGAGCTGGCGCTGATCAACGTCAGCTTGCTCGATATCGACTACTGGTTGACGGCGAGGGTGCACGACAAGCAGGGCGTGACCGTCGATGGCGTCAGCCCAAGCCAGGTCAAGCAGCTGGTCCGTGAGCTGGATGTGGGTGAAAGCTACAGCCAGTACTTGCGCACCCACTTGCTGACATCGCCGCAGGCACAGTGGCGGCAGGACAGTTATGTCGCCATCAGCCATGCGCGCATGCGCGCCGAAGCGGCCAAGGCGCACTATGCCGGCCACCTTCTCGAAGACCCGTTCGAGCGCGGGTTCACCTGGATCACCACCTTGCTCGAATACCCGCAAAGCCATGCCCGCCAACAGGCAGACGTAGCGCAACTGAGCGTGCGCCAGTTGCTGATCGGTGGGCATACGCTGCAAGGCATCATGCTGGTCACCCCAGACAGCCCAGGCTTCGCCCGCTTCATCGTCTACACCCCGGACGCCCCCGACCGCCGTGCCTGGCGTGAGTTTCGCAATACCCGGCACATGCTCAAGACCCTGCGCAAACAACCTGCCCTGCGCGATTACCTGAAAGACCGCCTGCCGCTGGCCGACCGTGAGCAAATCGAGCTATGGCTGACCAAAGGCGGCATGGGGCCCCATGTACTACGCCCGACGATCACCGGCGATTTCCACCAGGCCCGCTACCTCGCTGAAGTCAATGCCATGCTGGCCGCGGTCGATGCCAGCACCAATACCCGGCGGGAACTGCTGGGCGAGCTCGGCCTGCGCGGGCTGACGCTCATTCTGGACTTGATCAGCTTCGTGTTGCCCAACCGGGCACTGGTGGCGGTATCGTTGGGGCGTTCGATCCTGTCGGTGATCGATGCGCACAAGGCCTTCAAACAAGGGCAACGCGTTGACGTGTTGAAACACATCGTCGACGCCTTCACCTACGCCAACGACGCCGTCAACAACCTGGGTGGAACAACCGTGATGCGCCGCGCGTTGCGTGGAATACCCTCGCCTCCACCGCTGAAGTTGCCGCCTTCGGCAAGCGTGAACATCAACCGTGAAAAACTGCGTTACCGCGTCGATGGCATTCACAAAGAAGGTATCTACGAGCAACCCTCGCCGTACCCTGGCCTGAGCTTCTACTACATCAGGGATGCCAGCGGGGCTACGTACCAGGTCGCTTTCGACGGCTACCGCTGGCGTGTAGTAGACCCGCGGATGCCGGACGCCTATACCAAGGTACCGGTCAAACGCCGCGAAGACGGCGAATGGGTAGTGGACTCGGTGGTGCTGTGGCATGACGGGCTACCCGACTTGCAGGCGCTGTTCGAAGCGTGCCAACTGCCCACGTACCCGGCTGGCGCCGAGCCAACCGACACCGCTGGACTGTACCGCCTGGGCCGGGAGTACTTTCTGGTCGCAGGCAGCCAGGCGTTGCCGCTGCGCGCGCACTTGCTGGACAACCATTACCATTTGCTGATGCCCGGGCAACCGGACCGCAGGCCCATCGCCTGGGCCATTGTCCGTTGGCAGGGGGACCAGTGGCGCATCCGGGTTCGCCAGCCCGGCCGAAGCAGTGACTGGCTGGCGTTTCCAGACTGTTATTCGGTAAGCCGCGGCAACAGCCCGTCCAACCGCTGATGCAAGGCACTGCCACTTGGCCAGTTGCGCAGCAGCCGTGCCCGGTCGCGGGCATAGGCGGGGGCGAAGCTGAGCTGGGTGGCATGCTGGCACATGGCGTCCAGGTCGATCAGCGACCAGCGCCCGTTGTCCCAGAACAGGTTGTGCCCCTTGAAGTCGCCGTGGCTGATGCGTTCGCGGATCAGTTGCTGCATCACCTGCACCAACGCATCGAGCTGTTCTTGCGGTGCCTCGCCACTTTCCACGTAGGGCGCAAAGCACGCGGTCAGGTCTGGGCCATCGACATACTCGGTGACCAGGTAGGCACGGCTGCGCAGGCCCAGCACCCGCTGCTCCAGCACCGCCAAGGGGCGTGGCGTGGCGATGTCGAGAAACTCCAGGCGGTGCCCTTCGATCCACGAATGCCAGGCCCGGCTCGGGCGCCAGAAGCGCTTGAGCCAGTGCGCGGTGTTCTTGATGTTGTAGCGTTTGAGCACCAACTGCCGGCCATTCACCTCGATACGCGCCACACTGGCGGCGCCACCGGTCTTGTACAGGTGGCCTTGGTCGATCAAGGCATCGGCCTGTTCCAGCACTGGCAGCATGGCGCCCACCTCGCTGCGGCGAACCGCACGCAAGCCCGACAAGCTGCGCTGTACGCTGAACAGGCTGCATTCGCGCCCGGCCTTTTCCAGGTAGTCCTTCTGCCGCCAGCTGCGCACCTTGTCCACCTGCTTCTGCAAGGCTTCCAGTGGCAGCGCGTGCTCGGCATTGGCCAGCAGGTAATGCACCAGCAACTCTTCGATGAACGGCTCCAGGCGCTTGGGCAACTGGGCGAAGAATACCCCGAGGTTTTCCAGCACCCGCGGGCGCGACAGTTGCTGGCCAGGGGTTTCGGCCTTGATGCCGGCGCCATCGATCAGGTACAGCTTGCCGGCGTGGCGCAGCAGGTTGTCCAGGTGCAGGTCTTCCTGCCACAGGCCTTTGGCGTGCATGTGCGCCACGGCCGTCAGCGCCTCACCCAGCACCTGATGCTGCGCGTCGGCCAGCACCGGCAGGTTTTCCACCGCGCCCCAGGCATCGGCCAGGCTCTGGGCACCGTCGAGGAATTCGAACAGCAGCCAGCCACCTTCGCCTTCCCTGAGCCCGTCGGCCAGCAGCCTGGGCGTGGTCAGCCCCTGCCCGGCCAACAGTTTCACGCCCTGCAATTCGCGCTGGAAATGCCGCGCCGCGTTAGCACCCACCAACAACTTGGCCAGTACCGGCGTCCCGCGCCATACACCGGCGCCGACATAGCGCTGGCCCGGTAGCACACGCAACAGGCTGAGCAGCTGCAGGTCGGCGCTGCCGGCGGCATCGGCCAAGGTCAGGGTCAGCGGCAGTGACGGGCTACGCCCGGCAGCCTTGAGTTCAGACAAACGCATCAGCGGGCCTCTTTTTCACGACGGCGTTGCGTCAGGCGTTGCAGCCAGGTGTCGACCAGCGTGCCTTCGGCGGGCTGCGCCAGGTAGCTGGCCAGCAAGGTGCGGACATCGGCCTCGCTCCAGGCCCGGGCGCGGCGTAGCAACGGCTCCAGGTCTTTGAGGCGGTCACGCATGCCGAACAGCAACGGCCGGGTCTTTTCCAGGTCGATCAGTTGGGCGTCCCACCCCTCGCGGCGCTGGCGCAGAAAGATGTGCTTGGGGTAGAAGCAGCCGTGCACCTGGCCGGCGCCGTGCAGGGTACGCGCCAGCTGGCCGCACGCCTGCAGGATGCCGTTGCGCTCGGCCTCGCCCAACTGCGGCCATTGGCCCAGCAGGCTGTCGAGGTCGGCCCACGTGTCCAGGGCACGGGTCATCAGAATCGCCCGGTGCTGGCCGCCCTGCTTGCGCTCACCGTAGAACACCGCCTGCAAGGCCGGAATGTGCAACTTCTGATAACGGCTGATATTGCGGAATTCGCGGGCGAAGGTTGGCTCGCCAAACGGCCGGTGCAGGGTGCGGGTCAGGTAGTCGCACTGGCGCTTGAGGTAGTACCCCTTGCCTTCGAGCTCCAGGCGGAACACGCTGCTCCAGCCGCCACGGCCGGTGTTGGGCTCGTCCACGGCGTCCAGTTGCAGCGCCCACAGCGCCTCGAAGTCATCCAGCCCATGGCGTTTGAGCAGCGCGAGTTCTGCGCTGGCCAGGTAGTCGGTCATTCCCTTCCCTCGAAAAAGCCCAGTACCTGGCGGATGCGTTTCTTGTCGCGCGCATCAAGCCGGTTACGGTCACGGTACTGCAGGTAGAAACGCAGGCGCTGGGTAGCCGAGAGGTGGTACTTGGCCACCTTGTCGAGGCAGGCCAGGTCTTTGATCAGCCGGTGCCGCCACATGAACCCGCGCCAGAAATCGCCAGTGGGGCAATCGATGAAGAACAGCGTGCCTTGGTCATCGACCAGCAGGTTGCGCCACTTCAGGTCGTTGTGGGCGAAACGGTGTTCGTGCATCACCCGGGTATGGCGGGCCAACTGGCGGCTGATATGGTCGACCCAGGTGCGATCGGCCAGCCGCGAATCGTTGCGCTCGGCCAGGGCCGAGAGGTCTTCGGTGTTGGGCAGCTCGCGGGTGATCATCGCCCCGCGGCCAAAAGCCAGGCCATTGCGCTCAAGGCCCCAGGCCACCACTTCGGCGGTGGGAATGCCCCACTTGGCGAACTGCTTGAGGTTCTGCCATTCGGCCTTGATGCGCGGACGGCCCAGGTAGCGGCGCATGTGCTTGCCGGCACCGGTGTACCGCTTGACGTAATAGTTGACCCCATCACGCTCGATGCGCACCACCTCGCTGAGCGGGTCGCGGGTCAGGCGTTCGCCCTGAATGGCAAATACCGCATCGAGGCTGCCGAAGTCCGCCGCCAGGTGTTGGTAACCCGGCGCCAGTGTCCAACTCGCCATTAGAGTGCATCCCCATAGCGTTGCTTGCGATCGTAGAGTTTCTGCGCCTTGCGCTCCAGCCAGGCCAGCAGCGCGGCTTCGTCCTTGAGGACTTGCCGCAGCGGGCGCTGGAAGTACGCGCGCAGGAAGCGCAATTTGTCGCGTTGGGTAAGGCCGATGTCCAGCGCCGAGAAGTACAGCGCCGCCAGGTCCTTGTCACGCCAACGCCGGCTGATTGTCGCCCGGGTTTGCGCGCGGTGCAGGTCGATCACCGACAGTTTGAAATCATCCGCCGTCACCGGGCGGTCGGTGTGCAGCAGGAAGTGGCAGATGTAGCAATCGCGGTGGTTGACCCCGGCGCGGTGCATGCCGCCGGTCATTTTCGCCACCTCGGCGATCAGCGCATGCTTCAGGCGCGGCTCGGGCGGCTGCCTGGCCCAGTCGATGCTGAAGTCTTCCAGGCTGATGGTCGGCGCCAGCTCTTCGGTGATGATGAACGAATGCTGCGCGGCTGGGTTGCTGCCGCGCTCACCGTAGGCGACCGCGGTCATGGTCGGCACACCCACTTCATGCAAACGCTGGATCGCCTGCCACTCCTGGCCGGCACCGAGCACCGGCAGCTTGGCGGTCAGCAGGTTCTTGAAGATCTCGCCCCAGCCGATACCGCGGTGGATCTTGACGAAAAAGCCCTCGCCAGCCACCTCGGTACGCAGCGTGCGGCGGCCTTCGAGTTCGCGGTAGACCTCACCTTGCAGCGCCTCCACGGCGTCGAAGGCATCGCGCCCGGCCCACAGGTGTTTGAAGGGTTCGGCCAGTATCAGCTTCATGCGGTTTTCTGCCCCAGGATCACGTCGGCAGCATGCTGCGGCATGCTGTACAGATCGGCGGTTTCGGCGAATGCCAGGCCGTTGCGCGACCAGCTGGCGCGGGCCTGCGGGTCTTCCAGCATGCGCTGCAGGTAGCTGTTGAGCTGGTCCTGCTCGAATGGCTCGTCCAGCACCAGGCCACTGTCGGCCTCGGCAATGTAATGGGCATAGCCGCACACCCTGGACACCAGCACCGGCAAACCGGCCACCAGCGCTTCGAGCAGCACTGTACCGGTGTTTTCGTTGTACGCCGGGTGAATCAGCACGTCGGCACCCAGCAGAAAACGCGGGATGTCGCTACGGCCCTTGAGGAACTGCACCTGATCGCCCAGGCCCAGGGTAGCGCTTTGCAGCTGGAATACCTTGGGGTCGTCCTGGCCGATGACCATCAACCGGGTGCGCCTGCGCAGCGCCGACGGCAGTGCCGCCAGCGCCTTGAGGCTGCGGTCCACGCCCTTGGTCTTGAAGCCCGAGCCGATCTGCACCAGCAGCAGGTCACCCTCGCCCAGGTTGAACTCCTTGCGGAACTCGGCGCGAATCTCGGCGGCATTGGCCGGCGCGCGGCGGTCCTGGGAAATGCCCGGCGGCAACAGGTGGAAGCGCTCCAGCGGGGTGCCGTAATGCTTGATGAACAGCGGCTGCTGCACTTCGGAAATCATCAGCACTTCGGTATGCGCGTCCTTGGCGAACACCGCATGCTCGTACTCGGCAAAGTGCCGGTAGCGGCCCCAACGGCGGTACAGGCCACCACGCAGGGTTTGCGCCTTGTCCTCGAAGCAGCCGTCGGCGGCGTAGTACACGTCCAGCCCCGGCATCTTGTTGAAGCCGATCAGGCGGTCGACCGGGCGCTTGGCCAGGTCGGCGGCCATCCAGGCACTGAGCTTCTCGTTGCGCCGGTGGTTGAAGACCGCCTTGACCGGCGCCACCAGCACCTCGAAGCCGGGGGGAATGTCGCCCTCCCAGATCAACGTGTACACACGGATCTGGTGGCCGCGCTTCTGGCACTCCAGGGCAATGCGCATGAAGTCGCGTTGCAGCCCGCCAAAGGGGAAATATTTGTAAAGTACGAAAGCCAGTTGCATCAACGGACATCCTCAGCCAGCAGCAACGCGCTCAAGCGGCTCGCCACATGCTCGGGATTCAGGCGAGTGAAGCACAGTGGCCACTCGCGTTTGAGATCGAACCGGGCCAGGTCATCGGCGCTCGGTTTGTAGGTGCACTTCTTCTGCAGGCAGGGCGCACAGGGCCAGTCACTGGCCTGGTGAATCTGGGTCCGTCCGTAGGCGCCGGTCAGGCCCGGGTTGGTCGGGCCGAATAACGAAATGGTCGGCACATCGAGTGCCGCGGCCAGGTGGCCCAGGCCGGTATCGACCGCCACGCAGGCCTTTGCCGCTGCCAGCACGCGGGCCACACCAGCAAGGTTCAATTTGGGGAGCACCTGGCAATTGTTCAAGCCCTGGGCAATGCGCTCGGCCCGCGCCTTCTCCGCCGGGTTGCCCCACGGCAGGCGCACCTCCAGCTTGCGCCGGCCCATGCGCTCGGCCAGTTCGCGCCAGTAGGCTTCCGGCCAGTGCTTGGTCGCCCAGGTGGTGCCATGCAGGAACACGACATAGGGCGCCGCTGGCGGCAGTTGCAGGCGCTCGAGGTCCAGGCCGTAGTTGCCGATGCCTTCGGGCAGGTCGTAGGCCAGGGCCATGGCGAACAGCTGGCGCACCCGCTCGACCGCATGCTGGCCGGTAGCAACCGACAGGCGCCGGTCATAAAAGCGGCTGGCCCACCCCTCACGGGCCGAATAGCGGTCCAGGCCAGCCACCGGGGCCTTCACGTAGCGGGTGAGCCAGGCCGACTTGACCAGGCCCTGGGCGTCGATCACCAGGTCGTACTTGCGCGCGCGTAAGCGCTGCTTGAAGGCCTTCCACTCGCCGCTCTTGAGGGTTTGCCAAAGGTTCTTGCGCCAGCGGCGGATAGCCACCGGGATGACCTGGTCAACCGCCGGGTGCCAGCTGGGGATTTCGGCGAAGCCTTCTTCCACCACCCAGTCGAACCGGATGCCCGGGAGCGCATGGGCGGCATCGGTCAGTGCCGGCAGGGTATGGATCACGTCACCCAGGGATGAGGTCTTGATGATCAGTACCCGCACTTAGTCGACCTCGGCCACGGCATCGATCAGGTCCGGCCCGCTCAGGCTGTGCAGGGCGGCGATGACTTTACCGGGCTCCAGCAGGCGCAGGCAGTTGTAGTGGCCGAAGCGGCAAGTGCGGTCAAAGCACGGGCTGCACTCGATACCGGTGCGCACCACCTCCACCTGTTCGGCCAGCGGTGGGGTGAAGCCGGGCGAGGTGGAGCCATACACGGCCACCAGCGGGCGGTTGAGCGCAGCCGCCACGTGCATCAGCCCCGAGTCGTTGGACACCACGGCCTGCGCGCACGACATCAGGTCGATAGCCTCGGCCAGCGAGGTTTCGCCAGCCAGGTTGGCGGACTCTTCGCGCAACCCCGGAATCAGCCGGTCGCGGATCTGCTCGCCCACCGGGTGGTCGTTTTTCGAGCCGAACAGCCATACCTGCCAGCCCTGGCGGATCATCGCATCCGCCACGGCGGCATAGTGTTCGGCCGGCCAGCGCTTGGCCTCGCCAAACTCGGCACCGGGGCACAGCGCCAGTACCGGGCGGTCGAGTTCCAGGCCGAACTTGGCCAAGGCGGCCTCGCGGCTCTGGGCTTCGATTTGCAGGTGCGGGCGCGGGTACGGTTGCGGCAATTCGGCGCCAGGGGCGTAGGCCAGGGCCATGAAACGCTCGATCATCAGCGGGTAGCGGGCCTTGTCCAGCTTGCGCACGTCATTGAGCAGGCCGAAACGCATTTCGCCGCGCCAGCCGGTGCGTTTGGGAATGCCGGCGAAGAAGGGGACCAGCGCCGACTTCAACGAGTTGGGCAGCAGGATGGCCTGGTCGTACTGGCCGGCCAGGGACTTGCCGATACGCCGCCGCGTGGCCAGCTCCAGTGCGCCGTGGCCGAGCGGAAAGCTCAAGGCCTGGCGCACTTCGGGCATGCGTTCGAGGATCGGCCGGCTCCACTCGGGGGCCAGAACGTCGATCACGCAGTCGGGGTGCTGCTGTTTCAGGCACTGGAACAGGGTCTGCGCCATCACCATGTCGCCGACCCAGCTGGGGCCAATGATCAGTATTCTCATGCTTAGTCCAGAAACGCTCGGGGAGGCTACAGGCTGCGGTTCAGCCTGGCCTCCCCTCTTTATATTCAGGCTATGTGGCGGACAGTGTACCACCGGTGGTGAAGCATGAGCCTTTGGGGCTGCTTTGCAGCCCATCGCGACACAAGGCCGCTCCTACAAGGGAATGCGTTCTCCTGTAGGAGCGGCCTTGTGTCGCGATGGGCCGCAACGCGGCCCCAACATTCTCAAGTCAAACCCAGCTCACCCCAGATCCGCCGCACCTCACGGCGTTCATCGGCAAACTGCGCCGCATCGATCACCCCGGCCTGTTTCTGCAGGGCCTGGCGGTGCGAGGCCGAGCGGAACGCCTTGTACACTTCACGCAACAGCACCGCGTCACTGGCCGGCAGCAAACCTGCTTGCTCCAGCTCTTCCAGAATGCGGATGTTATCGGTCCATCGGAGTATGGCCGGGTGCTCGTGGCCCCAGGCCAAAGCGGCGTATTGCACCATAAATTCAATATCGACGATACCGCCGGCATCCTGCTTGATATCGAACGGCATGCCAGCCTCGAAGGCATTGGCTGCAGTCCCGGCGGCGGTGGCCTTGGTGCCCAGGTTGTCACGCATCTTGGCGCGCATTTCGCTCACTTCGCTGCGCAGCTTCCCAAGGTCACGGGCCTGGCCCAGCACCTTGGCGCGAACGCCCTCGAACGCAGCCCCCACCTGCTTGCAACCGACCAGCACACGGGCCCGCACCAGGGCCTGGTGCTCCCAGGTCCAGGCTTCGTTCTGCTGGTAGCGCTCGAAGGCCCCCAGCGAACTGACCAGCAGGCCCGAAGCCCCTGACGGGCGCAGGCGCATGTCCACGTCATACAGCTGGCCCGAGTTGGTCTGGGTGGTCAGCAGGTGAATGATGCGTTGGCCAAGGCGGGTAAAGAACTGCGCACTGTCGATCGGCTTGGCCCCGTCGGTTTCCGCCTGCGGGTCGCCATCGTGGATGAACACCAGGTCCAGGTCCGAGCCGTGGCCCAGTTCCAGCCCACCCATCTTGCCGTAGCCGATGATGATGAACCCCGGGTCGCACAGGCTGCCGTCACTGCGCTTGGGCTGACCGTGGCGGGCCACGGTCTGGCGCCAGGCCAGCGCCAGCACCTGGTCGAGGATGGCCTCGGCCAGCCAGGTCAGGTAGTCGCTGACCTTCATCAAGGGCAGGTTGCCGCTGATTTCCGAGGCCGCCACGCGCAGGCTGTGGGCCAGCTTGAAATGGCGCAGCGCCTCCATCTGCTGCTCAAGGTCGTCTTCGGGGATGCGCGTCAGGCGCTCGCGCAGCTCGCTGGCCAGCTCTGGCGCCAGTGGGGGGCTGAACAGGCGGCCCTCATTGAGCAACTCATCGAGCAGCAGCGGGTAGCGGGCCATCTGCTCGGCGATCCAGGGGCTGGCGGCGCACAGGGTCAACAGTTGGCGCAGTGCACCCGGGTTTTCCGTCAGCAGCACCAGGTAGGCCGAACGCCGCGCCACCGCCTCCACCAGCGGCAATACCCGCTCGAGTACCAGGTCGGGGTTGTCGTGCTCCACCGCTTGCGCCAGCAAGCGTGGAATAAAGGCATCCAGGCGCTCACGCCCGATGCGTTGCATGGAGCGCAGCTGCGGGCTTGAGCGCAACGCGGCCAGGCGCCGCAAAGCGTCCACAGGCGCCTTGAAACCGGCCTCCTCCAGTTGGCGACCAGCCGCTTCCTCGTCCTGGGCCTGCTCCCACAGCGGCGACCACTCACCGCCCACCACCAACTCGCCTTCACCGTCTTCATCGTCCGGGTCGGCAATGACCTGGCGGAAATGCCAGTCGATGCGGCCACGCCAGTAGGTCAGCTGGTCGTGGAAGCTCTGCCAGTCGGCAAAGCCAAGCATGAAGGCGACCCGCGCCTGATCGGTCTCGCCCTCGGGCAGCATCTGTGTCTGGCGGTCGGCGATGGCCTGGATGGCGTGCTCGGTATAACGCAGGAACTCATAGCCTTCGCGCAGCTCAGCCACCACAGCCGGCGGCAGGTAGCCCTGGCCTTCGAGGGTGGCCAGCACCTTGAGCAACGGCCGCTGCTGCAGGCTGAGGTCACGCCCACCGTGGATCAGCTGGAACGCCTGGGCGATGAACTCGACCTCACGAATGCCGCCAGCACCGAGCTTGATGTTGTCGGCCATGCCCTTGCGCCGGACTTCCTGCTGGATCAACTGCTTCATGGTGCGCAGCGCTTCGATGGCGGAAAAGTCCAGGTAGCGGCGGTACACGAACGGGCGCAGCATTTCCTGCAACTGCGCGCCAGCAGCCTGATCGCCGGCCACCACCCGAGCCTTGATCATGGCGTAGCGTTCCCAGTCGCGCCCCTGGTCCTGGTAATACTGCTCCAGGGCATTGAAGCTGAGCACCAGGGCCCCGGCAGAGCCGTAAGGGCGCAACCGCATGTCGACGCGGAACACGAAGCCGTCGACGGTCACCGGGTCCAATGCCTTGATCAGGCGCTGGCCCAGGCGGGTAAAGAACTCCTGGTTGTCCAGCGAGCGCTTGACCCCTTCGGTTTCACCGCCCTCGGGGAAACCGAAGATCAGGTCGATGTCCGAGGACAGGTTGAGTTCGACCGCGCCCAGCTTGCCCATGCCCAGCACAACCATGTGCTGCGGCTGGCCACTGCGGTTGCCGATGGGCGTCCCGAATTGCTGACAGTGGCGCGGGTAAAGCCATTGGTAGGCTTCGTCGATGCAGGCATCGGCCAGGTCCGACAGGTCGCCGCAGGTTTCGCCAAGTTCCGCCTGGCGGGTAATGTCACGCCAGATGATGCGCACTTGCTGCCGGTTGCGCGCGCGGCGCAGGTTGCGCGCCAGTTCCTCTTCGCTTTGCGCCGCCTGCGCCGCCGCGGCAATTTGCCCGCGCAGCTCCCCCGGGGCATAGCGCCGTTCCAGCTCACCGCTGGCCAGCAGGGCAAACAGCATGGCCGGGTCGCGCTGGGCCACGCCCAGCACGAAGTCGCTGGCCGCGGCCACCTGGTCGAACTGGTGCCGCTGGGCCGCACTGCAATCGTTCAGGTCCAGTTCGGGGTGAGCCGCCACGGCATCGCGCAGGAACTGCTGGTTGCGAGAAACCAGCGGCTGCAAGCTGGCAGGCAGATCGGAGGGCAAAGGTAGGCGCATGGTCTATCCTTGATCGGCGTGAAATAGAGGGAAAAAAGCGGCCAAGGGGAAGCCGGACCACGGTTGGACTGTCGTACAAAAGTTGGAAATAGCTGAAAAAAATGCAAAATTGGCAACAAACATCAAGAAACACCCGTTCGCGACACAATGCCAACCAACATGAACGTTTTTCCTCACAAGCCAACGTGCGACCAAACGTCGCACAATTGTAGTTTTACTACTACTCGTGTCGTGTAAAAGCATGAAATGCGCAAGCAAATGTAGTAAAACTACAACGCGCCGGACGACACCCCGGTAATCCAAGAATTCACGACGTCTGCCCATAAGGCCAGTCGCAATCTCAGGCAATCGATTCTGGTTGCCTTTCCGCCCTGGAGCAAGCCATGCAAGACCTCGATCCAATCGAAACCCAGGAATGGCTGGATGCCCTGGAGTCGGTCCTCGACAAAGAAGGCGAAGACCGCGCTCATTACCTGATGACCCGTATGGGCGAGCTGGCCACCCGCAGTGGTTCCCAGCTGCCGTATGCGATCACCACGCCATACCGCAACACCATCCCTGTCACCCACGAAGCACGCATGCCTGGCGACCTGTTCATGGAACGCCGCATTCGCTCGATGGTGCGTTGGAACGCCCTGGCCATGGTCATGCGTACCAACCTGAAAGACTCGGACCTGGGCGGACACATCTCTAGCTTCGCCTCCAGCGCCACCCTGTACGACATCGGCTTCAACTACTTCTTCCAGGCCCCGACCGAAGAACATGGCGGCGACCTGATCTTCTTCCAGGGCCACGCCTCCCCAGGCATCTATGCCCGCGCCTTCATGGAAGGCCGCATCAGCGAAGAACAGATGAACAACTTCCGCCAGGAAGTGGACGGCAACGGCCTGTCTTCGTACCCGCACCCATGGCTGATGCCTGACTTCTGGCAGTTCCCGACCGTTTCGATGGGTCTGGGCCCGATCCAGGCCATCTACCAGGCCCGCTTCATGAAGTACCTGGAAGCGCGCGGCTTCATCCCTGCCGGCAAGCAGAAAGTCTGGTGCTTCATGGGCGACGGCGAGTGCGACGAGCCGGAATCGCTGGGTGCAATCGCCCTGGCTGGCCGCGAGAAGCTGGACAACCTGATCTTCGTCATCAACTGCAACCTGCAGCGCCTCGACGGCCCGGTTCGCGGCAACGGCAAGATCATCCAGGAACTCGAAGGCGTGTTCCGTGGCGGTGGCTGGAACGTCAACAAGGTCGTCTGGGGCCGCTTCTGGGACCCACTGCTGGCCAAGGACACCAACGGTGCTCTGCAGCGCCGCATGGACGAAGTCATCGACGGCGAGTACCAGAACTACAAAGCCAAAGACGGCGCGTACGTTCGTGAGAACTTCTTCAACACCCCGGAACTCAAGGCCATGGTCGAAGACCTGTCCGATGACGAGATCTGGAAGCTCAACCGTGGCGGCCACGACCCGTACAAGGTCTACGCGGCTTACCACCAGGCGGTGAACCACAAAGAGCAGCCGACCGTCATCCTGGCCAAGACCATCAAGGGTTACGGTACCGGTGCCGGCGAAGCCAAGAACACCGCGCACAACACCAAGAAGGTCGACGTCGACAGCCTGCGTCACTTCCGTGACCGCTTCGACATCCCGGTCAAGGATGCCGACCTCGAGAACCTGCCGTTCTACAAGCCCGAAGAAGGTTCTGCCGAAGCCAAGTACCTGGCCGAGCGCCGTGCTGCCCTGGGCGGCTTCGTGCCTCAGCGCCGGGCCAAGAGCTTCAGCGTGCCAACCCCGCCACTGGAAACGCTGAAAGCGATCCTGGACGGCTCGGGCGACCGCGAAATCTCCACCACCATGGCCTTCGTGCGTATTCTGGCGCAGCTGGTCAAGGACAAGGACATCGGCCAGCGCATCGTGCCGATCATCCCGGACGAAGCCCGTACCTTCGGTATGGAAGGCATGTTCCGCCAGCTGGGTATCTACTCGTCGGTCGGCCAGCTCTACGAGCCAGTCGACAAAGACCAGGTGATGTTCTACCGCGAGGACAAGAAGGGCCAGATCCTGGAAGAAGGCATCAACGAAGCCGGCGCCATGTCGTCGTTCATCGCTGCCGGTACCTCGTACAGCTGCCACAACCAGCCGATGCTGCCGTTCTACATCTTCTACTCGATGTTCGGCTTCCAGCGTATCGGCGACCTGGCCTGGGCCGCTGGCGACAGCCGCACCCGTGGCTTCCTGATCGGCGGTACTGCCGGCCGTACCACCCTCAACGGTGAAGGCCTGCAGCACGAAGACGGTCACAGCCACATGATGGCGGGCACCATCCCGAACTGCCGCACCTACGATCCAACCTACGGCTACGAGCTGGCGGTGATCATCCAGGACGGCATGAAGAAGATGACCGAAGAGCAACAGGACATCTTCTACTACATCACCGTGATGAACGAATCCTACCAGCAGCCAGCCATGCCGGCCGGTGTCGAGGAAGGCATCATCAAGGGCATGTACCTGCTCGAAGAAGACACCCGCGAAGCGGCACACCACGTACAGCTGATGGGCTCCGGTACCATCCTGCGCGAAGTGCGCGAGGCGGCGAAGATCCTGCGTGAAGAGTTCAACGTCGGTGCCGACGTGTGGAGCGTCACCAGCTTCAACGAACTGCGTCGCGACGGCCTGGCCGTAGAGCGCGCCAACCGCCTGAAGCCTGGCCAGAAGCCACAAGCGACCTACGTCGAGCAGTGCCTGGCCGGTCGCAAAGGCCCGGTCATTGCCTCTACCGACTACATGAAGCTGTTCGCCGAGCAGATTCGCCAGTGGGTACCGAGCAAAGAGTTCAAGGTCCTGGGTACCGACGGTTACGGTCGCAGCGACAGCCGCAAGAAGCTGCGTCACTTCTTCGAAGTTGACCGCCACTTCGTGGTGCTGGCTGCCCTGGAAGCCCTGGCTGACCGTGGCGAGATCGAACCCAAGGTTGTTGCAGAC
Source organism: Pseudomonas sp. Nvir (assembly GCF_963778085.1). Lineage (NCBI taxonomy): Bacteria > Pseudomonadati > Pseudomonadota > Gammaproteobacteria > Pseudomonadales > Pseudomonadaceae > Pseudomonas > Pseudomonas sp. Nvir. The sequence goes on along the minus strand of NZ_OY970405.1, from coordinate 408,876 downwards.
GCTATCGTCAAGTTCGGCATCGACCCGGACAAGCGCAACCCACTGGACTGCTGAGGAGTATTTTTAAGTGAGCGAACTCATTCGCGTACCTGACATCGGCAGCGGTGAAGGTGAAATCATCGAGCTGTTCGTCAAGGTCGGTGACCGTATCGAGGCTGACCAGAGCCTGCTGACCCTGGAGTCCGACAAGGCCTCCATGGAAATCCCGTCGCCGGCCGCCGGCGTGGTCGAAGAAGTCCTGTGCAAGCTGGAAGACGAAGTCGGCACTGGCGACCTGATCTTCAAGCTGAAGGTCGCTGGCGCAGCACCTGCTGCTGCCCCGGCACCTGCCGCCGCTGCCCCGGCCAAGGCTGAGGCTGCCCCGGCTGCCGCACCTGCTGCTGCCGCCCCGGCGGCAGCCCCTGCGCCGGCTACCACCGCGCCGGCTGCCGGTAGCAACGCCAAGGTCCACGCAGGCCCGGCGGTGCGCCAACTGGCCCGTGAATTCGGTGTCGACCTGGGCGCAGTCGCGGCCACCGGCCCGCACGGCCGCATCCTGAAGGAAGACGTGCAGGTCTACGTCAAAGCGATGATGCAAAAGGCATCGAGCGCCCCGGCAGCTGCCGGCGCGACCGGTGGCGCCGGCATCCCGCCGATCCCTGCCGTGGACTTCAGCAAGTTCGGTGAAGTGGAAGAAGTGGCCCTGACCCGCCTGATGCAGGTCGGTGCCGCCAACCTGCACCGCAGCTGGCTGAACGTGCCGCACGTGACTCAGTTCGACTCCGCCGACATCACCGAGCTGGAAGCCTTCCGCGTGGCGCAGAAGGCCGTAGCCGAAAAGGCTGGCGTGAAGCTGACCGTGCTGCCACTGCTGCTCAAGGCCTGCGCATTCCTGCTCAAGGAACTGCCAGACTTCAACAGCTCGCTGGCGCCAAGCGGCAAGGCCATCATCCGCAAGAAGTACGTGCACATCGGCTTCGCCGTGGACACCCCGGACGGCCTGCTGGTCCCTGTGATCAAGAACGTCGACCAGAAGAGCCTGCTGCAACTGGCTGCCGAAGCTGCGGCACTGGCTGAAAAAGCCCGTACCAAGAAGCTCTCGGCGGACGAGATGCAGGGTGCCTGCTTCACCATCTCCAGCCTCGGCCACATTGGCGGCACCGGCTTCACGCCGATCGTCAACGCGCCGGAAGTGGCGATCCTTGGCGTGTCCAAGGCAACCATGCAGCCGGTCTGGGATGGCAAGGCCTTCCAGCCCAAGCTGATGCTGCCACTGTCGCTGTCCTACGATCACCGTGTGATCAACGGCGCTGCCGCCGCGCGCTTCACCAAGCGCCTGGGCGACGTGCTGGGCGACATCCGCACCATGCTGCTGTAAGGCGGCCCACTGCCCCTGCATGCAGGGGCAGTTCCTTTTTCGAGCTGCCACGCTCGTACCTCAACCCCGTCGATTGGCGGGGCTTTTTTTGCCCGCTGAACAAGCACGCCAAACTACAGATTCCGGCCAGACCGCCGATAACCCCTACACGGCATCACACATGGCTGCTTGCCAGCCCTCGGCACATGATGCAACCTTGCCAGACCCGCAGCGGCCCTACGCAGCATTCCCTCTTCAAGCGAGTCTTCGATGAAAAGCCAACCCGATGCCGCCAGCCGTGTGGCGGCCGAGGTCGTCACGCAGTTACCCGTGCCCTCGCGGCTGGGCATGCTGCGTTTCGAAAGGCTCAACGAAGCCAGCTGGGCCATGCTTTACCTGGACCCAGCCTGCGAGCGGCAGTTCGGCCTACATGCCGGCACCTTGTGCGCACAGTTCGATGCGCCCTACGCCAGCCTGATGGAGCCCGAGGCACGCTACCGCCTGCACGACGAGATCCAGCAGCAACTGGCCCAGCGCGGTTACTACCGGGTGCGCTATACCCTGCATACGCCCAATACCGCACTGCGCCTGCTGGAGGCGGGTGAAGCCTACAAGCAGCACAACCGCCTGCTGCTGCGTGGCTACCTGAGCGTGCTCGACGACCAGCCGCACGACGCCGCCGAGCAGGATGCCAACGACCTGGAGTCGCGCAACAACCGCCTGCAGTTGGCCCTGCAACTGAACCAGCGCGCCCAGCAGGAGCAACTTGAGCACCTGGAACGCGTGCGCGGCCAGCAGGACCTGATCCTGCGTTTGGCCCGCCAACGTTACAGTGCCGAAAACTCGCTGCTGGAAGCCGCCCAGCTGATCACCCAGAGCGCTTGCGAAATCTACAACGTCGACAGCGCCAGCATCTGGCACCTGGAAGACCAGCGCCTGGAGCCGATCACCGCGTGGAAACGCGACACCCAGGAACACCGCCGCCCCGAAGCCATCGACGCCAGCCGTTTCCCGGACTACCTCGACGCGCTGCACGCCAGCCGCGCCATCGATGCCCATAACGCCGGCCATGACCCGCGCACCCGTGAGCTGGCACGAAGTCTGTGCCCGGAAAACAAGGCCATGCTCGACGCCAGCATTCGTGTCGACGGCCAGGTGGTGGGTGTGCTGTGCCTGGAACAGACCGGCCAGCCGCGGGCCTGGCAGTCGGATGAAATCGCCTTCGCCGGCGAATTGGCCGACCAGTTCGCCCAGGTCATCACCAACCACAACCGGCGCGCTGCAGCCAACGCCCTGCACCTGTTCCAGCGTGCGGTCGAACAAAGCGCCAGCGCGTTCCTGCTGGTCAACCGCGATGGCCGGGTGGAGTACGTCAACCCAAGCTTTACCGCCATTACCCAGTACAGCACCGACGAAGTACAAGGCCGCCACCTCGGCGAGCTGCCGGCGCTGGAAAACCTCAATGAGTTGTTGTTCGACTCACCGTCGAGCCTGGCCATGGGCAACAGTTGGCAAGGCGAATTCAAGAGCCGGCGCAAGAACCTCGAGCCCTACTGGGGGCAGCTGTCGATTTCCAAGGTGTACGGCGACAACCGTGAGCTGACCCACTACATCGGCATCTATGAAGACATCACCCAGACCAAACTGGCGCAGCAGCGCATCGAACGCCTGGCGTACACCGACAACCTGACCAACCTGGGCAACCGCCCGGCGTTCATTCGCAGCCTGGATGAGCGCTTTGCCCGCGACGGCGAACACTCGATGTGCCTGCTGCTGGTAGACATCGACAACTTCAAGCGCATCAACGACAGCCTTGGGCATCAGACCGGCGACAAGCTGCTCATCAGCCTGGCCCGGCGCCTGCGCAACAGCCTGCACAGCGGCGGTATCCTGGCACGCTTTGCCAGCAACGAGTTCGCCGTGCTGCTGGACAACACCATCCTGGAAGATGGCCAGGGCGTGGCCCTGCAGTTGCTGCGTACCCTCGACAAGCCGATGTTCGTCGACAACCAGTTGATCAACGTTACCGCCTCGGTCGGCCTGGCCTACGCACCCTTGCACGGCAGCGACCCGGCCAGCCTGATGAAAAACGCCGGCCTGGCGCTGCACAAGGCCAAGGCCAACGGCAAGCACCAGGTGCAGGTGTTCACCGAAGTGCTCAATGCCGAGGCCAGCTACAAGCTGTTCGTCGAGAACAACCTGCGGCGCGCACTGACCCAGAACGAGCTGGAGGTGTTCTACCAGCCCAAGCTGTGCCTGCGCAGCGGTCGCCTGCTGGGCCTGGAGGCGCTGTTGCGCTGGAACCACCCCGAGCGCGGCATGATCCGTCCGGACCAGTTCATCAGCGTGGCCGAGGAAACCGGCCTGATCATCCCCATTGGCAAGTGGGTCGTGCGCCAGTCCTGCCGCATGAGCCAGGAATTGCGCGCCGCTGGCATGGGTAACCTGCATGTGGCCATCAACCTGTCGCCCAAGCAGTTTTCCGACCCGGACCTGGTGGCATCGATCAGCAGCATCCTCAAGGAAGAAGCCCTGCCCCCGCACCTGCTGGAGCTGGAGCTGACCGAAGGCTTGCTGCTGGAAGCCAGCGAAGACACCCACCGCCAGCTGGAGGAACTCAAGGCCCTTGGGCTGACCCTGGCCATGGACGACTTTGGCACCGGCTACTCGTCGCTGAGCTACCTCAAGAAGTTTCCGATCGACATCCTCAAGATCGACCGTAGCTTCATCAACGAGATCCCCGACAACCAGGACGACATGGAAATCACCTCGGCAGTGATCGCCATGGCCCACAACCTGAAGCTGAAGGTGGTGGCCGAGGGCATCGAAACCCCGGAGCAGCTGGCATTCTTGCGCAGGCACCGGTGTGATGTGGGCCAGGGTTACCTGTTCGATCGGCCGATCCCGGGGCGCGAGCTGGCCGAGCGGTTGAAGCGCTATCCGCGTGGACCGGTGGCCTGACAGCGGCGTAAACCTCGGGCACTATAGAAGCCATTCGGGCCCCTTAACGGGCACGCCCGCTCCCACAGGCTCCCCACAACGTTCAGATCCTGTGGGAACGGGCATGCCCGCGAAAGCCCCAACACCTATCCAACTGATTAAACACAGAGGAACGGCCATGGTCCTGCGTTCGGAAATCCTGGTGAACAAAAACGTCATGCCTACCGCGGAACAGGCCCTGCCTGGCCGCGAAACGCCAATGAGCCTGCCCGAGTTCCACTACGTCTTCAAGGACACCCCACTGCTCGGCCCGTTCTTCGAAGGCAGCATCGACTTCGCCATCTTCGGCCTAGGCTGCTTCTGGGGCGCAGAGCGCCGCTTCTGGCAGCGCGAAGGTGTGGTCAGCACCGTGGTGGGCTATGCCGGCGGCTTCACCCCGAACCCAACTTACGAAGAGGTTTGCTCGGGCCTGACCGGCCACACCGAAGTGGTGCTGGTGGTGTTCGACAAGGACAAGGTCAGCTACCGCGAACTGCTGGCGATGTTCTGGGAGCTGCACAACCCGACCCAGGGCATGCGCCAGGGTAACGATGTCGGCACCCAATACCGCTCGGCCATCTACTGCACCAGCCCGGAACAGCTGGAACAGGCCAAGGCCAGCCGTGACGCCTTCCAGGCCGAGCTGAACAAGACCGGGTTCGGCGAAATCACCACCGAAATCGACCAGGCACCGACGGTGTACTTCGCCGAGGCCTACCACCAGCAGTACCTGGCCAAGAACCCGGACGGCTACTGCGGCATCGGCGGCACCGGCGTGTGCCTGCCACCCAGCCTGCAAGGTAACTGAAGCATGAGCACGATGACGCTGTTCCACTCGCCCTTGTCGCCGTTCGTGCGCAAGGTGATGGTTGTGCTGCACGAAACCGGCCAGTTGCAGCGGGTGCAACTGCAGCCGGTCAACATCAGCCCGGTGAGCGGCGACCCGCAGCTGAACCAGGACAACCCGATCGGCAAGATCCCGGCGCTGCGCCTGGAGGACGGCACCGTGCTGCACGACAGCCGGGTGATCTGCGAGTACCTGGACCAGCAGCACGTCGGCTTGCCGCTGCTGCCACGCGAAGGCTCAGCACGCTGGCGGCGCCTGACGCTGGTGTCGCAGGCCGATGCGATCCTGGATGCAGCGGTATCGTGCCGTTATGAAAGCTTCCTGCGGCCTGAAGACAAGCGCTGGGACGGTTGGCTGCAGGCGCAGGGCGACAAGATTCGCCGTAGCCTGGCCAACCTGGAGCAGGAGCATTTGCCTGAGCTGATGTCCGGGTTCGACCTGGCAGCGATTGGCGTGGCCTGTGCGCTGGGGTATCTGGACCTGCGTCAGCCCGAGTTCGGCTGGCGCGAGCACCAGCCCGGGCTGGCCGCGTGGTATGCCGAGGTGAGCAAGCGGCCGTCGATGGTCGCCACTTCTCCGCAGGCCTGAAGGGCCTCTTCGCGGGCACGCCCGCTCCCACAGGGACATCACAGTATTCGAGAGCTGTGCAGTACCTGTGGGAGCGGGCATGCCCGCGAATGCCTCACCGGGGTCCCACAGGAAACAACTGCCCAATCCTGACCCAATCAGCGCCCGACCTGTTTGCCCTTCCTCAAGCTACGTATCAGCAGTCTGGCTTGCCAGCAGTAAATTTCTTCGCCGGGTTGACCGCCGCCTTGAACTCGCGCAGCGCCTTGGAGCCAATCAACAGCGGGTAGTTGAAGTTGCTGCGGTCCACCAGGTTCACTTCAACAGTGCGTTTCACGTCACCCAGGCACAACTGCAGGTCGACCACCGGGCGCTTGGAAACTTCCGGCGTATCCCCTTCGTCTTCCTCATCGGCCCGCCCTTTGATCTTGCTGATACGCGAGACCTTGTGCTCGTAAACTTTGCCATCGGCGTCCTTGGTCGCCAGGCGAAAGCGCACCCACTCATCGCCATCGCGGGTGAACAACTCGATATCCTTGGCCGACAGCGAGGCGGTAAAGGCGCCGGTATCCATCTTGGCTTTCAACGTTTCGCCCAGCTCGGGCAGGGCGATGTTCTCGTAGCGGCCGTAGAGGGTAGGGTCGGCGGCCATTACCGGCAGTGACAACAACGACAACAGGGCAAGCAAAGGTTTCACAGGCAGGCTTCCTTCAAAGAGGTCAGTGCTTAGACTGCACTGGCAGGATAGGTTCGTTGTCACAAGGTTATCCAACATGTTGTGAAACATTTGTTCCTGCCGCCGGGCATTGGACATTTGGCGTAGGCCCCGGCGCTGCTTATCATTGCGCCCTGCCAACTTCATACAACAAGAGTTTCCTTATGCGTCGCCTGCTTACCGGCATTCTTACGACCACCCTGCTGCTGCTCAACACCTTGGTGCTGATCTGCCCACTGCTGGTCTTCGCCCTGCTCAAACTGGTGTTGCCGGGCCGTGGCCGTGACTATGCCTCGTGGGCGGTGATGTGGGTGGCCGAAACCTGGTCGGAAATCGACAAGGCCATCTTTGCCCTGTGCATCCCCACCCAGTGGGACATCCGCGGCGTCGAGAACCTGCGCAAGGACACTTCCTATCTGGCGGTGAGCAACCACCAGTCCTGGGTGGACATTCCGGCCCTGATCGAAAGCCTCAACCGGCGCACGCCGTTCTTCAAGTTCTTCCTGAAAAAAGAGCTGATCTGGGTACCGCTGCTGGGGCTGGCCTGGTGGGGGCTGGATTACCCGTTCATGAAGCGCTACAGCAAGGCCTTTCTGGCCAAGCACCCCGAGCTGAAGGGCAAGGACCTGGAGATCACCAAGGCCGCCTGCGAGCTGTTCAAGCGCCAGCCGGTGACCGTGGTCAACTACCTCGAAGGCACGCGCTTCAGCGACGCCAAGCGCCAGGCGCAACAGTCGCCATACCGTTACCTGCTCAAGCCCAAGGCCGGTGGCGTGGCGTTCGTGCTGGCGGCGCTGGGTGATCAGCTCGATGCGCTGCTGGACGTGACCATCGTGTACCCAGGCAACAAGGCGCCGGGGTTCTGGGATTTGCTCAATGGCAGCATTAGCCGGGTGATTATCGACATTCAGGTGCGTGAGCTGGACCCTGGATTGTGGGCGGGGGATTACGAGAACGATCCTGAATTCCGCCAGACCGTGCAGGCCTGGGTGAACCAGTTGTGGTTGGACAAGGACCAGCGGATCGAGCAACTGCGGGGGGAGATGGGCTGAGGTCTTTACCGCCTGATGGGGCCTCTTCGCGGGTGAACCCGCACCTCACAGGGTGGTGCTACCTTCGAGCTTGCGCTGCCACCCGCGGCCCGCTCAGGTAGCCCAACAATCCGATTAAAACCCAGGCTAATAATCAACATAAGGATTACTTTTTTGTCATCCCCCACCTAAGTGGATAAAAATCGACCAAAGCACAACTAAAAAAACGCTCTGGATCGATCGATGGCCAACCCACCCAGCTTCAACTCCGCTCAGCTTCGCCGTGTTCTCGGCCTTCCGGCCCTGGTGTTCTTCGGCCTGGTGTACATGGTCCCGCTGACCATCTTCACCACCTATGGCATCGTGACAGAGCTGACCGGCGGCCGCACCGCCAGCGCCTACATGGTTACCCTGGTGGCCATGCTGTTCACCGCCGCGTCCTACAGCTTCATGGTCAAGCGTTTCCCAGTGGCAGGCTCGGCGTACTCCTACACCAACATGGCTTTCGGCCCCAACATCGGCTTCCTCGCGGGCTGGTCGTTGCTGCTCGACTATCTGTTCCTGCCGATGATCAACTACCTGTTGATCGGCTTGTTCCTCAATATCGCCTTCCCGGCCATCCCGGCGTGGTCCATTGCGCTGGCCTCGATCGCCCTGGTTACCGTGCTCAACGTGGTCGGCATCCATTCGGTGGCCAAAACCAGCAACCTGATCGTCGGCGCGCAGATCGTCTTCATCGTGGTATTCGTGGCGCTGTCATGCCAAACGCTGGCCGGCCAGCCGCTCGACCTGCTGTCGCCGCTGCTGGGTGACGGCTCACAACCAGGCTTTGGCGCGCTGATGGCCGGTGCGGCGGTGTTGTGCCTGTCGTTCCTCGGCTTCGATGCCGTTTCGACCCTGGCTGAAGAATGCCGCGATGCCCGCCGCGACGTGCCACGGGCGATCATCCTCACCACCCTGTTCGCTGGCGTACTGTTCACCGTACTGGCCTATGTCAGCCAGCTGGTCATGCCGGGCACCACCTTCGCCAATGCCGATGCGGCGGCCAACGAGGTGATGTTCAAGGCGGGTGGGCAGTTCCTGGCCAACTTCTTCACCGCAGCTTTTGTTGCCGGCAGCCTGGGCTCGGCGCTGGCCTCGCAGGCGGCAGTGTCACGCATCCTGTTCACCATGGGCCGTGACAACGTGCTGCCGCGGCGCAGCTTCGGTTACCTGTCGCCACGGTTCGGCACCCCGGTGTTCGCCATTTTGCTGGTGTCGGCGTTTTCGCTGCTGGCGTTGGTGATCGACCTGGCTACCCTGGCCTCGCTGATCAGCTTTGGGGCACTGGTGGCGTTCTCGGCGGTGAACCTTGCGGTGGTGAAGACCCACCTGATGGATGACGGGGCGCAGCGCAACCTCAAGGGGCTGCTGTGCTACGGTCTGGTGCCGCTGGTGGGCCTGGCGCTGACCCTGTGGCTGTGGACCAGCCTGTCGGCACTGACGTTGGTGATCGGGCTGTGCTGGTTTGCCTTGGGCCTGGCTTACCTGGCGGTACTGACCGCGGGCTTCCGCCGCCCGGTGCGCCTGGTGGACTTCACAGAAACAGCCTAACTCCGCTTACTCGGGCTTGCGCGATCTCGTGTAGGAGCGGGCTTGCTGGGGCGCTTCTACAGGTACTGCACCAAGCTTCAGGGCTGCGATACCAGCACTGACCCCTCCAAAAATTCACATTCGTGATTGTACTACCGGCACCGGAGCTCGTTAGGCGTGCTGGCGCTTCAAAGTAGATTGCTGCCAGCGGTATGTACTGATAATTCTGCTAGTTGTGCCAGGCGTCGGAAAGACCAAGACTAGGGATCACCGTCTTGCAAGGCCAGGCTCTATGTCAGCAGCTCTGCGTGCTTATTGCCCTTACGGGCACCACCGGAATCAAGTAAGCAAGGTGTCCATGCTTGGCTTCAATGGCGAGCGAGAAGACAGCCTTACCGGCAACTACCTGCTAGGCAATGGTTATCGCGCCTACAGCCCAGGCCTGAGGCGATTTCTTGCACCTGATAGCTGGAGCCCGTTCGGCAAAGGGGGAGTGAATGCCTATAGCTATTGCGTGGGAGACTCCATAAACAACGTAGATCCAGACGGGCATGCCGGTTTCAATCGAATACGCCGCCATCCCACAATACTGACAGCCGATGCTCCTCCCCCACAAACGGCCCAGCACCTCAATCGCTCCCTCAACAGGCAGCGCTTGCAGACCGGAAACAATTCGCACACCGATCCATCACCGCCAACACCGAACAATCAGCAGCCACGTGCCAATAGAAATCCATTGGCAAACGGTGGTCGGATGCCGTTTGAAGATCGGAGAAATCCAAGCGTGACATTGGGTGAAGTCGTAACTCTGGCCAGGGAGCTGCACGAGGCGAATCTGGCACTTGCGCGTGCCCCAGAGTATCTGAAGCAACTGCATAACCCGGAAATGCGTTCGGAGTACCTTGCTAGTCTCGCTAGAATCCGTCGTGAAGTGCCAAAACAAGAAGACCGAGTGAACAGGGCGATGGCCAGTTGGTTCCATTCCTGACTCCTCCCATGTCCAGTTAAATCGTACCGATCGCGCATTCACTGGTGCCGGTTAAGTCCGAGGCTGCCCAATCTCTGCAGCAGTGACCCAGCAATCCGCTACTGCCCCAGGTATCACAAATCAACGGTGCAGACTGCCCGTACCCGATCTTCATCTGAAGCCACGTTAAGATAATTTCACTAGTCGTACTTGGCCTTGCAAAGACGGGCACTTACATAACTTCTTATAGCGAGGTTCTTTCATTGAAATTGTCAGCTTTTATCTACAGCCCCTATGGCTACACCGGCGAACAAACACCTCGAGCAGCCCTGATTGGTTTCAATGGAAATCGGTACGATCCGCCCGCGGGCACCTATGCATTGGGGCAAGGCTACCGGTATTACAGCCCCGCCCCGATGCGTTTCTATAGCCCCGATCATCTCAGCCCATTCGGGAAAGGCGGCTATAACGCCTACGCATACTGTGCCTGTGACCCTCTCAATTTCCGGGATGATACAGGCCAACATCGAACCTTCGCTCGTTTACAGCATTTTTGGGAGAGTCAGTCACGCCAGCCAATTCAGCAGGTAGCGCCGCGTACAATCAAGCCTGCGGTGCAGGCAATCGCAAACCGTCCGTTGAAAGCCAGCGCCCCAGCCTTAGCCCTTAAGACGAAAAAGAAGACTGTTAGTTTTAATCTGCAGCCACAGACCCATAGATACCCCGCAGAACCAATCGCCGACATAAAATTTCGCGAGAAAGAAATTCAGTCTTTATCTATTTATATTGAAGCGTTCCGCAAGCGCATTAAGCGAAAGAAGCGCATGCTCAACGAACTCAATGATCCTTCTACATTGCACTTCGCCCTAAGCCAAGGTTTCGATGAAAATGGTTACAACATAGAAAAACTCAAACTCGCCGTATGGCTGGAGGATGCACAATATCGAATCCGAAGACTTAATAACGCGCTGAAAACTTATATGCATTACTAATGAATTGGATTAATCTAATGAAAGTCGACTTTGATGAAATCCTACACGCTGCATAGTTATCTGTAAGTAAGGGGTCCTTTCCGATTGGTTCGGCGCCCCGGCAAGGCCGCTCCCGCAGGTGTAGCGCCACGCCTGAAGCCAGTGATATCCCAGTGGGAAGCCGACTTGCCGGCGATAGGCCGACACTGGCGCTACAAAACGATCAGACCGAAGGATGGGCCAACGGCGCCGGTGCAGTCCACAAACTCCCCAGATTCTGCAACAACGACCCGGCAATCCCCTGCTGCCCCAGATACTGCAGAATCAACGGCGCAAATTGGCCGATCATCCCGATATCCATCCCCAGCGCCTTGAAGGCATTGTCCAGGTCGCTACGGTTCTGCACGTCGTTACCCAATGCCTTGTCCAAGGCCGACTGGCTACCCTTGTTGCTGCCCAGCAAATCACCCAAGCCACTTAGCCCGCCCAGGGCATTGGCACCCGACAACAGGTCCAGGCCCGGTACCGCCTTGGTCAGCTGGCCATAGTCCTCGCTGCTCAGGCTGTTGCGTGCCAAACCCAACATCGCCCCCGCCCCGCCCACGGCCTGCTCGGGGGTGATGTTCAACTGGCTGCCCAGGGTGTTGAGCAAATCGGCCTGCGCCTGGGGCGCCTGTACCTGGCCTTGCTGTTGCTGGTTTTGCATGGCGGATACGGCGTTGGCGGCGTCGCTGAGGTTGAAGGCGAACACCGGGCTTGCGGCCAGGGTCATCAGGGTTGCCAGGGTGAGTACTTTCATCGGGAGGGACCTCGTTGGCCGGCATGGCCTGGGAAACAGCGGATTTGACTGGAAATCTGAGTGATTGTTCCGAGCCCAGACAGGCGCACACCTGATATTTCTGCCAGTAGCCAATTGCTCAAAGTACTCAAGATAATCGCAGTACCCACCTCATACATTTTTGGGGCCTACTGCAGAAACGGGAGCACGCCGATGAAAATCAGTCCTGGTACCGCCAAATATTTCTACCAGACCAGCAAACTAACGACTGTCATTGGAAACGATCAAAAGCGTTCAATGCTGCGAATTGAAGCGCTCCCGCTTGCTGAATTATCTGAAAAAGAAGCAAGCAGCACCAAGCTTCTCGCAACAGATGAAATGGGCTCAGTGCTTATCGTGAGAACGCCTGACGATATGCAAATCAATCACAGCTACACCGCCTTTGGATACAACCACAAACTACCAGCAGAATTCGCAGCTATAGGATACAACGGCGAGTTCATGCTGGAAAACACGCACCTTTATCTTCTAGGCCAAGGACACCGTGGATTCAGCACTGAAATTGGACGATTTATCGCCCCGGACAACGCTGGAAGCCCATTTGGCAGAGGCGGGATAAACACTTTCACGTACTGCCTGAATGACCCCATGAATCGAAAAGACGAAACGGGCATGTGGTCTATCTTTAAGCCTAGAACGTGGTTTCGTAATACCGAAACAAAAATACGCCAACGCCGTGGAGTCATAGCAGACCAAAAAACTGAAGTAATAAGTAAAACCAACGCCCTCAACAACTTAGTTGCGAAAAGACCTTACCGAGGAGACATAATACAGCCCTATATTGACAGCACCGCAGAACAACTTGAAAAAATTTACAAAAGAAGCAAAAGAAAGGCAGAAGGAGTAAACAAATATCAAGACAAAGACCACAGGTATCTATTCCCCCACCTTACAGCTGCCAAGCAAGCATTAGACGCAGCCCCAAAACCTGCCTATACCCCACAAGGCAATACCAGGAAAGAAGGAAACTGGGCCAGTCCAACAAGAACTCGTGACGACCCATATGACGACAAAAATTACAGAACCAACGTATCCGAACAAAATATTTCGACTCGCCGGCGTTGATAAAAATTGTTAAGTTTCTACATGAAAACGACGGGACAGTGACTCACATGGTTCACTTTTATGGCAGCACTGCATGGGCCCCATCGTGGCGCCGGGCAACAAAAACCAAACTGATTTAGGCCCTGCCCCACCAGTATTGCAGCGTGCCTATCTCGACAACCTATTCCGTTTTTTCCACTTACCTGTAGGACGTTTCTGAATTACAGTCCCGAGTCGCACAAGCCATTGCGATGATCTGGGTTGGGCTCTAGTCTCGGGCGGTCGCTGCGAAATCAGCGACCGGCTTTGACAGGCCGCCTTGGTATGAATCACATGGCTTCGCTGTTATGGCAGCTGTGCATGGGGCACTTTGTGTGCGCCGGGTTTTGGTTCACCTACCGGTCTGTCAACCCATGTACCGCTGCCACCAATTGTTTGACAGCAGATGGTGATGGCCTCCATTTAAGGTGTTCCATCATGCTTAAGATCGTCCCCGATCCACCCCACACTTACCATTCCCTAGAAGACACACTCATCCAGGCCGCGGAGTACGCCCTGTGCGCGCAAACGGTCGCGCAGCAGGCGGTGCTGCTGCAGCCCAAGTCGCCAGGCTCGGTTCTGATCATGGCGACGATGCATGAACTCGAGGCGTTGCGAGCGCTGCTTGAGGCAGCCTTGATCCAGGTCCAGTTGCCTTCTGAGCCGCGGACGTTGCATTAAGAGCTTCAAGCCTTGCGTTGCCTGAGCTGGCCTCTTCGCGGCTAAAGCCGCTCCCACAGGGATTTTGCGCTCCGCTTTGCGCCTGTGACGAACCTGACCTGTGGGGGCGGGTTCACCCGCGAAGAGGCCGGAACAGGCGCAGCTAAGTTCAAGGGAATAAACAATGACAACAGAAAACACCAAACCCAATACCACCGTTGGCAAAACCACGTTTTACCAAGGCGAAAACAAGACCCACGCATTGTTCTGCATCGCCCCAGGCATCCCTTGCCAGGATGCACGAGAGCAAGCCTCGGAACTGATGGGCTATGTGCGGGATTTGACCATTGACGGCCTGATGGACAACAAACCGCAGTTGCTCTGGGCTTCACATTACCTGAGCGCGTTGGCCAAGGCGCTGATGGATGATGCTGAGTTGGGGATGATGCGCTAAGTGATGGGTTGGTAGGTCTGGCCTCTTCGCGGGCACGCCCGCTCCCACAGGTTTCGTGTGAGGCTGTAAAACTAGTATTTCTGCCAGTATCAAAATCCCTGCCGCTGTTCACAATGGGTTTCAAGCGACCTCCATTCATCCAGCACGGTAGGGACTTGAACAATGAGCAAAGCATCAAACAGTACGCTGTTCTTCTACCAGGGCGACAAGCTCTTTACCGTAAAAGAAGGCGGTAAGGGTCGCACCATCGTGCGCAATGCGGAACAACCGCTGGCAGAGCTGAGTACAGACGACACCAAAGCCGGCGGCCCGCTGGCAACCGATCAGATGGGCTCGGTGCTTGCCGTGCAAGGCTCAGTCAAGCAGCCATAAAAAAGAGCCCCTCAAGATGAGGGGCTCTTTGTTACATCACGCAATCAAGCAGCGCCCCACATCTTGTGCGGGTCGATCACAAACTTCTTCGGCACTCCGGCATCAAACTCGCCGTACCCTTCCGGCGCCTGGTCCAGGTTGATCACCTGCACGCCCACCACTTCGGCAATGTTGATGCGGTCCCACATGATCGCCTGCATCAACTGGCGGTTGTACTTCATGGTCGGGGTCTGGCCGGTGTGGAAGCTGTGCGACTTGGCCCAGCCCAGGCCGAAGCGGATGCTCAGCGCGCCGATCTTGGCGGCAGCGTCCACCGCGCCCGGGTCTTCGGTCACGTACAGGCCCGGGATACCGATGTTGCCGGCTACGCGGGTAACCTGCATCAGCGAGTTCAGCACGGTGGCCGGGGCTTCGTGCTTGGCACCTTCATGGCCATGGCCGCGGGCCTCGAAGCCAACGGCGTCAACGGCGCAGTCCACTTCCGGCTCGCCGAGGATATCGACGATCTGCTCGTGCAGCGGGGTGTCCTTGGACAGGTCGACCACCTCAAAGCCCTGCGACTTAGCGTGAGCCAGACGGGCCGGGTTGAGGTCGCCGACGATGACGCAAGCGGCGCCCAGCAGGCGCGCCGAGGCAGCGGCGGCCAGGCCGACCGGGCCGGCGCCAGCGACATATACGGTGCTGCCTGGGCCTACGCCGGCAGTGACGGCGCCGTGGTAGCCGGTTGGCAGGATGTCGGACAGGCAAGTCAGGTCACGGATCTTCTCCATGGCCTTGTCGCGCTCGGGCAGTTTCAGCAGGTTGAAGTCGGCATAGGGCACCAGCACGTATTCCGCCTGGCCGCCGGTCCAGTCGCCCATGTCGACGTAGCCGTAGGCACCGCCGGCGCGGGCCGGGTTGACGGTCAGGCACACACCGGTGTGCATCTCTTTGCACGAGCGGCAACGGCCGCAGGCAACGTTGAACGGTACCGAAACCAGGTCGCCGATCTGCATGCGCTCGACGTCGCTGCCTTTCTCGACGATTTCACCGGTGATTTCATGGCCCAGAACCAGGCCGACCTGGGCAGTGGTGCGGCCGCGGACCATGTGCTGGTCGGAGCCGCAGATGTTGGTGGAGACCACCTTCAGGATCACGCCATGCTCGATTTTCTTGCCGCGTGGGTCCTGCATTTTCGGGTAGTCGATCTTCTGCACCTCGACCTTGCCGGCGCCGAGATATACCACTCCACGATTGCCAGACATGCTCTTACCTCGCTTGATTTTTATTTATGCAGCGGTGGTTGAACGCGCCGCCATCCTTGGGCGGCATGTGTTTCTGGATGAGGGGAATTGTGGGCCGGATGGGGCCGGGTGCACTGACTGGGAGCGACAGGGAGATGCCATTTAGCGGCAGGTTTGTCGTTGGAAGGTATGGGGGGCAAACAGAGGTGCTGGCCTGTACCGGCCTCTTCGCGGCTGAAGCCGCTCCTACAGGTAAATCACAGCCTTCGAGGCCTGTGATATCCCTGTGGGAGCTGGCTTGCCCGCTCCCACAGGTAGTGCGCTGGCTTTGAGTTCACGCAATACCTGTAGGCCGGTACAGGTTATTACAGAACTACAGTCCGGTTGGCGTTGAGGAACACCCGCCGCTCGATGTGATACCCCACCGCCCGCGCCAGGGTCAGGCATTCGATGTCGCGGCCCTTGGCGATCAGGTCTTCCGGGTAATGGCTGTGGTCCACCACCTCGACGCCCTGGGCAATGATCGGCCCTTCGTCGAGGTCGTTGTTGATGTAGTGCGCCGTGGCACCGACCATCTTCACCCCCTTGTTGTACGCCTGGTGATATGGCTTGGCGCCCTTGAAACCCGGCAGCAACGAGTGGTGGATGTTGATCGCCCAGCCGTCCAGGCGCCGGCACAGCTCAGGCGACAGCACTTGCATGTAGCGCGCAAGAATCACCAGCTCGGCACCGGTTTCCTCGATGACCTGCAACACCTTGCGCTCTTGCCCAGGCTTGTCCTTGGGGTCGAGGGCAAAGTGGTAATACGGGATCTTGTGCCAATGCGCCAAGGGTTCGAGGTCGGGGTGGTTGGACACCACCGCGACCACGTCCATGCCCAGTTGGCCAATGCGCTGGCGATACAGCAGGTCGTTCAGGCAGTGGTCGGCCTTGGACACCATGATCACCACTTTGGGGCGGTGATTCGGGGCGGTCAGCTCGAACACCATGCCGAACGCTTCGCCGCGCTCGGCAAGGCCGGCGCGAAAGCCGGCTTCATCGAAATCGTCCGGCTGGCGAAACTCCACGCGAATGAAGAAACGCCCCGACTGCCGGTCGTCGAAGGAGTGGTGCTCCGTCACGTAGCAGCGCTGCTCGAAGAGGTAACGCGTCACCACGTCGACGGTGCCGAGCATGCTCGGGCAGTCGGCGGTGAGAATCCAGGTATCCGGTGCCCGACTCATGTTCTGCGCTCCTTAAGCCTCGATGCTCAGGCCGTACTCGGCCGAAGCGTCCTGCAGCCACAGCCACCAGTAGTCGGCGAAGCTGCGGCGAATCACCAGTTCCCAGGTGTCTTCGGCAGTACGGCGGATCACCAGTTGCGACTTGGCGAACACGGTGCCGACGGCCTTGCCCACCGGGAAGTTGTTCGGGTGAACATCATAGCTGGTGGACTTCATCAGCACTTCACGTACATGGGGGCCGCGCAGTTCCAGCAGGCTTTGCCCGCCGCTCACATTGACCACCTGGATGTGCTGGCCTTCGAGGGCTGCACGCAGCTTTTGCTCGACCGCCAGTTCCTGGCCGCCAGGCACGATCAGCAGCCACTCATCGGGGCCGACCCATTGCAGCGACGTGTCGCCGTTGGCCACCACGGTCAGCGCTACAGGCAACTCCAGGCCCAGGGCCTTGTGTACACCCGCGGCGAATTCCGGGTCATGACCATCGCCGCGCAGGGTCAGGTGGCCGAGAAACTTCTTTTCGCGCAGGGTTACGCCTGCGTTCTTGCGGCCTTTGCCAACCAGGCTGGCCAGGTCGGCGTGGTGCAGTGGCGACTGGGCCTTGGCCTCGGCGCCGGGGTTTTGCTGGAAGACGTTGATAGCGCTCATTTCTTACCTGCCTTGAATTCTGGTTCGTCGATGCGACGCAGCGTTTGTGTTGGGGCTACCGGCCCTGTCGCCGGCAAGCCAGCTCCCACAGGGAACTCACCAACCTTCAAAGCTGCATCGATCCTGTGGGAGCTGGCTTGCCGGCGATTGGGCCTGGCCTGCCCCCACAGGGCCCGGAGTCAAACGTTCTGCCGCTCACCCTTCGGATCGAAGAACACCGAAGACACGATTTCCGCCTCGATCACGCTGCCATCCGCCTGCGGCGAGTAGACGCGCTCGCCCATGCGCTTGAGGCCGCCTTTGACTACGCCCATGGCGAACGAGTAGCCCAGCGAGTTGGACGCATAGCTGGAGGTCACGTGGCCAACCATGTCCATCGGGATCGGCTGCTTGGGATCGAATACCAGCTGGGCGCCTTCCGGCAGCCACTTGGTCGGGTCGATCGGCTTCAGGCCCACCAGCTGCTTGCGGTTTTCACGCACGCAGTCTTCGCGGTTCATGCCACGCAGGCCGATCCACGAGAACGGCTTGTTGCGGCCTACGCACCAGCTCATGTTCAGGTCGTCCGGGTTCATCGAGCCGTCGGTGTCCTGACCGACGATGATGAAGCCCTTCTCGGCGCGCAGAACGTGCATGGTCTCGGTGCCATACGGGGTCAGGTTGTACTTCTTGCCCGCCTCGATGATCTGTTCCAGCACGCCCATGGCGTAGTTGGCCTGCACGTTCACTTCGTACGACAGCTCGCCGGTGAACGAAATACGGAACACCCGCGCCGGTACACCGCCTACGTTGCCTTCCTTCCAGGTCATGAACGGGAAGGCTTCCTTGTCCATGTCGATGTCGGTCAGCTCGCTGAGCAGCTTGCGGCTGTTGGGGCCGGACAGGGTCATGGTGGCCCAGTGGTCGGTGACCGAAGTGAAGTACACCTTCAGCTCTGGCCATTCGGTCTGGTGGTACAGCTCCATCCACTGCAGCACGCGTGCAGCGCCGCCGGTGGTGGTGGTCATGATGAAGTGGTTGTCGCCGACGCAGGCGGTTACGCCATCGTCGAAGACCATGCCGTCTTCCTTGCACATCAGGCCGTAGCGGGCCTTGCCCACGTCGAGCTTGGTCCAGGCGTTGGTGTAGATGCGGTTGAGGAACTCACGGGCATCCGGCCCCTGGATGTCGATCTTGCCCAGGGTGGAGGCGTCCAGCAGGCCCACGCTGTCACGCACGGCCTTGCATTCGCGGGCCACGGCAGCATGGATATCTTCACCAGCCTTGGGGAAGTACCAAGGGCGCTTCCACTGGCCGACGTCTTCGAACTCGGCGCCGTTCTTCACGTGCCAGGCATGCAGGGCGGTGAAGCGTACGGGCTCGAACAGGTGACCACAGTGGCGGCCCGCTACCGCGCCGAAGGTGACCGGCGTGTAGTTGGGGCGGAACATGGTGGTACCCATTTCCGGAATGGTAATGCCGATGGAACGCGCAGCAATGGCCAGGCCGTTGATGTTACCCAGCTTGCCCTGATCGGTACCAAAGCCCAGCGCGGTGTAGCGTTTGACGTGCTCGACCGACTCGAAACCTTCACGGGTAGCCAGCTCGATACCAGCGGCGGTCACGTCGTTCTGCTGGTCGACGAACTGCTTCGGCCCTTTGGTGCCCTTGTCGTGCGGTACCAGGAACAGCGCCACGGTGGCCTCTTCCTTGCGCGCAACGGTTTTCGGCAGGGTGCCAACGGTGGCCTTGAAACCAGCTTCGGTGGCCGCGCGAACGCCGCCTTCGAAACCATCGGCAATCACATCGCCCAGGGCGTAGACGCCATTGATGCCACCCACGCATTCGCGTTTTTGCGGCGCATCGCCCGGTACGAAACCGAGGATGTCGTCACGCCATACCGGGCGACCGCCCAGGTGCGATGCCAGGTGAACGATCGGGCTGTAACCGCCCGACGAGGCGATCAGGTCGCACTCGAGGGTTTCACCAGGGCTGGTGACCTTGTGCGCCTGCACATCGATCGCCGCCACACGGGCGCCGGTCACGTGCTTGCTGCCCTTGGCCTCGATCACGGCACTGGAGGTAAGGATGCGGATGCCTTTGGCACGCGCTTCTTCAACCAGCGAACCACGCGGGTTGTGGCGGGCATCGGCAATGGCGACCACTTGCAGGCCGGCATCGTGCCAGTCCAGCGCCGCGCGGTAGGCGTGGTCGTTGTTGGTCGACAGCACCAGCTTGCGGCCCGGGGCCACGCCGTAGCGGCGTACGTAGGTGGACACGGCACCGGCCAGCATGTTGCCCGGCACGTCGTTGTTGCCGTACACCAGCGGGCGCTCGTGGGCGCCGGCAGCCAGTACCACGCGCTTGGCGCGCACACGGTGCACGCGGTGGCGTACCTGGCCGATCGGGGCGCGGTCGCCGAGGTGGTCGGTGAGGCGCTCGTGAATGGTCAGGAAGTTATGGTCGTGGTAGCCGTTGACCGTGGCACGTGGCAGCAGGGTCACTTCCGGGAGGCCTTCCAGCTCTTTGACCACGGCGCTGACCCATTCGGCGGCAGGCTTGCCGTCCAGGGTTTCGCGGGTATCGAGCAGGCTGCCGCCGAACTCTTCCTGTTCGTCGGCCAGGATCACCCGGGCACCGCTGCGCGCGGCGGCCAGGGCTGCTGCCAGGCCAGCAGGGCCGGCACCGACGATCAGCACGTCGCAGTGCTGGTTCATGTAGTCGTAGCTGTCCGGGTCGTTCTGCAGCGGTGCACGGCCCAGGCCGGCTGCCTTGCGGATGTACTTCTCGTAAGTCATCCAGAACGATTTGGGGTACATGAAGGTTTTGTAGTAGAAGCCCGGCGGCATCATGCTGCCGCCGACCTTGCCCAGGATGCCCATGACGTCGTTGTTGACGTTCGGCCAGCCGTTGGTGCTGGTGGCGACCAGGCCTGCATACAGCGCCTGCTGGGTGGCACGCACGTTGGGGATCTGGGTGGCTTCGCTGGAGCCGATCTGCAGGATGGCGTTCGGCTCTTCGGTACCGGCGGCGATGATGCCGCGGGGGCGCGAGTACTTGAAGCTGCGGCCAACGATGTCGACGCCGTTGGCCAGCAACGCGGCGGCCAGGCTGTCACCGGCATAACCCTGGTAGGTCTTGCCGTTGAAGGTGAAGTTCAGGACCTTGCTGCGGTCGATACGGCCGCCGCTGGCGAGGCGATAGGTCTGGCTCATACTTTTTCCCCTTGGCCTTTGACGGCGGACGGTGCGCTGGCAGCTTTACCGTTGGCGGTCACTTGCGGCTTTTCGCCAATCTTGTAGGTTTCCAGAATTTCGTAGGTCACGGTGTCGCGGGTGACGTTGAAGTACTGGCGGCAGCCGGCAACGTGGTCCCACAGTTCGTGGTGAATACCGCGTGGGTTGTCACGGTAGAACATGTAGGTACCCCACTCCTCGTCGGAGCAGGCAGCCGGGTCCAGCGGGCGGGCGATGTGCGCCTGGCCAGAGGCGTGGAACTCTTCTTCGGAGCGCAGCTCGCCGCAGTGGGGACAGAAAATATGCAACATGACGGTGTCTCCGGTTAGTGGGCGACGGCGGCGGCGCCGTGTTCGTCGATCAGTGCGCCGTTGTAGAAGCGGTCCATGGAGAACGGCGCAGCCAGTGGGTGCATTTCGCCCTTGGCCAGGCTCGCGGCAAAGACGTTGCCCGAACCCGGGGTCGCCTTGAAGCCGCCAGTACCCCAACCGCAGTTGAAGAACATGTTCTTGACCGGGGTCTTGGTGATGATCGGGCAGGCGTCCGGCGAGGTATCGACGATGCCGCCCCACTGGCGGTTCATGCGAACGCGCGACAGGTTGGGGAACATTTCGACGATGGCTTGCAGGGTATGCTCGATCACCGGGTACGAACCGCGTTGGCCGTAACCGACCCAGCCGTCGATACCGGCACCGATCACCAGGTCGCCCTTGTCGGACTGGCTGATGTAGCCGTGCACGGCGTTGGACATGATCACGCTGTCGATGATTGGCTTGATCGGCTCGGAAACCAGGGCTTGCAGCGGGTGCGATTCGAGCGGCAGGCGGAAGCCGGCCAGCTTGGCCATGTGCCCCGAGTTACCGGCGGTGACCACGCCGACGCGCTTGGCGCCGATGAAGCCCTTGTTGGTTTCCACGCCGATGACGGCACCGTTTTCCTTGCGGAAACCGATCACCTCGGTTTGCTGGATCAGGTCCACACCCAGGGCATCAGCGGCACGGGCAAAGCCCCAGGCCACGGCGTCGTGACGGGCCACGCCGCCGCGGCGCTGCACGGTGGCGCCAAGGATCGGGTAGCGGGTGTTCTTCGAGCAGTCCAGGTAGGGGATTTCGGCCGCGACCTGGGCGGTGTTCAGCAGCTCGCCATCCACGCCGTTCAGGCGGTTGGCCGATACGCGACGCTCGGAGTCACGCATGTCCTGCAGGGTGTGGCACAGGTTGTACACGCCGCGCTGGGAGAACATGACGTTGTAGTTGAGGTCCTGGGACAGGCCCTCCCACAGCTTCATGGCGTGCTCGTACAGGTGGGCCGACTCGTCCCACAGGTAGTTGGAGCGCACGATGGTGGTGTTACGCGCAGTGTTGCCACCGCCCAGGTAGCCTTTTTCGATCACGGCCACGTTGGTGATGCCGTGTTCCTTGGCCAGGTAGTAGGCCGTGGCCAGGCCATGGCCGCCACCGCCAACGATCACCACGTCGTAGACCTTTTTAGGGGTCGGCGTGCGCCACATGCGCTGCCAGTTCTCGTGGTGGCTGAGGGAGTGTTTGAAAAGGCCGAAGCCCGAATAGCGTTGCATTGTCGTTTACTCCACTCAGCGGTAAACAGGGAAATCAGCGCACAGCGCCGCGACGTTCTTCGCCACATCGGCTTCCACGTCTGCGTCACCGAGGTTGTCGAGGATGTCGCAGATCCAGCCGGCCAGGGCCACGCACTGGGTGACCTTGAAGCCGCGGGTGGTGACGGCCGGGGTGCCGATGCGCAGGCCCGAGGTCACGAACGGCGATTGCGGGTCGTTCGGCACGGCGTTCTTGTTAACGGTAATGTGCGCGCGGCCCAGGGCGGCGTCGGCATCCTTGCCGGTGAGGCCCTGACGAATCAGGCTGACCAGGAACAGGTGGTTGTCGGTACCGCCGGACACCACGTCATAGCCACGGTCGATGAACACCTGGGCCATGGCCTGGGCGTTTTCGATCACTTGTTGCTGGTAGGCCTTGAAGCCAGGTTCCAGGGCTTCCTTGAAGCACACGGCCTTGGCGGCAATTACGTGCATCAACGGGCCGCCCTGGGCGCCCGGGAAGACCGCGGCGTTGAGCTTCTTCTCGATCTCTTCGTTGGCCTTGGCCAGGATCAGGCCACCACGCGGGCCACGCAGGGTCTTGTGGGTGGTGGTGGTCACCACATCGGCGAACGGGATCGGGTTCGGGTACAGGCCAGCGGCGACCAGGCCTGCCACGTGGGCCATGTCGACGAACAGCAGTGCGCCCACTTTGTCGGCGATGGCGCGGAAGCGCGGGAAGTCCAGGGTCTTGGAGTAGGCCGAGAAACCGGCGACGATCATTTTCGGCTTGTGCTCGACGGCCAGGCGCTCGACTTCGTCGTAGTCGATCAGGCCAGTATTGGTGTCGATGCCGTATTGCACAGCGTTGTACAGTTTGCCCGAGGACGACACTTTGGCGCCGTGGGTCAGGTGGCCGCCGTGGGCCAGGCTCATGCCGAGGATGGTGTCACCAGCCTGCAGCAGCGCCAGGTAGACAGCGCCGTTGGCCGACGAGCCGGAGTGCGGCTGAACGTTGGCGTAATCGGCGCCGAACAGTTGCTTGGCGCGCTCGATGGCCAGGGCCTCTACCTTGTCGACGTGCTCGCAGCCGCCGTAGTAGCGCTTGCCTGGGTAGCCTTCGGCGTATTTGTTGGTCAGGCCGCTGCCTTGGGCCTGCATCACGCGCTTGGAGGTGTAGTTTTCCGAGGCGATCAGCTCGATGTGGTCTTCCTGGCGCTGCTCTTCGGCATTCATCGCCGCCAGCAGTGCATCATCGTAACCCTGGATCTGGTCTTGCTTGCTGAACATCGTGTATCTCCCGGCAGCGATCGTTTTTTGTCGTGGGGCACTGCGGCCCTTTGTGGCGATGTTATGACTGGGCGGGGTAGGTCAGATGCCTGCGCACGCCTTGCAATGGCGCGTTTACGACATTCGTTTTTTTACCGTTGCTGCCGGCCCGTTCGCGGGCATGCCCGCGAAGCGGCCAGCGCAGGCAACCCAGCAACCGACTGTTGCACAGCTTGTATAGGCAACCGCCGAATCGATGGTTTAGAGTGCTGATCTGCGTCGTTCACAGGACAGTAGTGTCATGACAGACAAGAGCCAACAATTCGCCAGCGACAACTATTCCGGCATCTGCCCCGAAGCCTGGGCGGCGATGGAGAAGGCCAACCACGGCCACGACCGCGCCTATGGCGACGACCAATGGACCGAGCGCGCGGCCGAGTACTTCCGCAAGCTGTTCGAAACCGATTGCGAAGTGTTTTTCGCCTTCAATGGCACTGCCGCCAACTCCCTGGCCCTGGCCTCGTTGTGCCAGAGCTACCACAGCGTGATCTGCTCCGAGACCGCCCACGTCGAAACCGACGAATGCGGCGCACCCGAGTTCTTTTCCAACGGTTCCAAGCTGCTGACCGCAGCCAGCGTGCACGGCAAGCTGACGCCGGCGTCCATCCGCGAAGTGGCGCTCAAGCGCCAGGACATCCATTACCCCAAACCCCGCGTGGTCACCATCACCCAGGCCACCGAGGTCGGCACGGTCTACCGCCCCGACGAACTCAAGGCCATCAGCGCCACCTGCAAGGAACTGGGCCTTAACCTGCACATGGACGGCGCGCGCTTCACCAATGCCTGCGCGTTCCTGGGCTGCAGCCCGGCGGAGCTGACCTGGAAGGCCGGCGTCGACGTGCTGTGCTTTGGCGGCACCAAGAACGGGATGGCGGTGGGCGAGGCGATCCTGTTCTTCAATCGCCAGCTGGCCGAGGACTTCGGCTACCGCTGCAAGCAGGCGGGGCAACTGGCGTCGAAAATGCGCTTCCTGTCGGCGCCGTGGGTGGGGCTGCTGGAAGGTGGCGCCTGGCTGCGCCATGGCAGCCACGCCAACCAGTGCGCGCAGCTGCTGGCATCTTTGGTGAGTGATTTGCCGGGGGTCGAGCTGATGTTCCCGGTGGAGGCCAACGGGGTGTTCCTGCAGATGCCGGAGCACGCCATTGAAGCACTGCGCGGCAAAGGCTGGCGGTTCTATACCTTTATTGGCAGCGGCGGGGCGCGGTTCATGTGCTCGTGGGATACCGAGCAAGAGCGGGTGCGTGAGCTGGCGGCGGATATCCGCAGCATAATCACCGCCTGACAGATTGCATTCGCGGGCATGCCCGCTCCCACAGGGTTACCGCCGCCTTCGAGCGCTGTGCAGTACCTGTGGGAGCGGGCAAGCCCGCGAAGAGGCCAACCCCCAACTAAAGTTTGAACCCACCCATCTGCCGCGCCAGGTCATCAGCCAAGCTACGCAACGCCTGACATTCCTCCCGGCACCCTTGCACCTCGGCCGCCGTATCCCGCGCCAGATCGGAAATCCCCTGCACCGTGCGGTTGATTTCCTCGGTCACCGCCGACTGCTCTTCAGTCGCCGTAGCCACCTGGTGGTTCATGTCGCTGATGTGCTCCACCTGATCAGTAATCGCACCCAGCGACGCCCCTGTACGCTGGCTCGCTTCCACACCGGTGCCCGTCGCCTGTTGCCCTGCCTGCATCGAAGTCACTGCAGAACCTGCCCCTTGCTTGAGGCGCTGGATCATCTGCTGCACTTCATCGGTGGACAACTGCGTGCGCCGGGCCAGCGTCCGTACTTCATCGGCGACCACGGCAAACCCGCGGCCCATGTCCCCTGCCCGCGCAGCTTCGATGGCAGCATTCAGCGCCAACAGGTTGGTCTGCTCGGAAATACTGCGGATTACCGCCAATACTTCATCGATCGAGGCCACTTCATCGGCCAACTGGCTGACTGCATCGGCGGCCTTGCCAATGTCGCCCGACATGCCCTCAATGCCCCGGACCGACCGCTGCACCACCTCGCGCGCCTGCAATGCCTCATCCCGTGCCGCCTGCGACGCTTGAGCTGCCTGACCGGCGTTGCGCGCAATGTCCTGCACGGTCAGGCCCATCTCGTGCACGGCGGTGGCGACCATTGCGGTCATGTCTTGCTGGCGCCCAGAGCGCTCGGCGGTGTTGTCCACTACCTGCGTCACCTGCTCCACAGCCCGGTGCAGGCGCTCGGAAGTATTCAGTACCTCGCCGATCAGGTCGCGCTGGCTGCCCTGGAAGCGGTTGAAGCCACGGGCCAGGTCGCCCAGCTCATCCGGGCGTGAGTCATCCAGGCGCTGGCTGAGGTCGCCCGCACCGCTGCCAATCTGCACCAGCGCAGCGGTGACGCGCCGCAGCGGCCGCACCAGGCCGCGTGCCAGCAACACCACCAGCAGCAACGATACCAGGGCCACGGCGCCACCAATCAGGCTGGTCAGCCATACCGCCTGTTGCATGGGGGCGTAAATTTCCGCTTCCGGCACTTCGGCGACCAAGGTCCAGTTCAGGTCACGCAAAGGCAAGCCAAAGGCCAGGTATTGTTCGCCGTCACGCTCGAAGCGGCCGCTGCGCAGGCTGGCGCCGCCGCTCATTACCGCCTTGGCGGCCTGGGCGCCAAGCTGCTCGCCGAGCTGGCGCTTGCCACTTAACGCTGCTTCCGGGTGCACCTGGACAAGGCCATCGTTGCGCACCAGAAATACCTTGCCATGCTCGCCGAAACTGAAGTCATGGATCAGTTTCGACAGTTCGGTCATTTGCAGGCCCATACCGGCCACGCCGACCAACCGGCCGTTCTTTTCCACGCGGTAGTCGATGAACAGCGCCAGCTCGCCCGTGGAGCCGTCGACATCGATGTTGATGAACCGCTCGGCACCGCTGTCGACGTAGCCGTAGAACCAGCTGTCCTTGGGGTTGCTGCGGTCGAGGGTTCGGTCCAGGCCATTTTCGTTGTAGTAATGGCCGGTTTCGGTCGCCACGAACAGGGTGGTGAACGCCCGGTTGCGCTGCTTGGCTGCCGTGAGGTATTCGAGAAACTGCGGGACCTGGGCGGGGTCTTCACCGGCGGCAAGCCAGTCGCGCAGCAGGGTATTGCCGGCAATGTCCGCCGCTGCCACCAGCGGCTGGCCCAGCATGTGTTCGATTTCGTTGCGGATGGCCTCGATGCTGGCCGGCAGGGCGGTATCTATCAGGTAACGCTCGGTGAGGCGATTGAGTGCCACGGTGAAGATGATGACCACCACCAGGATGCTCGCCAGCAAGGCACCACCCATGCTGGTTATCAATTGCCACTGGATGCTCTTGCGCCAGAAACCCATGCCCTACCCCCCGCAACATTATTGTTTTGCGAGAAGTGTATACACTTGAGTATTCAGTTAATCCAGTCATTGGGGACAATGCACTGGAACTTGGGGCTGCTTTGCAGCCCATCGCGGCACAAGGCCGCTCCTACAGGGGTCGGGTCAACCTGTAGGTGCGGCCTTGTGTGGCGAAAGGGGCACGTAGCGCCCAAACGACCGATCAGGACTCTGCGATTGTGCGGACGATGGCATCCACCGTCGCGTCGATCTGCGCCTGGGTGCGCGCCAGGGTTTGCTGGTGTTCTTTCTGCAACTCGACCTGCCTGGAGCAAAGGTTGAGGGCAGCCAGTACCAACAGCTTGTCACCGATCAATGTCGGGTACTGGCGCTTGGTTTCGTTAAGGGCAGTGTTGAGCATCCGTACCGCCTGGGCCAAGGTTTCTTCCTGGCCTTCGGGCGCCTTGATCGAATAGTCGATGCCGAGAATCGACACGACATTGATCGGCTGCTCTTGCAATCTCATGCGCCGACAACGCCCGCACTGGCGCGCTCAACCAGGGCCTGGATGCGTGCGGCGGTGGCGCCGTTCTTTTCTTCCTGCTCCATCAGCGACAGCTGCAGGGTTTCGTTTTCTTCCTTGGCCTGGGCCAGTTCCTGGCCAAGGGCGGTGTTCTGCTCGGCAAGTTGAGCGTTCTTCTGCATCAGGTCGCTGACCAGTTGCTCGATTTGATTCAGGGAAGCTTCCAGCATGGGTCTATCTCAGGTTGTTGCGAGGGGCGCACACGATAAAGAAAACTGCCGCCCATCGCCATTAAATATCGGATTCACAAGGTTGCTGACCCGCAGATTGACAGAGGAACCACCCCCTTGTTCCGACCTGGGTCAACCGCCGGTCAGGAAATGGTTAGCGCCCTCATAATTATTTCGCAGCCGCGCTCAAGACTCGGCGGCCACGTCCAATAGCCCGGCAAGTCCCATTTCGTCGCACCTCCAGCACCCCTCCTCTTCCTTGCCTGGAACCCTTCTGCCATGTCTCTACGCAACATGAATATCGCCCCGCGCGCGCTACTTGGCTTCGCGTTGATTGGCCTGTTGATGCTCGGCCTCGGCATCTTTTCGCTGGTCCAAATGGGCAACATCCGCCAGGCAGGCGAGGTCATCGAGCAGGACAACGTACCGAGCATCAAGATTCTGGATGAGCTGACCGGGCTGAACCTGCGCATGCGCACGCTCTCGTACCGCCTGCTAGTCAACCGCGATGCTCAGACCCAGCGCGATACCCTGAACCTGCTCGACCAGCGCAATGCCCAGATGGACCGCGCCCGCGAGGCCTACGTGCCCATGATCCGCGCCGACGACGAACAGGCAGCCTTCGACCAGTTCGGCCAGTTGCTCGGCCAGTACCGCCAACTTGAGTCGCGTATGCGCACCCTAAGCCAGGAGGGGGGCCGGCCTGGCGCTGGACACCATTGCCGGGGCGGTGGCGCAAATCAACGAGCGTAACCTGGTGATCGCCAGCGCCGCCGAAGAACAGGCACAGGTGGCGCGGGAGGTGGACCGCAACCTGGTGAATATCAATGACCTGTCGGTGCAGAGTGCGACCGGGGCGCATCAGACCAGTGCAGCGAGTGCCGAACTGTCGCGCCTCGCCGTGGATCTCAATGGCCTTGTAGCGCGGTTTCGTACTTGAAACAGCCGGGGCCGCTATGCGGCCCATCGCGACACAAGGCCGCTCCTACAAGGGACCGCGATCGCCTGTGGGAGCGGCCTTGTGTCGCGATGGGCTGCGCAGCAGCCCTCCAATTTCGGATCAGTAATCGATCCGCACATCCCCTTTCGGCACGCTGCAGCACGACAGGATGTAGCCCTCGGCTTCGTCCTCTTCGGTGATGCCGCCGTTGTGCTCCATTTCCACTTCGCCACCCAGCTTGAGCACCTTGCACGTACCGCAAATGCCCATGCCGCAGGCTTTCGGGATCATCAGGCCAACCTTGGCTGCCGCGGCATGCACGGTCTCGCCCGGGGCAATGCGAATGCTCTTCTCGCTGCCGATGAACTCCACCAGGTTGAGGTCGGAGACGTCCAGCTCTGGGGCATCGGCCGCCTGCTCGGCGTGTTCCACGGCGTCGGCCTTGGCCTCCGGCGGCGTGGCGCCGAACGATTCCTCGTGGTAATTGGCCATGTCGAAGCCGACCGCTTCGAGCAGGCGCTTGACCGCGTTCATGTACGGCGTAGGGCCGCAGCAGAACACCACGCGCTCCATGTAGTCCGGCGCGATCAGTTCCATCAGCCGCTGGTTCAGGTACCCGCGGTAACCCGCCCACGGCTCACCCAGGCCATGCTTTTCGCAAATGATGTGCAGGCTGAAGTTGGGGATGCGCGAAGCCATCTGCTCCAGCTCGCGGTGGTAGATGATGTCCTTCGGCGAGCGGGCGCTGTGCACGAACACCATGTCGACATTGGCGTTGGTGTCGTAGAACCAGCGCGCCATCGACATCACCGGGGTAATGCCCACCCCGCCCGACAGGTACAGCACCTTGCCCGAAGGGAAGTCGATGGCATTGAACAGGCCCACAGGGCCGTGCACCGGCACCTCGAGGCCTTCGTGCATGGTGTCGTGCAGGAAGTTCGAGACCAGCCCGCCCGGCACGCGCTTGACGGTGATCGAGAAGCTGTACGGCACCGATGGCGAACTGGAGATGGTATAGGAACGCATCACCGGCTTGCCTTCGATCTCCAGCTCCAGGGTGACGAACTGCCCTGGCTTGAAGAAGAACATGATTGGCTGGTCGGCCATGAAGCAGAAGGTGCGCACGTCCCAGGTCTCCTGGATGACCTTGACGCAGCGCACGATGTGGCGGCCATTGGCCCAGGTCTGGGTAGTGACCGGATTGAGGAAGGTATTGGACATGTTCATCTCCAGCGGCCGACTATGGCCCTTTTTATGGCTGCGATAATGCGCAAGCTGAACACGACGCACATTCCTGCCTGCGACATCGACGTGCTTATCGCGACCAGGCCCGTGGCACAAGGCCTGGCGCGTCGTTATTCAATTCGGCCATGTCGCCCATGGATACGGTTCACGACGTCTTCGGACGCACACTCCACGGCAAAACAACATGCTGTTTTTTCAACGACAGCCTTGCGGCACCACCACAACGATTAGCCACCTTTTGCCGGCCGCGCACGGCCCCGAGGAATACACGATGGACGTCACCGCAACCCTGAGCCTGGGCGATCCACTTGAACCTGCACGCAAGGCTACCGCCGAGATGCTGCAGACCCGCGAGCGCACCTACTCGCTGCCCCAGCCGTTCTACACCGACGAGCGTCTGTTCCAGATCGACATGCAGGAAATCTTCCATAAGGAATGGTTGATTGCCGGCATGACCTGCGAGATCCCGGCCAAGGGCAACTACATCACCCTGCAGATCGGCAAGAATCCGATCATCGTGGTGCGCGGTGCCGAAGGCAAGGTGCATGCCTTCCACAACGTCTGCCGCCACCGCGGCTCACGCCTGTGCGTCAGCGAAAAAGGCAAGGTGGCCAAGCTGGTGTGCCCATACCACCAGTGGACCTACGAGCTGGACGGCCGCCTGCTGTTCGCCGGCACCGAGATGGGTGCCGACTTCGACATGAACCAGTATGGCCTCAAGCCCGTGAACGTGAAGGTCGCAGGCGGCTACATCTTCATCAGCCTGGCGCAGAACCCGCCAGCCATCGACGAGTTCCTGGCCACCCTGGACCACTACATGGAACCGTACGACATGGAAAACACCAAGGTGGCGGTGCAGACCACCTTGATGGAAAAGGCCAACTGGAAGCTGGTACTGGAAAACAACCGCGAGTGCTACCACTGCAACGGTTCGCACCCGGAGCTGCTGCAAACCCTGCTGGAATGGGACGACACCAACGACCCGCGCGCCAGCCAGGAATTCAAGGACCACGTGGCCGCCTCTGCCGCCGCCTGGGAAGCCGAGAAGATCCCTTACCTGCACAAGAGCCATGGCCTGCGTAACCGTATCGTGCGCATGCCGCTGCTCAAGGGCACCGTGTCGATGACCATGGACGGCAAGCAGGCCTGCCAGAAACTGATGGGTCGCATCAAGAACCCGGACCTGGGCTCGATGCGCATCCTGCACCTGCCGCACTCGTGGAACCACTGCATGGGCGACCACATGATCGTGTTCACCGTATGGCCGATCAGTGCCCAGGAAACCATGGTCACCACCAAGTGGCTGGTGCACAAGGACGCTGTGGAAGGTGTGGACTACAACCCGGAAAACATGCGCAAGGTGTGGGACGCCACTAACGACCAGGACCGTCGACTGGCCGAAGAGAACCAGCGTGGGATCAACTCCACCGCTTACCAGCCTGGGCCGTACTCGAAGACTTACGAGTTTGGCGTGGTCAACTTCATCGACTGGTACAGCCAGCGGGTGTTGAACAACCTGGGAGCGGAGCCGGCGCCGTACCTGAAGGAAGTGCAGGCGCAGTAAGAATCACCCGCCACCTGACAACGCTCTGCCTGCTTTGGGCGGAGCGCGTCAGGCTTGCCCAAATCACTGTAAATCACTGCTATTCAGGGACGTCATAGGGGCCCGTCCTCCAAGACCTTATCCTGGCCGCAGCTGCTGCAACCCCTCGCCCTACATATGTAAATGCGCGGCCTACGCTAGATAGCATCTCATCCAACATCGTGACATCCATGACCGTCTCCAGAGCTACTCCTGGGATTTCCCTCGGGTATTGCCACAGGTACTTGACCAGGTCACTGGCTGACACGTAGTTGCCAAAGTATCCGCCGCTCAGATTAGTGCCTGCATTGAACAAGCCCAGTACATCCGTTGCCGTCTGAGAGGCCGGGCTCAGACCAGAGATCGCAGCGTACAGCTGCGCTGCAGTACCAGTGCCCCCTGTAAAGAGGAATTGCTGGTTTGCAACCCTGCTGAAATGGGGCAACTCGCTATGAGTAGCGCCACTCTCCATCCCCCGATTGGTAGCTGCTTCCCGAAAAGCGGCTCTGCGCTTCACTACATTTTGACCGGTACGTGCCAGCCACCAAAAGCCAGGACGGGTGCTGGGCTGGTTTTCCGGAAGCCGTAGGGTGAATAAGCGTGCAGACTTGGCAACACCGAGCGCTGTAGATCTGTCGTCAGTAAATAAGTTGCCATAGGTTATCCACAGGTATGAGCTGGCAGGAATACCGTAGCGGTCACAGGAAGGTTTGCCTACTGGCATAAATGTCAGGGGAAATGGCTGATCATTTTTTGGTCAAATCCACCAAGGCGCCATGACTGTAGGGCTACAGAAGACTCCGTACACCTTACCCACAGAAACACCAACAGAGTTTGTGGGCAAAACGCGAAAGCGCAGCGATTGGATTGTGGATAAGCGATTCAAGACCTTGATAATCATGAATCAGAAGGCCACCGATTCAATTTGATTATTTTTTGATCAATTCTTCTCAAGCCACGACCTGCGCGGGTTTCAGATAGTACCGAACAGATTATCCACAGAGCAGCTAACAGTGATTGTGGGCAAAACCCTATAGAGCCAGGCTCATCTATGACTTATAAGCCGAGTCAGCGCTGATCAAGCCTGCGCGATTCATTGTAGGAGCGGCCTTGTGTCGCGATGGGCTGCGCAGCAGCCCCTGGATTTCGAGCCTGACTCAAGATTGCCGGGGCTGCTGCGCAGCCCATCGCGACACAAGGCCGCTCCTACAAGGGATCGCGTGAAGCCTTAACGCAGCACGCCCTCTTCCACCAGCAGCTTGAGGATGGCCTCGGCGCCTTCCTGTGGAGAAACGTCCTTCAACACCTTGCCACCGCCACCACTGGCCTTGGCCGTCGCTGCCTTCATGCGGTCGGCACCGCTCTTGGCCTTGATCACCTTCAACCGCTTGGGCCGTGGGCGGGCCGGTTGCAAGTCGGCCTCGGCCAGCAGTTCGTCTTCGACGATGGCCACGTTACGCGCCGCCAATACGCCCCGGCGTGCCGGGCCAAAGGCACTCTGGCGTGGCTTGGGTGCGGCGTTATCCACAGTCGCCAGCAGCGGCAGGCGAACCTTCAGCCGGCGCCGCTGCCCGCGTGGCAGAGCCTGCAGGACCTGGGCGGTGCCGTTGTCGATCGACTCCACCTCGGCCAGCCCTACAATCAACGGCCAACCCAGCTTCTCCGCCAGCAGGAACGGCAACATGCCCGACCCCTCGCCCGTCTCTGCCTGGCTGCCGGTCAGTACCAGTTGCGCCCCGGCATCGCGCAGGTAATCCCCCAGCACGCCCAGCACATCGGCACCGGCCGGTTGCTCCAGCACGTCCAGGTGCTCAAGGCCCATGCCCAGGTAGGCGCGCAGCGCTTCTTCACGAGGGTCGCCGGCATGCACCACCTGCAAGTTATCCCCAGCCAGCTGCAAACCCAGCTCCACGGCGCGGGCATCCTGTTCGGCGCGGCGGGCGCGGCCGGAGCTGGGGTGGGCACCGATGGAAACCAGGCTGATCACTTTCGTACTCATGCTCGTGCCCTTATGCCGCGTCGCGCTGGCCGCCGCTGCGGTAGTTGTCCACAGCTTCGATCAACGCCTTGAGAATCGCCGAGCTGTCGCCAATTACCGACAGGTCAGCCCGTTTGATCATGTCGCAGCCCGGGTCCATGTTGATCGCCACCACCTTGTCGCAGGCACCGATGCCCTGCAGGTGCTGGATCGCGCCCGAGATACCCACAGCCACGTAAACCCGTGCAGTGACCCAGGTGCCGGTGGCACCCACCTGACGGTTACGCGGCATGAAGCCATCGTCCACCGCCACCCGCGAGGCGCCTTCGGTCGCACCGAGGGCGGCAGTGGCTTTATGGTACAGGTCCCAGTCCTTGACGCCGTTGCCGCCCGATACGATGAACTCGGCTTCGGCCATGGCGATGGTGGCCGGGTCTACAGCCACCGAGCCAAGGTCCTCGATGCGCGACAGGCTGCGCGCGATGCTTGTGGACAACTCCACCGGCAACGCTTCATGGCGGGTTTCGCTGACCGGCTCGGCACACTCGGCCGCCGCCAGGATAAGCCGTGGCACGGCGCGTTGCAGGTCTTGCTGGCCGGCACCGGCACGGCCAATGCACTGGCCGTCCTTGACCTGCCAGACCCGCGTCGCCGGGCGCTCGCCGAGGGACGCACCCAGGCGCCGGCCCAGCTCGCCGCCACCGCTGCGGCTGTCGGGCAGCAGCCAGTGGCGCGGATTGAACTGGTTATCCACAGCGCGCAGGCCCTGCACCAGTTGCTCCGGCGCATAACCTGCAAATTCCTCGCCTTCGAGCACCAGCAGGCGATCGACACCGGCTGTGGAAAAGTTGCTTTCCTTGTGTTCGCCAAACACCACTGCCAGCACGGCGCCGTCGCTGCCGGCCAGGCTATGGGCCAACCCGAGCAGGTCGCGGTCGTGGCTGCTCAGGCGGCCGCCGACCATGTCTGGCACTACGGCAATGTAGAACGCCGGCTCAGGCACCTGGTGCAGCGGCAACTTGACCTCGGCCGCCGCGGTGCGTCGGCCGCCCACAGCCGTGCCCTGCTGGGCGCCACTGCGGTCGATACGCTTGAGGCCGGCCGGGCCCACAAAGCCTGCGGCGAGCGCATGTGGGTTCTTGCGGATGATGCCGTTGGGGCCCATCCAGCTGGTCTGTTGCGTCTGCATCGCAGCATGCAGCGGATGCAGACGGTTACGGGCGATCCACTCGGCGCGTGGGTCGCGGCGGACAATGTCGCTCATCAGTGCACCTCCGCAGGTTCACGTTTGGCCGCTTGCGGCTTGGCGGCGGCAGGCGCGTCTTCTTCGATCAACACATCAGCCACCAGCTCGGCCAGGTCCTTGATCTGTGGGCGCGGTTCGACCACGCCTTCGAGCATGGCAGTGCACTGTGGGCAACCCACGGCTACCAGCTCAGCCTTGGTTTCGCGGATGTCGTCCATGCGCATGTCCGGAATACGCTGCTTGCCGGGGATGTCGGTGATCGGCGCACCGCCGCCACCGCCACAGCACCGGGAACGGAAGCCCGAGCGCTCCATTTCGCGCACTTCGATACCCAGCGCCTTGAGCACCGCACGCGGGGCTTCGTACTCGCCGTTGTAACGGCCCAGGTAGCACGGGTCGTGGTAGGTGACACTGCCACCCTTGTGCTGGCCCAAATTCAGCTTGTTGGCCGCGATCAGCTCGGCAATGTAAGTGCTGTGGTGCTGCACCTGGTAGTCGCCGCCCAATGCACCGTATTCGTTCTTCAACACATGGAAGCTGTGCGGGTCGCAGGTGACGATACGCTGGAACTTGTACTTGGCCAGGGTCTGGATATTGCGCTTGGCCAGTTGCTGGAAGGTCGCTTCGTCGCCCAGGCGGCGCGCCACGTCGCCGCTGTCGCGTTCTTCCAGGCCAAGCACGGCAAAGTCGACACCCGAGGCCTTCAGCACTTTGACGAACGAGCGCAAGGTGCGCTGGTTGCGCATGTCGAATGCGCCATCGCCCACCCAGAACAGCACCTCGGTGGTTTTCACCTCCGACAGCAGTTGCAGGTTAAGGTCGGCGGCCCAGTTCATACGCCCGCCAGGCGCGAACCCGCCAGGGTTGTCGGTGGCGATCAGGTTGTCCAGCACCTCGGCGCCCTTGTTCGGCGTGGCACCCTTCTCCAGGGTGAGGTGGCGGCGCATGTCGACGATGGCATCGACGTGCTCGATCATCATCGGGCACTCTTCGACACAGGCACGGCAGGTGGTGCACGACCACAGCGTTTCAGCGTCGACTAGGCCATTGACGATTGGCTGGTGCGGGCTGCCGCCGTGCTCGCCAATCGGCTTGCCAGGGTACGGGCTGCCGGCGAACTGGGCGTCGGTGCCACCGGCCAGGCCGATCACCATGTCCTGGATGAGCTTTTTCGGGTTCAACGGCTGGCCGGCGGCAAAGGCCGGGCACATGGCTTCACATTTGCCGCACTGCACGCAGGCATCGAAGCCAAGCAACTGGTTCCAGGTGAAGTCCACCGGTTTTTCCACGCCCAGCGGCGCGTTGGGGTCTTCCAGGTCCAGCGGCTTGAGGCCGGTGGAGCGGCCACCGCCAAAGCGTTCGGCGCGGCGGTGCCAGGCCAGGTGCAGGGCACCGGCGAAGGCGTGCTTCATCGGGCCGCCCCAGGTCATGCCGAAGAACAGCTCGGACACGCCCCACAGCACGCCCAGGCCAAGGATGCCGACCATCACCCAGCCACCGGTGTTGGCCGGCAGGATGCCAGCAACCGGCAGGGTGGCGATGAAGAAGCTCACGGCAAACGCCAGCAGGCTCTTGGGCAGGCGCATCCACGGGCCCTTGGACAGGCGCGAAGGCGGGTTGAGACGGCGCTTGAAGACAAAAATGGCACCGCTGAACATGATCACCGTGGCGACCAGCAGCGCGTAACCAAGGATCTTGCTCTGCAGGCCAAAGCCGTGCACCAGGATCGCCAGCACGGCCGACAGCACGAAGCCGCCTGCGGTGGCCACGTGGGTCTTGGACATGTACTTGTCGCGCTCGACCACATGGTGCAGGTCCACCAGGTAGCGGCGCGGCATGGCCAGTAGGCCGCCGATCAGGTCGACCTTGGAGGCCCGGCCACGTCGCCACATACGCACCCGGCGCAAGGCGCCGAGCACTGCCAGGCCAAGGGCAGCGAACAGCAGGATGGGTAACAGGGTGTTCAACATGGGAGGCTCCCACAACAGCTGGATTCTTGCGCCACCTCAAGGGCGGCGCGGACCCCTGTAGGAGCGGCCTTGTGTCGCGAAAGGGCCCTGAAGCGGCCCCAGCAATTCATCAGCGCTGATGAATTGCTGGGGCCGCTTCGCAGCCCTTTCGCGACACAAGGCCGCTCCTACAGGGGGGCCAGTCCCGTCTCTAGATAGACGGTGCGATCAGAAGTCCTTGCACAGGCGCAAGGCGTCGTAGATCGCCGCATGCACGTTGCGCTGGGCCACGCAGTCACCGATGCGGTACAGCAGGTAGCCTTCGCCCGGCTGGCTGAGGATCGGCTGTGGCTTGATGGCGAACAGCGCCTCCACGTCGATCTGGCCTTTGTTGCGCGAACCTTCCTTCAGCGCGTAATACAGCTGCTCGTCAGGGCGCACGCCGTTTTCCACCACCACCTGGTCAACCACGCGCTCTTCCTTGGCGCCGGTGTACTCGTTCTCCAGCACTGCCACCAGCTTGTCGCCTTCGCGGTAGACCTTTTCCAGCATCATGTCGCCGGTCATGATCACTTCTTTCGGGTACATGCTGCGGTAGTAGGTCGGGAAGGTAGTACCGCCCATGGCGACGCCCGGCTTGATATCGTCGGTGACGATCTCGACCTGGCTGCCCTTGTCGGCGATGAAGTCGGCCACCGACATGCCGGTGAACTCGCAGATGGTGTCGTACACCAGCACGTTCTTGCCCGGCGCAACCTTGCCGTCGAGTACGTCCCAGCTGCTGACCACCAGCCCTTCGGCGGCGCCCCAGTGTTCGTTCTGCTCAAGGAACGAGTGGCCACCTACCGCCAGCACGATCACGTCCGGGCGCAGGTCCTGGATCGTCGCCACGTCGGCGGCGGTGCCCAGGCGCAAGTCAACCTTCAGGCGCGCCAGCTCCAGCTGGTACCAGCGGGTAATACCGGCAATCTGGTCACGTTGCGGTGCCTTGGCGGCAATGGTGATCTGCCCGCCGATCTGGTCCTTCTTCTCGAACAGGGTCACATCGTGGCCACGCTCGGCGGCCACGCGGGCCGCTTCCATGCCCGCCGGGCCGGCACCTACCACCACCACCTTGCGCTTCACGCCAGTGGTCTTCTCGATGATGTGCGGCACGCCCATGTATTCACGGGAAGTGGCGGCGTTCTGGATGCACAGCACATCCAGGCCCTGGTACTGGCGGTCGATGCAATAGTTGGCACCGACGCACTGCTTGATCTGGTCGATCTGGCCCATCTTGATCTTGGCGATCAGGTGCGGGTCGGCCATGTGCGCACGGGTCATGCCGACCATGTCCACGTAGCCGCCTTCGAGAATGCGCGTGGCCTGGTTCGGGTCCTTGATGTTCTGTGCGTGCAGCACGGGGACCTTGACCACTTCCTTGATACCGGCCGCCAGGTGCAGGAACGGCTCTGGCGGGTAGCTCATGTTCGGGATGACGTTGGCCAGGGTGTTGTGGGTGTCGCAACCCGAGCCGACCACACCGATGAAGTCCAGCATGCCGGTCGCGTCGTAGTAGGCCGCGATCTGCTTCATGTCTTGGTGGCTGAGGCCATCGGGGTGGAACTCGTCGCCACAGATACGCATGCCCACGCAGAAATCGTCACCGACTTCGGCGCGCACAGCCTTCAGCACTTCCAGGCCGAACTTCATGCGGCCCTCGAACGTGCCGCCCCATTCGTCGGTACGCTTGTTGACCCGCGGGCTCCAGAACTGGTCGATCATGTGCTGGTGCACTGCCGACAGCTCGACACCGTCCAGGCCGCCCTCTTTGGCGCGACGCGCGGCCTGGGCGTAGTTACCGATCACCCGCCAGATCTCTTCCACCTCGATGGTCTTGCAGGTGGCGCGGTGCACCGGTTCGCGAATACCCGAAGGCGACATCAGGGTCGGCCAGTTGAAGCCGTCCCAACGCGAGCGACGGCCCATGTGGGTAATCTGGATCATGATCTTGGCCCCATGCTTGTGCATGGCGTCGGCCAGGTTCTGGAAGTGCGGGATGATGCGGTCGGTGGACAGGTTGACCGATGCCCACCATTCCTGGGGGCTGTCGATGGCCACCACCGACGAACCGCCGCAGATCGCCAGGCCGATACCGCCCTTGGCCTTTTCTTCGTAATACTTCACATAGCGGTCGGTCGTCATGCCGCCGTCAGTGGCGTAGACCTCGGCGTGCGCGGTGCTGAGCACGCGGTTGCGGATGGTCAGTTTGCCGATCTGGATCGGCTGGAACATTGCTTCGAATGCCATGACGCTATCTCCGGCTTACAACGGCTTCGTAACGAACAGGCCATCTTCGTGGCCTTCTTCCGACCCGCCATAGACCTGTTCGGCCACAGTGCGGATAGCGCTGCCGCGGGCAGCGAGAATCTGGTCCATGGCGCCGGCGAACCAGCCGGTGAACATGTAGTCGACCTTGCGGCCGCACTTGCCATAGACGTACACGAACGCAGAGTGCTTGAGCTTGACGCTGCAGGTGCCTTTATCCAGGTCGATGTCCTGAATTTCGAACAGGCCCCAGCCACGTTGGCTCAGGCGCTTCATGTAATGCTCGAACACCGCCACGCCTTCCAGGCCATGGCACTCGGCTTCTTTTTCACACCAGTGCCAGGCGGACTTGTAGCCGGCCTTGTAGAGAATCTCGGCGTACTTGTCGGCGCCCAGTACCTCTTCGATACCCATGTGGTTGTTGACGAAGAAATGGCGCGGCACGTACAGCATCGGCAGGGCGTCGCTGGTCCAGACACCGGTCTCGCTGTCGACTTCGATTGGCAATTGCGGGGCGATTTTGGCCATGGAAACTCAACTCCATAAAAATTTTTGTTTGGGTGCCCCGGCGTTGCTGGCAGGGGCATTCAGGCTTGGAGAGCGGCTTATTCGCCCCACACGTCCTTGAGGACGTTGACCCAGTTCTCGCCCATGATCTTGCGCACCACGCGCTCGGAGTGGCCGCGCTTGAGCAAGGTTTCGGTGAGGTTGGGGAATTCACCCACGGTACGGATACCCAGCGGGTTGATGATCTTGCCGAAGTTGGTCAGGCGCCGGGCGTAACCCTTGTCGTGGGTCAGGTACTCGAAGAAGTCCTGGCCGTGGCCTTGGGTAAAGTCGGTACCGATGCCGATCGCGTCTTCACCCACGATGTTCATGGTGTACTCGATGGCTTCGGCGTAGTCGTCGATGGTCGAATCGATACCCTTGGCCAGGAACGGGGCGAACATGGTCACGCCAACGAAGCCGCCGTGGTCGGCGATGAACTTCAGCTCGGCGTCGGACTTGTTGCGCGGGTGCTCCTTGAGGCCCGATGGCAGGCAGTGCGAATAGCACACCGGCTTTTTCGATTCGAGGATGACTTCTTCGGACGTTTTGGAGCCGACGTGGGACAGGTCGCACATGATGCCGACGCGGTTCATTTCGGCGACGATCTCGCGACCAAAGCCCGACAGGCCGCCGTCGCGCTCGTAGCAACCGGTGCCCACCAGGTTCTGGGTGTTGTAGCACATCTGCACGATGCCAACGCCCAGCTGCTTGAACACGTCGACGTAGGCGATCTGGTCTTCGAAGGCGTGGGCGTTCTGGAAGCCGAAGAGAATGCCGGTCTTGCCCAGTTCCTTGGCCTTGCGGATGTCGGCGGTAGTGCGCACCGGCATTACCAGGTCGCTGTTGTCGCGGATCAGCTTCTGGCTGGCGGCGATCTGGTCGACGGTTGCCTTGAACCCTTCCCACACCGATACCGTGCAGTTGGCCGCAGTGAGCCCGCCTTTGCGCATGTCCTCGAACAGCTCGCGGTTCCACTTGGCAATGATCAGGCCGTCAATGACGATACTGTCGGCGTGAAGTTCGGCTGGGCTCATCAGGCTGTCCCCTTTTATCGAATTGGTTGGCGCCAAACCTTGTGCCGGCGCTTTGGGGCCAGCATATGCCTGTGCCCAAAGGCGCCCCGATGCAAAAACGACAGGGGGTTTGCCGAAAGCGTCAATGCGCGACAACAGGGCATCTGGCGCGCGGGCTGGCGATGCGAGACAGTCTCGACAACGGCATTTGCGGCCACTTCATGAACATTTGGTCAGGTAGCTACCACCAGAGCGCAGGCTGAGCGAGAATCCCTGCGATTCGACAGCCAGGTGAGGGGAAAAAGGATGAAATCAATGGCATGGCTGGCGCTGCTGGCCGTTGTGAGCGGAGCCCAGGCCAGCGAGGAAGAAAGCACACCTTGCGACAATGTGGAAACCGACCAGCAAACCTTCGCCTGTGCAGCATTCAACAAGCAGGTCGCCGAGCGTGAGCTGCAGTCGGCCTACGACGAACTCGCCGCGCGCATGCGTGACCAGTTCGGCGACGAAGCCGGCCTGATGTCGCGAATAGAGGCAGCCGAGCAACTCTGGCGTCAACTGCGTGATGCAGACTGCAAGGTCGAAACCCACGCTGAACAGCCAGGCAGCAAGGCCTACCAGACCGCCTGGAACAGCTGCATTGCACAGCGCAGCGATGAGCGGGCGGAATACCTGCGCAGCCTGGGCCTGCAAGACGGTGACGAACCAGCCCCCGAAGATTGATCAGCACCAGAGAAGGACCAACGCCCGAGGAACAACATGCCGCTGATGCCCCGTGCGTCATTGCTCGATAGTGCCCTCCGACCACGTGCTCAGCATGTGTGTCTTGAAATTCAAAACTATCAAGGAATTACAAAGTGGCTGACATCAAAGTTGAAATGGAAAAAATCCGCAAAGAGGGCCAGGAGCGCGTTGCCGCTACCGGCCAGGCCATCTGCGTTTTCGCTGACAATGTGCCTGCCGACGTTGCCCAAGACATCCTGTCCGGCCTGGGCTTGATGACCGCACTGGCCAACAAGAAGTTCAACAAGGAAACCCAGCAGCGCGAGTGGTACAACTTCTACAACGATGGCCTGATCAAATTCGGCTGGACCATGACAGGTACTGCACATGCCGAAGATGCCATTGATGAGGACAACCTGACCCTGGCAGATCTGATCACCAAGTCCGTCACCATCAGCGTTGCCGCGGACCCTCGCCGCGCCGCCTGCGCCAGGCGTGCTCTGCAGGTTGTCGTGCAGAAGCCGGAAGTCAAGGCACACCTGGAAAAGCACAGCCATAGCGAATCCGGCAAATCGAGCAACTTCGTGGTAGCCCAGTGCGAAATGACGCCACAAGGCCTGCCCGCCATGTACATGACCAGCTTCCAGGCCAGCTACGACTCGAAGATCGAGCGTGAGGGCGCCCTGACCCGCAAGGTCGACAAAACGTCTACCCGCGTCTACCGCGCTTCGCAACAAGGCACGTTCAGCGTTCGTCACTTCGACGCTGCGCGGGAACTTGTGAACGAGAAAGTCAAAAAAGACCTGGGCGAGTTTTTCACTAGCTGATGAGCGAGGCCGGGTACCAGAAGGTGCTGGTACCCGGTTCTGGTCATGTGCAGCCATCGAGGAACAATGCCACATGAGCGATACAAGCCTGGACACCCGAATATTCGAGGAGCGGCTAAGAATAAAGCCTGCCCCCTGGCTGACACTCGAGACATGGGAAGATTTGCAGCTATGCCTGCGTCATTCACAAGCATTGGCCAATGAAAGCTACTCGATGGAGACCCAGCCTCGGCAATGGTTCGCGCACGCCCTCGCCACCTTGAAATCATTGAAATTCAGCCTGTGTGAACATACACACAAAACCATTGTGTATGAGCCGCACTTGCTTGCGCTCAGCGATGTATACAATGGCTTTCTACCGCCACCGCGCGCCAAAGGGCCATGGTTCAAAAGCCTGGAAGAAAATATTCAAAACGCCCTGCAGTCGGCGGGTGCACGTAAATTCACCGTCATGAACGCTTCTTCACATCTAAGTATCGAAATGGACCATGAAGGTGACCAGGTTCCGGTGGCGATCCTGTTTTATACCTACTGCGTTACCGACCCGGTCGAGCCCACCCGAAAGTTGAACCTGACATTCGACCATCTGGGTGCACGCTTCAATGCAGAAGGTTTTGCCCCGCTTCGCAAGGACCTGCAAGCGAGCAACCGGGAAAAACTGAGGGCGATTCTCGAGCGCGAGCTTGAGTGACGCTCATTTGGGGCCGCCCGGCCGACGTTCCTCCCGCGGGCACCGCCCAAACTTCAGCTTGTAGCGCCGCGTAAAATACGATGGAAGTTCAAACCCGCACGCAATGCTGACCTGGGTCACCGACATGTCGGTCTGGGCCAACAGCTGACGCGCCTTGTCCAGCCGTAACGCGAGATAGAAACTGCTGGGTGTGGTATCCAGGTGTATGCGAAACAACCGCTCCAGTTGACGCCTCGTGACCTTGATCGCGGCCGCCAGATCCAGCGTGGTCAGTGGTGGCTCGAAGTGTTTTTCCATTTCGCCAATGGCATGGATCAGCTTCTTGTTACTGATGCCGTAACGCGCGCCGATCTGCATGCGCTGGTGGTCCTGGCGCTGACGGATACGCCCCAGCACGAACTGCTCGGACACTTTGACCGCCAGTTCGCTGCCATGAGCCTGGGCAATCAAGTACAGCATCAGATCGATCGAGGCCGTTCCGCCTGCGCAGGTGATGCGGCTGCGGTCAATCTCGAACAGCTCCTGGGTGGCCTGAAGACCTGGATAGCGTTCCTTGAAGGCCTCCAGCGCCTCCCAATGCAACGTCGCCCGGTAACCCTCAAGCAGCCCCGCCTCGGCCAACATCATCGCACCGGTGTCGATACCCCCAAGCATGACAGCGTCATGGTTGAGCCGGCGCAGCGCATGCAGCAGTTTGGGCGCGACATGGGCAAGTGGTTCGAAGCCCGCAACCACCAGCAGGATGTCGGGCGGCTCGCCCTCCCCCAGAGCGGCATCGGCATTGATGGACATGCCATTGCTCGCCAGCACCGCCTCACCGTTCAGGCTCAGCACCTGCCACCGGTACAACGGCCCGCCAAAACGATTGGCTACCCGCAGTGGTTCCACCGCAGAAATGAACCCCATGGCGGAAAAACCGGGCACCAACAGAAAGGCAATCGTCTCCATCATCCCCCTCCACAGAAACTGGTCGCCCAGGTGCTAATTCCTGTCGCTAGCGTGCGCTTGGGCAAGATGGCGCCAGCGTAGCGTATTCACACGGCCCAGAGAGACCGAACCCCATAACAATATGCCCTGCCGATGGAGAGCCACCATGCACAGCTTGATCCGCCGCAGCCTGTTGACCCTTGCCCTGAGCAGCATCGCCACTTCCCCACTGTTGGCCGCCGAACCCGCGGCCTGCAAGAACGTTCGCCTGGGCGTGGTCAACTGGACCGACGTCATTGCCACCAGCGCCATGGCTCAGGTGCTGCTCGATGGCCTGGGCTACCAGACCAAACAGACCAGCGCTTCGCAGCAGATCATTTTTGCCGGCATCCGCGACAAGCGCCTGGACATGTTCCTGGGTTACTGGAACCCGATCATGACCCAGACCATCACCCCGTTCGTCGACGCCGGGCAGGTCAAGGTGCTCGACAAGCCAAGCCTGGAAGACGCCCGCGCCACCCTCGCCGTGCCGAAATACCTGTATGACAAGGGCCTGAAAACCTTTGCCGATATCCACAAGTTCGAA
Source organism: Pseudomonas sp. Nvir (assembly GCF_963778085.1). NCBI lineage: Bacteria > Pseudomonadati > Pseudomonadota > Gammaproteobacteria > Pseudomonadales > Pseudomonadaceae > Pseudomonas > Pseudomonas sp. Nvir. The sequence continues at coordinate 364,673 of NZ_OY970405.1, read as the reverse complement.
AAGGAACTGGGCGGCAAGATCTATGGCATCGAGCCAGGCTCGGGGGCCAATACGCAGATCAAGGCCATGATCACCAAGAACCAGTTTGGCCTGGGCAAATTCCAGCTGGTCGAGTCCAGCGAAGCGGGCATGCTCGCCGCGGTCGACCGCGCCGTGCGGCGCAAGGAAGCCGTGGTGTTCTTCGGCTGGGCACCGCACCCGATGAACGTGAACATCGACATGGCCTACCTGGGTGACAGCCAGGACGCCCTCGGCCCCGACGAAGGCCGTGCCACGGTGTGGACGGTGACCGCGCCGGACTACGCCGAACGCTGCCCCAACGCCAACCGCCTGCTGGCCAACCTGAAATTCAGCGCCGAGGACGAGAGCCGCATGATGCAGCCGCTGCTCGACCACAAGGACGCGCTGGAGTCGGCCCGCCAGTGGCTGAAAGACCACCCGGAAGACAAGGCGCGCTGGCTGGAAGGGGTGACCACCTTCGATGGCAAGCCGGCTGCGGACAACCTCAAGCTTACCGCCAACTGACAGGGCCTCTTCGCGGCTGAACCCGTTCCCACAGGGCATACCTGGGCAGGGCCATCACGGTCCCCTGTGGGCGCGGGCTTGCCCGCGAAAAGGCCAGCACATACACCACAAGGAACCGCACCATGAACCACGACGTCATCATCACCTGCGCCCTTACCGGTGCCGGTGATACCGCCTCGAAAAGCCACCTTGTCCCCGTCACCCCCCGGCAAATCGCCGACGCTGCCGTAGAGGCTGCCAAGGCGGGCGCCACCGTGGTCCACTGCCACGTGCGCGACCCGCAAACCGGCCGCTTCAGCCGTGACGTGGCGCTGTACCGCGAAGTCATGGAGCGCATTCGTGAAGCCGACGTGGACATCATCGTCAACCTCACCGCCGGCATGGGGGGTGACCTGGAAATCGGCCCGGGTGAAACGCCACTGGAATTCGGCACCGGCACCGACCTGATCGGCCCGCTGGAGCGCCTGGCCCATGTGGAAGCGTTGTTGCCGGAAATCTGCACCCTCGACTGCGGCACCCTCAACTTTGGCGACGGCAACTCGATCTACGTGTCCACCCCTGCGCAACTGCGCGCCGGCGCCAAGCGCATCACCGAACTGGGCGTAAAGGCGGAACTGGAAATCTTCGACACCGGCCACTTGTGGTTCGCCAAGCAAATGATGAAGGAGGGCCTGCTGGACGACCCTCTGTTCCAGCTATGCCTGGGCATCCCGTGGGGCGCGCCGGCCGACACCACCACCATGAAAGCCATGGTCGACAACCTGCCGGCCAATGTTACCTGGGCGGGTTTCGGCATCGGCCGCATGCAGATGCCGATGGCAGCACAGGCCGTGCTGCTGGGCGGCAACGTGCGGGTGGGGCTGGAAGACAACCTGTACCTGGACCGTGGCGTGCTGGCCAGCAATGGCCAGCTGGTCGAACGGGCGGTGGAGATCATCTCGCGCCTTGGCGCCCGTGTACTGACCCCGGCCGAGGGCCGGGAAAAAATGAACCTCAAGCGCCGCTGATCCCGCCCGCCCCCACAAGGACTGGCGCCAATCCTGAGCATTCTTTTAGCCTGAGGACTCGATATGCCCTTCATCACCGAGATCAAGACCTTCGCCGCCCTGGGTAGCGGCGTGATCGGCAGCGGCTGGGTGGCCCGCGCCCTGGCCCACGGCCTGGACGTGATCGCCTGGGACCCTGCACCTGGCGCGGAACCGGCGCTGCGCAAGCGTATTGCCAATGCCTGGCCAGCGCTTGAGAAGCAGGGGCTGGCGGCCGGCGCGTCACAAGCCCGCCTGAAGTTCGTCGCCACCATCGAGGAATGCGTACGCGATGCCGATTTCATTCAGGAAAGCGCGCCAGAGCGGCTGGACCTGAAGCTCGACCTGCACGCAAAAATAAGCGCCGCGGCCAAGCCCGAGGCCATCATCGGCTCCAGCACTTCCGGCCTGCTGCCCAGCGAGTTCTACGAGTCTGCCACGCACCCGGAGCGCTGCGTGGTGGGCCACCCGTTCAACCCGGTGTACCTGCTGCCGCTGGTGGAAATCGTCGGTGGCAAACGTACCGCGCCCGAAGCCATCGAGGCGGCGAAGGTCATCTATACCGCCCTGGGCATGCGCCCGCTGCACGTGCGCAAGGAAGTGCCAGGTTTCATTGCCGACCGCCTGCTCGAAGCACTCTGGCGCGAGGCCCTGCACCTAGTGAACGACGGCGTGGCGACCACCGGTGAAATCGACGACGCGATCCGCTTTGGCGCCGGCCTGCGCTGGTCGTTCATGGGCACCTTCCTCACCTACACCCTGGCCGGTGGCGATGCAGGCATGCGCCACTTCATGTCGCAGTTCGGCCCGGCGCTGAAACTGCCGTGGACCTACCTGCCCGCACCGGAACTGACCGACAAGCTGATTGACGATGTGGTGGACGGCACCTCGGCGCAACTGGGTGAACGCAGCATTGCCGCCCTGGAACGCTATCGTGATGACACCCTGCTTGCAGTGCTTGAAGCCGTAAAGAGAAGCAAGCAAAAGCACGGCATGTCGTTCGGCGAATGAGGAGCCCACAATGCCCGCACTGATCACCTACCGCACCCCGGTCCAGGAGGACTGGGTGGACTACAACGGGCACCTGCGCGATGCCTTTTACCTGCTGATTTTCAGCTACGCCACCGATGCGCTGATGGAGCGCATCGGCCTGGATGCCGACAGCCGAGGGCAGAGTGGGCATTCGCTGTTCACCCTGGAGGCGCATATCAACTACCTGCATGAGGTGAAGCTTGGCACCGAGGTGTGGGTGCAGACGCAGATCATCGGTTTTGATCAAAAGCGCCTACACATCTACCACAGCCTGCATAGGAAGGGATTCGACGGAGTATTGGCGGCTAGCGAGCAGATGCTGCTGCACGTCGACCTGGCAGGGCCTAAGGCGGCACCGTTGAGCCCAATAAGTATTCAGATACTCCAAGAGCTGCTTCATGACCAACGCGACCAGATGGCAGCTTGCTTCGTAGGCCGCCAAATCACGTTATCTTGAACGGCAGCAGCTGCCAAACCAGCGCAGACGGGTTACTAATTGATTCCGTCTGCACTGGTACGACCTTCAAGCAGCGGGGATCCAACCAGGGCTATTGCCTGCCGAAGGAAACACGGTGAACGGAGCCGTTCATGTAACCACCCCCTGCATGCGTGCGAACAAGCCCCTGCGGCAAATCACTGCCCACGTCCCAATTTCTGATCTGGAAGTTGCCCTGATAGCTCCCTGTGAAGCAAAGACTTCGACGGTCGTCGGTGTTAAGGAAACAAAGCTTGGAGTTGCCACCGGGGAAAGCGTACACCTTCGCGGAGCGTGATTTTCCGCTGGCTACTGCATCGCATCCTGGAAAGTCTGAAATCTTGCGCACATAGCCATGGGACAGGCGGAATGTGCAGGTATCACCTCGATAGTCTGCAAGAGAATAAAGTTGAATAGTTACGGACGTGTCCAGCGTGTACACGATATTTCGAATTTTTCCGATCAAAGGTGTACTACCAGGAGGGATTTCTCGCTCCAGCCCATCAGGCAATGTGCCTGACGCATCAAGGTCCGCCACCTGAAAAGCACCCGTGTAAGAACCGCGGTAACAGGCAAAGTCAAAATCGGTGGCGTAGAAACACAACCTCATTCCAGCTTTGAAATTCTTAACTTTAACCGAATGTACTTCATTGCAGTTGGGGCGTATGTCATTGGGGAGAAACTCTAGGCTGCAATGGCGCCCAGAAAAATTCTTTTCGGGGTAAAATTCCAACTCCATAGGTGGCGCAAGCGGCACGGGATAGAAGTTCTCTACCTTTTCCCTGGCTTCGTTAAAGAGGCGCGCGACATCATGATGTGCCTCAGTCCCAAGAGGAATGCCCTGGTACGTCAGCCGAGGGTTTGAGTGGTACGCAACCCTCGGGCACGCTGGCGAGCATCCATACGACATCTGCGTGCTGAACCTGGGCGTTCCTGTATAGCGATAGCCAAACTTATAGGGCGGACTGCCCTCGCCCTTGCCTTCCTCCCAGTTATGATCGGCGCCCAAGTTATGACCGAGTTCGTGAGCAAGCGAGTCGGTACAACTAATGACCGAGTGAGCCTGGGCTTTACTTGGCGCAATCCAGGCCTTACCGCATAGCGCAGTCGCTGCAGAATACATTGAAACCATATCCGCTCCCAACGCTTCCCTCCTGCGCAAGACATTCCCCGCGAATGGTTGGGCTAGACGGATATCATCCAGTTGCTGCTTGTAATCTCTTCCGGTTTCGTCGTAAGGCTCATCAAAAAAACCGGCCAGCTCATATGTGATCTGCACGTCGCTGTTTTTCATGTACTGGTTAGCATTGAACAGCGCCAGGGCGATCTCAAGCCGATAGTACGGGCTTTTGGCCCTTCGTTGATTAGTGGCCAGAAACATCACGCGTATTGTGCTGTGCGCTGACAGCGGAGCTTTCCCTTGGGTATCAGCGCGCGCCTGCCCTGCTGGGTCGACGAGGGGTTCGCCTTCCGCAGGAAGCTTGGATTCATCAACCTTGATCAGCACATACTGACCCGAGCCGATTGAATCCAGCCGATAACGCTGCCCTTCGACAACTACGCGGCCCACCAACTTGTCCCCCTCACGCACCAAAGAGAGGTAGTAAAGCGGATCGTTTTCGATCTCCGAAGCAGATGCCGCATGGGCCGCTTTCCATGCCGAATGCTTGTAGCCCACCCAACCGTCAATACCCGGTGTGATGGTGGTGAAATCGCGTAAATGAAACTGCGCGGTTTTACCGTCCGGTAAGCTCACCGCCAAATCCTGCGTTTGCTGGCTGATAAGAGCCGGGTTGATCTTCACCAGCGTAACCTCTGCGTTCGCAGGGTCGGCCAGCAATGTGGCCAGGTTGCCGCTAGCCGTGTCTAGCAGGCCTTTGCGCGTAGGGGTGGGTTCAAGGGTGAACAGTTGGGCTGGGGTACTTGTGGCTGCAGTCACGGTGGGGCCAGAGGACGAACATCCCCCAAAAAACATCACCGTTGAAGCCAGCAGGATCCTGTTCCAGATTGCCGTTTTCACATTGCCGCTCCTGAGGATACTCATCACCCTCAGCAGATCACTAGCGCAGCTTTACTGTCACCTGACAAAAATGCCAGGTGGATGGATGTGCAGGAACACGCAGTTGGTTTAAAACAAAAAATAACCCCGGAAAGCCGTGAGCATCCGGGGCCAAGAGCGAGCAACATCCACTGTGCATGAACGAGGGTGACCAAACCCCCTGGTACCGTGAATGGCCTCAGTGTGGGGCCTGGGAAGGCGCTGGATTTAGCCGTAAACGACCTGTTCTTAGCCATGGCAGCCATGCCGGCATTCTGTTGTTGCGGGTCTGTCGCCCGCGTCACAGAATCGGTCGTAAATCACAGCAGCACTCTCTTCGCGATAAAAGGGACAACAGCCATGATGCATGCGGATTTGATTGATCAGGACGACCTGGCAGGCCACCTGCGGGCGCGTGGGTTCGACATTCCAGCCGGGGCCACTGCCGAGCAGGCCTGCGAGGCAGTGGTGCGCGGGCTGACCGAGCCCAATGCACGGGCCCTGAAGGGAATGGTGGAACAGATGTATACCGGTAGCGCGACGATTCTGCCGGCGGTACGCCAGGCCATCGACAAGCAGTTGTTGCCGGCGATAAGGCCAGTGCCGTTTCAGAGCCTTACGCTGGCAAAGGTCGATTCGTTACGCGCCTGGCTCAGGGCAGCCATCGGCCCGCTGTGCGGCGACAAGGTCATGGCCTGCGGAATCGGCATCATTGCCACCTGCTGCGTGGTGTTGGAGCCCACGCGCTCATCACGCGGCGGAATGCCGAAGTACTCGCGGTAGCATTTGGAGAAGTGCGGCGTGGAGACGAAACCGCACACCGATGCCACTTCGATGATCGACATGGGTGTCTGTTTGAGCAGCTGCCGGGCACGGATCAGGCGCAGCTTCAGGTAGTAGCGCGACGGCGAGCAGTGCAGGTACTTCTGGAACAACCGCTCGAGCTGGCGCCGCGACACCGACACATACACCGCCAACTCGTCCAGGTCGATCGGCTCTTCCAGGTTGGCTTCCATCAGCGCGACGATTTCCTGCAGTTTCGGCTGGTTGGTGCCGAGCATGTGCTTGAGCGGCACGCGCTGGTGATCCTGCTCATTGCGAATGCGCTCGTAGACGAACATTTCGGAAATGGCCGCCGACAGCTCGCGGCCGTGGTCGCGGCTGATCAGGTGCAGCATCATGTCCAGCGGCGCGGTGCCGCCAGAGCTGGTGAAGCGGTTGCGGTCGAGGGTGAACAGGCGGGTACTCATGTTGACCCGCGGGTAGGCCTCCTGCATGGCGGCCAGGCATTCCCAGTGCACGCTGCAATCAAAGCCGTCGAGCAGGCCGGCGCAGGCCAAGGCCCAGCTGCCCGTGCACACGGCACCCAGGCGCCGCGACTGACGCGCCTGCGCTTGCAGCCAGGTCACGTGCTCGCGGGTAACGGTGCGCTGAATGCCTACACCACCGCAGACAATAACGGTGTCGATCGCAGGGGCGCTGTGCATGGCCGCGTCCGGGGTAATCTGCAAACCATCGCTGGCCCACACTTGGCCGCCATCGACCGTCAGCGTGTGCCAGCGGTACAGTTCGCGGCCGGACAGCTGGTTGGCCATGCGCAGGGGCTCCACAGCCGAAGCCAGGGAAATCAGGGTGAAATTGTCCAATAGAAGAAACCCGATGGACTGGGGTGCTGTGCGGTTCTGGGACGGGGTCCCGGAGGTGTAGGACGTCATCGCGGTTTCTCCTCACACAAATGCTGGATGTGCCTCAGGCGGGCACTCATTTTCTTGTTATTGCCCCCGCCACATGCCGGGGGGTGGGTGACCATTACCTACGCAAACGCCGTGCCTGAAATTGAATGGCCATCCAAAAAAACCTGAAAACGACCCCTTTGTCAGGCAAATCATAGGCTTTGGATGTGCTGGCCAAGTTGTCTCAAACAGCCGTGCTAGGCGCCGTGCGGGTAACGGCTGAGCAGTTTGGTGACACGCCATGGGGCAGTTGCCCAGAAACGACACTGTTTAGTGTCACCGACAAGCCCCACACTGATTACGACATCCGGCAATTGGCAGATTCGAGTGCACCATAAAGGAGCATTGGCAGGCATTTTGCGCTGCCTTGAAACTCGAAGGCCTCTTGCCGGGTTCAACCGCCAAGAGGCCCTGGGTACCTACTGAAACATCAGCACTCGATGGCACTGACCGCCAGGCCACCGCGGGAGGTTTCCTTGTACTTGTCGTGCATGTCGGCCCCGGTGTCGCGCATGGTACGGATCACCTGGTCGAGGGAAATGAAGTGCTCGCCATCGCCACGCAGGGCCATTTGCACCGCGTTGATGGCTTTTACCGCAGCAATCGCGTTGCGCTCGATGCACGGCACCTGCACCAACCCGCCCACCGGGTCGCAGGTGAGCCCCAGGTTGTGCTCCAGGGCAATTTCCGCGGCGTTTTCCAGCTGCGCCGGGGTCGCGCCCAACACTTGCGCAAGGCCGGCCGCGGCCATGGCGCAGGCAGAGCCGACCTCGCCCTGGCAGCCTACTTCGGCGCCGGAGATGGAGGCGTTCTTCTTGCACAGGATGCCGACCGCCGCAGCGCCCAGGAAGAAATCGGTAACACTGGACTCGTCCACCTCATCGCTGAAGCGCATGTAGTAGTGCAACACCGCCGGGATGATGCCCGCCGCGCCGTTGGTAGGCGCCGTCACCATGCGCCCGCCTGCAGCGTTCTCTTCGTTGACAGCCAGGGCGAACAGGTTGACCCACTCCATGGCGCTCATGGTCGAGCCGATCACGTTAGGCTTGCCGATTTCCTGCAGGCTGCGGTGCAGTTTGGCGGCGCGGCGGCGCACATTGAGCCCACCGGGCAACGTGCCCTCGTATTTCAGGCCGTTGTTGACGCATTCCTGCATGGCTTGCCAGAGCTTGCGCAAGCCGGCGTGAATCTCTTCTTCACTGCGCCAGACCTTTTCGTTGGCCATCATCAATTGCGACACGCTGAGGTCGTTTTGCTTGCATAGCTGCAGCAGCTCGGCGGCGCTGTTGAAATCGTACGGCAGCACCGTCTGGTCGGCATCCAGCACACCACTGGCGGCCTGCGCGGCATCCACCACAAAGCCGCCACCCACCGAGTAATAGGTGTCTCGGTGTAACTCGCCCTGCTCGCCTTCGGCAATCAAGGTCATGGCGTTGGGGTGGTAGGGCAGGTTCTCGTCCAGCAACAGCATGTCGCGCGCCCACACGAACTCGACAGGCAGGCGCCCGTCCAGCTTGAGGGTATTGGTTTCGCGCAGGTCGGCGATGCGCGGCACGATCTGGGTCGGGTCAATGGCGTCTGGCCACTCGCCCATCAGCCCCATGATGGTGGCGTTGTCGGTGCCGTGGCCGACGCCGGTGGCCGACAGCGAGCCATACAGGCGCACCTCGACCCGCCGTACCCGTTCCAACTCGCCGCGCTCGCGCAGCCCTTGGACAAACAGGGCGCCAGCACGCATGGGGCCGACGGTGTGGGAGCTGGAAGGCCCGACACCGATCTTGAACAGGTCGAACACGCTGATGGCCATTACCGAATCACCTCTTGCTGGGCTTGTCTGTGCGCGCCATGCGCACGGCGGGGTAGCTGCTAGGCTCAAGCAGGGCCGCCTTGAATTGCCAGCATCATCGGGCTTTTACCGGCCGCCTCGCCGTCTGCAACCGACGCCATTTTGTCCAGCAGCGCCGCACCGGTTTTACCGGGGGAATGGGCCCGGCACGCCGTTTTCCATCGGCCTGGTGACGCAAAAATGCGGGCGAGGGGTTGGAAAAATCCATAAGCGACATCGCCCATACTGGATACGACCCGTTCCGTACTGGATACGACCCTACCAGTAGGCGATTGCCCGGCGGTGGAGGATTATCGAAAGCGACTCGTAAAGCACGGCCACGCATCCTGCCCTCTGCAGGCCTGGTCGACCGGACCGTCAGAACGTTCGGCGACCCACGCGAACCCGAAGACAAAATCTCAGGAGTCCACCCATGAAAGGTACACCCTCGCTGTTGCTGGTTGCGTTGCTGTCCGCACCGTTGCTGGCTCAGGCCGCCGAGCCCGAGCAGTGCCAGACGGTCCGTTTCTCCGATGTCGGCTGGACCGACATCACGGTCACCACTGCGACCACCAGCGTTGTGCTCGAAGCACTGGGTTACAAAACCCACACCACCATGATCTCGGTACCGGTGACCTACAAGTCGCTGGCTACCGGCAAGGACCTGGACGTGTTTCTCGGCAACTGGATGCCGACCATGGAAAACGATATCAAGCAGTACCGCGACGCCGGCACTGTGGACACCGTGCGCGCCAACCTGGAAAACGCCAAGTACACCCTGGCCGTGCCCCAGGCGCTGTATGACAAGGGCCTGAAGGATTTCAGCGACATTGCCAAGTTCAAGCAGGAGCTGGGCGGCAAGATCTACGGCATCGAACCCGGCAACGATGGCAACCGCACCATCCAGAGCATGATCGACAAGAACGCCTTCGGCCTGAAAGACGCCGGCTTCAAGCTGGTGCAGTCCAGCGAGGCCGGCATGCTGTCGCAGGTCGACCGGGCGCAGAAGCGTGGCGAAGCCATGGTGTTCCTGGGCTGGGAACCGCACCCGATGAACACCCGCTTCAAGATGCAGTACCTGACCGGCGGGGACGATTACTTCGGCCCCGACTTCGGCAAGGCGACCGTATACACCAACACCCGCAAAGGCTACGTGCAGGAGTGCAGCAACGTTGGCCAACTGCTGAAGAACCTGTCGTTCGAGCTCAAGGATGAAAGCACCATGATGGGCTACGTCCTGGACGACAAGATGAAGCCCGAGGCCGCTGCCAAGAAATGGCTCAAGGACAACCCAGGCAAGCTGAACACCTGGCTGGCCGGCGTGACTACCGTGGATGGCAAACCCGGCCTGGAGGCGGCCAAGGCCAAGCTGACGCAATAACGCAATTCGCCATAGCGCTACCTCGGGGCAGGACCGTGCCTGTCCCGGGTTGAGTTCAATCTATGCAGGTGGAAGCTCGCTATCATGCTTATCGATCAGAAAATACCGCTGGGTCAGTACATCGCCTCGTTCGTTGAATGGCTGACCCTGCACGGCGCGAATTACTTCGACGCCATCGCACAGGGCCTGGAGTTCATGATCCACGGCGTCACCAGTGCCTTGACCTGGTTCAACCCGTTCGTCCTCACCGCCCTGTTCGCCGCCCTGGCGCACCTCATCCAGCGTAAATGGTCGCTGACCGCATTCGTCGCCCTGTCGTTCCTGTTGATCTTCAACCTGGGTTACTGGCAGGAAACCATGGAAACCCTGGCACAAGTGACCTTCGCCACTGTGGTGTGCGTGGCCATCGGTGTGCCGCTGGGCATCGTTGCCGCGCACAAACCCATGTTCTACACCGCCATGCGCCCGGTGCTCGACCTGATGCAAACGGTACCCACCTTCGTGTACCTGATCCCCACCCTGACGCTGTTCGGCCTGGGCGTGGTGCCAGGGCTGATCTCGACCGTGGTGTTCGCCATTGCCGCCCCTATCCGCCTCACCTATCTGGGCATCTGCGACGTACCGCAGGAGCTGATGGACGCCGGCAAGGCGTTTGGCTGCTCGCGCCGCCAACTGCTCACCCGTATCGAACTGCCGCATGCGATGCCCAGCATCGCCGCCGGCGTTACCCAGTGCATCATGTTGTCGCTGTCGATGGTGGTGATCGCCGCCCTGGTCGGCGCTGACGGCCTGGGCAAACCTGTGGTCAACGCACTGAACACCGCCGATATTTCCCTGGGCTTCGAAGCGGGCCTGGCGATCGTGCTGCTGGCGATCATGCTCGACCGTATCTGCAAGCAACCGGAACTGCCGGTAAGGGGTGAAGCATGAGCATCATTCGTTTCGAAGACGTCGACGTCATTTTTTCCAACAAGCCACGCGAGGCGCTGGCACTGCTGGACAAAGGCCAGACTCGCGAGCAGATCCTCAAGCAGACCGGCCTGGTGGTGGGCGTCGAAAAAGCCAACCTGGACATCCAGAAGGGCGAGATCTGCGTGTTGATGGGCCTGTCCGGTTCGGGCAAGTCGAGCCTGCTGCGCTGCATCAACGGCCTGAACACCGTCAGCCGCGGCAAGCTGTTTGTCGAACATGAAGGCAAGCACATCGACATCGCCCACTGCACCCCGGCCGAGCTGAAAATGATGCGCACCAAGCGCATTGCCATGGTGTTCCAGAAGTTCGCCCTGATGCCCTGGCTGACGGTACGCGAGAACATCAGCTTTGGCCTGGAAATGCAGGGCCGGCCGGAAAAGGAACGGCGCAAGCTGGTCGACGAAAAGCTTGAGCTGGTGGGCCTGACCCAGTGGCGCAACAAGAAGCCGGACGAACTGTCGGGCGGCATGCAGCAACGTGTTGGCCTGGCCCGCGCGCTGGCGATGGACGCCGACATCCTGCTGATGGACGAACCCTTCTCGGCACTGGACCCGCTGATCCGCCAGGGCTTGCAGGACGAACTGCTGGGCCTGCAGGCCAAGCTGAGCAAGACCATCGTGTTCGTCAGCCATGACCTGGACGAGGCGTTGAAGCTGGGTAGCCGTATCGCGATCATGAAAGACGGCCGGATCATCCAGTACAGCAAGCCGGAAGAAATCGTGCTAAACCCGGCCGACGAGTACGTGCGTACCTTCGTCGCCCACACCAACCCGCTGAACGTACTTTGCGGCCGCAGCCTGATGCGCAGCCTGGACAACTGCAAACGGGTCAATGGTTCGGTGTGCCTCGACCCGAGCGGCGACTCGTGGCTGGACCTGGGCGAAGGCAACTCGATCAAGCGCGCACGCCAAGGGCAAAACGGCCTGGAGATGCAGCAATGGGCGCCGGGGCAGTCGGTGGAAGGCCTGGGGCGTCGGCCGACGCTGGTGCATGCGGACATCGGCATGCGTGAAGCGCTGCAGATTCGCTACCACACCGGCAACAAGCTGGTGCTGCAGGAGAACGACAAACTGGTGGGGATTCTGGGGGATACCGAGCTCTATCACGCACTGCTTGGCAAGAACCACGGGTGATGCAATTGGGGCCGCGTTGCGGCCCTTTCGCGGGCACGCCCGCTCCCACAGTGTAGGAGCGGGCGTGCCCGCGAAGGGCTGCCAAGCAGCCCCAATCAATGTTTCAGCGAACGACGATCCCGCGCGCTGCCATGTAGGCCTTGGCCTCCGGCACCGTGTACTCGCCAAAGTGGAAAATGCTGGCCGCCAGCACCGCGCTGGCATGCCCTTGCACAATACCGTCAGCCAGGTGCTGCAGGTTACCCACCCCGCCCGAGGCAATCACTGGAATACCCAGCGCATCGCTGATGGCCCGGGTAACACCCAGGTCGAAGCCGCTCTTCATGCCGTCCTGGTCCATGCTGGTCAGCAGGATCTCGCCGGCACCCAGGCCCTCCATCTTCTTCGCCCATGCCACCGCATCCAGCCCGGTCGGCTTGCGCCCACCGTGGGTGAAGATTTCCCAGCGGGGTTCTTCACCCGGCCCGGACACCTTCTTGGCGTCGATGGCCACGACAATGCACTGCGAGCCAAAACGGTCTGCCGCCTCGCCCACGAACTCCGGGTTGAACACCGCGGCGGTGTTGATCGACACCTTGTCTGCCCCGGCATTGAGCAGGTTGCGGATGTCCTGCACGGTACGCACGCCACCGCCCACGGTCAGCGGGATGAACACCTGGCTGGCCATGCGCTCGACGGTATGCAGGGTGGTATCGCGGCCATCGACGCTGGCGGTGATGTCGAGGAAAGTGATTTCGTCGGCACCCTGCTCGTTGTAGCGACGGGCAATTTCCACCGGGTCGCCGGCATCACGGATGTTCTCGAACTTGACGCCCTTGACCACCCGGCCGTTGTCCACGTCCAGGCAAGGGATGATGCGTTTAGCTAAAGCCATGGAAGCTCCTGGGGGCAGCTGCATGCTTCAAGCGGCAAGCTGCAAGATAAAGCAGTACGCGGTCCGGCTTTTCTCTTGCAGCTTGCAGCTTGCAGCTTGCCGCTCCTATTCAATAGTTGTCGCAGAAGGCCTGGGCCTCGGCCACGTCGAGGGTGCCTTCGTAGATGGCACGGCCGGTGATGGCGCCGATGATGCCGGGGGCCTTGGCGTCCAGCAGAGCCTTGATGTCACCCAGGTTGTGAATGCCGCCCGAGGCAATTACCGGAATCGAGGTGGCTTCGGCCAATGCCTTGGTGAATGGCACGTTGCAGCCTTGCATCATGCCGTCCTTGGCGATGTCGGTGTAGACGATCGCCGAAACGCCATCGGCCTCGAAACGCTTGGCCAGGTCGATGACCTGCACCGAGCTGACTTCGGCCCAGCCGTCGGTGGCGACGAAGCCGTCCTTGGCATCCAGGCCAACGATGACCTTGCCCGGGAAGGCCTTGCACGCCTCGGCGACGAACGCTGGCTGCTTGACCGCCTTGGTGCCGATGATCACATAGCTGACGCCAGCCTTGACGTAGTGCTCGATGGTTTCCAGCGAACGAATGCCGCCGCCGATCTGAATCGGCAGGGTGGGGTAGCGCTTGGCAATGGCAGTGACCACTTCACCGTTGACCGGCTGGCCTTCGAAGGCGCCGTTGAGGTCGACCAGGTGCAGGCGGCGGCAGCCACCCTCGACCCACTTGGCGGCCATGCTCACCGGGTCGTCGGAGAATACCGTGGAGTCTTCCATACGGCCCTGGCGCAGGCGCACGCAGGCACCGTCCTTCAGATCGATAGCGGGGATAATCAGCATGCTCTTTCCTTCGTCAATTCAAGCGGCAAGTTGCAAGCGACAAGCTGCAAGCGACAAGCTGCAAGCAATGCGCGTCGTGTATTCGATAGGCGATCCAGCTTCGGCTTGCAGCTTGAAGCTTGCAACTTTCAGCTTTTTTCAAGCGCCCACAGATCGCTTTCGATGCTCTCGAACCGCTCCTTGAGGTGCAGCTGAACATCGGCAATCGCCCTGTTGTAGTAATGGGGTGCAATTTCTTTGCTGAACAGCTCAAGGACCTCAGCCACCTCGAAAGACCCCAGCTCCAGCTCGAAACGGTCTTCGAGGAAGCGTTTGAGCGTAGCGAGCGCGTCGCGCTCCTGCTCAGGGGCCAGGGTGATGATCGGGGCCTTGGTCTTTGACCTGCTCATTTACCAACGCCCGTCCCAGGCGACGAAATTCTGCAGCAGCTGCAGGCCATGGGTATGGCTTTTCTCTGGGTGGAACTGCACGGCGAAGCGCGAGCCATCGGCCAGTGCGGCAGCGAAATCGACGCCGTAGTGGCCACGGCCGACCACCTGGCCAGGCTTGCCGGCATTGATGTAGTAGCTGTGCACGAAATAGAAACGTGCGCGGTCCGGAATGTCGTGCCACAGCGGGTGGTGGATGGTCTGGCTGACTTCGTTCCAGCCCATGTGCGGCACCTTCAGGTGCTCGCCGTCTTCTTGCAGGTCTTTGCCGAAGAAGCGCACCTGGCCGGGGAACAAACCGATGCAGTCGACGCCGGTGTTCTCCTCGCTGTGTTCGAGCAGTGCCTGCATACCCACGCAGATGCCCAGGAACGGTCGGTCCTGGCTGACTTCGCGCACCAGGCTGTCGAAGCCCAGGCGGCGGATTTCGGCCATGCAGTCGCGAATCGCACCTACCCCAGGGAACACCACGCGATCCGCCTCGCGGATGACCGCCGCATCACTGGTAACCAGCACTTTACCGGCACCGACGTGCTCGAGTGCCTTGGCCACCGAGTGCAGGTTGCCCATGCCATAGTCGATTACGGCTACCGTCTGCATTTACAGGCACCCTTTGGTGGACGGCATCTGGCCGGCCATGCGCTCGTCCAGGGTGACCGCCATGCGCAGGGCACGGCCGAACGCCTTGAACACGGTTTCGATCTGGTGGTGAGTGTTGTGGCCACGCAGGTTGTCGATGTGCAGGGTAACCAGGGCGTGGTTGACGAAGCCCTGGAAGAACTCCTGGAACAGGTCGACATCGAAGCCGCCGACGCTGGCCCGGGTATACGGCACATGCATTTGCAGGCCTGGGCGGCCCGAGAAGTCGATGACCACGCGCGACAGCGCTTCGTCCAGCGGCACGTAGGCGTGGCCGTAGCGGAAGATGCCCTTCTTGTCACCGATGGCCTGGGCGAATGCCATGCCCAGGGTGATGCCAACGTCTTCGACGGTATGGTGGTCGTCGATATGGGTGTCACCCTTGCACTCGATATCCAGATCGATCAGCCCGTGGCGGGCGATCTGGTCCAGCATGTGTTCCAGGAAAGGCACACCGATATCGAATCGGGCCTTGCCACTGCCATCGAGGTTGATCGAGCACTTGACCTGGGTTTCCAGGGTATTGCGCTCGACGGAAGCCTTACGTTCGACCATCACCAGCTCCGCAAAATCATTGGGCGAAAAGGGTGCCATTATAGGCCCAGAACGCGCCAGCTTGAAACGCGGATGACATATGGCAAAGCGAGCAATGACGGGGGGTTGATAGCGCTACAGGTCTATACAACCGAGGGAAGGGGGCTGCTTTGCAGTCCATCGCGACACAAGGCCGCTCCTACAGGGCCACACCGTGCTCAAAGCGTAGGGTGGGCCTGTGGGAGCTGGCTTGCCGGCGATAGGGCCGGTACAGCCGGCAAATTCAGCCGGCTGTATCACTCATCAATGGAACAGTACCGCCGTCTTCTGCAGGGTAATCCACACCCCCCAGGCCAACGGCACGACCACCACTGCCCAGGCCAGCAGCACCAGTGGCAGGCTACCCGGCGCGGCTTTCCACTCCAGCGAGCGTGCGCCATCGGCGCCCTTGTCATGGCTCAACGCCCGCTCGGCCGCCAGCTCGGCATCGCTCATGAAGTGCTTGTCGGCAACCGGCCGCACCAGCATGTTGCAGATAAAGCCCAGCACCAGCAGCCCGGCAAGGATATACAGCGTCATGTCATAGGCTGCCGCGCGTTCTACCCCGGCTGCCAACTGCGACTCGCGCAGGTAGGTGATCAGCACCGGCCCCAGCACCCCTGCAGCCGCCCAGGCGGTCAGCAGGCGCCCATGAATGGCACCGACCATCTGCGTACCGAACAGGTCGGCCAGGTACGCCGGCACCGTGGCGAAGCCACCGCCATACATCGACAGGATGATGCAGAACGCCGCCACGAACAGCGCCACATTGCCCAGGTGGCCCATGTTCGGCACCAGGCTGTACAAGCCCACGCCCAAGGCAAAGAAAGCGAAGTAGGTGTTCTTGCGCCCGATGTAGTCTGAGAACGATGCCCAGAAGAACCGGCCACCGATGTTGAACAGGCTCAGCAGGCCGGTGAAGCCGGCGGCGATCGCGGCGATCTGCGCCAGCTGCGCGGCGTTCAGCTCGCTGAAGGTGAGCTCGTTGCCCAGCAGCTTGCCAGCGAACACTTCCTGCAGCAGCGGCGAAGCCATGCCGATGATACCGATGCCGGCAGACACGTTCAGGCACAGCACCAGCCAGATCAGCGCAAATTGCGGGGTTTTCCACGCCACGCTGACGTGCACGTGGCGGTCGGTGACCATGGTGTTGCCGGCTTTTTTCAGCGGCGCAGTCCAGCCTTCAGGCTTCCAGCCGGTGGGCGGCACGCGGTAGGCCAGGGCGCCGGCAGTCATGAACACGAAGTAGATCGCCGCCATGGCAACGAAGCTCTGCCACACCCCCACTTCCTGCGCGTTGCCAAAGTGGCCCATCAGTGCGGTGGCCAGTGGCGCACCGACCATGGCGCCGCCGCCAAAGCCCATGATGGCCATGCCGGTAGCCATGCCGCGCTTGTCCGGGAACCATTTGATCAGGGTCGACACCGGCGAGATATACCCCAGCCCCAGGCCGATACCGCCGATCACCCCAGAACCCAGCCACATCAGCCACAGTTGGTGGGTTTTGACCCCAATGGCCGAAATCAGCATGCCGCCACACCAGCACAGCGCCGATACCAGGCCGGCCTTGCGTGGGCCGGCGTGCTCCAGCCAGCCACCCAGCACGGCCGCCGAGCAGCCCAGGAAGACGAAGAACAGGGTGTAGATCCAGCTCAGCATGGAAATCGGCCAGTCGCATTCGGCGCTGAACAGGCGGGCCACGAAGCCCATGTCGGCCGCGCACGCCACTGGGGCGGTGATACCCAGGGCTTGCGACAGTGGCAGCCAGAACACCGAGAAGCCATAGGCCATGCCGATACACAGGTGAATGGCCAGGGCAGCTGGCGGAACCAGCCAACGGTTGAAGCCCGGGCGGGCGATGATGCGCTCCTTCGACAGGAAGCCTGGCGTACTCGCCGGGGCGCCCGTCGTGACGGTACTGGTCATGAACGTGATCCTTTTCTTATAGGGTGAGGGCAGGCAAAGCGGCGCAAGGTTAGCAGGATCGAGTCGCGTGAAAGCAATCTGATATCGTGTTTTTTTTGCTTGGCTGAATCGATCATGTCCCCCTTTTGAAGCCGTACTACCGACTAAAAGCGTAGGAAATATCCTGCATCTCTGGTCGAATACGCAGGGATATCCATGGCGGCGCTATACTCAGCCGCTTGAATTTCAAAATCGGACTACAAGGATTCGCCCATGAAAGCGTTCGGCAAAATCCTGGGACTGGGGCTTCTCGGGTTGCTGCTGATCATCGTGGCGCTGGGCTTCGCCCTGACCCACCTATTCGATCCCAACGACTATAAAGACGAGATTCGCCAACTGGCGCGCGACAAGGCACATGTCGAACTGACCCTCAACGGTGATATCGGCTGGAGCCTGTTCCCATGGCTGGGCCTGGAGCTGCACGAGGCCAGCATCGCCACCCTGGCCAAACCCAAAGAGCCGTTCGCCGACCTGCAGATGCTCGGCTTGTCGGTACGGGTACTGCCGCTGCTGCGCCGCGAGGTGCAAATGAGCGACGTGCGCGTCGAGGGCCTGAACCTGACCCTGGCCCGTGACGAACAAGGCCATGGCAACTGGGAAGACATTGGCAAGCCGCTGCCTGCGCAGCCTGGCACTGCCACCGACGCGCCGGCCCAGGCCCCCTCCGAGCAGAAACCCGCGGCCGCCGACGGCAACGAACGCCCTGTCAAGCTGGACATCGACAGCCTGACCGTCAACAACGCCCGGGTGCAGTACACCGACGCCAAGACCGGCCAGAGCTACAGCGCTGAAAGCATCCAGCTGAGCACCGGCCCCGTGCATGAAGGCGCGAACATCCCGCTCAAGGCCAGTGCTTTTGTCAGTGCCAACCAGCCGAATATCAAAGCACGCACCGAGCTGGCCGGCGAACTGCGTTTCGACCGCAAGCTCAAGCGCTACAACTTCGAGGACATGCGCCTGTCGGGCGAAACTTCGGGTGAACCGACCGGCGGCAAAACGGTGGCCTTCGTTGCCCAAGGCCAGCTGCTGGTCGACATGGCCGCCAATGTCGCCTCCTGGAACGGCCTGAAAGTCTCGGCCAACCAACTGCGCGCCCTGGGTGAACTGAACCTGCGCGACCTGGACAAGACCCCCCAGTTGAGCGGCGGCCTGTCCATTGCCCAGTTCGACCTGCGCACCTTCCTGGACGGCATCGGCCACCCGCTGCCGGCAACCAACGACCCGGCAGCCTTCGGCAAGCTGGAGCTGGTGACCCGCCTGCAAGGCACACCCAGCAGCCTGAGCCTGGATGACCTGGCGGTGAAGCTGGACGACAGCTCGTTCAGCGGCCGCGTCGCCATCGAAGACTTCGCCAAGCAAGCCCTGCGCCTGCAGCTGAAAGGCGACAGCTTCGACGCCGACCGCTACCTGCCAGCCAAGAGCGAACAAGCCAAAGGCGCCACGGCGGCGCGCCAGGCCGAGGTCAAGCAACAGGAAGCCAGCGCGGTTGCCGGTGCCGGCACCACACCGCTGCCCAACGCACCGACCCAGGTAGCCTGGAGCGATGACAAGCTGCTGCCGGTCGACCGCCTGCGTACGCTGGACCTGCAGGCCGAGCTGGCCTTTGGCTCGCTGACCCTCGACAAACTGCCGATCGTCGACGCCCAGCTCAAGGCCAGCGGCCAGGGCGGCCTGTTGACCCTGCAAACCCTGCGCGGCGGCCTGTACAACGGCACCTTCGACGCCAAGGGCACGGTCGATGTGCGCCCTGCCGTGCCACAGCTGGGGGTCAGCACCCGCATCCAACGGGTGCCGGTGGAGCACTTCATCAAGGCCGACGGCAAGGAGCAGGCACCACCGGTCAAGGGCCTGCTGACCCTGACCAGTGATCTGACCGCCACCGGCAACAGCCAGAAGGCACTGGTAGACACGCTCAATGGCAGTGCAAACTTCACCATCAACGACGGTGTGCTGGTCAATGCCAACCTTGAGCAGCAACTGTGCCAGGCCATCGCCACCCTCAACCGCAAAACCCTCACCGGTGAGCCACGCGGCAAGGACACCCCGTTCCAGGAACTGCGTGGCAGCCTGGTGGTGCGCAATGGCGTTGCCAGCAACCCGGACCTCAAGGCACGCATCCCGGGCCTGACCGTGAACGGCCATGGCGACCTCGACCTGCGTGTACTGGGTATGGACTACAACATCGGCGTGATCGTCGAAGGCGACCAGCGTGCCATGCCGGACCCGGCCTGCCAGGTCAACGAGCGCTATGTGGGGGTTGAAGTACCGCTGCATTGCCGCGGCCCGCTGGAGCTGGGCGCCAAGGCCTGCCGCCTGGACCAGAACGGCCTGGGCAAGGTCGCAGCCAAGCTGGCCGGTGACCGCCTCAAAGACAAGATCGACGAAAAACTCGATGAAAAACTCGGAGACAAAGTGAGCCCGGAATTGAAAGACGCGCTCAAGGGGCTGTTCAAGCGATGACCCCAGAGCAGTTCTCCAGCGCTGTGCTGGACTGGTACGACGAACACGGCCGCCACGACCTGCCCTGGCAACAGGGCATAACCCCGTACCGGGTGTGGGTGTCGGAAATCATGTTGCAGCAAACCCAGGTCAGCACCGTACTGAACTACTTCGACCGTTTCATGCAGGCGCTGCCGACCGTGCAGGCGCTGGCCGAAGCGCCCGAAGACGAAGTGCTGCACCTGTGGACCGGGCTGGGTTACTACACGCGCGCCCGCAACCTGCAAAAAGCCGCGAAGATCGTCGTGGCGCAACATGGTGGCGAGTTCCCGCGCAGTGTCGAGCAGCTCACCGAGCTGCCCGGTATCGGCCGCTCCACGGCCGGTGCCATCGCCAGCATCAGCATGGGCATTCGCGCGCCGATCCTCGACGGCAACGTCAAGCGCGTGCTGGCCCGCTTCACCGCCCAGGGCGGCTACCCGGGCGAACCGAAGGTGGCCAACCAGCTGTGGGCCACGGCCGAGCGTTTTACCCCGCAGCAGCGCGCCAACCACTACACCCAGGCCATGATGGACATGGGTGCCACGCTGTGCACGCGCAGCAAGCCCAGCTGCCTGATCTGCCCGCTGCAACGTGGCTGCGAAGCCCACCTGCACGGTGAAGAAACCCGCTACCCCGAACCCAAACCGCGCAAGGCGCTGCCGCAGCGCCGCACGCTGATGCCACTGCTGGCCAACCACGAGGGCGCCATTCTGCTTTATCGGCGCCCGTCCAGCGGCCTGTGGGGTGGCTTGTGGAGCCTGCCAGAGCTGGACGACATCGCCCAACTCGACGACCTGGCCTACCAGCACGGTTTGCGCCTGGCCGGCAGCCAGGCCATGGATGGCCTGACCCACACCTTCAGCCACTTCCAGCTGGCGATCGAGCCCTGGCTGGTACGTGTCGCGCCGCTTGGCGAGCACGTGGCCGAGGCTGACTGGCTCTGGTATAACCTCGCCACCCCGCCGCGCCTGGGCCTTGCCGCCCCGGTGAAAAAACTGCTTAAGCGCGCGGCCGACGAACTGATTGCAGGAGATGCCTGATGACCCGCACCGTGATGTGCCGCAAATACCAAGAAGAACTGCCAGGCCTGGAACGCCCGCCCTACCCCGGCGCCAAGGGCCAGGACATCTTCGAACACATCTCGCAGAAAGCCTGGGCCGACTGGCAGAAGCACCAGACCATGCTGATCAACGAGAAGCGCCTGAACATGATGAACGCCGAGGACCGCAAATTCCTCCAGGCTGAAATGGACAAGTTTTTCGCCGGTGAGGAATACGCCCAGGCGGAAGGCTACGTGCCACCCTCGGAATGACCCCACGAACCGTAAGCGACGGAATTAATTTAAAATTTTTTGAAAAAGTCGTTGACGGCCCGGGAGAAAATCTATTTAATTCACCTCGTCGCCCAGATAGCTCAGTCGGTAGAGCAGAGGATTGAAAATCCTCGTGTCGGCGGTTCGACTCCGTCTCTGGGCACCACCTTCAAGCTTCTGGTGGTTGCAAAGTTACCCGAAGCGACAACAAGAAACCCGCCAAGTGCGGGTTTTTTGTTGTCTGCGGTTTTTGCTCAAGCTTTGGCAGCTAAAGCATTTCGCCGCCAAGGCCCCATAAGCTTTACCCCACTGAGCGTGGCAGCACTTCGGCATGGAGCCGAACGCCAAGCGCCGCCATTACCTTCATGATGGTCGCCAGGCTCGGATTACCTTCAGCAGACAAGGCCTTGTACAACCCTTCCCGCGTGAGCCCAGTATCACGTGCCAACTGAGCCATACCACGAGCGCGAGCGATATCACCCAAGGCAGCAGCGAGCAGTGCAGGGTCGTTTTCCTCCAGACAGGCCTCAAGGTACAAGGCCATGTCCTCTTCAGTTTTCAAATGGTCCACAGCGTCCCATTTGGTCAGTTTGATGTTTGTCATGATGGTCTCCTAGAGGTCACGAGCCAGCTTGAGCGCAGATTTGATATCCCTGGCTTGGCTAGATTTGTCGCCACCTGCCAGAAGGATGATCACTTCATAACCTCGCTGAACGAAATACACCCGATAGCCCGGACCATAATCGACCCGAAGCTCGGACACCCCATCAGCAACTGGCTTACAGTCACCCTTCACTCCGAGCTCCAACCGCCGCAACCGGGCGTTTATGCGAGCTTTCGCCCACGGATCCCGCAGTGCTACGAACCACCTTCGGTAGGTTTCGGTCTGGATTAATGTATGAATGAAGGAAATGTAAACCACAGTTCACACTACAGACAATGTGTAGCTGTTTCAAACTGTTTGTGCGGGGGGCCCTGCCCTGCCCCCTCCAGCAGCTGCACTTGGGTTTCCTGGGCAACTGCGCTTCAATACGCGCACCTACCGAACACACCCAAGGATTCAAGCCCTCATGGCCACCCCTACCAAGCAACAAAAACGCGCCAAGCGTGCCGCCAGCAAGGCCAAGCAGAACCGCATGGTACGCAGCGGGCAGGCGGTCAAGGCCAGTGCCGGTGACAGCGCCAGCGTCGAGCAGGTGTACAACAAGGCGATGGAGTCGGGCAGCTACGACGCCATGTTCACCAAAATGAAGGAAGCACAGGAGAGCGGCGGCCTGGTGCCGATGATTTCGGTATTCCTGGTAGACCCGCTTCTGGCGCTGGTTCTCAAGGGGCACAAGGAAGAACACGCCACCGACTATATCGTGCTGGTGTTCACCGCCTACCGCGCGTGGCTCGACGGCGCCGATGAAGAGGCGACCATGGCCTGGCTGGAGAGCGATGAGTTCCAGGCGGCCTATGTAGCGGCCTCCGAGCTGGTGGCCAAGCAGCAGCAAAAACAGTTTGGCTGACAGGGCCATGTAGCCTGTACCGGCCTCTTCGCGGGCTCGCCCGCTCCCACAGGTCAAGCACAAGCCCGAGGGCAACGCCGCCCCTGGTGGGAGCGGGCATGCCCGCGAAAGGGCCGGCCCAGGCAACAAACAAGGCCGCGCCCCCTCTCAGGACGCGGCCTTTTCAGTGCAGCCAGCGTGGATCAGTTATCCAGCGCCACCCGCCCGGCAGCTTCACGCTTGCGGTGCACCAGCAAGCCAGCCGCTACCACACCAATGCTCAGCAGCGCCGTTGCGATAATCTCGGCACGGTGGTCCTCGCGCAGGGCCATCACCACCAGAATCGCCACGATGAAGGCAATGGTCGCCCAGGTCAGGCCCGGGAACAGCCACATCTTGAAGGTGATCTTCTCACCACGGGCCTCACGCTGTGCGCGCATGCGCAGTTGCGACACGGCAATCACCAAGTACACCAGCAGCGCAATCGCACCCGAACTTGCCAGCAGGAACTCGAACACCTGGGCCGGGGCCACGAAGTTGGCGAACACGCACAGGAACGCTGCAGCCGTGGACAGCAATACCGCCACATGCGGCGTAGCGGCCTTGGTGGTGCGCTGGGCAACAGCCGGGGCATCACCGCGCTTGCTCAGCGAGAACAGCATGCGCGAAGAGGTGTACAGCGCCGAGTTCAGGCAACTGGTCACCGCAACCAGCACCACGATGTCGACGATCAACTTGGCATTCGGCACGCCGATGCGGCTGAGCACGGTCTGGTAGGAACCGGTTTCGGCCAGCGCCGGGTCGTTCCACGGCACCAGAGCCACCACCAGGAAGATCGAAACCAGGTAGAACAGGCAGATACGCCAGATCACCGAATTGGTCGCGCGGCTGATCTGCTTGCCTGGGTCTTTAGATTCGGCAGCGGCGATAGTGACGATTTCCGTACCCATGAACGAGAACATGGTGGTGAGCATGGCCGCCAGCACCGCACCCAGGCCGTTCGGCATGAAGCCTTGGGTATCGAACAGGTGGCTGGCACCGCTGACCTGGCTATTGGGCACAAGGCCGAACATGGCCGCGCAACCCACAGCAATGAAGCCGATGATGGCCAGCACTTTCAACAGGGCGAACCAGAACTCGAACTCACCGTAGTTCTTCACGCTGCATAGGTTGGTCAGGGTCAGCGCCAGGGTGATGACCAGGGAGAAGGCCCACAGGTCTACAGCCGGGAACCAGGCATGCAGAATGGCCGCAGCGGCGTTGGCCTCAAGCGGGATCACCAGCACCCAGAACCACCAGTACAACCAGCCGATGGTGAAGCCGGCCCAGCGCCCGATGGCACGGTCGGCATAAGTAGAGAACGAACCGGTGTCAGGCGAGGCGACTGCCATTTCGCCCAACATGCGCATTACCAGCACCACCAGCGTACCGGCGGCGGCATAGGCCAGCAGCACGGCCGGGCCGGCGGCCGCGATGGCGTGGCCAGAGCCTACGAACAGGCCGGCACCGATGACGCCAGCGATGGACAGCATGGTCACATGCCGTTGTTTGAGCCCCTGAGCGAGGTCATTGGTATTGTTACCGCTCATTGAAACTACCTTTGTAAGGAGTGGACCACTCCGACTGCGGTTACGGAGCGCGCCTGGGGTTGGACTAGGCGTCGCTGCAATCGGCGGTTTCCTGCTGGCAATAAGCGCGCCAGGTGCGCACTGCATTCGTCAGAATGCTCGCAGGGCCTTGCACGGCGTGGTTTGGAGGGCATTCGGCCAGGAAGTGACCAAAAGGCCGTTAATAAGGCAGATTACTGAAATACCCACTTACAAACGCACCAAAGGTGCCCCTCGGTAACACCCGTGCACCGCTGCAATGCAAAAAAGTGCAACCCACAGGTACAACCAGAAACGCCGGACAGGCCTTCGCGGTCAAACCCGCTGCTGCGAGGGGCGCGGAACCTGGAACGTCGGGTTTACTGGCGAATGGTCTAAAACCGCTTCCATGAGCTGCCCAAAGCTGGCACCATCGCGCCTTTTTTCATCAAGGCACTGGTGCTGGGCGACACCTTCGCAGACATCTGCGCGACGTTACGCTGTAGCGATGCGACAAACTGCCCCACCAGCGCCCACAGTCCCCGGCGACCCTGTTGGCCGTCATAATGCCGCTATGCTAGCTTGGCGCACGCCAGGAAGGCCGCCAACAGCTGGGAACGCACCCGTACACATGAGGACCGCACATGGCTCAGGCCACGCCCGCGCTGGAAATCCGCAATCTGCACAAACGCTACGGCGAGCAGGAAATTCTCAAGGGTATTTCGCTGACCGCTCGCGACGGTGACGTGATCTCCATCCTGGGGTCGTCAGGCTCCGGCAAGTCCACCCTGCTGCGCTGCATCAACCTGCTCGAAAACCCGCACCAGGGCGAAATCCTGGTCGCTGGCGAAAGCCTCAAGCTCAAGGCCGCCAAAAACGGCGACCTGATCGCCGCCGACAACCGCCAGATCAACCGCCTGCGCAGCGAAATCGGCTTTGTCTTCCAGAACTTCAACCTGTGGCCGCACATGTCGATCCTCGACAACATCATCGAGGCGCCACGCCGTGTACTCGGCCAAAGCAAGGCCGAGGCTGTAGAAGCCGCCGAAGCGCTGCTGAACAAGGTCGGCATATACGACAAACGCCACAGCTACCCCGCCCAGCTTTCCGGTGGCCAGCAACAGCGCGCCGCCATTGCCCGTACCCTGGCCATGAAGCCCAAGGTCATCCTGTTCGACGAGCCAACCTCGGCGCTCGATCCGGAAATGGTCCAGGAAGTGCTTAACGTTATCCGCGCATTGGCCGAAGAAGGCCGTACCATGCTGCTGGTGACGCACGAGATGAGCTTCGCCCGCCATGTGTCCAGTGAAGTCGTCTTCCTGCACCAGGGCCTGGTAGAAGAGCAGGGATCGCCGCAACAGGTCTTCGAAAACCCGACCTCGGCGCGTTGCAAGCAATTCATGTCCAGCCACCGCTAACGGAGCAATACATGCACACCTACAAGAAGTTTCTCCTGGCAGCTGCTGCCACGCTGGTGATGTCGGCGAACGCCATGGCCGCAGAAAAACTGCGCATGGGTATCGAAGCCGCCTACCCACCGTTCAACAACAAGGATGCCAGCGGTAATGTGGTCGGCTTCGACAAGGACATCGGCGACGCCCTGTGCGCCAAGATGAAGGTCGAGTGCTCGGTCGTGACCTCCGACTGGGACGGTATCATTCCGGCCCTGAACGCCAAGAAGTTCGACTTCCTGGTGTCGTCGTTGTCGATTACCGACGAGCGCAAGCAGGCTGTCGATTTCACCGACCCGTACTACTCCAACAAGCTGCAGTTCATCGCACCGAAGAACGTCGACTTCAAGACCGACAAGGCCTCGCTCAAGGGCAAGGTCATCGGCACCCAGCGCGCCACCCTGGCCGGCACCTACCTTGAAGACAACTACCCGGGCGTAGACGTCAAACTCTACGACACCCAGGAAAACGCCTACCTGGACCTGGTGTCCGGCCGCATCGACGGCATCCTGGCCGACAAGTACGTGCAGTACGAGTGGCTGAAAAGCAAAGACGGCTCCAACTTCGAGTTCAAGGGCGAGCCGGTGATGGACAGCGACAAGATCGGCATTGCCGTGCGCAAGGGTGACACCCAGCTGCGCGACAACCTGAACAAGGCCCTGGCAGAAATCAAGGCCGACGGCACGTACAAGAAGATCAACGACAAGTACTTCCCGTTCAGCATCGAATGATCCGCCCTGACCTGCGCGCCCCCGCGGCGCGCAAGTCCCTAGAATGACCTGCCCATGAATATCGACCTGCACGGATTCGGTCCGGCCATGATGGCCGGCACCCTGATGACCGTAAAACTGGCGCTATGCGCCTTGCTGCTGGGCCTGGTTTTGGGCCTGCTTGGCGCCCTGGCCAAGACCTCTTCGATCAAGCCGCTGCAATGGCTTGGCGGTTTCTACTCGACCCTGGTGCGCGGCGTGCCCGAGCTGCTGTGGGTACTGCTTATCTATTTCGGCACCGTCGGGCTTATGAACACCCTCGGCGAAGCCCTGAACATGCCCGGCCTTGAGCTCAGCGCCTTCGCTGCGGGGGTGATTGCCCTGGGCCTGTGCTTCGGCGCCTACGCCACCGAAGTGTTCCGCGGGGCGATCCTGGCGATCCCCAAGGGCCACCGTGAAGCCGGCCTGGCGCTGGGCCTGTCCAAAAGCCGCATCCTGTCGCGGATCATTCTGCCGCAGATGTGGCGCATCGCCCTGCCCGGCCTCGGCAACCTGTTCATGATCCTGATGAAAGACACCGCCCTGGTGTCGGTGATCGGCCTGGAAGAAATCATGCGCCACGCGCAAATCGGCGTGACCGTGACCAAGGCACCGTTCACCTTCTACATGGTCGCGGCCTGCATCTACCTGAGCTTGACGGTCATCGCCATGACTGGCATGTACTTCCTGGAAAAACGCGCCGCTCGCGGCTTTGCGAGGGCCGAATAATGAACTGGGAAGTCATCTTCAAATGGCTGCCACGCCTGGCTGAAGGCGCCGTGCTGACCCTGGAGCTGGTGGCCATTGCGGTGGTTGCCGGGTTGATCCTGGCCATCCCCCTGGGCATCGCCCGTTCCTCGCGCCACTGGTATGTGCGCGCAGTGCCGTTCAGCTATATCTTCTTCTTCCGTGGCACGCCGCTGCTGGTACAGCTGTTCCTGGTGTACTACGGCCTGGCGCAGTTCGATGCCGTGCGCTCCAGCGCGCTGTGGCCGTACCTGCGCGATCCGTTCTGGTGCACGGTGCTGACCATGACCCTGCACACGGCGGCCTATATTGCCGAGATCCTGCGTGGCGCCCTGCAATCGATACCCAAGGGCGAGATCGAGGCGGCACGGGCCCTGGGCATGTCGCGGGGCAAAACGCTGTTCTACATCATGCTGCCGCGCGCTGCGCGCATCGGCCTGCCGGCGTACAGCAACGAAGTGATCCTGATGCTCAAGGCCAGTGCCCTGGCCAGTACCGTGACCCTGCTGGAACTGACCGGCATGGCCCGCACCATCATCGCGCGCACCTACCTGCCAGTGGAGATATTCTTCGCGGCCGGGGTGTTCTACCTGGCGATCTCGTTCTTGCTGGTGCAGGGCTTCAAGCTGCTGGAGCGCTGGCTGCGCGTGGATGCCAGCCAGGGCCGCTGATCGCTCACTGACTGCTTCGCGGGCACGCCCGCTCCCACAAGGTATAGCGCCATATTCAAGGCTGGCGCTGTACTTGTGGGAGCGGGCGTGCCCGCGAAGGCCCTTAAAACCTACACACATCTACCCATGGCCAACTACCTCCACAGCGACCAGCTAAGCACCCGCTTCCAGGCCCTCGACCAGTTCCTGATCGAGCACCAACAGCTGTGGAAACCGCGCCCCTTCACCACCCTGCAACTGGACTGGGAAACCACCCACCCCGAGCTCGCCGCCCACTTGCGCAAGTCCTCTCTGGCAGATGCAGAACACCCCGACGCTGCCGATTTGTTGCCGGCCCCGATCCCGCAACTGGCCCGGCAAGCCGAACAGCTATCCGCCCTGGGCAACCTCCCGGCAACCGACCTGCCCCCCGCCGCCCACCGCTTGGACGTAGCGGTCCCCGGCCGCAAGTGGCAGCAGATCGAAGCCTTCGCCAGCCACCTGGCCTTCCGCAACCAGCCCCGCCACTGGCTGGACTGGTGCTCGGGCAAAGGCCACCTCGGCCGCCGCCTGCTGCAACCTGGCCAGCAGCTGACCTGCCTGGAATACGATGCCGAACTGGTCGCCGCTGGCCATGCCGTGAGTGCGCACCATCACCTGCCAGCCGTGCACGTACACCAAGACGTGATGGCCGACGACAGCGCCCGCCATCTTGATGGTGCAAAAAGCGTGGTTGCCCTGCACGCCTGTGGCGACCTGCATGTACGCCTGCTGCAGCTGGCCAGCCAGCTAGGCTGCCGGCAACTGGCCGTGGCGCCGTGCTGCTACAACCGGATCGCGCTGCAGCAGTACCAGGCGTTATCCACAGCCGCGCAAGCCTCCCGCCTGCAACTGTCGCTGGACGACCTTGCCCTGCCCCTGAGCGAAACCGTGACAGCCGGCGCCCGCGTGCGGCGCCAGCGCGACGCCTCCATGGCCCGCCGCCTCGGTTTCGACCTGCTGCAACGCCAGCAGCGGCAACATGACGAATACCTGCCCACACCTTCCCTGCCAGTGGCCTGGCTGGAGAAACCCTTCGAGCACTACTGCCGTGACCTGGCGCAGCTCAAAAGCCTGCCGCTAAGCGGCAACCCTGATTGGGCAGCGCTGGAAGCCGCAGGCTGGCAACGCCTGGCCGAGGTACGCAACCTGGAGCGGGTGCGTAACCTGTTCCGCCGGCCGTTGGAGCTGTGGCTGGTGCTTGATCGCGCCCTCTTCCTGAAAGAGCAGGGTTTCGACGTGCGGCTGGGGCTTTTCTGCGACTATCCACTGACCCCACGCAACCTGTTGATCCTCGCTGAACGCGACCGTTAGCCGCAGCACAACCTGTGGATAACTCTGTGAACAAGCTTGTGATTACCTGTTGGAGCCAAGCGCTATTTCAAACACCTGGCTTATTCCGCGGCGCTCCTGCAGCCCAGCAAAAACAGGCATTTGCGCAAAGACAGGCGGTGTAGCGATGCGGCATGGCTTTCGCTAAAGCTGCGAATGCCACTTGTGCATAAACATTTCTTGTGGTTAGCGCAGGGAGCGTTTGCGGGGCCCTAGTGCGCCTTGTTCTTGGCGATCTCGATATCGTTCATCAGCGCCTTGGCCATGTCGCACAGGTAATCGGCAGCACCCAGGAATTTATGGTCGTCTTCCATATCGCCCTCACGGACCAAGTGCTTGATGTAGCCCATCAGGATGGAGACATGCTCGTAGGCGGCATCGACCGGGATACCGGGCTCGACGCGGAGCAGATTGAGGGAGGGGTTGCCGGCGGGGAGGAAGGTTTCTATGCCTGCGGTGGTGATAATTTTCAAGTTTCAAACTCCTATATTCCTCAAGGAGTTACCGCCTTCAGTCTTTCTCACGGATTGAAAGGCGGCAACCGTGCGCAGGGTGAGAAACCGAGTGAATATAGGAAGCCTCGGCCAGACCGAAGTCTGCCCGCGCACGGTCGCCATTACGGGCCGCTAGATTCGTAATCGGGTTCCCACACCCGGTCGCCTGAGCGACCCGGAAACGTTATCCGTGAGCCATTTCCCCGACAACAGCGATACTTCGGCGGCGCGCGTAGGATACGTCTGAAGCCTACAGATCCTGAAGCCTTCAGGTCCCAGGTTCAGAATTTTCGTACCTGCAGGCTGATCGATAACTGTAGGAGCGGGTTCACCCGCGAAGAGGCCCTCCCAGGCAATCCCATGCTAAATCCACCTACATCGGTGTATCATCCGCGCCCCAAATCATTAAAAAGTGAATCGCGCGCTGCCCAGCGGCCCTGCGATCTTCTGGCATTGCGCCAGATTCGACATTGGACCCACCCCATGCCACTAACCAAGCCCCTCGCCCTGCTCAGCTTCGCCCTGGCCCTGACGGCCTGCTCCCAACACCCAGCGTCGCACCCCAGCGACAACCTGGGCTGGAACCACCCCGGCATGCAGCTGGGCGGTGACAACGGTCTGCCCATGCGCACCGAAAGCCCCTGCCGCAAGCGCGGCTGCGACAACGACAAGCTGTTTTTCAACCCAGGTAAAAGCGAGCCAAGCGTCACCACCCTGCACCGCGGCTGGTAAGAAATTTCTTCTTTTAGGTCGGTGACTTAGCTCTTTTACGAACAATCGCAACGAAGTGGTTTACAGGCGCCAACCGATCGCTATAATGACGCCCCATTGCCGGTATAGCTCAGATGGTAGAGCAACTGACTTGTAATCAGTAGGTCCCGGGTTCGATTCCTGGTGCCGGCACCATACGCAGTACTCAAAAGGCTCACCGCAGGTGGGCCTTTTTTGTTTCCAGCCCACGCCCCAGAGCCCCGCTCAACTCGCTTGATGCAGGAGCAACTGTCTTTCTCAAAATTTGAAAAGCCTGTGCGATTCATTGTGGGAGCGGGCTTGCCCGCGAAGCAGGCGACGCGGCGTCTGGCACCGGCTCCGCCGGTGTTCGCGGGCCGCTCCTTCGGGCGGTGTATATCGGGCGGTACCGAGCCGCAGATATGTGCCCACCACCCACCAATGTATGACCCTTGCCTCGCGATGGGCTGCGCAGCATCCCCAGCAATCTCAAGTGGCGCATTGTCTGACCATCAAGAAAAGCCCCCACACACAAACGCTTTGACTTGCCCATCGAGCCCACCTAAGATTTTATCGTAAATTTTAGATATCCCTGGTGAGGCAAGCCCATGCCGCTTCAATTCCACGAAAGCCCCTTCCACGCCATCCACGATGCAGAAACGGCCAGCAAAATGGCCTTGAAAATGGACCTTTCCATCTTCATCACCGACTGCATCAAAAAAATGGGCCTCAAACAACACGAGGCGGCCGCCAGGCTGAACGTAACCCAGTCCCGGGTATCGGAGTTGGCGAATGGCAAAATCGAGAAATTCACCCTGGACGCCATGATGGACATGCTCGACAAGCTTGGCTTTCGCACCAGCCTGAACCTTCCCACAGACGATGGCAGTTCACCTCCCCAGATCGTGATCACTCAAGCGCCGGGCGGCTAAATCCTGTACCCCATCTTGCGCAACTCGTGCTTGAGCTCCTTCATTCGCTCTTGGGCGACCTGCATCGCGTGCCGGTCGGACCTGTTGGTCGTTTTTACGAACGAATACAGCACAACGACCATGTCCGCGAACTTGGCCACATACACGATCGGAATGCCGGGCTGCCGTTTATGATGAGCTCGATCGCCCCCGCTCCTACTGATTCCGTCAATGACTTGAACGGCCGAACAGGGTCCTGGCCATACTGAATGCGCCGCAGGTCCTTGCCGAAATCGTCCTGAACGTCCTTGGGCAGTTCTTTGTACTCACGCTCCGCGGCTGCACTTACAAAGGCAAATTTTTTCAATGGTCTACCCACGGCGAGATAGTGAGTTTGGGGGGCGGCATCGTTGCCAGAGGGTGGGGAAATTAGCGCAGTCGCTTGCAGTTGGTGGGAATAGAAATGTTGCGCGGTTTAAGCTTGAAATATCGTGTTGCGTCCTACCTGCTGAAACGAGTTCGATCTGTAACTCGGCAACTTGAGGTGGCCTGAATGTGGCGTTCGTATAGGATGCCAAACTGTGAAAACGATTTCCGCGAACCGGGTGAATGCGGCATACGGGGCGATGGACTACGACACCTAAGTGGATATCTGCGGCCACGGGTTCCGAGCCATGGCGTGCAGTGCGCTGGTCGAGTCCGGGCTGTGGGAGAAGGCTATCGAACGGCAGATGAGCCACAAGGAACGCAACAACGTGCGCGCCGCCTATACCCACAAGGCCGAGTTCCTCGAAAAGCGCCGGATGATCATGACCTGGTGGAGCCGGTTTCTGGGGGCGAACCGCGAGGACCATGTGACGCCGCATGAGTTTGCCAAGCAGATAGGCGAGAACGTCACGATTAAAACTCAAAATCCCCAACCTTCACGCACTATAATGAGAGACGCAAAGATCTCTCGTCACCTTAAACGGACGGCTATATATAAAACGATAGCTTTAGAGATATTTCGATTAAC
Source organism: Pseudomonas sp. Nvir (assembly GCF_963778085.1). Lineage (NCBI taxonomy): Bacteria > Pseudomonadati > Pseudomonadota > Gammaproteobacteria > Pseudomonadales > Pseudomonadaceae > Pseudomonas > Pseudomonas sp. Nvir. Next base: position 332,228 of record NZ_OY970405.1, on the reverse strand, counting down.
CACTACAAATAAATCATAGATTTTCAATGACATATATTAATATTCGACTCCTGGTGCCGCACCATACGCAGTACTCAAAAGGCCCACCGCAAGGTGGGCCTTTTTTGTTTCCAGCCCACGCCCCAGAGCCCCGCTCAACTCGCTTGATGCAGGAGCAACTGTCTTTCTCAAAATTTGAAAAGCCTGTGCGATTTATTGTGGGAGCGGGCTTGCCCGCGAAGCAGGCGACGCGGTGTCTGGCACCGGCTGCGCCGGTGTTCGCGGGCACGCCCGCTCCCACAGGAACCGTGTAATCGTCGAGTCCTGCATTTTGGCTGTTGATCTACGCCCTCTTCGGCTGAGGCAACACCAGATCCAGCCAAGGCTCGCCATTCCTGAGCATGGCATTTAGTCGCACCAGGAAGATCCGCATGCAGGCCACGATAGCGACCTTGGCAAGCCGGGCTTCAAGCCGCCCCCCCTGAAATAGAGCGTTTGCCTACGGATTTTCCTCTGTCGTGGTTGAAGCTCTCATAGAACGATACATAACTGCTTGATTTAGCAGGGCCCTTGTGGGAGCGGGCGCGCCCGCGAACACCGGCGTAGCCGGTGCCAGCCACAGCGTTGGATTCTTCGCGGGCACGCCCGCTCCCACACCGGCCGCGTCGCGCTTACGAATTGAGTTCTCTGCGCGACAGCGCAACTCGTAGGGCTGCGACGCAAGGCCGCCCCTGCATGTCAGAAGGCAGTGCTTACCGTCAGCGACAGGTTGCGCGGGTCACCGTAGATGCCGCCGGCATAGAACCCGTACTGGGTGTAGTAGTGCTTGTCGAACAGGTTGTTGGCGTTGAGGGTAACGCTGGTGGCATCGGTTACCTGGTACTTGGCCATGGCGTTCCAGATGGCATAACCCGACCAGTTCACATCGGTTGCACCGCTGCTCACGCCGTTGACCGGCTGGCCTGCAGGGCTGGAAATAGCGCGGATGTTGCTCTGCGCTGTTACACCGGCACCTACGGTCAAGCGGTCGAGCGGGCCGCTCAGGCGGTAGGTGGTGGAGGCTTTGAACAGGTGCGAAGGGTCGCTGCGGCCGTCGCTGTCGACACGGCGGAAGTGCAGGTAGGTGTAGCCGGCGTACACGTTCCATTCAGGCGTCAACGCGCCTGCCACTTCCAGGTCGATACCGTCGGTTTCCACACCCGAGCCGGCCTTGTAGGCGCTGGCACCGGTCGGGGTGGTCAGGTCGCCATCGAGCACGGCTTTGTTTTCCTGCTTGGTGCGGAAGTACGCTGCCGAGGCGTTCAGGCGGCCGTCGAACCATTCACCCTTGATACCCGTTTCATAGCTTTGCCCACGAATCGGCTCGACTTTGCTGCCGCTCACGGTTTCCGATGTTTGCGGGGTAAAGATGTCGGTGTAGCTGGCGTACAGCGAGTAGGTCTCGTTGAGGTCGTACACCGCGCCCAGGTATGGGGTGACGATGCCGTTCTCTTCCTGGCTGCTGCGCTCGCCGGCCACGCTACGGGTCACCGACGCGTAGTTGCTGGTGCGCACGCCGACAATCACCGACAGCGGGTCGGTAATGCTCAGGCGGGTAGCGGCGTACATGCCCTGCAAGCGCGTGGTGGTCTTGCTGTGCAGGCCGGTGCGCGAGGCGATGAGGCCGTAGTCGTCATCCACGCCGTTGTGCCAATCGGTGACCGGGAAACCGTTGTTGGCGCGGAACTGGCACCCCAACGCCGGTGCACTGGCCATGCCGTCGCCCACCATGGTGCAGGTGTACTGCGGCGACCAACCCACGGTGCGGCTGTCGTTATAGCCCACCATGGCCTGGTGGGTGCGGCCGAACAGCTGGAATGGGCCAGACAGGTCGATCTGCGCCGACTGCTGGGTGGTGTCGGTGGAGCTGTGCAGGCCGTTCAGTACGGCGCCGCTGCCATCCTGGTCCCAGTAGCCGCCATAGGTACCGCGCCCTGCTGAGTTCACCTTGGCCAAACCGCGGTGGTTGAGGGCTTCGGTGGTGGCCTGGGAGGCCTTCAGGTCCAGCGTCCAGTCGTTGTCGAAGCGGTGCTGCAACGAGCCGAAAGCGGTGCGGGTGGTGTACTCGCCAAAGCTCCAGCTGGGCACCACGTTGGTGCTGCGTGGCAGGTCGGTCTTGCTGCCGTCGCGGTACCACAGCGGAATGTTCGCGCCCCAGCCGCCACCCACCACCTTGTTGTACTCGTACTGGTAACCGGCACCGAGGGTGGTGGCGTCGTCCAGGTCAAATTCGAAATTGGCTAGCGCCGCGCGGGAGCGGTCGGACTGGTTGTCGCGGAACGAGTTGGCGTCCTGCTGGGTCATCACGAAACGCGAGCGCAGGCGCCCGTCCTCGGACAGCGGCAGGTTGAGGTCGGCACCCAGGCGGCGTTTGTCCCAGCTGCCGTAGGTGGCGTAGGCGCTACCGCCAAAGGTCTTGGTCGGCGCCTTGCGGATCAGGTTGACGGTGGCCGAAGGGTCACCGGTGCCGCCAAGCAGGCCGTTGGCCCCGCGCACGATGTCGATGCGCTCGTACAGGTCCATGTTCAGAGCATTGCCGCTGCCGCTGAAGTCAGAACCGCCTTGGGTCTGCAGGCCATCGACCTTCCAGTTGCTGATCGAATAGCCACGGGCGCGGTAATCGGTACGCCCGCCCACTTCGGACTTGTTGGCCGTTACACCTGGGGTGGTTTCCAGGGCCTGTTCGATGGTGTGGATGCCCCGGTCTTCCATCTGCTGGCGGGTGATGGTGGTGACTGACTGCGGGGTCTGCCGTGGCGTCAGGTTCAGGCCGGTGGAGCTGCGGGTGCTCTCGACGGTGTAACCCAGCTGGCCTGCAGCGTCGGTGGGCAGCAGCGCGCTGTCTTCGATTTGCGTGGCGTCCAGCTCCAGGGGTTGGCTGTCGGCGGCCATGGCACCACCACTGATAGCCACGGCAATGCAGAACGCCAGTGGCTTGAGGCGGTTGCCGTTTGCAAGGGTGGGGGTGAGCGCGTTCGGAATGCTGTAGGGATTCATTTGGGAAGGCTTCGTATTTGCAGATGATTTTTTGTTAGGATTCTAGGGATCGGCCCTCCCGGCGCCAGACCCGACATGTACGGGGATGTAATTGAATGTAATGAGCGCCCCTGGGCCTCACCCGACAGGTGTTTTCCGCATGAGCACGACCCTGCTGGTCGTCGACGATGACGACGAGATCCGCGAACTTCTTTGTGATTACCTGGCCGACGCCGGTTACAACGTGCTGGAGGCGGCCGACGGCGAGCAGATGCGCGCGCAAATGGCCAGGCACACGGTGGATCTGGTGGTACTCGACTTGATGCTGCCCGGCGAAGACGGGCTCAGCCTTTGTCGCCAATTGCAGGCCACACCCGGGCTGGCGGTGATCATGTTGTCGGCCAAAGGCAGCACGCTGGACCGCATCATAGGCCTGGAGGTGGGTGCCGACGATTACCTGGCCAAACCCTTCGAGCCACGCGAGCTGATTGCCCGGATCAAGGCGGTGCTGCGTCGCCCGCAACGCCTGGAAACCCAGGCGCAGGGCACTGCAGGGGCCGACGCACAACTGTTCGCCGGCTTCCGCCTGGAGCACGTCAAGCGCCTGCTCACGCGCCCCGATGGCCAGACCCTGCCCCTGCCACGCTCCGACTACCGGGTGCTGCGCGAGTTGCTGGAGGCTAACAACCGCGTGGTCTCCCGCGACCAGCTGACGCGCAGCGCATTTGGCCGCGACCACCTGCCTGATGACCGCTCGGTGGACATGTGCGTCAGCCGCCTGCGCCAGCACCTGCGGCGCGCACCGGACGGGGCCGCGCAGATCCTCACCATCCGCAACGAAGGCTACTTGCTGACCATGGGCCAGCACCAGGCCGATGCCTGAGGTGCGCTGGCTTCGCCGGCTGTGGCCGCGCACCCTGTTCGGCCAGCTATTGCTGATCATGGTCAGCGGCACGCTGGTGGTGCAGCTGATGTCGAGCAGCATCTGGTTCGATGTGCGCTTCGCCCAGGTGTTCGAAGCCCCCGTGCGGCTGATCGCCGCGCGCAGTGCGCCCCTGATCGCCCGGGCCGACTGCCACGATGCCGCGCTGCCAGTGCCGGCTCATTACCAGGTGCGCTGTGCCGAGCACCTGCCCGAGCCAACGCATGATCAGCGCCGTGAGCGCCGGCGGATCGAATTGCTGCTGCGCCAGGCCCTCAATTACGAGCTGGGGCATGCTCAGGCGGTACGCCTGATGAATGTGCAACTGACCGACGCGTCGGGCCAACCGATAGTCTGGCGCAGCCTGTTCGGTTTGCGCACGGCCCAGGCCCATATGCAGTTTGCGGTGCCATTGGCCGATGGGCACTGGCTTATCATCGAGGGCCAGGAGCTGCAGGGCTGGAGCGGCGAGTCGGCCTGGGTGCTGATCAGCGATTACCTGTTGCGGGTGTATGCACTGCGCATTGTCGCGGTGCTGCTGGTCTGCCTGATTGCCGTGCGCCTGTGCCTGCGCCCGTTGCAGCGCCTGGCCGATGCTGCCCGTGGCCTGGGCACCAATCTTGAGCAGCCGCCCTTGGTACTGGATGGCCCGCAGGAGGTACGCCAGGCTGCCCAGGCGTTCAACGCCATGCAGCAGCGCCTGATTGCCATGGTCAACGACAAGGCATACTTCCTCGCCGCTGTGTCCCATGACCTGCGCACCCCCTTGACCCGCATGCGCCTGCGCCTGGAGCGCTTGCCGGAGGATGAACACCACCAGCGCCTGCGGCAGAACATCAGGCAGATGGACGACATGATCGGCCAGGTGCTCGACTACCTGCGCGCCGGGGAACAGCAGAACTTGCAGCAGGTGGACCTGGACCGACTGGTGGCACGCCTGTGCGCCGACCTGGCGACCGAAAAAGAGCCATTGCCAGTGCATGGCCAGGCAGGCGGCGTGCGTGTGGATGCGTTGCTGTTGCAGCGTTGCCTGCAGAACCTGCTGGTCAATGCACTGCGTTATGCCAAGGAGGTTTCGGTCACACTGGAACGGGCGAACAGCGGGGTGCTGATCCATATCGACGACCGTGGCCCGGGGATTGCGCCGGGGCTGCTGGCGACCATTACCGACCCGTTCGTACGCGGCGAAGGGTCGCGCAACCAGTCCTCCGGGGGATACGGGTTGGGGTTGAGCATTGCGCAACGCATCGCTGGCAGCCATGGCGGTGAGCTGCTGCTGATGAACCGCGAAGGGGGTGGATTGCGGGTTAGCGTGTTGCTACCGGGTTGAGCCGAATCCCGAGGGGGCGTGGCAGCTCGTTTTTTGGGGTTGGGGCGCAGATCGCCGGGGCCGCGATACGGCCCTTTTGCGACACAAGGCCGTTCCCACAAGGGGCCCGGTTCGGGGCATGCCTGTAGGAGCGGCCTTGCGTCGCGATGGGCTGCAAAGCAGCCCCCAGCACCCTCAGCTCAGCATCAGAAGATGCTGATCGGGTACTCGACGAATACGCGTACTTCGTTGCCATCGTCGTTGTAGCCGTTCTGCTGTACGGCGTTGTTGGTACGCACGAACGAGCTACGCAACTTGATGGACAGGTCTTTGGCCGGGCCGTCCTGCACCACGTAACGGACCTGGTTGAAGATCTCGCGTTCCTTGCCTTCGCCGAAGCCCTGCGGGTTGGCGTTGTTGCGGGTGTTGATGTTGTCACCCACTACGTAGGCCAGCTTGTAGGTCAGGCCAGGGATGCCGTAGGCACCGAAGTCCAGACCGTAGCCCAGCTGCCAGGAACGCTCGTCCTCGGCGTTGAAGTCGGACCAGTACGAGTTGGCCAGGTAGATGGTCGAACCACCGTCACCCACGCCGCCCTGGTTTTGGTACCAGCCGTAGTTGTAGCCGGTGCTGCCAGTGCTGCGCTGGTGGGCGAGAGTGAACGAGTGCGCACCATACGCGTAGGTGGCCGCCAGGCTCCAGATGGTGTTGGAGTCGCCGTTCAGGCCGGCGGCCTTGACGTACTTGTTGTTGATGTCCGACTTGTAGCCGTTGAAGTCCAGGGTCAGGGACTGGTCGCTGGCGATCGGGAAGACGTAGTTCAAGCCCAGGTAGTGCTTGCGCATCACGTCTTCGTTGTCTGCGGTGTACAGCGAGCCGGTGAAGTTGTCGCTGAACTTGTAGCTACCACCCAGCACGTTGATCGACTTCAGGCCACCACCATCACGACGCTCGGCGCTTTTGCGCGCTTCCTGGGTGAAGCGGCCGGCGTTCAGCTCCAGGCCCTTGATTTCCTTGGAGGTGATCAGGGTGCCGGTGAAGCTTTCTGGCAGCAGACGTGCGTCGTCGTACTGCAGCACTGGCAGTGCTGGCATCTGGTCACCGTACTTGAGCACGGTATTGGAAATGCGGAACTTCACGGCTGCGCCACCACGCGCCAGGTTGTGCGGCGAGCTGGCGTTGCCGTCGGCGTTGGTGGTTTCGTGCGGCTTGAAGAAGTCGACACCCGCGCCACCGTTATGGCCTTTGCCGCCATCGAGGCGCAGGGCATACAGACCGAATGCGTCGACGCCGACACCGACAGTGCCTTGGGTGAAACCGGAGGAGAAGTTGCCGATAACTGCCTGGCCCCATTCGATCTGGTCGTCGGTGCCGTGCTTCTTGTCACGGTTGATATAAGCGTTGCGCAGAAGGACGTTGGCGTGGCTGTCCTCGATGAAGCCCTTGCTCTCGGCCTGATCATTGGCCTGTGCCTGGGTCGCGGCGATCATCGCCAGGGCGACCAGGCTGATCCTGGTTTTCAACATGTTATTTTCCTTATCGCTTAATCAAAAACGCGCTGCAATACAACGCCAGGAACCAACGCCCCTTACGTAGGTTCGACGCTATGCGGATCCAGACTTGAAGGCCGGCCGGCAATTGCACGGGCGGCCTCTGGCAGCAGCATGGCCAACGGAAGTGGCCAGCAGGCGTTGGGCCGAATCCTAGCCGTGTGCGATTACAAATGTCAAAAAGTCGTGAAATGCAGGTTGATATAACCAAGATCATCCCGTGATACGAGGCATTTCAATGCATGTCGGCGCTGTAGGCGGGGATTTTATCTTTTTGTCAGAAACGGCATCTTGACTGCTCCGACAATTTACCGGGTGCGTGCGGGGAGGGGCGTGTGGCAGGTACCGGCCTCTTCGCGGCTATCGCCGCCAAGAGGTCGGCACAGCTGTAGTCGATTAGTGCCACACCGCCATCAGCGCCTGCATTTCAGCATCGCTGAGCAAACCTTGCGGGTAGCGTCCGGCAAGCAGACGTCGTGGGTCGGTCGTCCTGACCCTGATGCTTCCATGGTGTTTCAACCACGCCGCGACCCGCTTGAGCGATGGGTGACCAACTGCCGATGGGCGCAAAGCCGACTCACTTGCTGCGTTCATGTCTACACGTACTCCCTAACCCGTGAGCGGCTAATCTACGTAGGTAATGTTACAGCTCGGATAACCTGGCAGACCCAAGCTATCTCCTTGAAAAACAATACAAAACCTATGCCAAACCAGCCGCCGGGCGTCGTGCGAAAAAAAGGCCCATCTACTGACGGGCCTCTTGGTCACCGGGCTGGCACTCAGCGCGTCACCGGTGCCGGCTGCTGCTGGGTCAGGCAGTGGATGTTGCCACCGCCCAACAGCAGCTCGCGCCCGGGAATCATCACCACTTCGTGGTCGGGGAATATCCGCGCAAGGATCGCTCTGGCTTCGGCATCTGCCGGGTCATCGAAGCTTGGCGCAATAATGCCGCCGTTGACGATCAGGAAGTTCACGTAGGAGCCGGCCAGGCGCACCGATGGGTCACGCTCCTGGCTGCCGGCAACGTGGTCGACACCGGCACATTCTTCAGCCGTGGCGTACAGCGGCCCGGGGATGGGCATTTTGTGCACGATTAGTGCTCGGCCCTTGGCGTCACGGGTGTTCTGCAACACCTCCATGGCGGCATGGCAACGGGCGTAATTGGGGTCGTTGGAATCATCGGTCCAGGCCAGTAACACTTCGCCCGGGCGCACGTAACAGCAGAAGTTGTCGACGTGGCCGTCGGTTTCATCGTTGTACAGGCCATCGGGCAACCACACCACGGTATCCACCGCCAGGTGGTCGCGCAGCACCGCTTCGATCTGCTCGCGGGTCAGGTGCGGGTTGCGGTTGCGGTTGAGCAGGCATTCCTCGGTGGTGATCAGCGTGCCTTCACCGTCCACGTGGATCGAGCCGCCCTCGAGCACGAAGCCTTCGGTGTGGTAGCGCTGGCAGCGCTCCATTTCCAGCACCTTGGCCGCCAGCTCCTCGTCGCGGTTCCATGGCGCATACAGGCCACCATCGAAGCCGCCCCAGGCGTTGAAGCCCCAGTCCACACCGCGCACTTCGCCTTGGTCGTTGATGACGAAGGTCGGGCCGGTGTCACGCACCCAGGCGTCGTCGTTGCTGATTTCGACCACCCGAATGTTCGGCTGGTCGAGCTGGCGACGCGCGTTCTCGTACTGGCCAGCGGAAACCGCCACGGTAACCGGCTCAAAACGGGCAATGGCCTTGGCCAGGGCTACATGGGCTGCCTGCGCCGGTTTGCCGCCCAGGCGCCAGTTGTCCGAACGCTCCGGCCAAACCATCCATACCTGGGTTTGCGGGGCCCACTCGGCGGGCATGTGGAAACCATCGGCACGTGGCGTGGAGTTGAGGGTTTTCATGGTTGACCTCTGTGATGGCCCTGGGCCGGATTGCGGTGAGACGTTGATCTATTTATAACCGATACATATCGATATTTAAAGCCTTATACGTCGGATTTTAAGGAGAACCTTCATCCTAATATCGATAGAAATCGAATTTAATGCGTGTTCGCCCGCTAGCACCCGTCGCTTGGCCGCCTACCCTGGCCATATCGTACGCATCCTGTCACTGCTGCATGCGGAAATTTCCAGGAAGGGCGACTAGGGTCAATAGTTAACGAACGGCAAGCGAACCGCCATGAACATCATCCCGACTGAAATCCCCGATGTACTGATCATCGAGCCCACGGTTTACGGTGACAGCCGTGGCTTTTTCTTCGAAGCGTTCAACGCCCGCGAGTTCGCAAGGCAGACCGGGGTGAATGTCGAATTCGTCCAGGATAACCACTCGAGCTCGGTCAAGGGCGTGCTCCGCGGGCTGCATTTTCAGGTGGAGAACACCCAGGGCAAGTTGGTGCGCGTGGTTCAGGGCGAAATCCGCGATGTCGCCTTGGATGTGCGCAAAAGCTCGCCAACCTTCGGCCAGTGGGTCGCGGTGGATCTGTCCGCAGCCAACCATCGCCAGTTGTGGATACCGGCAGGCTTCGCCCACGGCTTTGCGGTGCTGAGCGAGTCGGCCGAGTTCCTCTACAAGACCACCGATTACTACAACCCCGGCGCCGACCGCTGCATCCGCTGGGACGATCCGCACTTGGCCATCGACTGGGGGCTGCAGCAACCACCGCTGCTGTCAGACAAGGACAAGCTTGGCCGGGCATGGGCAGAGGCGGAACTGCTGCCGTAACTAGCGCATAATTGCGCCAGACCTTTCTGGCGCATTTACGTGATGATTGCTAACCCCACGCCTCCACGCCGTCCCCGCTGGCGCAGCCTGGCCTTGCTGGCCCTGTGCCTGGCGCCGTTACTGTGGCCCTTGCACCACCTGGCCGAACGTTACTACCAGCAGGAATTGGCCTCGCAGAACCGCCAGACCCTGGACCTGTACGTGGCCAACCTGCTCGGCACCCTGCACCGCTACGAAACCTTGCCGCAGATCCTCGGCGACCTGCCGGCACTGCGCAGCGTACTGGCCGACCCCTTCCGCCTGGAGGCGGTGACCAACGCCAACCGCCTGCTCAAGGGCATCGTGCAGCAGACCGGCGCCGAGGTGATGTACCTGATGGACGTCAGCGGCAACACCCTGGCGGCCTCCAACTGGGACAAGCACGACAGCTTCGTGGGCCGCAACTTCGCCTTCCGCCCGTACTTCAACGAAGCCATGGCGGGCCACCTGGGCCGCTTCTTCGGCCAGGGCACAACGTCGGCCAAACGCGGCTACTTCTTTGCCGCCGCCGTGCGTGATCGCGAGCGCATCGTGGGCGTGCTGGTGGTCAAGGTCGACCTCGACCACACCGAAACCCTGTGGGGCCGCACGCCGGAGCAGCTGTTGCTGACCGATCACAATGGCGTGGTCATCCTCACTTCGCGGCCCGATTGGCGCTTCCGTGCCACCCGCGCACTGAGCGATGCCGAGCGCCAGGCCATCATCGCCATCCAGCCCTACCCTACCCAGGCACCGCAACCGCTGGTGCTCGCCCCGGACGCCTGGATCACCCAGACCCGCGACATCAAGGAGACCGGCTGGCAAGTCAGCATCCTCGCCCCGCGCATGCTGGTAGACCGTTCGGTGCAAACCGTAATGGCCATTGGCGCCGGCACCCTGCTAGTAGCAATGCTGCTGGCCGGGCTGGTGATGCAACGGCGCCGCCACTACATCGACCGCATCGACTTCGAAGCCCGCGCCCGTCAGGAGCTGGAAAAGCGCGTAGCCGAACGCACCGCCGACCTCGAGGGCCTCAACACCCGCCTCAAGCGCGCCGTACTGGAGCGCGAAAATGCCCAGCAAGAGGCGGTGCGCGCCCAGGACGAGCTGGTGCAGGCCGGCAAGCTGTCGGTGCTTGGCACCATGTCGGCCAGTATCAGCCACGAACTCAACCAGCCGCTGGCGGCGATTCGCAGCTACGCAGAAAATGCCGAGATCCTGCTCGACCACCAACGCACCGAGGACGCCCGCGGCAACCTCAAGCTGATTGGCGAGCTGACCGGGCGCATGGCGTCGATCATCGCCCACTTGCGGGCCTTCGCCCGCCGTGATCGGCACGCCCCGGAAAGCGTGGCCCTGCAGCCAGCCCTGGACGATGCCCTGGCGCTGCTGGCCAAGCGCCGCCGGGCAATGGCCGTGGAGCTGATCCGCGACCTGCCGGAAGCCACCTTGTGGGTACAGGCCGGTGAAACCCGCCTGCGCCAGGTGCTGGGCAACCTGCTGGCCAATGCCCTGGACGCCCTGACCGAAAAAGCCAACCCGCGCCGCCTGTGGCTAAGTGCCGAACAGCGTGATGACTGCGTCTACCTGTACATCCGCGACAATGGCCCCGGCTTCAGCCGCCAGGCCCTGGAGCATGCCAAGGAGCCGTTCTTCACCACCAAGACCCGCACCCAGGGCCTGGGCCTGGGGTTGGCCATCTGCGAAAGCCTGATGCGCGCCCTGGGGGGTGAACTGCTGCTGGCCAACCACCCGGAAGGTGGTGCTCTGCTGACCCTGCAGCTACGCAAGGCTGCGCCTGGCGCGACCTTGCCCAATTCGGAGGACCCCTCGGCATGACCCCCGAGACACAGATCGACAGCCAAGCCCAGGTCATCCTGGTCGACGATGACCCACACCTGCGCCAGGCCCTGAGCCAGACCTTGGACCTGGCCGGGCTGAAAGTGGTCGCGCTGGGCGATGCCCAAGGCCTGGCTGAGCGTATCGAGAGCGACTGGCCCGGCGTGGTGGTCAGCGACATCCGCATGCCCGGCATCGATGGCCTGCAGCTGCTGGAGCAACTGCACGGCCGCGACAGCGAACTGCCCGTGCTGTTGATTACCGGCCATGGGGATGTGCCCCTGGCGGTACAGGCAATGCGCGCCGGTGCCTATGACTTTCTGGAAAAGCCTTTCGCCAGCGACGCCCTGCTCGACAGCGTGCGCCGTGCCTTGGCCCTGCGCCGCCTGGTGCTGGACAACCGCAGCCTGCGCCTGGCGCTGAGCGACCGCCAGCAACTGGCCACGCGCCTGGTCGGCCATTCGCCGGCCATGCAGCGCCTGCGCGAGCAGATCGGCGCCTTGGCCGCAACCCGCGCCGATGTGCTGATCCTGGGTGAAACCGGTGCCGGCAAGGAGGTGGTCGCCCGTGCGCTGCATGACCTGTCCAGCCGCCGTGATGGGCCGTTCGTGGCGATCAACGCCGGGGCACTGGCCGAATCGGTGGTCGAAAGCGAACTGTTCGGCCATGAGCCCGGGGCGTTCACCGGGGCGCAAAAACGGCGCATCGGCAAATTCGAGTTCGCCAACGGCGGCACGCTGTTCCTCGACGAAATCGAGAGTATGAGCCTGGACGTGCAGGTCAAGCTGCTGCGCATGTTGCAGGAGCGGGTGGTGGAACGCCTGGGCGGCAACCAGTTGATCCCGCTGGATATCCGCATTATCGCCGCCACCAAGGAAGACCTGCGCCAGGCCGCCGACCAAGGCCGCTTCCGTGCCGACCTGTACTACCGGCTGAACGTAGCGCCACTGCGTATCCCGCCGCTGCGGGACCGCGGCGACGACATCCTGGTGCTGTTCCAGCATTTTGCCGACGCTGCCAGCCAGCGCCACAGCCTGGCGCCACACGCCTTGCTGCCGGCGCAGCGGGCGATGCTGCTGCGCCACACCTGGCCAGGTAACGTGCGTGAATTGCAGAACGCCGCCGAGCGTTTCGCCCTGGGCCTTGAACTGGCGCTGGATGGCCAGCTGCCAGCGGCTGCGGCTGCGGCGCCTTCGGTGTTGAGTGGCAACCTGAGCGAACAGGTAGAGCAATTCGAGCGCTCGCTGATCGCCGCCGAGCTGGCCCAGCCCCACAGCTCCATGCGCAGCCTGGCAGAGGCGCTGGGCATCCCCCGCAAAACCTTGCACGACAAGCTGCGCAAGCATGGCTTGAGCTTCGAGGGCGGTAGCGGCGGGCACGACGACCATGAGGACAACCGTTGATGAGCACCGATAGCCAGTACCTGCAGTCCGTACTGCATGGCGACATCCCGCTGACCCGCGAAATGGGCCTGGAGGTCATTGATTGGCAACACCACACCCTGCGCCTGCAATTGCCGCTGGCGGCCAACGTCAACCACAAGAGCACCATGTTCGGCGGCAGCCTGTACTGTGCAGCGGTGCTGGTGGGCTGGGGCTGGTTGCACATGCGGCTGCGCGAACTGGGGATAGATGACGGGCATATCGTCATCCAGGAAGGGCAAATCAGTTACCCGCTGCCGGTTACCGGGGCGGCAATAGCCCGTTGCCCGGCGCCGGAAGAGAAAGCCTGGGAACGCTTCCTCAACATGTACCAGCGTCGTGGCCGGGCGCGGTTGACGCTGCAGACCACGGTAAGCAATACCGGGACTGATGAGCCGGCCGTCACCTTCAGCGGCCAGTACGTGCTGCACCGCTAAGAACGAAGGCTGTCGCGCCCCCTGTAGGAGCGGCCTTGTGTCGCGATGGGCTGCAAAGCAGCCCCAGGGTTTGGGCATGGTGCACAAATTGCCGGGGCTGCTTTGCAGCCCATCGCGACACAAGGCCGCTCCTACAAGGCCAGGCCCGCTAGATCAGCTCAAGAAAGGCCTGGCGCCACGCTGCCTTGGCCGGCAACGCCAGGAAGTACGGGTTGAGCAAAGACTCGCGCGCCGGGTAACGGAACGGCAAACCGTCCAGCCCGATCACTTCACCACCCGCCCCTTCCACCACACCCTGGGCCGCCGCCGTATCCCACTGCGAAGTCGGCGCCAGGCGTGGATAACAATCGGCGCTGCCCTCAGCCAACAGGCAGAACTTCAACGAGCTACCAATGTTGGCCAGCTCCAGTTCACCCACTGCCGCACCCAGGCCCGCCAACAATGCTTCCTGTTCGGGGCTGGAGTGCCGGCGGCTGGCAACCACGGTAAACCGCTCACCCACTGGCGGAGCGTTGCGCACCTGGATCGGCCGGGCCGCCTCACCCCCGTCTGCCCGCCAAGCCCCCAATTCGCGGCCCCCAAAGTAGCAGCGGCCATTCGTGGGCATCGATACCACGCCAAACACCACCTCGCCTTTTTCGATCAAGGCGATATTGACTGTGAATTCCTCGCTGCCGGCAATGAATTCCTTGGTGCCATCCAGCGGGTCCACCAGCCACCAGCGGCTCCAGCCCTGGCGCTCGGCCAGCGCAATGTTGCAGTCCTCTTCGGACAACACCGGAATCTGCGGCGCCAGCGCCAGCAGGCCATCGGCAATCACCCGGTGCGCTGCCAGGTCGGCGGCAGTCACCGGCGAATCATCGGCCTTGTTGGTCACTGCCACATCGGCACGCCAGAACGGCAGGATCGCCTCGCCCGCAGTCAACGCCAACTTGACCACTTCACGCATCAGTTGATTGTCGTTCATGGCGCCAGCAGCCCCCGCTGAATCATCAGGTCACGCGCCAGGTACAGGGCCGCCAGGGCGCGGCCTTCGGTGAACTGCGGGTGCATGGCCAAGGCCGACAGCTCGCGCAGGTTGACCTTGTCGACCCGCATCGGCTCCGGCTCATCGCCCTCAAGGCGCTCTTCGTACAGGTCGGTGGCGAGCACCACCTGGATTTTCTGGCTCATGTAGCCCGGCGAAAGCGACAGCTCGGTCAGGTGCTCAAGCTGGCGCGCGCCAAGCCCGGCCTCTTCCTTGAGCTCGCGGTTGGCGGCTGCCAGCACATCTTCGCCGGGCTCGATCAGGCCCTTGGGCAGCGACAGCTCGTACTCGTCGGTACCACCGCAATACTCTTCCACCAGCACGGCGTGCTCGGCGTCGAGCATGGCCACGATCATCACCGCGCCATAGCCGTTACCCCGGCCTACCAGGCGCTCATAGGTGCGCTCGGCACCATTGCTGAAGCGCAATTGCACAGCCTCTACGCGGAACAGGCGGCTGCTGGCGACGATTTCGCGGCTGAGGACGGTGGGTTTCTGGCGCATGGGGCGGCTCCTTGGCGTGAACGGGTTACTATACCGTGGCTTGCCGACTGATCGAGAGTTTCCCATGCCTGTTCTTCCCTGGTCTGCCATCGATACCGTCCTGCTGGATATGGACGGCACCCTGCTCGACCTGCATTACGACAACCGCTTCTGGCTCGACCACCTGCCCCAGCGCTATGCAGAGCTGCATGGCGTGAGCCGGGCCATGGCGGAAATGGAGCTGCAGCCGCTGTTCGAGCGCAATGCCGGCACGCTGAACTGGTACTGCCTGGACTTCTGGAGCCGGGAGCTGCGCCTGCCGATCCGGGAGCTGAAACGGGAAATTGCCGACCTGATCGCGTTGCGCCCGGATGCCGACACGTTCCTGGCGGCGATTCGAAATGCCGGCAAGCGCGTGGTGATGATCACCAATGCCCACCGTGATTCGCTGTCGCTGAAGCTGGAACGGGTGGAACTGGCACCGTATTTCGAGCGGCTGATCAGCTCGCATGATTATGGTTACCCTAAGGAAAGCCCACAGTTCTGGGACGCCTTGCAGGCGGACATCGGTTTTGAGCCGGGGCGTAGCCTGTTCATCGATGACACCCTGGCGATACTGCGCAGCGCACGGCGCTTTGGTGTGGCGCACCTGCTGGCTGTACGCCAGCCCGATAGCCAGGCGCAGCCGCGCGATACTGAAGAGTTTGCTGCGGTCGAGGATTACCGGGAGCTATTGATTGGCCTGTAAGCGCCCTGGCACCGGCTACGCCGGTGTTCGCGGGCACGCCCGCTCCCACAGGCGACCACCGGCCTCAGCTTTGCAGCAACCTTGTGGGAGCCGGCTTGCCGGCGATAGGGCCGATAAAGCCTGCAAAAATCAGTCAGGAATACGCAGTACCTGCCCCGGATAGATCTTGTCCGGGTGCTTGAGCATTGGCTTGTTGGCCTCGAATATCTTGTTGAACTGATTGGCATTGCCATACACCACCAGGGCAATCGCCGACAGCGTGTCACCCTTCTTGACCGTGACCAGGCGTGCGGCTGTCACGACCGGGCCGGTCACAGTGATCTGGTCATCGACGCTGGCCACACCCTCGATGTTGCCCGCCGCCAGCACAATCTTCTCCTTCTCTTCCTGGCTGGCGACTTCACCCTTGAGGATCACTTTGTCGCCCTCCACGGTCGCCGTGATGTTCGGGTTGCCGAGGCCGACATTCTCCACGTGTTTCTTCAACTGCTCTTCGGCTTTGGCATTGCCCGGAGTCAGCAGGTCGATCAACTTCTCGCCTGCTTCCTTCACGAAACTGATCAAGCTCATAGCACTCTCCTTGTTCACGAAACCTCGAAACCAGCAGTCTAGGCCAGCTTTGCTCATGCCGCCCGCCTGCGACCAATCGACGCGCTCTATCAATGGATAGAGGCTAGCGATTAGACGCCACAGGCCCACGCGCCTAGGCTTGTGCTACACCAAGCCGCCGAATGAACAGCCTGCCCCGATGAACAGCAAACCTCCGGTCTGCACGGCCTCATCGCCCTTGTCCCTGCCGGCCGCCAGCAACACCTACGCATACGTCCAGCTCAGCGACGGTAAAGGTGACAGCACGCCGCTGGCCGAAGAGGTTGCGTTGGCCATCGTCTACAACGGCCTCAACCAGGCAGTGATGCTGGTCAGCCCGACCGACCTGGAAGATTTCGCCGTCGGTTTCAGCGTGGGCAGCGGCATCGTCGAAGGCACCTCGGAAATCTACGACCTGAAGCTCTCGGGCAGTGGCTCTGCCCTGTATGCAGACCTGGAAATATCCAGCCGAGCCTTCTGGAACCTGAAAAACCAGCGCCGGCAGCTGGCCGGCACCAGCGGCTGCGGCCTGTGCGGGGTCGAGGCGCTGGAGCAGGCGTTGCCAGAACTGGCCGTGCTGCCCGGTGCGCCGCTGCCACCGGCAGCGTGGCTGGTGGGCCTGCGCGAGCGCATCGATGCATTTCAGCCGCTGGGCCAGCACTGCGGGGCGGTGCATGCCGCGCTGTTCATGGACCGCCACGGCGAACTGCTGCTGGGCCGTGAAGACATTGGCCGGCACAACGCCCTCGACAAGCTGATCGGCGCGCTGCTGCGCCAGGGCATCGACAGCCAGGGCGGCCTTGCGATCGTCACCAGCCGCTGCAGCCTGGAACTGATCCAGAAGGTGCTGCGCGCCGGCATCCAGACCTTGGTCAGCCTGTCCGCCCCCACCGGGCTTGCCCTGCAGTGGGCGCGCAAGCACAACCTCAACCTCATTCATCTACCCAAGCACAGCGCACCGCGGGTCTACAGCCCGGCGGCGGAGTCGTAACAGTCGTGACCTCGTACCAGCACCTACCGGACAATGCCCCAGCCTCAACCCCTCGCTACAAGCCCTACCACGGCCCTGCCGGTGGCTGGGGTGCGCTGCGCAGCGTGGCCAAGGCCTGGGTCGGCAGCGATAACGCGCTGAAGAACATTCGCGCCCTGCTCAAGACCAACCAGAACGGCGGTTTCGACTGCCCAGGCTGCGCCTGGGGCGATTCGCCAGAAAGCGGCATGGTCAAGTTCTGCGAGAACGGCGCCAAGGCCGTGAACTGGGAGGCCACCAAGCGCCGTGTCGACGCTGCCTTCTTCGCCCGTTACAGCGTCACCGCCCTGCTGCAGCAAAGCGACTACTGGCTGGAGTACCAGGGCCGCCTCACCGAGCCGATGGTCTACGACGCGACCAGCGACCGCTATCAGCCGATCAGCTGGGACGCCGCTTTTGCCCTGGTCGCTCGCGAGCTGAACAAGTTGGCCACACCTGACCAGGCCGAGTTCTATACCTCGGGGCGGGCCAGCAACGAAGCAGCCTACCTGTACCAGCTGTTCGTGCGCGCCTTCGGTACCAACAACTTTCCCGACTGCTCGAACATGTGCCACGAAGCCAGCGGCGTGGCGTTGGGGCAAAGCATCGGGGTGGGCAAAGGCACGGTCACGTTCGACGACTTCGAACATGCCGACGCGATTTTTGTCTGGGGCCAGAACCCCGGCACCAACCACCCGCGCATGCTCGACCCGCTGCGCGACGCGGTGAAACGTGGCGCTCAGGTGGTTTGCATCAACCCGCTCAAGGAGCGGGGCCTGGAGCGCTTCCAGCACCCGCAGAACCCGCTGGAAATGCTGACCAACAGCGACCGCCCAACCAACACGGCATTCTTCCGCCCGGCGCTGGGTGGCGACATGGCGCTGCTGCGTGGCATGGCCAAGTTCGCCCTGCAGTGGGAGCGTGAAGCCCAGGCCAAGGGTGAACCGGCGGTGTTCGACCATGCCTTCATCGCCGAGCACGGCCATGGCGTGGACGATTACCTGGCCGTGGTAGATGCCACGCCATGGGACCACATCCAGGCGCAATCCGGCCTGCCCATGGCCGACATCGAACTGGCGGCGCGCATGTACTGCCGCGCCGAGCGGGTCATCATGTGCTGGGCGATGGGTATCACCCAACACCGCCACTCGGTGCCGACCATTCAGGAAATCGTCAACCTGCAGATGCTGCGCGGCAATATCGGCGCACCAGGCGCAGGCCTGTGCCCGGTACGTGGCCACAGCAACGTGCAGGGCGACCGCACCATGGGCATCAACGAGCGCCCACCCATGGCACTGCTCGAGGCCATGGAAAAGCGCTTCGGCTTCCCCGTGCCACGGCACAACGGCCACAACACGGTCGAAGCGATTCACGCCATGCTCGACGGCCGGGCCAAGGTGTTCATCGGCCTGGGCGGCAATTTCGCCCAGGCCACGCCGGACACCGAGCGCACGGCGCAGGCGCTGCGCAACTGCGAGCTGACCGTGCACATCAGCACCAAGCTCAACCGCAGCCACCTGGTTCATGGCAAGCAAGCGCTGATTTTGCCGTGCCTGGGCCGTACCGACATCGACCTGCAGGCCGACGGGCCACAAGCGGTAACGGTCGAAGACTCGTTCAGCATGGTGCACGCATCCAACGGCCAGCTCAAACCGCTGTCTTCGCAGATGCGCTCGGAGCCGGCGGTCATTGCTGGCATCGCCGCCGCTACGCTGGGCAAGAAACCCGTGGACTGGCACTGGCTGGTCGCCGACTATGCGCGCATTCGCGACCTGATCGCCGACACCATCACAGGCTTCAGCGGCTTCAACCAACGCCTGCAACACCCAGGCGGCTTCTACCTGGGCAATAACGCCGCCAGCCGCACATGGAAGACCAACACCGGCCGCGCCAACTTCAAGGCCAACCTGCTGCCCGATACGCTGCTTGACGACCGTGTGCGTGCCAGCGGCCAGTTACCGGACCTGATCATGCAGTCGATGCGTTCGCACGATCAGTACAACACCACCATCTACGGCCTGGACGACCGCTACCGTGGCGTGCGCGGCCAACGCGAGGTGCTGTTCGCCAACGAAGCCGACATCATCCGCCTGGGCTTCCAGCCGGGGCAGAAGGTCGACATCGTATCGTTGTGGGGGGATGAACACGTCCGCCGGGTGCACGGCTTTACCTTGCTGGCGTTCGATATTCCGGCCGGGCAGGCGGCGGCGTATTACCCGGAGGTGAACCCGCTGGTGCCGCTGGAGAGCATTGGCGATGGCAGCCATACGCCAACCTCGAAGTTCATCGCCATCAAGCTGGAGCGGGCGCGGGACGACGGGCGTATTCTGTAATAAAGTTGCCGCGAAGAGGGCCAGAAGCCCCAACGCTAAAAACCAAAAAGCCCTGTTCCGCAAGGTTCAGGGCTTTTGCCATAAAGACCTCAGACAGCCGAAAACGGTTTAAGTTTCACAACAAATACAGTCACTTAGAGAATTGTGTACAACTCGTGTTACTCGTCGGATTTCCGTTGCCAGCCACCTCGCTTAGCCTCAAATTCGCCTCGTCATCCTTATGAGGCTCTCTTGATGAAGAAGTACTCCTCGATTTTGTTGTTGTCTTTCAGCTTGCTCAGCGGCGTTGCCATGGCAGGCGGCACCACCGAGGCCGGCATTGGCGGCGCATTGGGTGGGGTACTGGGCTCCGTTGTCGGTAACTCCATCGGCGGTAGCACCGGCGGCGCCATTGGTGCCGGCCTGGGCGGTGCGGCCGGCGGTGCGCTGGGTGCCGACAAGCGCCAGCGCGGTGAAGCCGCTATTGGCGGTGCCCTGGGCGCGGCAGGCGGTAACGTGGTGGGTCGCTCGGTAGGCGGTACTACCGGTAGCTACATCGGCGCGGCTGCCGGCGGCGGTGCTGGTGGTGCGCTGGGTAACTACCTGGGCAACAAGGCCGACGCCGATGAGCGCCATGACGACCGTCGCTACCGCCGTGGCTACGATGACCGTCGCCACTACGACCGTGGCCATCACTACGGCCACCGCAAGCACAAGCGCCACTGGCGCGACTAACGCCTGAGGGCCCTGCCCCGGCAACAAGAACCCCGCCCCTTCCGGCGGGGTTTTTTATGCGTGTTGTTCCAGCACCAAGCCGGAAAGAATCACCTGAAGCGCCTCTGGCAACGCCACAGGCCGGCCACTGACACGCTCGATGAAGACTTGCACCACCGTGCCGGCCGCGCAGGCCTCGGGCTCACCTGGGCGATACAACGCCAGGCGGTACTCCACCGTACTGCCCGCCAGGCGCGTTACGCCCAGCCCAACTTCCAGCACGTCCGGGAAGCCCGGCAATGCATAGAAATCTGCTGCCGAACTGACCACGAAAGCCGCCAGCTCGCCGTCACGCAGGTCCAGCTCGGCCTGCTCGACGAGAAACGCCTGGATCGCCGTTTCGAAGAAGCCGTGCACCGTGGCCCCGGCGATATGGCCATTGAGGTCGTTGTCCTGCGGGCGGGTGAGAATCGGGTGAAAGTGGGAGAAGGCAGTGCGCTGAGGGGATTCGGTCATCTGGCTGACTCTTGTCTTCGCAATGGATGCTGACAGTGAAACAGAAAAACCAGGTTCCCGCTGCCTGCACCTTACCCTGTAGGAGCGGCCTTGTGTCGCGATGGGCCGCAAAGCGGCCCCGACAATTTATGCAGTGACGCCAAAACCCCGGGGCCGCTATGCGGCCCATCGCGACACAAGGCCGCTCCTACAAGGCATTGCATCAGCCGGATAACAAAAAAGCCGCCAATGCTGGCGGCTTTCTCATTGCGGCTGGTTGCAGCTTACAGCTGCGGACCAGCGGCCTTGATGGCGTCGGAAACTTCAAACTTCTTGAAGTTCTCGATGAACAGCTTGGCCAGGCCTTTGGCGGCCTCGTCGTAGGCAGCTTTGTCAGCCCAGTTGGTACGCGGGTTGAGCAGTTCGGTATCAACGCCTGGGACGGCCTTCGGTACGTCCAGGTTGATGATGTCCAGGTGCTCGGTTTCGGCACCGACCAGCGCGCCGCTCTGGATGGCAGCGATCACCGCGCGGGTGGTCGGAATGCTGAAGCGCTTGCCAACGCCGTAGCCACCACCGGTCCAGCCGGTGTTGACCAGGTAGACCTTGGAGTTGAAGCCGTTGATACGCTTGATCAGCAGCTCGGCGTACTCGCCAGCCGGGCGTGGGAAGAACGGTGCACCGAAGCAGGTCGAGAAGGTCGACTTGATGCCGCCGCCCGAGCCCATTTCGGTGGAACCGACCAGCGCGGTGTAACCGGACAGGAAGTGGTAGGCAGCCTGTTCGTTGTTCAGGATCGACACCGGAGGCAGAACACCGGTCAGGTCGCAGGTCAGGAAGATCACTGCGTTTGGCTCACCGCCCAGGTTCTTTTCCGAACGCTTGGCAACGTGCTCCAGCGGGTAGGCCGCACGGCTGTTCTGGGTCAAGCTGACATCGGTGTAGTCAGCGTGCTTGTTGGCGTCGAGAACGACGTTTTCCAGCACAGCACCGTGCTTGATGGCTTTCCAGATGACCGGCTCGTTCTTCTCGGACAGGTCGATGCACTTGGCATAGCAGCCGCCTTCGATGTTGAAGACAACGCCTTCGCCCCAACCGTGCTCGTCGTCACCGATCAGGTAACGGCTTTCGTCGGCCGACAGGGTGGTTTTGCCGGTGCCGGACAGGCCGAAGAACAGGGTCACATCGCCTGCTTCGCCGATGTTGGCCGCGCAGTGCATTGGCAGCACATCGGCAGCCGGCAGCAGGAAGTTCTGCACCGAGAACATGGCTTTCTTCATTTCACCGGCGTAGCGCATGCCGGCGATCAGCACTTTCTTCTGCGCGAAGTTGATGATCACGCAACCGTCGGAGTTGGTACCATCACGCTCAGGTACGCACTCGAAGTTGGCGACGTTGAGCACCTGCCACTCGCCGCGACCCGCCGGGTTGTACTGCTCAGGGTTGATGAACAGGCAACGGCCGAACAGGTTCTGCCAGGCAGTCTGGGTGGTCATTTTCACCGGCAGGTAGTGCTCGGCGGCAGCCCCTACGTGAACGTAGGAAACGAAGTGATCCTGGGCGTTGTTGAACGCCTCGACGCGGTCCCACAGGGCATCGAACTTGTCGGCCGGGAACTTGCGGTTGATCGGGCCCCAGGCGATGGCGTCCTGGGTGGAAGGCTCTTCGACGATGAAACGGTCAGCCGGCGAACGGCCAGTACGGTGACCGGTCTCCACGACCAGCGCGCCGGTATCGGCTAGTACACCTTCACCGCGTTGCAGCGCTTCTTTTACCAGCTCATCGACGCTCAGGTCGGTGTACACGGTGTTATTGGCTTGCGTCATGAGATACCCCATCCGGCCCGAGGCCGAGTGCTCCAAACGTTTTGTAGTTGTTCCGAAAAAACTACTACAGCGAAAAAAGTGGCCGGATTATGCCAGAAAAGCCCAAAAAAAGTAGGCCCCTCCTGTCAGAACTGCGTTTTTGCGCAATTCGACAGGAGATTTTCCTGAGCTTAAACGTTTCAGTGGCGAGTTTCTGAGGCTACGTCCGTGCCGCCGCCGGCAAACAGTTGCGCCACATCGCTGGCGTCGAAGAAATAGCGTTGGTTGCAGAACTGGCAATCGATCTCTACCTGCCCACCGCACTCTTGCACCAGTGCCTTGGCGTCATGCTCACCCAGGCTGACCAGGGCATTGCCGGAACGTTCGCGTGAGCAGCTGCATTTGAAGCGCAGCGGCTGTTCATCGAACAGGCGCACGGCATCTTCGTGGTACAGGCGGTGCAGCAGGGTTTCATTGGCTTCTGCCCACTCTTGCGGCTTGAGGGTCTGGGCCAGGGCAACCACGTGCTGCCAGCTGTCTTCGCGCTCTTCATCGTCCGGCTGGCGATCGCGTGGCAGTTGCTGCAGCAGCAGGCCGCGCGCCTTGCCAGCTTCGGCATTCAGCCAGAACCGCGTGTTCAACTGCTGGGACTGAACGAAGTAGTTGGTGAAGCACTCCGAGAGGTTGGCACCATCGAGGTCGACGGTCCCCTGATAACGCTGGCCCTTGACCGGGTCGATGGTCAGGGTCAGGTGGCCGTCGGGCATCAGCTGCGCCAGGCTGGCGTCGGCCGGGATCTGATCCGCCTCGTATCGGGCCATGCCGCGGATATCACGGTCACCGGAGCACTCGACCATCAGCAGCGGGATCGGCCCGGCGGAGCGCGCCTGCAGTATCAGCAGGCCGTCGAACTTCAAGGCACCGACCAGCAAAGCGGTGGCGGCCATCAGCTCGCCAAGCAGGGTTTGCACCGGCTGTGGGTATTCATGACGCGCCAGCACTGCAGCGTAGCTGTCATCGAGAGACACCCACTCGCCGCGCACATCGCGCTCGTCGAAGATGAAACGTTGGGTGAAATCTTTTTCTGGCAAGTCGCTCATGGTTGTCTGGCTATCTGAAAATGATGACAAAATAATGAAAGGGAATCAGTAATCCCATCGCAGAGCGCCTTCAGGCGCTCGTTTCCCTTATAGGAGATAGAGGTATCTTATGGATAATCGACCACTGTTCCAAGCAAGGTGGTCCTGGGGACCGCTGGCAGCCTGCACGCTGCTGCCGATCGCTCTACTGTGTTTCTGGTTATGGCCTTTTGGCCAGATCCTGTGCCTGACTTTCGACGAGTGGCTGTTCCACAGCCTCAATGCACCGTTGGCTGACAACACCACCTGGCGCTATATCTGGACCGTGGGCAGCATGCGCCCGTTCGACATCGTGGTCGGCCTGATCCTGCTGGCACTGCTGATCCGCGGTGATTGGGTGTTCAAGGCAGCGCAGGTTCGCCAGGCGTTTTTCGGCTTTCTGGTCACGCTGCTTCTCTTAGTGGTGATTCGCGCGCTGTTTTCCAAGTGGGTGGATGCCGCGGGCTGGCAACACAAGAGCCCCTCGATGATGTTCGACGACGTGGTGCACCTGAGCGACTACTACCCCCACCTGGAAGCCAAGTGGGAGCTGAAGGACCGCTCCAGCAAGAGTTTCCCCGGCGACCACGCCTCGGTGTTGTTGATCTGGGCATTGTTCATGAGCGTGTTCAGCCGCCGCCTGATGCAGTTCGTGGTGATCTGGGCGCTGGCGGTGCTGTTCATGCTGCCGCGCCTGGTGGCCGGCGCGCACTGGGGGCAGGATGACTACATCGGCGGGCTGCTGATGGCAGTGCTGGCGTTGGGCTGGAGCTATTACACGCCGTTGGCGGCCAAGGGTAGCGCGGCACTGATGCGCTGGACGGCGCCGTTGTTCTCGATTGCTGCGAAATTGCCGTTGGTCGGGCGGTTGGCGGTAGTCCGCTAGACCCCTGGGGGCTGCTGCGCAGCCCATCGCGACACGAGGCCGCTCCTACAGCACTGCCTGCACCCTTGTAGAAGCGGCCTCGGCTATTCGAAGTTCCCATGCAGCTGGTGAATCTGCCGCCGCTGCTTCTTGTTCGGCCGGCCATCGGTAGTTACCCCCATCGCCCCTGCCTTGCGCATTTCGGCTGCCTGCTCCCTGCGCCGCACACTCTCTTCAGTCTCTTCATACAGCGTCTGCGCCTCGGGCGCCCCACGCCGCACCACCGACAACGCCTTCACCACCACGGTGCGCTCATCGAAGCCGGTACGCAGCACGAATTCGTCGCCCACGCGCGGCTCCTTGCCCGGCTTGCAACGCTCGCCCCGGCAATGCACCTTGCCGCTCTCGATCGCGGCCTTGGCCAACGCCCGCGTCTTGTAGAAACGAGCCGCCCACAGCCATTTGTCCAGGCGCACCTTATCGTCTTCTTCGGCTTTTTGTGCCATTGCGTTACCTCGGATTCTGTCTTTCATTGAACTGTACTACCTTCACTTACGGATGCAAAAAGTCCCCGCCGTGCTTACAGTTCACCACCTCATTCGCAGGGTGTGCTTAGTGAAGACATTTGACCATTTGACTGTAATCGGCCTGCGTGAGTGGGTCGCCTTGCCCGACCTCGGTGTGGCCGGGCTGCGCGCCAAGATCGACACCGGCGCCAGCACCTCCAGCCTGCACGCCACCGATATCGAACCCTTCGAGCGTAATGGCCAACCCTGGGTGCGCTTCACCGCCCACCTGGGCACAGTAGTGCAGTTGCGCCATCGCCGCTGCGAAGCACCTTTGGTGAACAGAAAGATCATCCGCAGCTCTAACGGGCATGCCCAGACCCGTTATGTCATTCGCACGCCACTGGCGTTGGGTGACCGTGTGTGGGAGGTCGAATTCACCCTGGCCTGCCGCAAGAGCATGCGCTACCGCCTGCTGCTCGGCTCGAAGGCCCTGGTGCAGGGCCAGCTGGTGGTCAACCCAGGCGTAAAGTACGTGCAAGACAAACCGGCCTTCCCGGCCACCCTTTCCCCTGTCACAGGTGCTGCATGAAGATCGCTGTGCTGTCGCGCAATCCGCGTCTGTATTCCACCCGCCGCCTGGTCGAAGCCGGTACTCAGCGTGGCCACGAAATGGTGGTGATCGATACCTTGCGGGCCTACATGAACATTGCCAGCCACAAGCCGCAGATCCACTACCGCGGCAAGCCGCTGGAAGGTTTCGATGCCGTGATCCCGCGTATTGGCGCCTCGGTAACCTTCTACGGCTGTGCGGTGCTGCGCCAGTTCGAAATGATGGGCGTGTACCCGCTCAACGAGTCGGTGGCTATCGCCCGCTCGCGCGACAAGTTGCGCTCGCTGCAGCTGTTGTCACGGCGCGGTATTGGCCTGCCGATCACCGGTTTCGCCCACTCGCCCGACGATATTCCCGACCTGATCCGCATGGTCAACGGTGCCCCCCTGGTGATCAAGGTGCTGGAAGGCACGCAGGGTATCGGCGTGGTGCTGTGCGAAACCCCGCAGGCAGCCGAGTCGGTGATCGAGGCGTTCATGGGCCTGAAGCAGAACATCATGGTGCAGGAGTACATCAAGGAGGCCGGCGGTGCGGACATCCGCTGCTTCGTGGTGGGGGACAAGGTGATTGCCTCGATGAAGCGCCAGGCCAAGCCCGGTGAGTTTCGTTCCAATCTGCACCGTGGCGGGGTCGCCAGCCTGATCAAGATCACCCCCGAAGAGCGCATCACCGCGATTCGCGCAGCCAAGGTGATGGGTTTGAGTGTCGCGGGCGTGGATATCCTGCGCTCCAACCATGGGCCGTTGGTGATGGAGGTGAACTCATCGCCAGGCCTGGAAGGCATTGAAGTGACCACTGGCAAGAACGTGGCCGGGATGATCATCGAGCACCTGGAGAAGAATGGCGGGCCGAATCAGACCCGGACCAAAGGGAAAGGCTGATTCACCCGGCCCTAGCGCCGACAAGCCCACAGGTACTGCACAGTTTTCAGACCTTGTGCATGACCTGTGGGGGCTGGCTTGCCGGCGACAGGGCCGGCACAGCCAACCAAACTCAAACGGCGTTACGCGGCAGCAACAGCCCCAACGGCAACCGCACCCGCGCCTCGATACCGCCCCCGGACCGGTTGCGTAGCTCGACATTGCCGCCATGCTGCGCCGCAATACGCTTGACGATGGCCAACCCCAACCCGGTCCCCTTGCCACCCCGCGCCCGGTCACCCCGGATGAACGGGTTGAAGATGGTTTCCAGCTCCGACTCGTCAATGCCGGTACCGCGGTCCAGCACGCTCAGCACCACGTACGGCGCACTTTCGTCACCCGAGACATAGGCTGCCACCTCGACCCCTTTGCCCGCGTGGTGCAAGGCGTTGCCGATCAGGTTGCCCAACATGCGCTTGAGCGACACGCGGCGCAGCGGGAACGGCGGGATCGGCTCCAGGCACAGGCGCACACGTTCTTCCGGCTGGTTGTAGGGGGCGACCACCTCACGCACCAGGTCCGCCAGGTCGACCTCTTCGACCGGCTCGTCCCGGCCATCACGGATAAACGCCAGGAACTGGTCGAGAATCGCGTCCATGTCTTCGATATCACGGACCATATCGTCGCTCAGGTCGTTGTCGCTGTTGAGCAACGACAACGACAAACGCAAGCGCGTGAGCGGTGTACGCAAGTCATGCGAAACCCCGGCCAGCATCAGCTCGCGTTCACGCCCGGCCTGCTCGACGTCTTCGGCCATCTGGTTGAAGGCCCTGTACACCTCGGTCATCTCGCTGGGGGTGTCGCTGATCGGCAACCGCACGCTGCGCCCCTGGCCCAGCTGGCGGGCGGCGAACACCAGACGCTTGAGCGGCTGGTTCAACTGCCGCACGAAGATCCACGCCGAAGCGGTGGACAACAGGCCAATGGCCAGGAACCAGCCCAGCACGTTCCAGATTTTCTGCCCGCGTAGCGGGTGCGGGTACAACGGCACCTTCAACCAGCCCGGGCCCAGGCTCGGCGCATTTACCCACAGCGCCGGCGGCGCATGAATGCGCAGGCGTACTTCGGTGTCATCGCCCAGCTCGGCCTGCATCTGGCGTTGGTAGATTTCGCTGTAGGGCCAGTGCTGCTCGCCTTCGGGCACGCCCGAGCCGGTCACACGAATGAGGCCTGCCGCCTCGGCGATCTTGTCGCGGTTTTCTTCGTCGGCAGCCCAATACGCGCGCAAAGTCAGCGCCACACCGTGGCTGTACTGCCGGTCGACCAGTACGTCCTCGTTCATCAGCAGGTAGACCAGGGTCAGGGCCTTGGAGAACAGGACAACGATCAACACCAGCCACAGGGTGCGGGCGAAGAAGCTTTGCGGAAACCAGAGCGGTGTTTTCATCGACGGTCAGGCATCACTTTCCGGCGTTTCCGTCCGGCACGAACACGTAGCCCACGCCCCACACGGTCTGAATGTAGCGGGGCTTGGACGGGTCGGGCTCGATCATGCGCCGCAGGCGCGAAATCTGAACGTCGATGGAGCGCTCCAGGGCATCCCATTCACGGCCACGGGCCAGGTTCATCAGCTTGTCGCGGGTCAGCGGCTCACGGGCATGCATGACCAGCGCCTTGAGCACGGCGAACTCACCGGTGGTGAGCATGTGCACTTCGTCGCCACGCTTGAGTTCGCGGGTGGCCAGCGACAACTCGTAGTCGCCGAAGGTGACCGACTCGTCTTCGCTACCCGGTGCCCCTGGCACGGTGGGTGCCTGGCGGCGCAGCACGGCCTTGACCCGGGCCATCAGCTCGTCCGGGTTGAACGGCTTGCCCAGGTAGTCATCGGCACCCAGCTCCAGGCCCTTGATGCGGCTGAGCTCGTCACCCTTGGCAGTGAGCATGATGATCGGGATCTGGTTGTTGTGCTGGCGCAGGCGCTTGCACGCCGACAGGCCGTCTTCGCCTGGCAGCATCAGGTCCAGCACCACCAGGTTGAAGACCTCGCGGGACAGCAGGCGGTCCATCTGTTCGGTGTTGGGCACCGCGCGGGCTCGGTAGCCTTTGCTGGTGAAGAAACGTTCCAGCAGGCTGCTCAGCCCTGGATCGTCGTCGACGATGAGAATCTTTTCACCTTCTGCGGTGTTCGGCGTGCCGGTCATGAATAACTCCTCTGAGATCGCCGCGCATTATGGCGTAGCCATTGCAACGCGTGCCGTGAGCATTGTTAGCAGATTTTTCCCCGGGCGCCAGTTCCGACTGGCCGGGCGCCATCACCGCAAGCGGTTTGCGATGGGTATAATGCGCCGCTTTCATCCTGCGCCGCCGGGCGAAAGCCCATAGGCGACCCCCGTATTCACAAATGTCAGGTGGTTTACATGGACAGCATCAACAGCCGTATCGCCGAGGAACTGGGCGTACGCCCCCAGCAGGTCGAGGCGGCCGTGGGCCTGTTGGACGAAGGCTCGACCGTGCCTTTCATCGCCCGTTACCGCAAGGAAGTGACCGGTAGCCTGGACGACACCCAGCTGCGCCATCTGGAAGAGCGCCTGCGCTACCTGCGCGAACTCGACGAACGCCGCGCCAGCATCCTCTCCAGCATCGAGGAGCAGGGCAAGCTGACCCCGGAACTGGCCCGCGAAATCAAGCTGGCCGACACCAAGACCCGCCTCGAAGACCTGTACCTGCCGTACAAGCAGAAGCGCCGCACCAAGGGCCAGATCGCCCTCGAAGCCGGCCTCGGCGAGCTGGCCGACGGCCTGTTCAACGACCCGTCACTAACCCCGGAAAGCGAAGCGGCACGCTTCGTCGATGCCGACAAGGGCGTGGCCGACGTGAAGGCCGCCCTGGAAGGCGCCAAATACATCCTCATGGAGCGCTTTGCCGAAGACGCCGCGTTGCTCGACAAACTGCGCAGCTTCCTCAAGCAGGAAGCCGTGCTCAGTGCCCGCGTGGTGGCCGGCAAGGAAGAGGAAGGCGCCAAGTTCCGCGACTACTTCGCCCATGACGAGCTGTTGCGCACCGCCCCTTCGCACCGCGCCCTGGCAATTTTCCGCGGGCGCAACGAGGGCGTGCTGAGCGCTTCGCTGAAAGTCGGCGAAGAACTGCCCGGTACCCTGCACCCGTGCGAGCTGATGATCAGCAACCACGTCGGCATCGAGAACCGCAGCCGCCCGGCCGACAAATGGCTGGCTGAAGTGGTGCGCTGGACCTGGAAGGTCAAGCTCTACACCCACCTGGAAACCGACCTGTTCGGCGAACTGCGCGACAACGCCGAAGGCGAGGCGATCAACGTGTTCGCCCACAACCTGCACGACCTGCTGCTGGCGGCCCCGGCCGGCCCGCGCGCCACACTGGGCTTCGACCCTGGCCTGCGCACTGGCTGCAAGATCGCCGTGGTCGACGCCACCGGCAAGCTGCTGGACCACACCACGGTCTACCCGCACGCCCCGAAAAACGACTGGGACCGGACCATCGCCATCATGGCCGCGCTGTGCGCCAAACACTCGGTAGAGCTGATTGCCATCGGCAACGGTACCGCCAGCCGCGAAAGCGACAAGCTGGTCGCCGAACTGGTCAAGAAATATCCAGCCCTGAAAATCACCAAGGTCATGGTTTCCGAAGCCGGCGCGTCGGTGTACTCGGCATCGGAACTGGCCGCCCGCGAATTCCCGGACCTGGACGTATCGATCCGCGGCGCCGTATCGATTGCCCGCCGCCTGCAGGATCCGTTGGCTGAACTGGTGAAGATCGACCCGAAATCCATCGGCGTTGGCCAGTACCAGCACGACGTCTCGCAGTTGAAGCTGGCCCGTGGCCTGGACGCCGTGGTCGAGGACTGCGTGAACGCCGTGGGCGTGGATGTGAATACCGCCTCGGTGGCGCTGCTGACGCGCATCTCCGGGCTTAACGCCACGCTGGCACAGAACATTGTCGCGCACCGCGACGCCAACGGCCCGTTCGCCACCCGCGCGGCGCTGAAAAAGGTCAGCCGCCTGGGCGAGAAAACCTTCGAGCAGGCTGCCGGCTTCCTGCGGGTGATGAACGGCGACAACCCGCTGGACGCCTCGGCGGTTCACCCCGAAGCCTACCCCCTGGTACAGCGCATCGCCGCCGATACCGACCGCGACATTCGCTCGCTGATCGGCGACAGCAGCTTCCTCAAGCGCCTGGACCCCAAGCGTTTCACCGACGAAACCTTCGGCCTGCCGACCGTGACCGACATCCTGCAGGAGCTGGACAAGCCCGGCCGCGACCCACGCCCGGAATTCAAGACCGCCACCTTCCAGGATGGCGTCGAAGACCTCAAGGACCTGGAGCCAGGCATGATCCTCGAAGGCGTGGTGACCAACGTCACCAACTTCGGTGCCTTCGTCGATATCGGCGTACACCAAGACGGCCTGGTGCATATCTCGGCGCTGTCGGAGAAGTTCGTCAAGGACCCGCGCGAGGCGGTCAAGGCCGGCGACGTGGTCAAGGTCAAGGTCATGGAGGTGGACATCCCGCGCAAGCGCGTAGGCTTGTCGATGCGCATGAGCGACACCCCGGGCGAAAAGGTCGAAGGCAACCGCGGCGGTAACCGTGGACCGGCAGGCAACCGCCAGCAACAGGCGCCGCGCCAACGTGAAACCGCTACCGCGGCCCCGGCCAACAACGCCATGGCCGCGCTGTTCGCCAACGCCAAGCAGCTGAAGAAGAAGTGATGGACATTCCACGCGAATATGTCGAAAGCGCCTTCAGCCAGCTCCTTGGCTGCCGCCTGCAACGCCTGGAGCCCGGCGTTGCCGAGGTCGCCCTGGCGCTGCAGCCGCAGTTGCGCAACCGTGGCCAGAAGCTGCACGGCGGGGCTATTTTCAGCCTGGTGGACATCGCCATGGGCCTGGCCTGTTCGGCCAACCATGGCTTTGACCAGCAAAGCGTCACCATCGAATGCAAGATCAACTACATGCGCGCCGTCAGTGACGGCGAGGTCCTGTGCACCGCCCGCGTGCTGCATGCCGGGCGGCGTACCCTGGTGGTCGACGCCGACGTAGTCCAGGGCGACAAACTGGTGGCCAAGGCGCAAGGAACCTTTGCGGTTCTCTAGCTCACCAAGCAGTATCTGCGGTATTTTCAGCAGTGCGCTGGCACTGCTGGATCCGCGTAAACCAGGCGACAACGCCAGTTCCTTTCTCCCTACCCTTGTAGACCGTTATCTCTACCCCCATATTGGGGCGACTGACGCGTGAAGGAATACATCTTGAGCGAACTCCTCAACCGCCGCCTGAGCCTGCTCGGCGCCAATCTTCCCCTGCTCAAGCAGTGCCTGCACGGTATTGAGCGCGAATGCCTGCGCGTGACCGACGAAGGTCGCCTGGCCCAGACCCCGCACCCGGATGCACTGGGATCGGCGCTGACCAACGAGCAGATCACCACTGACTATTCCGAGTCGCTGCTGGAATTCATCACCCCCGCGTTGGCCGACCCGGCTAAAGTGCTCGAAAGCCTCGAACAGACCCACCGTTTCGTCTACAGCAAGCTGGGCGACGAGTACCTGTGGAGCCCATCGATGCCATGCACGTTGCCGGCCGAAGAGGACATCCCGATCGCCGAGTACGGCAGCTCGAACATCGGCAAGCTCAAGCACGTCTACCGCAAAGGCCTGGCCTTGCGCTATGGCCGCACCATGCAGTGCATCGCCGGCATCCATTACAATTTCTCGCTGCCAGAGGCTCTGTGGCCTTTGCTGCGTGCTGCCGAAGGCAGCAGCGAGCCCGACCGCGACTATCAGTCGTCGGCCTACATTGCGCTGATCCGCAACTTCCGCCGCTACAGCTGGTTGTTGATGTACCTGTTTGGCGCCTCGCCGGCCCTGGACAAAGGCTTCATGCGTGGCCGCCCGCACCAGCTCGAAGAGCTGGACGCCGAAACCCTGTACCTGCCCTACGCCACCAGCCTGCGCATGAGCGACCTGGGCTACCAGAGCAACGCCCAGGCGGGCCTCACGCCTTGCTACAACAACCTGGCCAGCTACACCGACAGCCTGCGCAAGGCGGTGGGCACGCCCTACCCGCCCTATGTCGAGGTCGGCACGCACGTCGACGGTGAGTGGGTACAACTGAATACCAACATCCTGCAGATCGAAAACGAGTACTACTCGAGCATACGCCCCAAGCGCGTCACCTATACCGGCGAGCGGCCGATCCAGGCCCTGACTTCGCGCGGGGTGCAGTATGTGGAAGTGCGCTGCCTGGACATCAACCCGTTCCTGCCCGTTGGCATCGACCTGACCGAGGCGCGCTTCCTCGATGCATTCCTGCTGTTCTGTGCCCTGGAAGAAAGCCCGCAACTGGGCAATGCCGAGTGTGGCCAGTGCACCAGCAACTTCCTGGCCGTGGTCAAGGAAGGTCGCCGCCCGGGCCTGGAATTGCAGCGCAACGGCCAGCCGGTCAGCCTGAAGGTGTGGGCCGGCGAGCTGATCGAGCGTATTCGACAGTTGGCCGAGCTACTGGACCAGGCCGAAGATACCGACGCCCACAGCAAGGCGCTGGATGCGCAACAGGCCAAGGTCGATGACGCCTCGCTGACGCCTTCGGCCCAGGTGCTGGCGCGCATGACCGAGCATGACGAAAGCTTCGTGCAGTTTTCGCTGCGCCAGAGCCGTATTCACGCCGAGACCTTCCGTGAACAGCCGCTGAGCCAGGAGCAGCAACAAACCTACGAGACGCTGGCCCGCGAGTCGCTGGCCAGGCAGGCCGAGCTGGAGCAGGAAGAAGTCGGTGATTTCGACCTGTTCGTGGGTGCCTATCAAGCCAGCATCCTGGCGATCAGCAACTGATGACGCGTACCGCTACCCCGCGCAAACCGCGCGCCAGCAGCCAGGCCAGGATCGAAGCGATCCTGGCGGCTGCCCGCGAACTACTGGCCGAGGTGGGGGTGGCGGCAATGTCGATCTACAGCGTGGCCGAGCGTGCGCAGATTCCGCCGTCGTCGGTCTATCACTTCTTCGCCAGCGTGCCGGCGTTGCTCGAGGCGTTGACCGCCGACGTGCACCGGGCTTTCCGTGAGGCTCTGAGGGCACCGATCGACAGCCAGGCGTTCAGTACCTGGCATGAGCTGTCACGGCTGATCGAGCAGCGCATGCTGGATATCTACAACCAGGATGCAGCAGCGCGGCAACTGATTCTGGCCCAGCACGGGCTGAGTGAAGTGGTGCAAGCCGATCGGCAGCACGACATGGAACTGGGCGACCTGATGTACAAGTTGTTCGACCAGCATTTTCACCTGCCGGTGATGCCGCTGGATGTGGATGTGTTTGCCCTGGCCATGGAGCTCAGCGACCGGGTGTATGCGCGCTCGGTGCAGCTGCATGAGGCGATCACCCCGCGTATGGCCGAGGAAGGCAAGCGGGTATTCGAGGCGTATCTGGGGTTGTATCTGCCGCCGTTTCTAATCAAGCGTTGAAGTTGGTGGCCTCACCGCCGGCACGCCGGCGCCCACAGGGAAAGGCACAAGGCCGAAAACCTGTGCAGTACCTGTAGGAGCGGCCTTGTGTCGCGATCGGGCTGCAAAGCAGCCCCGCGAGTTAAGCGGTATTGGGGCTGCTTTGCAGCCCTTCGCGGGCTCGCCCGCTCCCACACTCAAGAAATGCGCGATCCCCTGTGGGAGCGGGCGTGCCCGCGAAGGGTCGCAAAGCGGCCCGCGGGCCACTTTCATCACAGCTTGGCGATAGACACTTCCGTCGACTTCACAAAGGCAATCACTTCACTGCCCACCTGCAGCTCCAGCTCACGCACGGAGCGGGTAGTGATCACCGAAGTGACGATGCCCGAAGCCGTCTGCACGTCGATTTCCGACAGTACCGGCCCTTCGAGGATTTCTTTCACAGTGCCTTTGAATTGGTTGCGAACGTTGATGGCTTTGATAGTCATGATTGGCTTCCTTTTGGCTTCTGGGGGTTCAGTGCGCCCAACGCAGTTGCGTGGGCAGAGGGGCTACAGGATCCGGCTCGGGCGCAGCGCCCGGGGCCGACAGCACACGGTTGAGCACTTCGCTTTCCAGCGCAGCCAGGCGGTGCGAACCACGCGCCCGAGGCCGTGCCAGGTCGACAGTGAGGTCGAGCCCGACCTCGCCGTCTTCGATCAGGATCACCCGGTCAGCCACGGCAACGGCCTCGCTGACATCGTGGGTAACCAGCAGCACGGTAAAGCCGTGCTGACGCCACAGGCGTTCGATCAGTTGCTGCATCTCGATACGGGTCAGGGCATCCAGCGCGCCCAACGGCTCGTCCAGCAACAGCAGGCGCGGCTGATGGATCAGTGCCCGGGCCAGCGCCACGCGCTGCTTCTGGCCACCTGAAAGCGCCGCCGGCCACTCATTGGCGCGGTCGGCCAGGCCAACCGCCTCCAGGGCATCCAGCGCTCGCGAGCGCCAGTCGCCAGACAGACCCAGGCCCACGTTGTCGATCACCTTCTTCCAAGGCAGCAGGCGTGCGTCCTGGAACATCAGGCGGGTTTCTTCGCGCGCTTCGTCCAGCGGCGCGGCCCCGGCCAGCAACTGCCCGGCAGTGGGCTGGTCGAGCCCGGCCAGCAAACGCAGCAAGGTGCTCTTGCCGCAGCCGCTGCGGCCAACAATGGCCACGAACTGGCCGGCCGGAATGTGCAGGTCGATACCTTTCAAAACTTCGCGCTGGCCAAAGGCCTTGCGCACGCCGTTGGCGGCCAGCGGGATGCCACGCAGCAGGCGTGGCGGCCGTTCCTTGAGCACGGTCATGCGCCCCCCTTCTTCGCCACTTGATAGGCTGGGTGCCAGCGCAACCACACACGCTCCAGGCCACGGGCGGCGAGGTCGGCGAGCTTGCCGAGCACGGCGTACAAAACGATGGCCAGCACCACCACGTCGGTCTGCAGGAATTCACGGGCGTTCATGGCCAGGTAGCCGATGCCCGCGTTGGCCGAGATGGTTTCGGCAACGATCAGGGTCAGCCACATGAAGCCCAGGGCAAAGCGCACGCCCACCAGGATCGACGGCAGCGCCCCCGGCAGGATCACCTGGCGGAACAGGCTGAAGCCGGACAACCCATAACTGCGGGCCATTTCCACCAGCGCCGGGTCCACATTGCGAATGCCGTGGTAGGTGTTCAGGTAGATCGGGAACAACGTGCCCAGCGCGACCAGGAAGATCTTCGCCGACTCATCGATACCAAACCACAGGATCACCAGCGGGATCAGCGCCAGGTGCGGCACGTTGCGTATCATCTGCACCGAGCTGTCGAGCAGTCGCTCGCCCCAGTTCGAAAGGCCCGTGATGAAGCCCAGCACCAGGCCGATGCTGCCGCCGATGACGAAGCCCAGCCCGGCACGCCAGCCACTGATGGCCAGGTGGGTCCAGATATCACCGCTACGCACCAGCTCGACGCCAGCACTGACCACGGCGCTAGGCGCCGGCAAGATGCGCGTCGACAGCCAGCCAGCACTGACCGCCAGCTGCCAGGCGGCCAGCAGCAGCACCGGCAGCGCCCATGGCGCCAGCCGCTGGGCAAGGTTGTTGGAAGTTGCACGACTCATGGCCTGGCCCTCAGCTCTGCGCGACGGACTTGGGCAGGATGTCGTTGGCTACCATCTCGCCGAACGGGCTCACGTAGCCACCCGCCTTGGGTTGTTCCGGGCGGTTCACGTCAATGTGCGGGAACAGCAGCTCGGCCACTCGGTACGACTCTTCCAGGTGCGGGTAGCCGGAGAAGATGAAGGTATCGATGCCCAGCTCGGCGTACTCTTTGACCCGCGCGGCCACGGTCGGGCCATCACCGACCAGCGCGGTACCCGCACCGCCACGCACCAGGCCAACACCAGCCCACAGGTTGGGGCTGACTTCCAGGTTGTCGCGGTTACCGCCGTGCAGGGCGGCCATGCGCTGCTGGCCCACCGAGTCGAAGCGCGCCAGCGAGGCCTGCGCACGGACAATGGTGTCATCGTCCAGGTGCGAAATCAGGCGGTCGGCGGCGGCCCAGGCTTCTTCGTTGGTTTCGCGCACGATCACGTGCAGGCGGATACCGAAACGTACTTCGCGGCCTTGAGCAGCGGCCTTTTTGCGCACTTGGGCGATCTTCTCGGCCACGGCTGCCGGTGGCTCACCCCACGTCAGGTACAACTCGACCTGTTCAGCCGCCAGGTCTTGGGCAGCTTCTGAAGAACCGCCGAAATACAGCGGTGGGCGGGGCTGCTGAATCGGCGGATAGAGCAGCTTGGCGCCCTTCACCTGAATGTGCTTGCCGTCATAATCGACGTTTTCGCCTTCCAGCACCTTGCGCCAGATACGGGTGAACTCGACCGACGCCTCGTAGCGCTGCTGGTGGTTCAGGTGCAGGCCGTCACCGGCCAGCTCGTCAGGGTCGCCGCCGGTGACCAGGTTGAACAGCGCCCGGCCGTTGGACAGGCGATCGAGGGTGGCTGCCTGCCGAGCCGCCACGGTTGGCGAGATGATGCCGGGGCGCAGGGCCACCAGAAACTTCAAGCGCTGGGTCACGGGGATCAGCGAGGCCGCGACCAGCCAGGAGTCCTCGCAGGAGCGCCCGGTCGGGATCAATACCCCACCAAAACCAAGCCGGTCGGCAGCTTGCGCGATCTGTTGCAGGTAACCGTGGTCGACCGCGCGGGCGCCATCGGCAGTGCCCAGGTACTTGCCGTCACCGTGGGTGGGCAGGAACCAGAAAATGTTCAGACTCATTGGAGTTGTCTCCTCAAGGGGGGCACGAGCCGGGGCGGTGCCCCGGCATGGGCGCATCATTCAAGGCGCGCTAGCGACCTTGGCCGGGGGTGTCCAGATCACATCCTTGATGCTCAACGGCTTGGGTATCAGCTTGAGCGCCTGGAAGGTGTCGGCGATCTTCTGCTGCGCCGCCACTACCTCCGGGTTGAGGGGCGCGGCGCCGTAGCCTTGGCGTTTGACCGAGGTAAGTGTGATGTCGGCAGGCAAGCCGAGTAGCGGCGCCACCTGGTCGGTGACTTCCTGCGGGTTGGCCTGCGACCACTCGCCCACGGCGCGCACTTGCTCGATAACGGTGTTGATCACCGCTGGGTGCTCGGTCGCGTAGTTGCGGGTAGCGAGATAGAACTGATGGTTGTCGACCAGGCCCTTGCCGTCACGCAGGGTGCGCGCCTGCAACTGTTGCTCGGCGGCGGCCTGGTACGGGTCCCAGATCACCCAGGCGTCGACACTGCCGCGCTCGAAGGCTGCTCGGGCGTCGGCCGGCGGCAGGTAAACCGGCTGGATGTCGCTGTACTGCAGGCCCGCGTCTTGCAGTGCACGCACCAGCAGGTAGTGCACATTGGAGCCTTTGTTGAGGGCAACTTTCTTGCCTTTGAGATCCTTCACCGACTGTACCGGCGAACCCTTGGGCACGAGAATCGCTTCGCTGTGCGGCGCGGGCGGTTCGTAGGCCACATAGAGCAGGTCGGCGCCGGCGGCCTGGGCGAATACCGGTGGTGTTTCACCGGTGACGCCAAAATCGATTGAGCCGACGTTCAGCCCTTCAAGCAGCTGCGGGCCGCCGGGAAACTCGGTCCACTGCACCTGTACGCCCTGCTCGGCCAGGCGCTTCTCCAGCGTGCCCTTGGCCTTGAGCAGCACCAGGGTGCCGTATTTCTGATAACCGATCCGCAGGCTCTCGGCCTGGGCTTGGGTGATGGCGCCGAAGGACACAGCCGCCGCGAACAGGGCGACCAGACCGCGACGCAAGAAGACTGTGCGCATGGCGCTCTCCTGTGCGATAGGGTTCGGGTTGCACCTGCTTGCCTCGTTGGCGGGCGAGTAAGGTGGTAAAGCGGATAAAACCGGTCAGATGCTCCAGCGAGCACTGAGCAGGCGTTCGTTCAGTACACCGGGGGCCACGGGGCGCGGCCGACGGGCCAGGGCAACGTGGAAGGTTTCCAGCGAGTCCTGCAGGCGTTCTTCCAGCGCGGGTAGCAGTTGCGCGGGCTTGCTGCCCTCTGCATAAGCGACCTGGCTGTCGTCAGCGAAGATCCCTTGCAGGGTCTCTTGCGCCTTGAGTGCAGACAGCACGGGCTTGAGTGCGTAATCCACCGCCAGCATGTGGGCGATGCTGCCGCCGGTGGCGATCGGCAACACGATCTTGTGTGCCAAAGCGCGTTCCGGCAGCAGGTCGAGCAAGGTTTTCAGAGCACCGGCAAACGATGCCTTGTACACCGGTGTGGCGACGATCAGGCCATCGGCCTGGGCCACCAGTTGCTGGAAGTGCTGTACCTGCGGGCTGTCGAAACGGGCATGCAGCAGGTCTTCGGCAGGGAAGTCACGTACCTGGAACGTCACCACTTCGACGCCGCGATGCTGCAGCCACTGGCGCGAACGCTCCAGCAGCACGCCGGAGCGTGAACGTGGACTTGGGCTACCACCGATTGAGACGACCAACATTGCAGCGCTTCCTTGTGTTCTGTTGGGGGTGACATTAGCAGTCAGTTTATATATCTAGAAATCATATTTTTTTATTTATTTATTCCTTATCGTTATTTATTGGCGTCGCGATCTTGGGGCCGCTTTGCGGCCCATCGCGACACAAGGCCGCTCCTACAGGGGGCGGGTAACGGTAAAAATGCAAAAAAAAGGCCGTCGAAACGGCCCGAAAATCCCTGTGAGGCTAAGAGCGATGCAACGAGGAATGCGTTAACGATTGGGCTGGGGGGTCAGGCGCAGATAGGGTTTGACGGCCCGGTACCCTTTGGGGAAGCGCTGCTTGATCTCTTCTTCGTCCTTGAGCGAAGGCACAATCACCACGTCGTCGCCGTCTTGCCAGTTACCTGGCGTGGCCACCTTGTGGTTGTCAGTCAGCTGCAGCGAGTCGATCACCCGCAGGATTTCATTGAAATTGCGCCCGGTACTGGCCGGGTAGGTGATGGTCAGCCGCACCTTCTTGTTCGGGTCGATCACGAACAGCGAGCGCACGGTCAGGGTGTCGCTGGCGTTCGGATGGATCAGGTCATAAAGGTCTGAAACCTTGCGGTCGGCGTCGGCGATGATCGGGAAATTGACCACGGTGTTCTGGGTTTCGTTGATGTCGGCGATCCATTTGTGGTGCG
The DNA here is from genome assembly GCF_963778085.1 of Pseudomonas sp. Nvir. Taxonomy (NCBI): domain Bacteria; kingdom Pseudomonadati; phylum Pseudomonadota; class Gammaproteobacteria; order Pseudomonadales; family Pseudomonadaceae; genus Pseudomonas; species Pseudomonas sp. Nvir. The sequence goes on along the minus strand of NZ_OY970405.1, from coordinate 292,778 downwards.
AATCGACCGGGTCGACCGACAAGGCAATGGCCTTGACTCCGCGTTTGGCGAATTCGTCCTTGAGCTTGGCAGTCAGGCCCAGCTCAGTGGTGCATACCGGGGTGAAGTCAGCCGGGTGGGAGAACAGCACCCCCCAGCTGTTACCCAGCCACTCGTGGAAACGGATCTTGCCTTCGCTGGAATCCTGTTCGAAATCGGGGGCGATATCGCCGAGTTTTAGGCTCATGGGCTGCGGCTCCTGGGCTGGGTTCTGGTCAGCGTGTGAATGAACTTTGCCTGCAATGATCCAAAAACAAAAAGAATAAATAACAATTTATTTATAACCATAAAGCATACAAAGTTTCTGACGTAAAAAAGCCTCGCACTAGGCGAGGCTCTTTGGTGTCGCTACGGCTTACAGGAAGCTGTAAGTGTAGTTCACGATGAAGCGAGTCTGGTCCTGGTCCGCGCTGGCTTCGTTGCTGCCACCGCGGTACACACCCTGGCGCAGGCTGAAGCCCAGACCTTTGAGGGTACCTTGCTGAATGGTGTAGTCGACGCGGGCGTCACGTTCCCATTCGTTGTAGGTGCCGTGGCCGCTCTTGTAGCGAATGTCGTCACCACGCAGGTAGGAAACCGAAGCCTTCAGGCCCGGAACGCCCAGCGAAGCGAAGTCATACGAGTACTGGCCGAAGTTGGTGTTCTCACCGGCACGGGCGAACTGGTTGATCATGCTGTCGGTGAACAGGTAGAAACTGGCACCGCCAGCACCTTCAGGGCGACCGTTACCGTCAACCACGTTGCCCTGGTTCAGCCAGACGAAACCGCCGTCATCGCTGACTTGCTGACGACCGAGCATCAGCGCGTGGCCACCCAGGGTGTAGGTGAACATGGCCGACCAGGTCTTGTTGTCGACCTTGCCAGTGTTCTTGGCGTAACCACCGTTGTTGCTGAAGTTGTAGCCGCCGCCGTGACCGTTGTTGCCGTCGCTGCTGCTGTCGAAGTAGCGCAGGTCGGTCTTGAACGACTGGTCGTCGGCGATCTTGAAGACGTGGGTGGCACCCAGGAAGTGCTGCTTGTAGAAGTCTTCCAGGTTCGAGTAGTAGTACTGCAGGGTCAGGTCTGGAGTGAGCTTGTAGTCCAGGCCGCCGTAGCGGAACTTGTTGCTGTCGGCAGTGGCGCCAGCGACCGACAGGCCAGTACGGTTGCTCGACGCACGGCCCATGGCGTGAGTCAGCTGACCGGCGTTGATGGTCAGGTTGTCGATTTCCTTCGACTGGATAGTGCCACCCTCGAAGGTTTGCGGCAGCACACGGCCATCGTTCGCGACTAAGATCGGCAGGTTCGGCGCCAGAGCGCTACCAAAATGGGCTTCGGTCTTAGAAAAACGCGCCTTGGCGTTAGCGCCAACGCGGGCCCACTGATTAACCGACGAGCCATTGCTGGCGTCTGGCATGAAGCCGCTTTTGTGATAGCCGCGGCCGCCATCCAGGTGGATACCCCATAGGGCCTGGGCGTCAACACCAAAGCCAACGGTACCCTCGGTGAAGCCTGAGATATAGTCGAGCTTGAAACCCTGGCCAGTTTCACGCTGATCTGGACGCTTGAAGTTAGTGGAGCTGCTTGCATGGGCATCACGGTTATCGTTGTCGTAATACATGGTGCGCGAGCTGAGGGACAGTTTGCTGTCTTCCACGAAACCGGCAGCGCCTGCTGTTTGGGCAAAAACCCCCAGTGCCACGGCCACGGCCAGGCTGGACTTGTACATGTTGTGCTCCTCTACGTTCTAATTTTTGTGTATCTCTGGCGGCAGGGTCTTGTGCCCCGCTCACCGTGGATTGGCGATTTAGTCCCAAAGTGTGACTGGTAAGTCAAACGTTTCTAAACGTTTCTCGACTTTGGTCTAAGGCGCCACCTGCGCTACAGGATAATGACAATCCTATAAATCCAAAATGACCGTTTTGTGAATTTCTAAGATTTTTAGGGAATATGTAACGAACCTTTGCAACCAATCGTTGTAGCTATACGGGTTCTAATAGCATTTAGCTATTTGCAAACGTTTGCTAATAACCTAATTCCTTAATGTTCTATAGGGACGGAGAAGCCTAGCAGCCTGATCTGATTTCGCCATTGACCCAGGTTATGACCCTTCGCAGGCTTTTTAGGAGCGGCCTTGTGTCGCGATGGGGCGCGAAGCGGCCCTAAACGCTCAGCGTCGCAGCAGCCATCGTCAGGGCCGCTTCTTCGCGCCCCATCGCGACGCAAGGCCGCTCCTACAGCTTTACCTCCTAAGCTAATGCAAAAAAGTTATTTATTTTAAATTTCTTAGATCATTTAGCCTTCTCGCCATACCCCAGTTTGCCTGACGAGAGGTCCACCATGATCCCGCATGCCCCGCTGCGCCTGTTCGCCGCCCTGACCCTCGCCAGCGCCAGCTGGCTGGCCCAGGCGGCCGACCTGACCGTCGCCTACCAGACCACCGTCGACCCCGCCAAGGTGGCGCAGGTGGATGGCGACTACGAAAAAGCCAGCAAGGCCAGCATTGACTGGCGCAAGTTCGATAACGGCGCCGATGTGATCACCGCAGTAGCCAGCGGTGACGTGCAGATCGGCTACCTGGGCTCCAGCCCACTGGCCGCCGCCGCCACCCGCAAGCTGCCGGTCGAGACGTTTCTGATCGCAACGCAGATTGGCGCAGGCGAGGCACTGGTCGCCCGCGACAGCATCAAGACGCCACAAGACCTGGTCGGCAAGAAAGTCGCCGTGCCCTTCGTTTCAACTGGCCACTACAGCTTGCTGGCAGCCCTGAAGACCTGGAACATCGACCCCTCCAAGGTGCAGATACTCAACCTCGCGCCCCCTGCGATCATTGCCGCCTGGAAACGCGGCGACATCGACGCCACCTACGTCTGGGACCCGGCCTTGGGCGTGGCCAAGGAAAACGGCAAGGTGCTGATCACCTCGGGCGAGCTGGCCGCAAAAGGCGCACCCACCTTCGATGCCTGGATCGTGCGCAAGGACTTCGCCGAGAAGCACCCCGACGTGGTCAAGGCTTTCGCCAAGGTCACCCTCGATGCCTACGCCGAATACCGCAAAGACCCGCAAGCCTGGCTGGCTGACAAGGGCAACGTAGACAAACTGGTGGAGCTGTCCGGCGCCAAGGCCAGCGACATTCCCGTGCTGCTGCAGGGCAACGTCTACCCACTGGCCGCCGACCAGGCCAGCGCACTGGGCGCACCCACCACCCAGGCACTGACCGACACGGCCAACTTCCTCAAGCAGCAAGGCAAGGTTGACGCCGTACTGCCGGACTACTCGCCGTACGTCAGCGCCAAGTTCCTTCCAAACTGAACCGGAGCCCGCCATGGCCTTGCTCGAACTGGAGCGCATCAGCGCACAGTACCCCGGTGCCGCCACCCCGGTGCTGGCCGACATCAACCTGAGCCTGGGGCCGCGCCAACTGCTGGTGGCCCTGGGGCCATCCGGCAGCGGCAAAACCTCGCTGCTCAACCTGATCGCCGGCTTCGTTACCCCCAGTGGCGGCCGCATCACCCTCGACGGTGTACCGGTGCAAGGGCCTGGAGCCGAGCGCGGTGTGGTGTTCCAGGACGACGCGCTGCTGCCATGGCAGAACGTGCTGGGCAACGTCGCATTCGGCCTGGAGCTGGCCGGCGTACCACGCGCCGAGCGTGAAGCCAAAGCCCGCGAGATGCTGGCCCTGGTCGACCTCGCCGGCTTCGGCGAGCGGCGCATCTGGCAGTTGTCCGGCGGCCAGAAGCAACGCGTGGGCCTGGCCCGGGCGCTGGCAGCCGACCCACGGGTGCTATTGATGGACGAACCGTTCGGCGCCCTCGATGCCTTCACCCGCGAGCAGATGCAGGCGTTGCTGCTGCAGGTATGGCAGCGCACCGCCAAGCCGGTGTTCCTGATTACCCACGACATCGAAGAAGCGGTATTCCTGGCCAGCGAACTGGTTCTGCTGGCACCCAACCCGGGGCGCGTGGTGGAACGCCTGCAACTGGACTTCGGCCAGCGTTATGCCGCTGGCGAATCGGCCCGGGCGATCAAGTCCGACCCGGCCTTCATCGAAACCCGCGAGCACGTACTGGCGCGGGTGTTTTCCCAACGCCAAAGCCTGCAGGAGCGCGCATGAGCAGCCTGGACCTGCCGGTTACCGGCAAACACGACGCCCAACCCCGGCCAGCCATCAAGCTGCGCCGCCCGCGTTCCACCCGCTGGATCAGCACCCTGACCCTCGCCAGCCTGTTGCTGGCGTGGTGGCTGGTGACTGCCGCCGGCTGGGTCGAGCCGCTGTTCCTGCCCTCGCCCGGCGACATCCTGGCCAAGGGCTGGACCTTGCTGACCCAGGGTTACATGGATGCCAGCCTGTGGCAGCACCTGGGCGCCAGCCTGGGGCGCATCGGCGTGGCCCTGCTGGCCGCCACGCTGACGGCCATCCCGGTGGGCATCGCCATCGGCTACAACCGCGTGGCACGCGGCATCCTCGACCCGCTGATCGAGTTCTACCGGCCGATCCCGCCGCTGGCCTACCTGCCCCTGATTGTCATTTGGTGCGGCATCGGCGAGCTGTCGAAGGTGTTGCTGATCTTCCTGGCGATCTTTGCGCCGATCGCCATTGCCACCGCCACCGGCGTACGTACCGTCGACCCGGCCAAGTTGCGTGCAGCGCAGTCGCTGGGCGCAAGCAAGGCTCAGCTGATCCGGCACGTGATCCTGCCGAGCGCGCTACCCGACATCCTCACCGGGATCCGCATCGGCCTGGGGGTTGGCTGGTCGACGCTGGTCGCCGCCGAGCTGATTGCCGCCACCAGTGGCCTGGGCTTCATGGTGCAGTCGGCGGCGCAGTTTCTGGTTACCGACGTAGTAGTGCTGGGCATCCTGCTGATCGCCTTGATCGCCTTCGCACTGGAAATGAGCCTGCGCGCCCTGCAACGCAAGCTGGTGCCCTGGCACGGGCAAAGCCACTGAACCCCATTGTCCACGCCAGCACACTGGCGCCTGATTGAAGAGACTGACATGAGCCTGACCATCACTCCCCTCAGCCCGGCGCTCGGCGCCCAGATCAGCGGCGTGGACATCAGCCGCGACATCACCGCAGCACAACGCGACGCCATTGAACAGGCGCTGCTGCAGCACCAGGTGCTGTTCTTCCGCGACCAGCCGATCAACCCGGAACAACAGGCGCGCTTTGCCGCCCGCTTCGGCGACCTTCACATTCACCCGATCTACCCCAATGTGCCGGACACCCCGCAGGTGCTGGTGCTCGACACGGCGGTCACTGATGTGCGCGACAACGCCGTGTGGCACACCGACGTGACCTTCCTGCCAACCCCGGCACTGGGTGCGGTGCTCAGTGCCAAGCAGTTGCCGGCCTACGGTGGCGATACCTTGTGGGCCAGCGGCATCGCTGCCTTTGAAGCCTTGTCGGCGCCGCTGCGGGGCATGCTCGACGGGCTGACCGCCACTCACGACTTCACCAAGTCGTTCCCGCTGGAACGCTTTGGCACCACCGCTGAAGACCTGGCGCGCTGGGAAGCCACGCGGCGCAACAACCCGCCCCTGTCGCACCCGGTGGTGCGTACGCATCCGGTGAGCGGGCGCAAGGCGTTGTTCGTCAATGAGGGGTTTACCACGCGCATCAATGAGCTGAGCGAGCTGGAGAGCGAGGCGTTGCTGAAGCTGCTGTTCGCCCATGCCACACGGCCGGAGTTCAGCATTCGCTGGCGCTGGCAGGAGCATGACGTGGCGTTCTGGGACAACCGCGTGACCCAGCATTTTGCCGTGGATGACTACCGGCCCAATCGGCGGGTGATGCACCGGGCGACGATCCTCGGGGATGTGCCCTTTTAGTTGTTGCCTGTTCTGGCCTCTTCGCGGGCACGCCCGCTCCCACAGGTCCGGCACCGGCTTCGAAACCTGTGATGTACCTGTGGGAGCGGGCCTACCCGCGAAGAGGCCAGAGCAGGAACGCCTGGTCAGCGGACCAGATGCAGGAACTGCATGTGCCGCTCGTACTGGTCGAGGATGTCGTTGATGATCTGCTCCTTGCTGTAGCCAACCAGGTCGTAGTTCTGGCTGCCTTCGCTCAGGTACACCTCCGCTCGGTAGTAGCGGCGGTTCTTCAACTCCTGCGTGCCCAGCCCACCCAGGGCGAACGATGGCGTGAAGTAGCCACGCATCTGCACCTGGTAAATGAACGGCTGTTCTTCACCATGCCCCACTTTCAGGCTGACGTTGTCGTGGCTTGGGTCATCCTGGGTAATCAGCACCAGGCCTTTTTGCTCGAACACCTCACGCACATCGGCAATCGCCGGGCGCACCACATCGTCCATGAAGCGGTACACCTCGTCACGCGACGGGAAGTGCACCGCCTGGCTCAAGCGCTGGCGCCAGCCGCCGCGGCCGCGGCGTGACTGGGCGAACGGTGCCAGCGAGTGCATTTGCGCGATCTGCCGTTGCGACTCCAGGTAGAACGCCTTGTGCAACCCCCACATCATGCACAGCAAGATCAACGAGAACGGCAGCGAGGTCAGTACCACCGCCGACTTCAGCGAATCGATGCTGCCCGCGAACAACAGCGCACTGGTGACCAGCGCGGTCATCGCGCCCCAGAAAATGCGCAGCCAGTTCGGCCCGTCCTCATCGGCATCCCCACCGGTGGCCGACAAGGTCGACAGCACCACGGTGCCAGAGTCGGCCGAGGTGACGAAGAACACGAAACTGATGAATACCGTGGTGGCGATCACCACCTTGCTCCAGGGGTAGGTTTCCAGCAGCAGGTACAGGCTCATGGACGGGTTGTCCAAGGCCGACTGGCCCAGCGCGGTCATGCCGTGGTTGATGACCTGGTCCAGGGCACTGTTGCCGAAGATCGACATCCACGCCAGGGTGAAGCCCAGCGGGATCAGCAGCACGCCAAAGACGAACTCGCGGATGGTACGGCCGCGGGAAATGCGCGCAATGAACAAGCCCACGAACGGCGCCCAGGCAATCCACCAGGCCCAGTAGAACACTGTCCAGCCACCCAGCCAGTCGCGGTTCTCACCGTAGGCATACACGTCGAAGCTCTTGCGCGGCAAGGCGCCCAGGTAATCGCCAAGGTTCTGGATGAGGGTGTTGAACAGGTGCTGGGTAGGCCCGGCGAACAGCACGAACAGCAGCAATGCGCAGGCCAGGAACAGGTTGATGTCGCTCATTACCCGCACGCCCTTCTCTACCCCGGCAACGGCTACGGCCACCGCCGCGCCCATCATCAGGGTGATGAGGATCACCTGCACCCACTGGCTGTGGCTGATGCCGAACAGGTAATCCAGGCCGGCATTCAGGTGCAGCACGCCAAAGCCCATGTCGGCGCCCAGGCCGAACACGGTGGCGATGATGCCGAAGCCGTCCACCGCATAACCGATCGGCCCGTTGATGCGCTTGCCGATCAGCGGGTACAGCGCCGAACGCAACGCCAGCGGCAGGTTATGGCGGTAGGCGAAGTAGGCCAGCGCCATGCCGACGAAGGCGAACACGCCCCAGCCATGCAACCCCCAGTGCAGGAACAGGATCTGCATGGCCTGGCGCCCGGCCTCGGCAGTGCCCGCTTCGCCTTGGGGCGGCTGCAGCATATGGGTCAGCGGTTCGGACACACAGAAGAAGAACAACGTAATGCTGATGCCAGCCGCAAACAGCATGCCGGCCCATGACAGGTAACTGAACTCGGGCTCGTCGTGGTCGGCACCGAGCTTGATCTTGCCGTAGCCGGACAAGGCGGTGACCACCACGAAGACCAGGTACAGCGTCATTGCCAACATGTAGTACCAGCCGACCGTATTGGCCGCCCAGTTCTGCGCCGCCAGCAACCAGTCGCCTGCGGTTTGCGGGTTGGAGATGACCACCAGGCCGAAGATAAGGATGAAGCTTGCCGCAAAGTAGAACACCGGCGGGTTCATGCGGATCTTGCTGGTGGAAAGGGATGGGGTCGGTGCACTCATGGGGCAGGCACCTCGTCAAAAGACGTGAGGTTCGGAATGAACGGGTTCAGCAAAGGAATCCTCCTGTTGAACACCGGCAGCGGACCAGCGTTTTTCATTGAACAAGCGTTCAAGTTAAACATGGATCGGTGTTCAATGCGAATTGGGGCGCCGACTGGCGCGCTTCTGGCCCGGCCTTTTCGCGGGCGAACCCGCGCCTGGCGCGCACATCGGTCGCTCGCTGTGCGGTCCTTGTAGGAGCCCGTTTCACCTTCAAAAGTGCCGGTGCACGCCAGGCAAATTTCAGGTCAATGCTTGTCTTGGCAATCCAGCTGCAAGTTGGCCTGGGTGATGTTGCTCTCGGCTGGCACACTGCGGGTCAGCCACACGTTGCCGCCAATGGTCGAGCCTTTGCCGATGGTGATGCGCCCCAGTACCGTGGCGCCGGCATAGATCACCACATCGTCTTCGACGATTGGGTGGCGTGGCAGGCCTTTGTGCAAGGTGCCCGACTCGTCGCTTGGGAAACGCTTGGCGCCAAGGGTCACAGCCTGGTAGATACGCACGCGCTCGCCGATGATCGCGGTTTCGCCGATGACCACCCCCGTACCGTGGTCGATGAAGAAACTCGGCCCGATCTGCGCGCCAGGGTGAATGTCGATACCGGTGGCTGAATGCGCCAGTTCCGAACTGATGCGCGCCAGCAGTGGCAGGCCTGCCCGGTACAGATGGTGCGCCAGGCGGTGGTGGATGATCGCCAGGATGCCCGGGTAGCACAGCAGTACCTCATCGACGCTACGGGCCGCCGGGTCGCCGTGGTAGGCAGCCAGCACATCGGTGTCGAGCAACACCCGCAGCGCTGGCAAGGCTGCCGCGAAATCCTGTACCAGCCTCAGCGCGTGAGCATCCACACCGGCCAGCTCGGCCTGGCTTTGCCGGGCGGCGTAACGCAGCTCCAGGCGGGCCTGGGCCAGCAAGGCGGTCAGGGCGGCATCGAGGGTGTGGCCCACGTAGAAATCTTCACTCTCTTCGCGCAGGTCGACCGGGCCCAGGCGCATAGGGAACAGCGCACCACAGAGTTGCTCGAGGATCTGCCGCATCGCCTCGCGCGACGGCAGCTCGCGGCCACCCTGCTCGCCGCTGCTGCGGCCATTGCGGGTGCGCCACTGCTCACGCGCGCCGCGCAGGCCGGTTACGATGCTCTGCAACTGCCAGCGCCCGGATAATGGTTGTTCGCTCACGGTTTTCTCCTGCCGTATAGGCCATCGGGTTGTTTCGCCATGCCCGCGAAAGGGCCGGGCGTGCCTGCGTGCAATCCACTCTACGGCAAATCCGCCTCTTGGAAAAAACTACGCTTTATTCCATCCTGCGCCATGTCGGGCACACCCTGCGGTGACGGCGCAGGCAACCTCGCCTACCCTCAAAGCAATCACGCTCTGATAACGAACAAAATGGAAATAACAAAATAATTTTTTATTATTTCCAGGCCTAAAAAGCCAATTCTATAGTCGCCACCCTCTCCCTACACAACACGCGCGGGGCTCTGCCATGTCGAAGTTCGCCAAACCGCTACTCAATGCCAGCCTGGCCCTTGTGCTGGGTGCTGGTCTGCTCGGCCAGGCCTTCGCCGGCGAAGAGCTGAAAACCATTCAGGAAAAAGGCGTGATCAACGTCGGCCTCGAAGGCACCTACCCGCCGTTCAGCTTTCAGGATGAAAACGGCAAGCTGACCGGTTTCGAAGTCGAGCTCTCCGAACTGCTGGCCAAAGAGCTGGGGGTCAAGGCCAAGATCCAGCCAACCAAGTGGGACGGTATTCTGGCCGCGCTGGAGTCCAAACGGCTGGACATCGTGGTCAACCAGGTGACCATCTCGGAAGAACGCAAGAAGAAGTATGACTTCTCCGAGCCTTACACCATCTCCGGCATCCAGGCGCTGATCCTCAAGAAGAAGGCCGAGCAGCTGAATATCAACGGTGCGCAGGATCTGGCCGGCAAAAAGGTCGGCGTGGGTCTGGGCACCAACTACGAGCAGTGGGTGAAACAAGACGTACCGAAAGCCGAAGTGCGCACTTATGAAGACGACCCGAGCAAATTCGCCGACCTGCGCAACGGCCGCATCGACGCCATCCTGATCGACCGCCTGGCGGCGCTGGAATACGCGCAGAAAGCCAAGGACACAGAACTGGCCGGCGATGCCTTCTCGCGCCTGGAAAGCGGCGTGGCTCTACGCAAGGGCGAGCCTGAACTGTTGGCGGCCATCAACAAGGCCATCGACAAGCTCAAGGCTGACGGCACGCTGGCCAAGCTGTCAGAAAAATATTTCGGTGCCGATGTCACTAAATGATCGCTGAAAGCCTGCAACTCGTAGCCGACTCCGCGCCCTTCCTGCTCAAGGGCGCGGGTTACACCGTACTGCTCAGCGTGGGCGGCATGTTCTTCGGCCTGGTGCTGGGCTTTGCCCTGGCGCTGATGCGGCTGTCGAAGGTATTGCCGCTCAACTGGCTGGCGCGGATCTATGTGTCGTTCTTTCGCGGCACGCCGCTGCTGGTGCAACTGTTCGTGATCTATTTCGGCATGCCGCAGATCGGGATCGAACTCGACCCTATCCCGGCCTCGCTGATTGGCCTGTCGCTGAACATGGCGGCTTACATCTGCGAAATCCTGCGCGCGGCGATTTCATCGATTGACCGTGGCCAATGGGAAGCTGCGGCCAGCATCGGCATGACCCGGGTGCAGGCCATGCGCCGGGCGATCCTGCCCCAGGCCCTGCGCACCGCCCTGCCACCGCTGGGCAACAGCTTCATTTCGCTGGTCAAGGACACCGCCCTGGCAGCCACCATCCAGGTACCCGAGCTGTTCCGCCAGGCCCAGCTGATTACTGCACGCACCTTCGAAGTGTTCACCATGTACGTGGCGGTGGCGGTTATCTACTGGGTGCTGTGCAGCATCCTCGCGCACTTCCAGAACCGTATGGAAGCGCGGGTCAACCAGCATGACCAGGAGCATTGAGCATGATTGAAGTCAAAGGCCTGACCAAGCGGTTCAAGGGCCAGACCGTGCTCAACGGCATTGACCTGACCGTACAGCCCGGCGAGGTGGTGGCCATCATCGGCCCCAGCGGCTCGGGCAAGACCACCTTCCTGCGCTGCCTGAACCTGCTGGAAACGCCCGACGCCGGGCAGATAAAGATCGGCGCCATCAGCATCGATGCCAACCGCCCACTGGGGGGGCAGCAAAGTGCGATCCGCCGGTTGCGCCAGCAGGCCGGGTTCGTGTTCCAGAACTTCAACCTGTTCCCGCACCGCACAGCCTTGGAAAACGTGATCGAGGGGCCGGTGATCGTCAAGAAGACCCCGCGCGAACAGGCTGTCGAACTGGGCCGCCGCTTGCTGGCCAAGGTTGGCCTGGCGGGCAAGGAAGATGCCTACCCGCGTCGCCTGTCCGGTGGCCAGCAGCAGCGGGTGGCCATCGCCCGCGCCTTGGCCATGGAGCCCGAGGTGATTCTGTTCGACGAGCCGACCTCGGCGCTGGACCCGGAACTGGTGGGTGAAGTGCTGGCGACCATTCGCGGCCTGGCGGAAGAAAGGCGCACCATGGTCATCGTCACCCACGAAATGAGCTTTGCCCGTGACGTGGCTAACCGGGTGATCTTCTTCGACAAAGGCGTGATCGTGGAGCAAGGCGAGGCCAAAGCGCTGTTTGCTGCGCCGAAGGAAGAGCGTACCCGGCAGTTCTTGCGCAAGTTCCTTGGGACTGCTGCTTCCGAGTAGGCCTGCTCTGGGCCCTTCGCGGGTTCATCCGCGAAGAGGTCGGCGTAGCCGCGGAAATCTCTCCTTCTATATATATTCCAAAGAGTTAGTTCATTAAATTTTTATAAAGCATTAGGGTATATCAACCGGACCACCGGACCAGCACACGTTCGCCGCGACCAGCTGTAGCGGCTTTACTTTTCGCGAGGTCAGGAATGGTCAGCATCACAATTTCCCCAGTGCGTAACGCCAGGGCATTGAGTACAGCCAAGGAGCGGTACTGATGTCCAGCCAACCCAACAGCCTATTACACAGCGATCTCGACAGCGCTCCCCCGTTGCTGCCAGCCAAGGTGTTGCGCAACGACGCCGAAGCCTTGCAAGCGGCACGCGAACTGGCCGAGGTCGCCCGCGAGCATGCCGCCCGCCGCGACCAGCAACGCAAGCTGCCATGGGCCGAGGTCGAGCTGTTCACCCGCAGCGGGCTGGGTAGCATCAGCGTACCCAAGGCCCACGGTGGCCCCGATGTTTCGTTCGCCACCATCGCCGAAGTGTTCCGCCTGATCAGCGCCGCCGACCCGGCCCTGGGGCAGATCCCGCAGAACCAGTTCGGCATCCTGCAATTGCTGCGCCTGACGGCAAGCGAAGCGCAACAGGCGTTTGTTTTCCGCAGCGTGCTCGAAGGCTGGCGCATCGGCAATGCCGGGCCCGAACGCGGCACCAAGGACACCCTCACGCTCACCGCGCGTATCACCCGCAACGGCGACGGTTATCGCATCAGTGGCGAGAAGTTCTATTCCACCGGCGCCCTGTTCGCCCATTGGGTAGCGGTCAAAGCCCTGGACGACGACGGCCGTCAGCGCCTGGCGTTCGTACGTAGAGGCAGCCCGGGGTTGCGCATCGTCGATGACTGGTCCGGGTTTGGCCAGCGCACCACCGCCAGCGGCACGGTACTGCTGGACCAGGTGCCGGTGGAGGCGGCGCTGGTGATCGATAACTGGCGCCAGCGCGATATACCCAATACCCAGGGCGCGGTCTCGCAGTTGATCCAGGCAGCAATCGATGCAGGTATCGCTGAAGCGGCCATCGAAGATGCGATCAAGTTCGTTCGCGAGAAGTCGCGGCCTTGGGTCGACGTCAATGTCGAGCGCGCCAGCGACGATCCTTACGTGATCGCTGACGTCGGGCGCCTGAAGCTTGAACTGCATGCGGCGCAAGCGTTGCTGCGCAAGGCCGCGCAGGTGCTTGACGAGGTCAGCGCCGCGCCCGTGGATGCCGCGAGCGCTGCGCGCGCGTCCATTGCGGTGGCCGAAGCCAAGGTGCTGACCACTGAAATTGCCCTGCAGGCCAGCGAAAAGCTGTTCGAGCTGGCTGGCAGCCGCGCCACCCTTGCCGAATTCAACCTCGACCGCCACTGGCGCAACGCCCGGGTGCACACGCTGCATGACCCGGTGCGCTGGAAGTACCACGCGGTTGGGGCTTACCACCTTAACGGGACCTTGCCCGCGCGGCATTCCTGGATCTGAATTCAATGGCCTTGGGGGCTGCTTTGCAGCCCATCGCGACACAAGGCCGCTCCTACCCGTGGCGCGGACCGGCATGGAACCGCGTATCCCTGCAGGAGCGGCCTTGTGTCGCGATGGGCCGCATAGCGCTCCCAAGGCCCGGAGAAACCCATGACCATCAGAATCATCACCAGCGACACCCAAGCCCTGCATGTCGCCGACGAAATCGCCCAACAACTGCGCCGCGACAGCGCCCTGCGCGACCGCGAACGCCGGCTGCCGCACAGCGAACTGGACCTGTTCACCCGCTCCGGCCTGTGGGCCATCAGTGTGCCCAAGGCCTTCGGCGGCGCTGGCGTGTCCAACGTCACCCTGGCCAAGGTCATCGCCCGCATCGCCCAGGCCGACGGCTCGCTGGGGCAGATCCCACAGAATCATTTCTACAGCCTGGAAGTACTGCGGGTAAACGGCAGCCCCGAACAACAGAAGCGGCTGTATGGCGAAGTACTGGCCGGCCGCCGTTTCGGCAATGCCCTGGCCGAACTGGGTACCAAGACCGCCAACGAACGCACCACCCGCCTGAGCCGTGACGGTGACGGCTTTCGCATCAATGGCCGCAAGTTCTACGCGACTGGCGCCATCTACGCCCAGCGTATTCCTACGTCGGTGGTCGATGAACAGGGCGTGCAGCACCTGGTGTTCGTGCCGGCCGATAGCCAGGGCGTGCAGGTGATCGACGACTGGAGCGGCTTTGGTCAGCGCACCACCGGCAGTGGCTCGGTTCTGCTGGACAACGTTTACGTCAGCGCAGCGGACGTGGTGCCTTTCCAGAGTGCCTTCGAGCGCCCCACCCCGGTCGGCCCGCTGGCGCAGCTTCTTCACGCCGCCATCGACACCGGCATCGCCCGCGCCGCCTACGAGGATGCCCTGCACTTCGTGCGCACCCGCAGCCGACCATGGGTCGACGCAGGCCTGGACAAGGCAAGCGATGACCCACTGACGCTGAAAAGCTTCGGCCACCTGGCGATCCGCCTGCACGCGGCCGAAGCCCTGCTGGAACGCGCTGGCGAATACCTCGACCGCGCCCGCAACGACAGCACCGCCGACACCGTCGCCGCGGCGTCCATCGCCGTGGCCGAAGCGCGTGCCATCAGCACGGAAATCGCGCTTGCCGCCGGCACTGCCCTGTTCGAACTGAGTGGGAGCCAAGCGACGCTGGCCGAGCACAACCTCGACCGCCATTGGCGCAACGCCCGCGTGCACACCTTGCACGACCCGGTCCGCTGGAAATACCACGCCATCGGCAATTACTACCTCAACGACGTCAATCCGCCACGCCGGGGGACGCTCTGATGGCCAAGCAAATCCTGCTCAATGCCTTCAACATGAACTGTGTCGGGCACATCAACCACGGCCTGTGGACCCACCCACGGGACACTTCGACCCAGTACACCAGCCTGGAGTACTGGACCCAGCTCGCACGCCTGCTGGAGCGCGGCCTGTTCGATGGGCTGTTCATCGCCGATATCGTCGGTACCTACGATATCTATGGGCAATCGCTGGACGTCACCCTCAAGGAGGCCATCCAGTTGCCGGTCAATGACCCCTTGCTGCTGGTTTCGGCCATGGCCGCCGTCACTCGCCACCTGGGTTTTGGCCTTACCGCCAACCTGACCTACGAGGCGCCGTACCTGTTCGCCCGACGCCTATCCACCCTGGACCACCTGAGCCAGGGCCGGGTTGGATGGAACATCGTCACCGGTTACCTCGACAGTGCCGCCCGCGCCATGGGCCTGGCACAGCAACCCGAACATGACCGCCGCTACGACCAGGCCGACGAATACCTGCAGGTGCTGTACAAGCTGCTGGAGGGCAGCTGGGCTGACGACGCGGTGGTCGCTGACCGCGAGCAGCGCATCTATGCCCGCCCCGACAAGGTGCGCAAGGTGCAGCACCAGGGCGAGTTCTACAAGGTCGAGGGCTACCACCTGTGCGAACCCTCGCCGCAGCGCACTCCGGTACTGTTCCAGGCAGGCAGTTCGCAACGGGGCCTGGGCTTCGCCGGGCAACATGCCGAATGTGTGTTCATCAGTGCTCAGGACAAGACCGCGGCCCGCGCCCAGGTCGAGCAGGTACGCGCGGCTGCCTCGGCTGCCGGGCGCGACCCGCAGGCGGTCAAGGTATTCATGGGCATCACGGTGATCGTCGCGGCGACCGAGCAACAGGCCCAGGCCAAGCATGCCGAGTATCTGCAGCACGCCAGCGCCGAGGCCGGCGTCGCACATTTTGCGGCCTCGACCGGCATTGACTTCGGGGCCTATGCACTGGACGAGCCGATCCCCTTCAGCCAGGGCAACGCCATTCAGTCAGCCACCCGCCAGTTGCAGGGCAACGCCTGGACCCGCCGGCGCCTGTTGCAACAGCACGCGCTGGGCGGGCGCTACGTGAAGGTGGTCGGCGACCCCGAGCAGGTCGCCGACCAGTTGATCGCCTGGCTCGACGAGACCGGCCTGGACGGCTTCAACCTGACCCGCACCGTCACCCCGGAGAGCTTTGAGGACTTCATCGACCTGGTCGTTCCTCAACTGCAACAACGCGGCCGCTACAAGACCGCGTACGCCGAGGGCACCCTGCGCCAGAAACTGTTCCAGGCCGACCACCCGCACTTGCCCGCCGACCACCCTGGTTCGGCTTACCGCTTTACCCGCACCCCTACCCCTGCACCGACTGGAGCCCTGCACCATGCTTGAAAAACTGTTCCGGCCCGTCGTGGCCATCGCCCTGTCCCTCGGCCTGTGCGCCACTGCCCAGGCCGCCGAACCCCTGAAGATCGGCACTACCTCGGCCTTTGCGATCCCGCTGGAAGCCGCCGTGGAAGAAGCCCACAAGCAAGGCCTGGAGGTGAAGCTGATCGAGTTCAGCGACTGGATCGCGCCCAATGTCAGCCTCAACAGCGGCGACATCGACGTGAACTACTTCCAGCACATCCCGTTCCTGGAGAATGCCAAGGCGGCTGCGGGCTTCGACCTGGTGCCCTATGCACCGGGCATTATCAACAACGTGGGCCTGTACGCGAAAAAGTACAAAAGCTTCGCCGACCTGCCTGAAGGGGCGAGCGTGGCCATCGCCAACGACCCGATCAACAGCGGCCGCGGCCTGCAACTGCTGGCCAAGGCCGGGTTGATCACGCTCAAGCCAGGGGTTGGCTACAAAGCCACCGAGGACGACATTGTCGCCAACCCGAAAAAGCTGAAGATCCTGCAAGTCGAAGCCGTGCAGCTGGTGCGTGCCTATGACGACGCCGACCTGGTGCAGGGGTACCCGGCATACATTCGCCTGGCCAACAGCTTCGATGCCAGTTCAGCGCTGCTGTTCGACGGTCTGGAAAACAAGGAGTACGTGATTCAATTCGTGATTCGCCCGCAGAGCAAAAACGACCCACGCCTGGCACAGTTCGTCGACATCTACCAACATTCGCCTGCCGTACGCGCAGCGTTGGACAAGGCTCACGGCAAGCTGTACCAGGCCGGTTGGGAAGGCTGACATGAGCCAGGCCAGCGCATTCAAGGCGCCCACCCCCCAACCGCGAGCGTCAACGGCCAGGGAGCACGCCCTGCACCCGGAAATCAATCAAGCCCATGTACGCTTCATCGGCCTGGGCAAGACCTACCCTGGGCAGGCGCAACCCGCTTTGCACGGCATTGACCTGAACATTCGCCAGGGCGAAGTGTTCGGCATCATCGGCCGCAGCGGCGCCGGCAAATCTTCGTTGCTACGCACCATCAACCGCCTGGAACGCCCCAGCCACGGCCGGGTACTGATCGACCAGGTGGACATCGCGGCGTTCGATGACGACCAGTTGGTGGCGCTGCGTCGGCGTATCGGCATGATCTTCCAGCATTTCAACCTGCTGTCGGCGAAGACAGTGTGGCAGAACGTCGAGCTGCCCTTGAAGGTGGCGGGCGTGGCCAAGGGCGAGCGACAACGCAAGGTCCGGGAGCTGCTGGCACTGGTCGGCCTGCAGGAGAAACACCACGTGTACCCCGCGCAATTGTCAGGCGGGCAGAAACAGCGCGTGGGCATTGCCCGGGCACTGGTGCATGACCCCGAGATCCTGCTGTGCGACGAAGCCACCTCCGCGCTGGACCCGGAGACCACGGCCTCGATCCTGGAACTGCTGCGCGATATCAACCGGCGCCTGGGCCTGACCATCGTGCTGATTACCCACGAGATGGCGGTCATCCGTGATATCTGCCACCGGGTGGTGGTGCTGGACCGCGGCGAGGTGGTTGAGCAGGGCGAAGTCTGGCGTGTCTTCGGCGCCCCTCACCACGAGGTCACCCGAACCCTGCTTGCGCCGCTGCAAGCGCGGCTGCCTGCGGCGCTGCAAGCCAGCCTGCAGGCCCACCCCACAAGCCGTGACTGCGCCGTGGTATTGCAACTGAGTGTACTTGGCGAGCCTGAACTGTCTGCCCTGTTCCACGACCTGGGCGGTCGCGTGCGCTTGCTGCAGGGCG
The DNA here is from genome assembly GCF_963778085.1 of Pseudomonas sp. Nvir. NCBI lineage: Bacteria > Pseudomonadati > Pseudomonadota > Gammaproteobacteria > Pseudomonadales > Pseudomonadaceae > Pseudomonas > Pseudomonas sp. Nvir. Next base: position 275,051 of record NZ_OY970405.1, on the reverse strand, counting down.
GCGTGGCGACCATTGGCGAGCACGCCCTGGGCCAGTTGATCCTGTCGGTGCAGCACGCACCGCACGATACCCAACAATTGCTGCAACGCGCCCGCCGTTGGGCGGACAACGTAGAGGTGCTGGGCCATGTGGTTTGATCGTCTGCTGGAAGGCTTGCTCGATACCCTGCTGATGGTTGGCGTGTCGTCGCTTATCGCCTTGCTGCTGGGGGTACCCCTGGCACTGCTGCTGGTCACCAGCGGCAGGGGTGGCATATTCGAGGCAGCCTTGCTGAACCGGGTACTGGGCGCCTTCGTCAACCTGTTCCGCTCGATCCCGTTCCTGATCCTGATGGTCGCGCTGATCCCGTTCACCCGGCTGGTGGTGGGTACGACCTATGGTGTGTGGGCGGCGGTTGTCCCGCTGACCATCGCCGCCACGCCGTTCTTTGCCCGGATCGCCGAGGTCAGCCTGCGCGAAGTCGACCATGGCTTGGTGGAAGCCGCGCAGGCCATGGGTTGCCGGCGCTGGCACATTGTCTGGCATGTGTTGTTGCCCGAAGCGTTGCCGGGTATTGTCGGCGGTTTCACCATCACCTTGGTGACCCTGATCAACTCCTCGGCCATGGCCGGGGCGATCGGTGCCGGAGGGCTGGGCGACATCGCCTACCGGTATGGCTACCAGCGCTTCGACAGCCAGATCATGCTGACCGTGATCGCCATGCTGGTGGCGCTGGTGGCGTTGATCCAGCTGGGTGGCGACCGATTGGCAAAAGGCTTGAACAAGCGTTGAGTTCTTCGCGGGCAAACCCGCGAAGAGGCACTCAATCCCAGTGCAAATCCGCAGCCGGCACCGGCCGCCCGAACCAGTAGCCCTGCCCCAGCTGGCACTGCTGCTGCAGCAGGAAGGCGGCCTGCTCTGCCTGCTCGATACCCTCGGCATGCACCTGCATGCCCATGCTGCGGGCCAGGGCGATGATCACCCGCACGATCGCGATGTCATCCTCATCCAGCGGCAACCCGGCAACGAAGCCCTGGTCGATTTTCAGCTTCTGAACGGGCAAACGCTTGAGCCGCAGCAGCGAAGAGTAGCCGGTGCCGAAGTCATCAATGGCCAGGGTCACGCCAAGCTCACGTAAGCGGTGAAGTTGCTCCAGCGCCACCTCCGGGTCTTCCATCACAGCGCTTTCGGTCACTTCCAGCTCCAGCAAGGCGGGGGCCAGGCCGGTGTCGTGCAGGACGTCGGCCACTTGCCGGTACAACTCATGTTGGCCAAACAGCCGGCTGGAGATGTTCACCGCCACGAACGCCAATTGCCGGCCTTGCGCCTGCCACTGCACCATTTGCCGGCAGGCCTGGCGCAGCACCCAGGCATCGATTTCGGCAATCAGGCCGGTACGCTCGGCGATCGGGATGAACTCGCCTGGCGGCACCAGGCCGCGCTGCGGATGCTGCCAGCGCACCAACGCTTCGACCCCGACCAGGCTGCCGGTCGCCAGGTCGTGTACCGGCTGGAAAAACACCCGCAGTTCGTCATGCTCCAGTGCGCGGCGCAACTCGCCCGCTGTTTCAACCCGGTGCTGGGCGTGGGCCGTCAGTTCTTCGGTGTACAGCGCATAGCAGGCTCGCCCATTGCCCTTGGCCTTGTACAAAGCCGAATCGGCGTTGCGCAGCAACTGTTCGGCACACAAGGCATCGCTGGGGAACAGGCTGATACCGGCACTGACACTGATGAACAACCGATGGCCATCGAACAGGAACGGCTCGCGCATGCGCTCGATGATGCCCTGCGCCAGTTTGCCTGCCTGGCCGACTTGCTGGCAGCCTTCGGCCAGCACGCCGAACTCGTCACCGCCCAGCCGGGCCAAGGTCACAGCATTGCCCAGTATCTTGCCCAGGCGCTCCCCCACCAGCCTCAGCAACTGGTCACCGATGGTGTGGCCAAGGCCATCGTTGATGCTCTGGAAGTGGTCCAGGTCCAGCAGCAGCAGGGCGCACCCACGCTTGTTGGCCTGCGCCGCGGCCAGGGCCTGCTCGACGCGGTCGTTGAACAGCAAGCGGTTGGGCAGGCCGGTCAGCGGGTCGTGGTGGGCCAGGTAGGCCAGTTCCTGCTCCGAATGCTTGATCGCGCTGATGTCACTGAACACGGCCACGTAATGGCTCAGCTCACCCTCGTCATCGTGAATAGCGCAGATGGTCTGCCACTGCGGGTAGATTTCGCCGCTTTTGCGCCGGTTCCAGATTTCGCCGCTCCACTCGCCCTTTTCAGCCAGGGTGGCGTAAACCTGCTGGTAGAAGGCCTGGCCATGGCGGCCCGACTTGAACTTGCTCGGGCGCTGGCCGATCACCTCGTGCTGCTGGTAACCGGTAATGCGCATGAAGGCACGGTTGACGTGCACGATCAGGCCCTGGCGGTCGGTTACCAGCACCCCTTCCAGGGTACTGTCGAACACCGCGGCGGCCATGCGCAGGCGTTCCCGGTCTTCGCAGCGCAACCGCGCGCCATGGCCGATGAAATGCAGCAGCCGCACCCGGGACAGGTAAATCAGCAAGGCACTGCACAGCACCCACACCACCACGTTGATCTGCCGCCCCACGGTCAATGCCAGGGGGTCGTCGGTCATGCTCTGAAGCATCACCTCGGCCAGCACCAGCCAGAGGATCGAGAGCACCACATAGAGCGCGGCCATGCGCAAGGCGTCGCGAACGGAAACAGACATGTCGGGTGGGATAGCCCATTGAAAAGAAAGGGGCATTATAAAGGCTGAAACATGTCGTGACCTCCTGTCTGAACAGGTTGACTGGTTTTATTTCCCCACCAAGGGATAATCGACCCTTCCCCCCGCATTTCGAGGGCATTTACATCTATGTGGTACAACGGCCTGCTCGACTTGTCGGCCTGGCAACTGGTCGGCATCACCCTGTTGATGACCCACGTGACCATTGTCAGCGTCACGGTCTACCTGCATCGCTACTCTGCGCACCGGGCCCTTGAGCTCAACGGCGCGCTCAAGCATTTCTTCCGCTTCTGGCTGTGGCTGACCACGGCGCAGAACACCCGCGAGTGGACGGCGGTCCACCGTAAGCACCACGCCAAGTGCGAAACACCCGACGACCCGCACAGCCCTGTGCACAAAGGCCTGAGCACGGTGTTGCGCAAAGGCGCCGAGCTGTATCGTGAAGAGGCCCGCAACCCAGACACCCTGCGCATCTACGGCAAGAACTGCCCTGATGACTGGATCGAGCGCAACCTTTACTCGCGTTACAAATTGGGCGGCATCGCGTTGATGGCCGTGATCGACCTGCTGCTGTTCGGCACCCTCGGTATCACCATCTGGGCGGTCCAGATGATGTGGATCCCGTTCTGGGCTGCCGGTGTCGTCAACGGCCTGGGCCACGCGTTCGGCTACCGCAACTTCGAATGCCGTGACGCGGCCACCAACCTGGTGCCGTGGGGCATCGTGATCGGTGGTGAAGAGCTGCACAACAATCACCACACCTACCCCAATTCGGCCAAGCTGTCGGTCAAGCGCTGGGAGTTCGACATGGGCTGGGCGTGGATCCGCCTGTTCTGCCTGCTGCGCCTGGCCAAGGTGCAGCGTGTGGCGCCGATTGCCCATCGGGTGGAAGGCAAAGGTAGCCTGGACATGGACACCGCCATGGCGATCCTCAACAACCGCTTCCAGATCATGGCCCAGTACCGCAAATTGGTGATCGCCCCACTGGTAAAGCTGGAACTGGCGCGTGTCGACGCCTCGGTGCGCCACCACTTCCGCCGTGCCAAGCGCCTGCTATCCCGTGAAACCAGCCTGCTCGAAGACCGCCACCATGTGCGCATCGAATCGATGCTTGCGCACAGCCAGGCCTTGAAAACCATCTACGAAAAGCGCCTGGCCTTGCAGCAGATCTGGGCCCGCACCAGCGCCAACGGCCATGACATGCTGGCCGCCATCAAGGACTGGGTACACGAAGCCGAAACCAGTGGTATTCAAGCCCTGCGCGACTTCGCGGCACAGCTGAAAACCTATTCACTGCGCCCGACCGGCGCCTGATCGCCGTTGATCGGCACGCCCCAGCATGGGGCGTGCCAGCTGGAACTTCCCCACCTCGCCCCCACTCAAACCCCGCACATCGCCCGCGTGGCGGGCAGGATGCTGGCCGCACGCTTTCACGTCGAGACTCGCTACGTGCACATGGCCAAGAATATTCCAATGACATCGCCAGGCCCGGTACCACCGGGAGCCGCCCGCACTTTACTGGCGCTCCTTCATGCGCAAGGTGAAGTCGCCCGCCTGAGCGAACGCGAACAGCTGTTCAGCTCGTTGCTCGAGAGTGTCAACGCGGTGCTCTGGGCCTTCGATTGGGAAACACGCGAAGTGCTGTACGTAAGCCCCGCCTACGAGCGCATCTTCGGCCGCCCGGCCAGCCTGGTACTGGCCGACTTCAACGAGTGGCGCGACAGCATCTACCCCGACGACCTGGAATACGCCGAGCGCAGCCTGGCCCAGGTGCTGCTCAAAGGCGCGGTCGAGGACCGCGAGTACCGTATCATCAATGCCGACGGGCAAGTGCGCTGGTTGAGCGACAAGTGCTACATCAACCAGCAGCATGACGGCGACCGCGTGATCATCGTCGGCATTGCCGAAGACATCACCGAGAAAAAGCAGCTGGAAGGCGAGTTGCAGCGCCTGGCCACCATTGACGTGCTGACCCAAAGCAGCAACCGCCGGCACTTCTTCGAATGCGCCCAAGCGGCGTTTGACAGCGCCCGGGAAAACGGCACGCCGTTGGCCTTCCTGTTACTGGACATCGACGACTTCAAACAGATAAACGACAGCTATGGCCACCAGGAAGGCGACCAGGTGCTGCAGCACATCGCCGACAGCGGCAAGGCTGTGTTGCGCCGTGGCGACCTGTTCGGGCGTATTGGCGGCGAAGAGTTCGCGGCAGTCTTCCCAGGGTGCAGTGCCGAGCTGGCCGGGCAGATAGCCGAGCGGCTACAGCGGCAGATTCAGCGTTTGAGCTTCAGCCATGGGGCGCACACCTACGGGGTAACGGTGAGCCAGGGGCTTACCGGGTTGACCGCTGAAGATGTGGCGCTGGACAGCCTGTATGCCCGCGCCGATGCGGCGATGTACCAGGCCAAGCGGCAGGGCAAGAACCAGATCGTGCGCGGTTGAACCCCCTTACGCCTGCCCGGCTCAAGGAGCATCGTCGGCTTGTATCGGGCCTTCAGCCGCGGGCTGCGAACTGGTTTCGGGGTTCTCCACCTTGCGCAACCGGGTCAGCTCCGGCAAGCCCATCTTCAGCAAACGCGCCGTCTTGCCACTGGCAATCTTCGCCAGCCCCTGCCCAGCCGGTAGCCGCGCCAACTGCCCGGCCAGGTTCATGGCCAGAATATCGCGCGAGTACACCCCGCCACCGAGTTGATAGATCGCCGCGATCAGCTCGCGTAAAGCCAACGGCAAGCGCCAGCGGGTGCGCAGCGCCGAGCCGAATGCGGCACCGAACTCGTTGAGCGACAACTGGACCTTGTCTTCGTCCAGCTCGCCGCCCGCCAGGCGCCATTCCTGCAGGCAGCGCAGCACCGCCAGGTCGCCCAGGCAATGCAGCAACCCTGCGCAATAGCAAAGCCCTTCGTCCAGCGCCAGCAGGCGCGCCAGCGTACGGCCATATTCGGCGGTGTGCAGGGACAAATCCCAGTACTGCGCCGCATGCTGCGCCAGCAAGGGGTCGCTGAGGCGGGCACTGCGCTTGAGGGTCATGCCCAGAATCAGGTTCATGCTTTGCGTGCTGCCCAGCTTGTTCAGGGCTTGCAGCAGGGTTTGCACCGGTGCTTCACGGTGCAGCGCTGCGCTGTTGGCAGCCGCTATCAGCACCGCGGTCACTTGCGGGTCACGGCAGACTTCTTCTTCCAGCACTTTCAGGTTCAGGCCCTCAGGGTTCAGGGCTCGCTTGATCGCCACCTGCAAATCGGCCAGCAGCGGCCCGCCATCGGCAGTAGCCCGGCGCTGTTCGAGGTAAGCGCGCAGGCTGGCACCGGGCTGCAAGGGCGGCACCGGGCAGGCGATTTCTTCGCCCACGCCCAGCAGCAACTGTTCCAGGCGCTTGCGCAGGTTACCCAGGTTCAGGGGCTTGCTCAGGTACGCCGTGGGGTGCAGCGGCAGGGCTTCACGCACACTCGCACTGTCGCTGCGGTTGCTCATGAGGATGAACGGCAACCCCGACCCTTTGGCGCGTACTTTGCGCAGCAGGTCGAGGCCGTCGATGCCAGCCAGCTCACGTGCTGCAATGATCAGGTCCGGCTTGGCGGCCAGGGCGCTGAGCGCTTGCGAGCCGTCGGCGCAGACCTGAAGGCGGGCATCGCAGCGAACGCTCAGCAGCATCTCGCTGAGCATGTCGCGTACCCATGGGTCGCCTTCGACGATCAGTACGCTCGGTGGGGTGGGCTCTGCAGCGTTCATCGCCAACTACTCCTGTAAATCCTTGCCTCAGCCTTTTACAACGTGCTGGGCGCATCATCCAACAACCATAGCCTCCGACGCATCACCGGGCATAAAAAAACCCGCCGAGGCGGGTTTTTTCTGAAGCGCATCACATCAGGCAAGTTCAGCGAAGCACTCTTCGATGATGGCCAGGCCTTTGTCCAGCAGCGCGTCTTCGGCGGTCAGCGGAACCAGAATCCGCAGAACGTTGCCGTAGGTGCCGCAAGACAGCAGGATCAGGCCTTTTTCGCGGGCTTTGGCCACAACCTGGCCAACAGCAGCGGCGTCAGGAGTGTGGGTGCCTTTCTGGAAGACTTCGACGGCAATCATCGAGCCCAGACCACGAACGTCGCCAATGATCGGGTGCTTCTTCTGGATTTCACGCAGGCCGGTGGTCAGGCGCTCACCCACTGCCTTGCTGCGGTCCAGCAGTTTCTCTTCTTCGAACACTTCGATCACGGCCAGGGCTGCGGCGCAAGCGATCGGCGAGCCGGCGTAGGTGCCGCCCAGGCCACCCGGAGCGATAGCGTCCATGTACTCGGCCTTGCCACATACACCGGCCAGCGGGAAGCCGCCGGCGATGGACTTGGCAAAGGTGGTCAGGTCAGGCGCAACGCCCATCTGCTCCATGGCGAAGAAGGTGCCGGTGCGGCCAGCGCCGGTCTGAACTTCGTCGGCGATCAGCAGGATGCCGTGCTGGTCGCACAGGGCGCGCAGGCGCTTCATCAGCTCTTTAGGCGCTGGCAGGAAGCCGCCTTCGCCTTGTACAGGCTCCAGGATGATTGCAGCGATGTCGCGTGGCTCTGCGTCGTTCTTGAAGATGCGCTCGACCGAGGCGATGGCGTCGTCAACGCTCACACCGTGCAGCTCGCTCGGGAACAGGGCGCGGAAGATGCCGCCTGGCATCAGGCCCATGCCTGCGGAGTACGGCACGACCTTGCCGGTCAGGCCCAGGGTCATCATGGTGCGGCCGTGGTAGCCGCCGGTGAAGGCGATAACGCCGGCACGGCCAGTGGCGGCACGGGCGATTTTCACGGCGTTTTCAACGGCTTCCGAGCCGGTGGTGACCAGCAGGGTCTTCTTGTCGAAGTCGCCTGGGACCAGCTTGTTGATCTTTTCGCACAGCTCGACGTAAGGCTCGTAGGCCAGCACCTGGAAGCAGGTGTGGCTGACCTTGGTCAGCTGCTCTTGCACGGCTGCAACCACTTTCGGGTGCAGGTGGCCGGTGTTCAGCACTGCGATGCCGCCGGCGAAGTCGATCAGTTCGCGGCCTTCAACGTCGATCACGGTCGAGTTCTTCGCGCTGTCGACGAAGATCGGGTGAATCTGGCCAACGCCACGCGGGACGGCAGCTACACGACGTTGCATCAAGGATTCGTTGGTCTTGCTCATAATGCCCTCATTGCGCCGACAGTAATGGCGCTTTTATTCGGGGGTGGCTGGGAGTGCTCGCGAACAGTATTCGTTGATCGACTGCCACAAGCGCCCTGGCCACCAGGTACTGCAATGTAAAAAAGGCCAGCGAGACGTCGCTCTCGCGCCCCGCTGGCAGAGGTAAAGCCGTTACCGTGCGATCAAACGCTGATGCACAGGTATTTGATTTCGAGGTAGTCCTCGATACCGTACTTGGAACCTTCGCGGCCCAGGCCAGAAGCCTTGATGCCACCGAATGGCGCCACTTCGTTGGAAATCAGGCCGGTGTTGATACCCACCATGCCGTACTCCAGGGCTTCGGCAACACGGAACACACGGCTCATGTCGCGGGCGTAGAAGTACGAAGCCAGGCCGAATTCGGTGTCGTTGGACATGGCGATGACTTCGGCTTCGTCCTGGAAGCGGAACAGCGGCGCCAGTGGGCCGAAGGTCTCTTCCTTGGCGACAGCAGCAGTTTTCGGTACATCAACCAGGATGGTCGGCTCGAAGAAGTTGCCTTCGATCAGCTTGCCGCCGGACAGTACCTTGGCGCCTTTGGAAACGGCGTCTTCGATGTGCTCCTGAACCTTGGCGACAGCCTTGCCGTCGATCAGCGGGCCAGTGGTGGTGCCATCTTCCAGGCCGTTACCGATCTTCAGCTTGGCCACCGCAGCCGCCAGCTTCTCGGCGAACGCGTCGTAGACGCCGTCCTGCACGTAGATACGGTTGGCGCAGACACAGGTCTGGCCGTTGTTACGGTACTTGGAGATGATCGCGCCCTCGACCGCCTTGTCCAGGTCGGCGTCGTCGAACACGATGAACGGGGCGTTGCCACCCAGCTCCAGGGAAACCTTCTTGATGTCCTTGGCGCATTCTTCCATCAGCTGGCGACCGATTTCGGTCGAGCCGGTGAAGGACAGCTTGCGTACCAGGGAGTTGCCGGTCAGTTCGCCGCCCACTTCACCAGCGCTGCCGGTAACCACGCTCAGCACGCCAGCCGGGATACCGGCACGGTGGGCCAGTTCGACCAGGGCAAGGGCGGAGTACGGGGTTTGCGAAGCAGGCTTGAGCACCATGGTGCAGCCAGCGGCCAGGGCCGGGCCGGCTTTACGGGTGATCATGGCAGCCGGGAAGTTCCACGGGGTGATGGCCGCGGTTACGCCGATTGGCTGCTTGATGACGATCAGGCGCTTGTCTGGCTGGTGGCCCGGAATGGTGTCGCCATAAACACGCTTGGCTTCTTCGGCGAACCACTCGATGAACGAGGCGGCGTAGGCGATTTCGCCCTTGGCTTCGGCCAGCGGCTTGCCTTGTTCGGTGGTCATCAGGCGAGCCAGGTCGTCCTGGTTCTCGATCATCAGTTCGAACCAGCGACGCAGCTTGGTCGAGCGCTCTTTGGCGGTCAGGGCACGCCAGGCCGGCAGGGCCTTGTCGGCAGCTTCGATGGCGCGGCGGGTTTCCGCGGTGCCCATCTTAGGCACGGTACCGATGACTTCACCGGTGGCCGGGTTGGTCACCTTGATGGTCTGGCCATTGTCCGCATCCAGCCACTCACCGTTGATGTAGGCTTGCTGGCGGAACAACTGAGCGTCTTTGAGCTGCATGTCGGCTTCCCGAATTGTTGATTGTTGAAAAGCGCCCAAGGCAGGGCATCGAGCGTTTGAAATCTCAAACGAATGCTAAGCGGCTGCTGGGGTGTTGGACAATAGGCTGTTCGAAAAAAAGAACGAATGGTTGAACAGCCTGGCGGAAAAGTCATCATTTGCGTACTGGCAACCGGCCCTTTCGCGGGCACGCCCGCTCCCACTGGGTGGAAGCGGCTTCAGCCGCGAACCGGCCGGCACAGGCAACCGGGAAAAAGGCTACAGATCAAGGCGATGGACGCGACCGGCGCAGATGGGTATCATGCGTGCGCGTTGCACTCGTAGCTCAGCTGGATAGAGTACTGCCCTCCGAAGGCAGGGGTCGTGGGTTCGAATCCCGCCGAGTGCGCCATATCAAAAAGCCCTGGGCCTGTGCCCGGGGCTTTTTCATTTGTGCGACATGTCGCGTTTCTGGCACTCCCGTGCCACTGGCCATTGATGTTAGCGTGGGCGTCCTCCCGTTGCTCCAACGGGTACCCCATAACAATCCATGGCGAAGGAATGCGCGCAACCATGCACCTGAAAAAACTCACCGCCACCACCCTGTTGCTGGCCAGCATCGGCCTGTTCACCCAACCGGCCCAGGCCAACCTCACTCAGCAACAGGCCGCGGCAATCGTCAAAACCTTCGACGGCAGCGACCCGCGTGACTTCAAGCAGTTCCTCGGCAAGCTCAAAGGCAGTGACCTGGCCAAGGCCGATAACCTTGAGGCGACACTGCAGGCCTACCTGAACGGCAAACCGCTGGCCGCCGGGCAACAGGACGAGATCAACCGCCTGCTTGGCCTGTATACCCGCATCAAATACGGCAAGGCTGCCACTGAAACCCTGCGCGAACTGGTGGCTATTCCAACCTACAACGTCGAGGGTACGCCGCAGTACGAAAACCCGGCGTTCCTGAAAATCGCCGACAAGATCAAAGCACTGGCCGACAGTTTCGGCCTGGCGTTCCGCAACATCGATAACCGGGTTTACGAAATTTCGCTCGGCAGCGGCAAGGAAGTGATCGGCATCCATGCCCACGCCGATGTGGTGCCGGTCAATCCGGACAACTGGAAGCTGGCCGACGGCACCCGCCTGGACCCGTTCAAGGTCACCCTGGTTGGCGACCGCATGTATGGCCGCGGCACCGAAGACGACAAGAATGGCATCGTTGTCGCGATGTATGCGTTGAAAGTGGCCAAGGACGAAAACCTGCCACTGGCCCGCCAATTCAAGCTGCTGATCGACACGACGGAAGAAACCAGTGGGGATGCGATCCCCTATTACTTCGAGCGCAACCCCACGCCTGATTACAACCTGGCGCTGGATGGCGGCTACCCGGTGGTCATTGCCGAGAAGGGCTACGGTACGATCATGGCCAGCTTCAGCAAACGCCCGGCCACGGGTGAAGGTGCTGAAATCATCAACCTGACTGGCGGGCTGGCCACCAACCAGATCCCCACCACCTCGGTCGCAACCCTGGCCACCGACAACCCGGCAGCACTCGCCAAACAACTGCAGCAAGCCGGCGCCGGGTATGTAAAGCAGCACGGTGGTGACTTCAGCATCGACGCCAAGGCCGACGGCAAGCAGGTGGTGCTGACAGTAACCGGGGTTTCCGCGCATTCCTCGGAGCCGGAGTCCGGGGTAAACCCGGTTGCACGCATGCTCGACTTCCTTGCTGGCGTGGGCCAGCAAGTACCGCTCAAGCACAACCAATTCACCGACGCCGCCCGCTACGCTGCCGACAACTGGGGCCTGGACTACCTGGGCAACAAGCTGGGCGTGGCCTTCAAAGACCCGTTCATGGGCCCGCTGACCGCGTCGTTGACCTATGTAGGGGTGGCCGACAAAGGGTTGAAACTGGCGGTGAACCTGCGCATTCCCAAGGGCAAGCCGCTTGCCACCATCAAGGACGAACTGGCCACCAGACTGGACAAATGGACCCGGCAGAGCCGCACCTCGGTGGCCTTCGACCATAGCCTGGACGAACCGATGTATCGCAACCCCGAGGGCGAGTGGGTGAAGGCTCTGCTGGCGGTGGCCAGCGAGAACCTGGGCATGAAGCATGAGTTCGGCACCTCGGCGGGTGCCACGTCGGTACACGACCTGCCCAATGGCGTGCAGTTCGGCCTGGCCATGCCAGACGTGAAGTACACCGGGCACAACGACAACGAGTTCAAGACGGTAGAGCAGTTCATGCTGGACCTGCAGGTCGTCAGCGAAATGGTCGCGCGGATCGGGCAAATGCCGAACCTCTGATCGGCTGCACCGGTAAAGCCGCTCCCATAGGGTGCATCACAGGCTCTGAGGCCAATGACACACCTGTGGGAGCGGCTTTAGCCGCGAAGAGGCCCGCATAGGCGCACACCGATGACGTTTTTCAATCGACTCCATGCCGTTTCCTGCATTGCCGTGCAGAGCGCCGTACCGGATGCTTTAGTTACACCGAGACAGCGCTTTTCCACCCGCAGAGGCCCGTATGAAGACCGTCGAACAAATCCTCAAGACCAAGTCCCAGCACCAGACCGTGTACACCATCGGCCCGGATGACTCGGTGCTCGACGCCCTGAAAATGCTGGCGGAGAAAAACATCGGTGCACTGCCGGTAGTCGAGGGCAAGCAGGTGGTGGGTATCGTCAGTGAGCGCGACTATGCACGCAAGCTGGTGCTCAAGGGCCGCTCTTCTGCCGCCACCCCGGTACGGGAAATCATGAGTGCACCAGTGGTCACGGTCGAGCCCAGGCAGAACCTCGAGTACTGCATGAACCTGATGACCGACCGCCACCTGCGCCACTTGCCGGTCGTGAGCAATGGCGAGCTGCTAGGGCTGTTGTCGATCGGCGACCTGGTGAAGGAAACCATTGCCGAGCAAGCCAGCCTGATCAAGCAGCTGGAGCAATACATACGCGGCGAATAAGCGCTTTCAGTGGTAGCCGCGCTCCAGTTCGTCCAGCTGGTGGTCAAAACTGCGCAGGCGCGCCGACCAGGTGTAGACCAGCACTTCGAGGTCGCGATTGAGCACAGCGGTATTGCCATGCCCGCTTTGCGTGGGTTCGCCCAGGTCCAGCTGGTAGCGCTCGCGGGCCATGGCCTGGGCCACGCTGGACAGGTCGCGGGCGTTGGCCAGCCAATGATGATGGTGGTCGTGGATTTCGCGGTCGAGCACCCGGCACTGGCGCTTCAGCGCATCAAGGCTTTGCTCCAGCGGGGTGCCCTTGAGTTCGCCCATGACCTCTTCGAAAGTGCGCCCCGAATGCCAGTAGCTCCCCCAGAAATAACGATCGAAGACCGTTTCGACGCGGCGTAGCGCAACTTTGGTGTTCCAGATGGTCAGCAACGTGCGCCCCTGGATCACTTCGCGCTTGTTCAGGTGCAACTGCTGCCAGGCGACCCAGGCCAGCGCCACCACGGCGACAGCCACGGTGACCGCGGCGGCGGCGTAGAGGAACTGCACCGCCTGGTTCAGTTGATGCGCCTGCCTGATGCCGTAGAAGTAACTGGCCGTCAGAATGCCCAGGATGGAAACGGAGCACCAGAAACCTGATACGTAGGGATCTTTCATCGCGCTATCCCCGGTTGTTTTCCTGAGCATAGCAACGGCCATTCACTCGTCAGGTGCCGCTCGGCGCTTTATTTTTTCAGGGGGTGAAGCGCCTCGTTGAGTTGGTCGATCATCGGGATCCAGTCGTCATCGGCGATGTATTTTTCTTTCAGGAACGCGCGCTGCGAGTCGCTCCAGAAAGGCGCATCTACCAGTTTCACATCGTCCTCGAGCGGTGAGTGTGTCGTGATAAAGCGGTCGATTTCGACCGGGTCGTCAGACAGCCCCAACTGTTTGAAGATTTCCGACAAAGGATGAATCGGCTTGTCCATGTTTCCTCCTCGGTGCCGGGGCGTGCATCGAAGCTGCCGGCCCGGCATGGGTTGAGAGCACCAGTTGCAAGTTCGGCTCCATGCTCATGTGAAACGGATGATCGTGATCATCCGCCCCCTGATAGACAGCACCCCGACGGACAAGACTCGATCGAACCTGCATTTATCGCAGCGCGCCTGTCAGACGGGTGCGCGGCGCAAGGTCGCCAGGAACGCCGCCGCACCGATGAACAACCCGGCAAACGTGCGGTTCAAGCGCTTCTGCTGCCTGGGAGTACGCAACAGGCGCAATACCCGTGCGGCCAAGCCGGTGTAGCCCGCCATTACCAACAGGTCGACACTGACCATGGTCAGGGTGATTGCCACATACTGCGGCAGCAGCGGTGCATGCGGGTTGATGAACTGCGGCAGCACCGCAAGCATGAACACCAGCGCCTTGGGGTTGCTGACGTTGACCAGGAAACCGCGGAACATCAGGCTCAACGGCCTGCCGATGGGGCGCACGCCCGACTCATCGGTCATGGCCATTGGCAGCGCACGCCATTGCTTGTACGCCAGGTAAACGAGGTAAGCGACGCCAAACCACTTGATGAACTGGAACGCCGTGGCCGAGGCGGCCAACACGGCGCCCACGCCGGCGGCGATGATGGCGATTTGCAAAATCAGGCCCAGTTGCAGGCCCAGGGCATTCCAGTAACCGCGCCAGAAGCCGTATTGCAGGCCACTGGACATCGAGGCAATCGCCCCGGCGCCAGGGGAAAGGCTGATCACCCAGCAGGCGGCAAAAAAGCCCAACCATACTTCCATCGACATCACACACCTCGCTCGCACTAATGTTGCAAAAGATTAAGCTAAGGTGTTGGTGAAAATATGACCAGCAAATTTTGCAGAATTTAGCGTGCTTGTGCGGGCTGTGTCAGTCCGCCTCGAGCAACACGTCCTTGTGCATGGCCTGCACTTCGGCCCCCCGCCAGCGCCGCACCGACTTCTGGAAGAACTGGCTGTTCGGCACCTGCACCAATGCCCCGCCTGCCTCGGGCACTTCCAGCAGGGTAGTGAACAGCAGGTTGATGGCGATTACCCGGCCCTTTACGCCCGGCTTGTCGAGGGTGTCGACCAGCTCGACCACATCACCAATACGAAACGGCCCGACCGTGAAGATCAGCACCGCGCACAGCAGGTTGGACAGTACGCTCCACATGGCGAAGAACGCCACCGCCGCCACCGCCACGAAACCGGACAGGGCCGTCCACAGCACCGTTGCCGAAACCCCCAGGCGCTCCAGCACGAACAGCAGCGCGCTGCCCATGATCAACCAGCGCAGGCCACCGCGCACGGGCACCAGCAACTCCGGTGGCAAGGGGTAGCGCTGGCCCAGGCGGCTGAGGCCACGGGCCACGATGCGCTGCAGGACAAAAGCCACCGCCAGGATAAGGAGGATCTGCAAGCCCAGCCATAAGGTGTCCATCCACTGCCCAGGCAGCAACCCACGCAGCTCCTCCATCAGGACAGCGCCTCAAGCTCGGCTTGCATGCTTTCGAGGGTTTCCAGCGCTTCCATCCAGCCCTCTTCCAGCTCCCCTTCACGTTGCTTGAGCTTGGTCTGGCGCGCCAGCAGGTCACGCAATTGATCCTTGCGCGCCGCATCGTAAAGGCCGGCGTCGCCCAGCGCCGTCTCGATTTCGGCCAACTGCGCGTGCACCTGATTGAGCTCGGCTTCCAACTTGTCAGCGGCCTTCTTGTGAGGGGCCAATTGCTGGCGCAAGGCCGCGGCGGCCTGGCGCTGGGCTTTCTTGTCGGTCTTGTCCGGGTTGACCGGCGCAGTACTGGCCGGCGCGCTGCGCTGGCGATACTCGACCAGCCAACGGCTGTAGTCGTCCAGGTCACCGTCGAAGGTGTCGACCTTGCCGTCAGCGACCAGCAGGAAGTCGTCGGTGGTGCTCTTGAGCAGGTGACGGTCGTGGGATACCACTACCACGGCGCCGGCGAACTCCTGCAAGGCCATGGTCAGCGCCAGGCGCATTTCCAGGTCGAGGTGGTTGGTGGGTTCGTCGAGCAGCAGCAGGTTCGGCCGTTCCCAGGCGATCAGCGCCAGCGCCAGCCGTGCCTTCTCGCCACCGGAGAAGTTCACCACCGGCTCGTCGCAACGGGCGCCATGGAAATCGAAGCCTCCCAGGAAGTCGCGCAGGGTCTGCTCGCGCTCGGCGGGGGCAATGCGCTGCAAGTGCAGCAGCGGGCTGGCCTTGTCGTCCAGCGAGTCCAGCTGGTGCTGGGCAAAATAACCCACGGCCAGGTTCTCGCCGCGGACCAGCCGGCCGGACAACGGCGCCAGCTCACCGGCAAGGTTCTTGATCAGCGTCGACTTGCCTGCGCCATTCGGGCCGAGCAGGCCAATACGCGCGCCCGGGGTGAGTTGCAGCTTGACCTTGTCGAGGATGGCTTTGTCGCCATACCCCAGGCGGCCTTCGGACATGCTCAACAGCGGGCTGGAAATTTTCTGCGACTCGCGGAAGACGAAGTCAAATGGCGAATCGACGTGCGCCGCCGACAGCTCCTCCATGCGCTCCAGGGCTTTGATCCGGCTCTGCGCCTGGCGCGCCTTGGTGGCCTGGGCCTTGAAGCGGGCGATGTACTTTTCCATGTGCGCGCGCTGCGCCTGCTGCTTCTCGTAGGCCTGTTGCTGTTGCGCCAGGCGTTCGGCACGGGTGCGCTCGAAGGCGGTATAGCCGCCCTTGTAGAGGTTCAGCTTGCGCTGCTCTACATGCAGCACATGGTCGACCACGGCATCGAGGAAGTCACGATCGTGGGAAATCAGCAGCAGCGTGCCAGGGTAGCCCTTGAGCCAGTCTTCCAGCCACAGAATGGCGTCGAGGTCCAGGTGGTTGGTGGGCTCGTCGAGCAGCAGCAGGTCGGACGGGCACATCAGCGCCTGGGCCAGGTTGAGGCGCATACGCCAGCCGCCAGAGAAGTCACCGACTCGGCGGTCCATCTGCTCGTTGGTAAAGCCCAGGCCGGCCAGCAGCTTGCGGGCGCGAGCGTCGGCGGTGTAGCCGTCAGCGCTTTCCAGCTCACTGTGCAGGCGCGCCAGGGCGGTGCCGTCGTGCGCTTGCTCGGCAGCCGCCAATTCGGCCTGGACCTTGCGCAGGCGCACGTCACCGTCGAGCACATAGTCCACGGCCAGGCGATCGAGGGTATCAACCTCCTGGCGCATGTGGGCGATGCGCCAGTCGCCGGGCAGCTGGCAGTCGCCGGCATCGGGCGACAGCTCACCGCGCAGCAAGGCGAACAGGCTGGATTTGCCGGCACCGTTGGCGCCGATAAGACCGGCCTTGTGACCGGCGTGCAGGGTCATCTCGGCGCCTTCTAGCAAGCGCTGCGGACCACGCTGTAAAGTGAGGTTGGATAGTCTGATCATGATGGTCGCGGAGTCTACCAGCTTCCTCGGCCCATAGCGCGAGTGGAACCATGCACACCGACCTGTGGAATCACGCCCTGGCCTTGTACGCCAGGCCTGGCGTAGAAGCCGCCTGCCTTGAACTGCAAACACTGGGTGGCGATGTCTGCCTGCTGCTGTGCGCCACGTGGTTGCAGGCGCGTGGGGTTGCCGTGACGGACCAGCGCGCGCAGGCATTGCACGGCATTGCCGACCCCTGGCAACGGACAGTGGTCACCCCGCTACGCGACCTGCGCCAGCAATGGCGCGCGGCAGCACAGCTGGATAGCCGGCTGGCACTTGTGCGCGAGCAAGTGAAAGGGTTGGAATTACAGGCAGAAAGAGCGTTGCTGGAACGCTTGCAAGAACGTGCCCAGCAGTGGCCCGCGGACTCTGCTGAGCCCACGGGCGACTGGCTGGCCCGGCTGGTGCCGGACCAGGGCCGACAACATGACGCGTTGCTGCAGCTACGCGCCGCGGCTGCAGCGCTTCAGGACGCCGAAGACGGTGCCTGAGCAGGCGTGCTGGCCGGCGCCGATGGCGCTACCGAAGTGGCCGAGTTGGCATCAGCGGCCGGAGTGCTGGGGGCAGGTGTAGCCGGTTTGGCAGCGGCTGGCTTGCTGGCGGCAGGCTTGGCAGCCGGTTTCGCTGCGGTACGTGCTGGCGACTTGGCTGCAGCTGGCTTGGGCGCAGGTTTAGCGGCGGCTGTTGCTTTGGCGACTGGCTTGGCTGCGGGTTTTGCGGCGGCAGTGGCCTTGGCGGCTGGCTTGGACGCAGGTTTTGCGGCGGCAGTGGCCTTGGCGGCCGGCTTGGCCGCAGATTTTGCGGCGGCAGTGGCCTTGGCGGCTGGCTTGGCCGCAGGTTTAGCGGCGGCAGTGGCCTTGGCGGCTGGCTTGGCCACAGGTTTCGCGGCAGCAGTGGCCTTGGCGGCTGGCTTGGGCGCAGGTTTTGCGGCGGCGGTGGCCTTGGCGGCTGGCTTAGACGCAGGTTTTGCGGCGGCGGTGGCTCTAGCTGCTGGCTTGGCTGCGGTAGTGGCTCGACCGGCTGGCTTGGTCGCCGGCTTGGCAACAGCTGGCTTGGCCGTTTTGGCTGCACGCTGGTCAAGGGCCTTGGTCGCGGCTTCACGCACTTTGCCTACACCTTGGGCCAACTTGATGCTGTCTTGGGCATCGCGCTTGAGTTGCTGAATGTAGGCGCGCGTCTGGGTTTGACGCTCCTTGAGGGAGTCCAGCAGTTCTTCAAGTTCAGCGCTGGCTTTTTGCGCTTTGGTCTGTGCCTTGGCTTTACCGGCCTTGGCTGCACCTTGCAGTTTCAAGCGAGCGTTGTGCAGTTTTTCCTGCGCTTTGCCACGCTGCTTTTCCAACTTTGCCAGCAGTTTTTCCGCATCAGCCAGCGCTTGCGAGCAGGCTTCTTCCAAATGTTCGAGCAAGCTACCCGAAAGTTGCTGGAGCAGGTGTAACGGCGTACTTACTGGCTTCTTTTTGGCCGACATGGTTTACCTCCTGGCTGACGAGAGTGCGGCTCATACTATGCTTCTGCTGCTACCGCCGCTAGGGCATGTTGACCGTAATAGTTACGCCGCGTTGCATGCCTGGGCAACGTTGTAAGCTTGCAGCTGCGGGTAAGTGTAGATGCTGGACAAAGCCTTGCCGCGCCGCTGCCCTGTTGCGACTCAAAGCCGCACCCACGCAAAGCCGCGAAAAAGCCAATACACATATTCAACACTGGCATACTTCCACGCTCATTGGCGCAGGAACTGACCATGCCTCGATTTCTTGTTTTAGGTTTATGCCTGCTGGCGCCCCTCGCCCTGGCCGACAGTGATGAACGCGATCTCGCCTACAGCCTTGGGGCCAGCCTGGGCGAGCGGCTGCGCCAGGACATGCCGGGCCTGCAACTGGATGCCTTGGTCGATGGCTTGCGCCAGGCCTACCAAGGGCAGCCGCTGAAGCTCGACAAGGCACGCATGCAGGCCGTGCTGCAGCAGCATGATGCACAGGAAAGCGATGACCAGGCGCAAAAGCAGCAAGCGGCGGAAAAACGCTTCATGGCTAATGAGCGGGGGTGTTTTGGCGTGCATGAGTTGCCAGAGGGCGTGCTTTACAACGAGCTGCAGGCAGGAAGTGGCGCGCAGCCGAAAGCCGGTGGCAAAGTGCAGGTGCGCTACGTAGGCAGGTTGCCGGACGGCTCGGTATTCGACCAGAACCAGACGCCACAGTGGTTCAGCCTGGGTTCGGTGATCGAGGGGTGGCAGGTAGCGTTGCCGCAGATGCACGTCGGCGCCAAGTGGCGCCTTGTCATTCCATCCGCACAAGCCTATGGGGCCGAGGGCGCAGGCGACTTGATTCCACCCTATACCCCCTTGGTATTCGAGATCGAACTGCTGGGGGTTGGCGACTGACGCCAACCATCAGGCCTGTACCGCGCCCTCTTCCTTGTGCGCGTTGTGCAGCACTTCGATCAGGCAGTCTTCCAGTTCGAAGCGCTCATGCAGCAGGCCACCGAGCTTGCCCAGTTTTTCGCCAAAGCGCTCTGTGTCCTTGCACTCAGCTTTCGCACAATGGTCGTTGAAAGCCAACGCGATCTGCGTGATGTCATTAATGCGTGGGTTGATCTCTTCGGCCAGCTTCAGTGCCTTCTCGTCACCGAAAGCCTTGGCTTCCCTGACCAGCTGCTCGCAGACCTCGAAGTGCCACGCCGAACAGTAGTCCACAAGCAGGCCACAGAAATCCCCGTTCGTATCCTTGTCGGCGAAGGCCAGCTCTTTGGCGCGCAACGCGCGGAAAGACTGCACCAATTCCTTGCGCTCCTCCAGCCAACGATCAATAAGTTCGTGAACCCCACCCCAGCGTTCCTGAGCGTTCTGACAACTATCGAGCATGGCGATCTCTTCCCTTCTGGGTAGATGCCGCTGCACCTCGCGCTGCGAAGGCGCGCACAAAGGTGATATCAGCAGGACGGCATCGAGCAGTTGTGTTTTGAGTATCCGTGCTGCGAGATTATTCCCGCACGTGTTGCCCTTCAAGGTACGCAGTGGACAAACTTCATACAAGTGTTTAATACCGTGTTACATGGCCATTGGTCATTCTGATGACTCAACCTTGCGCCTGGTCAAGTGCCTGCCAGCGTGCGGAAACGATACGCCAGCAGGCAACTCGCGGGCAGCGCCGCCAGCAGCAGGAAAGCCAACAGGCTCCACTCGGGAAGGGTCAGGTCGAGAAAACTCCAGCTCAGCGCGCTGCACTCCGGGCCGCCGAATAGCAGTTGCCGGGCCGCCTCCACCCAACCCTGCTCGAATACACGCCCGATCGGCAGCGGGCATGCATCTACAACCCTTTCAGCACCCTGCAGCCAGACCTGCCGCGCGGCCAGCGCCGCCCCGCCCAGCGAGCAGGCCAACGTCGCCCATGCGTAACGCCGCAGGCCACGTGCACGCGGTGCCTGCAGCACGCTGGCCAGGCTCAGCAGGGCATACAGGGCTAGCAGCAACCGCTGGCTCAAGCGCAACGGGCATGGCACCAGCCCAAGCATGTTATCCAATTGGAAGGACGCAGCCAGCACTGCCAGTGCGGCCAGGCAAGCAGGAAGAAACAAGGTGCGCAAACGGGCCAGCAGCATGGGTGGTGAAGGTCCCGGGATGAGAGTGTGGCCTGGAACGGTAGAGGAAAGACGGGCTTTGTTTCAAGGCGCTACAGCAACGACAAGTCGCTGAAACGCGTAAGAAATTTCCGTCTATTCAATAGGAGGCGACTGAGGACTGGGAATGCAGATTCAGCATGCAACGGAAGATAAATCACCAGCCCCCATAGCCCGCGCCTTGCCGCGGGCTATGGGGTAGGTCAGGCGCGTACGCCTTCTGGCAGCGGCAACGCCAGCAGGCGTTCGTCGAGCAGGCCAAGGCCCTCCTGGAACAGTTGGTTGCTGCGCTCCGTCTCACCCAGGCCGGCGAGCAGGCGCGCCAGTTCGGCGCAGGCCTCGGGGTTGCGCTCCATGCGCAGGCTGCTTTCCAGGTAATCGCGCGCCTTGCCCCACAGACGGTTCTGCAGGCTGAGGCGGCCAAGGGTGAGCAACAGGCTGGCATCTTGTGGGTGGTCTTTGAGCCAGCCTTCGGCGGTTTGCAACTGGCGCACCGGGTCATCGCCACGCACCAGGCCATACAGGCGAGCCAGATGGCTTTCGTAGTTCCGCTTGAGAGCCGTGCGCAATGCCTGTTCGGCATCACTCTCGGCACCTACCTGGCGTAGCTGTTCAGCGTAGGCCAGCACGAGTTGCGGCTCCTGACGCTGGGCGGCAGTCAGTTGCTGCCAGGCGCGCTCCAGGGCCTGCCGTGCACTTTGCGCGTCCTCGCCACGGGTTGTCGCCAGGCTCAGGTTCTGGCCCCAGGCGCGCTGCTCGAGGGCAGCAAGCTCGGCGGCCGGTAGAACCTTGCCCTTGCGCAGGTCGGGCAACAGGCGAATCAAGGCGGACCAGTCACCGCGCTCCAGGTACAGGCGCTGCAACAGCCGCAGGACCTGGCTGTTGTGCGGGTGGCGCTCCTGCATGGCCAGCAAGGTCTCCAGCGCGCCATCGCATTCACCCCGGTCCATCTGCAGTTGGGCATGGGTCAGGGCAATGGCCAGTTCTGCCTGTGGCTGGCGCTCCAGGGCACGCTCCAGCAAGTTGTCGCTGTCTTGGCTGCGACCTTGCTCGTTGGCGGCACGCGCTGCACCGAGGTAGTACAGCAGGGGATGGCGCTCGGCCTCCGCGGCACGATGCAAATGGCGCTGGGCGCTGGCCCAGCGACCCTCGGCCAGGTCCAGCTGGCCCTGTTCGATTGCCAGGCGAATACGCCGGCGGCGGTTGCGCCGCGACCAAGGGTTGACCACGCCGCTGGAGGTCAGCAACAGCCCCACCAGGTAGCGCAGCAACCACAACACCAGAACGACCGCCAGCAGCCCACCCAACGCCGCCCACAGCCCCGATTGATAACGGAAACCACCGTAGGAAACCAGTACGTAACCGCTGTGCTTGGCGACGGCGACACCCAGCGCAGCAGCGACCACGATGGCCAGTACGGCCAGCAGGTAGACTCGCTTCATGGCTTGCCCCCCTCGGCCTCAGCCGGCAGATGGCGGCGCTGAATGTAGGCCTGCACGGCTGCCAGGCTCTCGCTGAGGTCAGGGGTGACCACCGACACTGGCTGCTCGGCCAAGGCATTCAGGCTGTCGAGCATGGCCTTGCTTTGCGGGTTGTCGGCATTGAAGTTGGCCAGCAGCACGCTGCGGGCATCATCCAGCGCCTGGGTATAGACCTTCGCGTCGCCATTGAGCGCCGCCCACTGGGCCTGCTCGATGGTCAGGCTCAATGCCAGGCGCAACTGGTTGAGTTGCTGCCCGGCCAGCAATGGGCGCACGTTTTCGTCGGCATTGAAGTCAACCTGGAAATACTTGGAGATTTCCGCCCACCACTGCGACAGGCGGCTGACACCGTCGCCATCGGCGGTCAAGGCGCCGAGGGCATCGGCATTGCTGTCGAACTCCGGCGACTGCGCGCTCAGTTGCTGGACCAAGTCACGCTGCGCAGCCAGCTTCAGGAACAGGCCCGTGCGGTCTGGTTGCTGGGTGCTGTTGAGCGTGGCCAGGCTGCGGTTCAGTTGCTCGCGGGCGGCAAAGGCACCTGGGTCGCTCTGCTCGCGCAGGATCTCGTCGGCACCTTCGACCAGGGCCTTGGCGCTGGTGATGTCCTGCAAGGCCGACAGGCGCAGGGTAGCCAGGCGCAGCAGGTGCTCGGCTTCTGCCAGGCGCCACTCCTTGCGGCTTTCGCCGAGCACGGTTTCCAGGCGCTGGCTGAGGCGCTGCTGGTCGCCCTGCAATTGCGCTACCAGCCGCCGGCGGTCTTCCAGTTCGCTGGCGGCTGGCAGGCTGGCCAGTTGCGCACTGATCTGCTGCTCACGCTGTTGCAAGGCCTCGGCGCGCTGGTTAAGCGCCTCGATGTGCTGGCCCTGGTCGAACTCGCTGCCTTGCAGTTGACGCACCTGCCAGGCACCCCAGCCACCTACCGCCACCCCGGCCGCGCCGAGCAGCAAGGCCAGCGCAGCAAGGCCATTGCCGGAGCGCTTGGCAGGCGGGGTGGTAACGGGATCCGCCGGCGTTTGCGCCGACGGCTGATCGTTATTGGACAAGACAGTCTCGCTCACGTATCCATCCTTTGCATGGGGGCGCATCGCGTTCAGCTTAGCGCCTTAAGAGGCAGGTGCAGTGCAAGACTGCACAGCTGCCAGCAAGGCCGCGGCACTGGCGCCACGGCAATCCACAACCTGTTGGGCCCCAGCGGCCCTGGCCTGCCCGGCTACCCGCGGGCTCGGCACGAACAACGGCAACCGGGCCAGCTGTGGCCAATCGGCGCCAGCCAGTTGCTGCAAATGTTCCAAACCCTGCCCACTGCTGACCACCAGGCCATTGAGGCGTTCCGCTTCGATGCGGCGCATCAGCGTGCCTGCGGGGTAAACCGGCAGGCAGCGACGATACAGTTCCAGATAATCGACACTAGCACCTTGCTCTGCAAGACGCTCTGCCAGCAGTTCGCGACCTCCAACGCCGCGAACGATCAATACCCGCGCTGCTGGCACGGCAACCGCCTGGCGCAGTGCCGGCAGCATCAGCAGTGCTTCGCTGTCGTCGCCACGCGGCGGGCAATTCACCCTCAGACCCGCCTGCTGCAACACTGCGGCAGTGGCCTCGCCTACGGTGAACCAGCCTTGAACGGGCGGCTGCAGGCTGGCGTTGGCCAACTGTTCCAGCAACAGCCGTGCAGCTGGCTTGCTGACCACGATGATCGCCTGGAAGCCACCAAGGCCCTGCAGCAACGCGCGCTGCCCAGCCTGGATTTGCACGGGTTCGATCTCCAGCAACGGCAGGCAGTGGCTGGCCACCCCCGCTGCCGCCAGGCTTTGCGCCAGCGCCGCACAGTCCTCGGCAGGCCGGGTCAGCAACAGGCGCCATTGGCTCACGGGTGGCCGGCCTCGCCATAGACCTCTTTGAGGATGGCCTCGGCACCCTGCCCCAGCAGATGTTCGGCGACCTCTACACCAAGGGCCTCGGCAGTTGCACGGGGGGCCCGGGCATCGGCCACCAGCAGGGTGCCGCCACTCGGTTGGCCGACCAGGCCGCGCAACCACAGTTGGTCGCCTTCCAGCACCGCGTAGCAAGCGATCGGCACCTGACAACCGCCGTTCAGGCGCTTGTTCATGGCGCGTTCGGCCACCACCCGGTCAGCCGTGTCATGGTGGTGCAGCGGCGCCAGCAAGGCATGGATCGCGTGGTCGGCGCTACGGCATTCGATGCCTACCGCCCCCTGGCCACCGGCAGGCAGGCTGTCGTCGACACTGATGGTGGCGGTGATGCGGTCTTCGAAACCGAGGCGGATAAGGCCGGCGGCCGCGAGGATGATGGCGTCGTATTCGCCGGCGTCGAGCTTGGCCAGGCGGGTGTTGACGTTGCCGCGCAGGAAGCGGATCTGCAGGTCGGGGCGACGCGCCAGCAGTTGGGCCTGGCGGCGCAGGCTGGAGGTGCCGACCACGCTGCCGGCAGGCAACGCTTCAAGGCTGGCAAAATGGTTGGAGACAAAGGCGTCACGTGGGTCTTCCCGCTCGCAGATGCAGTACAGGCCCAGCCCCTCGGGGAAGTCCATGGGCACATCCTTCATCGAATGCACGGCGATGTCGGCTTCGTTGTCCAGCAGGGCGGTTTCCAGCTCCTTGACGAACAACCCCTTGCCACCGATTTTTGCCAGCGGCGCGTCGAGCAGCTTGTCCCCGCGGCTGACCATGGGCACCAGGGTCACCCGCAGCTCAGGGTGGGCCTGCTCAAGGCGGGCTTTGACGTATTCGGCCTGCCACAGGGCCAAGGCGCTTTTACGGGTGGCAATGCGGATTTCGCGAGTGGACATGAAACGCCCCGATCCAGAGAAATGCCGTGGATCATAACAGCATCGCAAGGATCGCTAGCAGATGTGGATCAGCTAAGGGCCCCTTCAGGGCTGCCCTGCACCCTGACGGTGGGGCCGACCTGCCGGCCAGCAAGGGCCCAGCCCTTGCCATGCGGGCACCGGTTCAGAGGGCCTGCATCATCTTGCGCACACCGGCCACATGACGCCGGCTTACGGTAAGGGCATCGCCGTTCAGGCCTTTTAGGAACAGTTGGAAGTGGCCCAGGGGCGTGCGCTGAAGGCGTTCGATGCGTTCCCGGGCAACCAAGGCATTGCGGTGAATACGTACAAAGCGGTCGCCAAACTCGTCTTCCAGCGCCTTGAGCGGCTCGTCGAGCAGTACTTCCCCACCGTCGTGGCGCAAGGTTACGTACTTGTGGTCGGCAATGAAGTAGACCACCTGGTCCAACGGAATCAGCTCGATACCTTTGCGGGTGCGGGCGCTGATATGACTGCGCGGGCCACCGCCTTCATTGGCCGGCCGCGTCAGTGCCGCCAGTTGCGTTCGGTTGGGTTTATCGGCCTTGCGCAGTGCATCCCGCAGGGCCTGAGGGTGAACAGGTTTGGCGACATGGCTGAGGGTACTGTCCTTGAATGCCTCGGCACTGTATTGGTCATCCCCGGTGCAAAACACCACCGCTGGCGGCGCCTCGCGCTCGCACAGGCGGGCCGCGACCTGCAAGCCGTCCAGGCCTGGCATGGCGATGTCCAGCAGCACCACGTCGGGCTTGAGGCTGTCGATCAGGGTCAGGGCCTCTTCCCCGTTGGTAGCGCTGGGCTCCAACACGGTGTAACCCTCCAGTTCGCCGAGCAGCCGGCTAAGGCGGTCACGGCCTTGGGGTTCGTCATCAACGATCAGGACATTCATAATTGCGCTGGATTCCTGAATGAGTCTCGCACAGGTATAGCGTAGACAGGTGTGGTTCGAGCGACACTGCGGTCACGCTCTAGACCGGTGCGATGGCCAAAGATTCACTCGGACGGCAGATTCACTGCCAGTCTTCTGTCCAACTGTAGACGGTCCGTGGAACACTGCCGTTCATTCCTTCAAATGATTCACTGCCATTTTGCGGGCATTTCTGTCGACCGGCGCCCTGCGGCAGCCGTCCCAACCCTGTTATTATCGGCGCCACTTTTTCGTTCACGCCTGCAATGAGTGAATCCATGAGCACCGACAAGACCAATCAGTCCTGGGGCGGCCGCTTCAGTGAGCCCGTCGACGCCTTCGTCGCCCGCTTCACCGCCTCGGTCGATTTCGACAAGCGCCTGTACCGCCACGACATCATGGGTTCGATCGCCCATGCCACCATGCTGGCGCAAGTCGGCGTGCTCAGCGATGCCGAGCGCGACACCATCATCGATGGTTTGAAAACCATCCAGGCCGAGATCGAGGCCGGCAACTTCGACTGGCGCGTCGACCTTGAAGACGTGCACATGAACATCGAGGCACGCCTGACCGACCGCATTGGCATCACCGGCAAGAAGCTGCACACCGGCCGTAGCCGCAACGACCAGGTGGCAACCGATATCCGCTTGTGGCTGCGCGATGAAATCGACCTTATCCTGGCCGAAATCACCCGCCTGCAGCAGGGCCTGCTGGAGCAGGCCGAGCGCGAAGCCGAAACCATCATGCCGGGCTTCACCCACCTGCAGACCGCGCAGCCGGTCACCTTCGGCCACCACCTGCTGGCCTGGTTCGAAATGCTCAGCCGCGACTACGAGCGCCTGGTCGATTGCCGCAAGCGCACCAACCGCATGCCGCTGGGCAGCGCCGCACTGGCCGGTACCACCTACCCGATCGACCGCGAACTGACCTGCAAGCTGCTGGGCTTCGAGGCCGTGGGCGGCAACTCGCTGGACGGCGTTTCGGACCGTGACTTCGCCATCGAATTCTGCGCTGCAGCCAGCGTGGCGATGATGCACCTCTCGCGCTTCTCCGAAGAGCTGGTGCTGTGGACCAGCGCGCAGTTCCAGTTCATCGACCTGCCGGACCGCTTCTGCACCGGCAGCTCGATCATGCCGCAGAAAAAGAACCCCGACGTGCCAGAGCTGGTACGTGGCAAGACCGGCCGCGTGTTCGGCGCCTTGACCGGCCTGCTGACCCTGATGAAAGGCCAGCCGCTGGCCTACAACAAGGACAATCAGGAAGACAAGGAGCCGCTGTTCGACGCTGCCGATACCCTGCGCGACTCGCTGCGTGCCTTTGCCGACATGATCCCGGCGATCAAGCCCAAGCACGCCATCATGCGTGAAGCGGCGCTGCGTGGCTTCTCCACGGCAACCGACCTGGCCGACTACCTGGTACGCCGTGGCCTGCCGTTCCGCGACTGCCACGAAATCGTTGGCCATGCGGTGAAGTATGGGGTGGATACCGGCAAGGACCTGGCCGAGATGAGCCTGGACGAACTGCGCCAGTTCAGCGACCAGATCGAGCAGGATGTGTTTGCCGTACTGACCTTGGAAGGGTCGGTCAATGCGCGTGACCATATTGGTGGTACGGCGCCGGCGCAGGTGCGGGCTGCCGTTGTTCGTGGCAAAGCCCTGTTGGCGTCTCGCTAAGCCCCAAGGCGAGGGCTTCGCCCTCGTTCGTGGGCACGCCCGCTCCCACTGTGGGAGCGGGCGTGCCCACGAAGGGCTCAACACCAGGCTCAGCGCTTACCGCTGCGAATCATCTCCATGAAGGCCGGCATCGCTGCCTCCTTGTCTGCCACGATCCGCGCCATGTGCGGGCTCTCACCCATCAGCTGGAGCAACGCCTTGGCTTGCGGAAAGTCCGCCAGCAGGTCGATGTTCAGCACCTTCTTACCCACCGCATAAGCCAGATCGACCGAGAAGCAGAACATCAGGTCTGCCAGCGTCAGTTGCTCACCCGCTACATACGGCGCAAAGCGCCCGTTACGCTTGAGCGTGGCGAAGCCGGCCAGCAGGTCGGTACGTGCCTTATCCTTGACCAGTGGCTCTACCGCCATGCCAAAGAAGGACTCGGCGTAGCAGGTACGGGCTGGCAGCTCGATGTACAGTTCAATTTCCTTGAGCAACTCGCGTACCTTGGCCTGCTGGAACGGGTCGGCCGGCAGCAGCGCCTTGCCGCCCTGAGTCTGCTCGATGTAGTCAAGGATCACGCTGGTTTCGCTGAGAAAACCGTGTTCGGTTTCCAGCACCGGTACCTTGCCCCGCGGGCTCACTTCCAGCGCCTTTGGCGCCTGGCCGCCGTAAAAGGTGACCTCTTCGAAAGGCAGGCCTTTTTCCAGCAGCGCCAGCTTGACCATGTTGTAGTAGTTGCTGACCGAGAATCCATGAAGCTTGAGCATGAGGTAACAGCCTCCGGGCCGTAAGGGGTTTGGCTCGGCTTTTATAGACCGTAAGCCTGTTCCTGACCAGCGTCATGCACCTCGTCTATGACCGGGCATTGCCGCTACAGGCGTGGCACACTGTGCATCCCACCACAGGAGTACCGCCAATGAGCGAGCCCACCGACATCGACAATGACGACGAAGCCTTCGCCGAGGCAACGCTGACCCAAGCCATCGAGAACCAGATCGAAAGCGGCGAGCCGCCGGCGGCCAAGGCCACTTTCAACAAGCTGACCCTGGTTGGTTGGGAACGTGAAGACATTCTCAATGTGATGGCCCATGTGCTGGCCTACGAGATTGACAACATGCTGGCAGAAGACCGCGCGTTCAACGGCGAGTGGTACGAAAAAGCCCTGCGTGCGCTGCCCGAGCTGCCACCTGAGATGGATCAAGGCGAGGACGAATAACCCGGCTACACTCGAAGATCAGGCACCGTAGAAAGTGCCGTAATCCTCGTCTGGAAGTCAGGAGTTACCATGCCTTTTACCCCCGATCTTATCGATGAAATGGAAGTACTCGCGCTGTTCAAGCACGACAGCAGCCAGGAAGGCATCAAGATAACCAGCACTGCATCCCCCGCCCTGGTCGCCGCTGCGCAACGCCTGCATGAAAAGGGGCTGACCGACCAACCGGATGGCGGCTACCTGACCAGCCTGGGTCATGACGCGGTTGAAAGTGTGCAGCTGTTGCAGAACATTCTCAAGGCGCCACAGCCGGCCTGAGTGCCCTTCGCGGTCAAGTGTGTAGGAGCGGCCTTGTGTCGCGATCGGGCCGCAGAGCGGCCCCGACAATTTGTGCAGCGCTGCCGAAATCCTGGGGCCGCTTTGCGGCCCGATCGCGACACAAGGCCGCTCCTACAGGGGGACGGCGCAGGGTTTTAGTTAGCAGTTGCCCTGCGCTTCTCTGCCAAGCGCGAGCGCCCGTACAGCAAGATGATCGCCAGCAACGCCACCGCCTGCGCCGACAGCGAGTAGGCGTCGGGATGAATCCCCAGCCAGTCGAACTCGAAGAACGCCACCGGCCGCGTGCCCAATACCCCAGCCTCTTGCAGCGCCTTTATGCCATGCCCGGCGAACACCACTGACAACGTGCACAGCAGTGCCGCATTGATGCTGAAGAACAGCGTCAGGGGCAGCTTGGCCGAACCGCGCAATATCACCCAAGCCAGGCCCACCAGCAGCACCAACGCCGTGGCGCCGCCTGCCAGCACCGCCTGGTGCCCGGCAGGGCCCGCCTGCAGCCACAAGGTTTCATAGAACAGGATCACTTCGAACAACTCGCGGTACACCGAGAAGAACGCCAGCACCGCGAAGCCAAAGCGCCCGCCACCACTGACCAGGCTGTTCTTGATGTAGTCCGTCCACGCAGCGGCGTGGCGTCGGTCGTGCATCCATACCCCAAGCCACAGCACCATCACGGCCGCAAACAGCGCCGTGCAGCCCTCCAGCAACTCACGCTGGGCACCACCGACATTGATCACATAGGCCGCCAGCGCCCAGGTAGCGAAGCCAGCGACCAGCGCCAGGCCCCAGCCGATGTTGACGCTGCGTACCGCTGACTGCTGGCCGGTGTTGCGCAGGAACGCCAGGATCGCCGCCAGCACCAGAATCGCCTCAAGGCCTTCACGCAACAGAATCAGCAGGCCTGAGACATAACTCAGCGACCAGCTCAGGCCGTCGCTACCCAGCAGCTTTGCCGCTTGCTCAAGCTTGACCTTGGCTTCGCCCAGGCGCTGCTCGACTTGGCCCACGGGCAGGCCATCCTGCAAGGATTGGCGGTAGGCCATCAGCGTCTTTTCAGTGGCCTTGCGCGCCTGGGTATCGATGTTGTCCAGCGAGCTTTCTACCAGCTCGAAGCCCTCAAGATAGGCCGCAACCGACAGGTCATAAGCCTGGTCGCGGTCGCCTGTACGGTAAGCGGCCAGGCTTTTGTCGAGCGTACTGGCGGTGTATTCGAGCAATTGCGCAGGGCCACGCTTGACCTGCGGCGGCTGGGCACGCTGGGCGCGGAATGCTTCCACGGCCGCGGCGCCTTCGTGGGCGGCGATTTCGGCCGGGGTCTGGCGGGCCAGGTCGGCGATGTTCCAGGTTTTGTCGCCTTTGCCGGCTTCCGGCTTGGCGGTGAAGCTGGCGATGTAGGCCGCCAAGTCCCAGCGCTGGCGGTCGTCCAGCTGGTCGGCAAAGGACGGCATCTCGGTGCCGTCGATGCCCAGGGCAAGGGTGTTGTAGAGGTCGAACAGGCTCAACTGGTCAAGGCGCGCGACGTCGCGCAGGTTGGCCGGCGCGGGCTCCAGGCCGACGCCTGCCGGGCCATCGCCCGCGCCGCTTTCACCGTGGCAGATGGCACAGTTTTGTGCGTACAGGGCAGCACCACGGGCCGGGTCCGGGGTGATTATCGGGGCTTGGCTCACCTCATAAGCCACCGCAAGGCGTGCGCCCAGTTGCCGGGCCTGCCTGGATACCGCTGGGCCGTCCAGACGCTGGTCGATGGCCTGGCGCAGCGCTTGCACGCCCTGCTCCAGTGCCGCGTGCTCGGCATTTGCAGGCAGGCCTTTGACCAGTTCGGCCAGTACCGCGCCGAACTCGCGCTGCTCGTCGTATTCGCCGCTGTCGACCACCTTGCCGTCACTCACGGTTGGCGGGTAGTCGGCACCAATGTAGTCAAGCAGGTGCAGGGCCTTGGTAGCCTCGGCGGGGGCTTCGGCCAATGCCGCAGCGCTGCACAGCGCCAGCACCGTGCCGAGCAATAAAGCCGGCAGCGAGGTAAGCGGACGGGAACGGGTTTTCATGGCCAGTCTCGAAGGGAATGCGAAAGAGAACATTGTTCACTTCCACTTTGCTTCACTCAAGGGTGCTGGGCGGATTTCATGAAAAATCTTGGTACAAATAAGATCACGCGGGATGGCACGGTATCTGGGGGCAGGCTTGCCGGCGATGAAGGAGGCACCGATGCCACAGGAAACACCGGGTACCAAATGATTCACCGCGGGTAGGTCCTTACCCACTAGCCTGTTGAGCCACTATTCAAGAGGCAGGGAACATGGATCGTCCCCATTCAAAGCAGCTACGGCTTGGCCGGTTTTCGGAAACCCGTCGGTTGTATTTGCTTACCAGCACCACCCTGGCAAGAGCCCCAATCTTCAATGACTTTCGCTCAGCCCGCTTGCTGGTGGCCGAGTTCCGCCAGGCTGAAGAGGAAGGTCGCGCCCGATCGCTTGCCTGGGTGGTGATGCCTGACCATTTCCACTGGTTGGTCGAGCTCGGGCCGGCCAGCCTGAAGCGGCTGATGCGCAGGGTGAAGTCCCGTAGCACCATGATGATCAACAGGCATCGAGGGCGAAGCGGCCAGCTCTGGCAGAAGGGGTTTCATGACCGGGCCGTGCGGCGTGAGGAGGATGTGCAGGATGTGGCGCGATATATCGTCATGAACCCCAAGCGGGCGGGTCTTGTTGCGAGGGCTGGGGATTATCCGCATTGGGATGCGATTTGGCTCTGACCAGATGTTGCCTGCGGGGGCCCTATCGCAGGCAAGCCCCGCAGGGATCGCCTTAGGGCTGACAGGTGTTTGCCACAAGGTATGGCAGCGCCTGTTAGAGCGAGCGCCGCCCGCGCGGCGCAATCGTGAGCTGCGCTCGCTCCTACGTTTGTTTCGGGCCAATTATTCCTGTGGGATTCGCGCGCGAACGCCTTGGTGCATGCCTCAATATCGCGCCGTACAAACAAGGCGGCCGCGCGCGCCTGTCACAGGCGTTACTGGCCCGAAACAAACGTAGGAGCGAGCGCAGCTCGCGATTGCGCCGCGCGGGCGGCGCTCGATCTCACAGGCGCTGAAGATGCTCCGGCTACCCTTGCCAGGAACCATAGAATCTCCCACAGGTACTGCACAACCTTCAGGGCTGGCGCTTTCCCTGTGGGAGCTGGCTTGCCGGCGATTGGGCCTCAAGGCTTTAAGGTGTCCTTCCAGCCACCACCGAGGGCGAGGAACACACCAATTTGCCCCAACGCCACTTGGCTATCGGCCGCTGCAAGTTGCGCGCGCATGTCAGTATAGGTGCGGGTCGCCTGCAAGTCCGCCAGGAACGACTCACGCCCGGCCTGGTAGTACCGGTGCGTCTGGTCAGCCGCATCCTTGGCCGACTTCTCTGCCTCGGCCAGTGCGTCACGCCGGTCCAGCAGGGCACTGTACTGCGCCAGGCGAGTCTGGGTCTCGCGGATGGCGTTCAGCACCACACCGTCGAAATTCGCCAAGGCTGCTTGCGTAGAGGCTTCGGCCATGCGGATGCGGGCGCGTGTGCCGTTGGTGGGGATGCTCCAGCTGATCTGCGGGCCGAAACCCCAGCGGTTGGTCGACGGCTCACCAAGGTTTTCCAGAATACCAATCGTGCCCACCTGGGCACCGATGCTGATGTCCGGGTACAGCGCGCCGGTAGCAACCCCGATAGAGGCAGTTGCTGCGGCCAGCTGGCGTTCGGCCTGGCGCACATCAGGCCGGCGTTTGAGCAACGCAGCACCGTCGCCCACCGGCACCAACTGGTTCAGGTGCGGCAGCTCGGCACAATCGGCGGTTCCGGCGGGCAACTGGTCTACCGGTTTGGCCAATAACGCAGCCAAGGTGTACAGGCCGGTTTCACGCTCGGCCTTGAAGCGCGGCAGTTCGGCGCGCAAGGACTTGAACTGGGTCTGCGAGCGGGTGACCTGGGTTTCATCGCCACGACCTGCATCACGCAAGCGCTGGTTAAGCTTTACGCTTTGCTCCTGCAAGTCGAGCGACTGGCGGGCGATGTGGTATTCCTCGTTGGCCGAGCACACTTGGGTATACGCCTTGACCACGTCGGCCACCAAGGTGATGCGGGCGGTATCGGCAGCAGCCTGCACCGCGTCTGCATTGGCCTTTGCAGCCTCGGTACCACGCTTGAACGTGCCCCACAGGTCGAACTGATACGAAGCGCTGATGATGGCCTCGCCAATGTTGGCCACCGGCACCTTCTCAGGTTGCAGGAAAGCTTCGCCAGACTCCTGCAAGCGCTGGGCACCCAGTTTGACGCCGCCGTTGAAGCCACCTTGCGACTCGGCCACTTCGACCTGGGCGCGGGCCTTGGCGATGTTGGCCGCGGCTACGCGCAGCTCGGTATTGGCACTCAGGGCCTGGCGCACCAGCTCGTTCAGCCGTTGATCCTGATACAGCTGCCACCAGTCCTCGGGCACCGGCGCCGAAACCACGCTGTCGGCATCCTGGCGCAGCGGGCCATTGAGGTCGCTGCGTTGCACCGCCGCGTCCTTCGGCACCTCATAGTCGGGGCCGACCATCATGCAGGCCCCCAGCGACAGGCACAGGCCAGCCAGGATGAGCTGTTTCATGGATGCTGGCCCTCGATGATCGACACCGTGGCGGTACGCCCGGCGATCATGCGGAATTCCTCTGGCACTTCATCAAACGCAATGCGCACTGGAATACGCTGGGCCAGGCGCACCCAGCTGAACGCCGGGTTGACGTTGGGCAGCAGGTTGGCGCCGCTGCTGCGGTCGCGGTCTTCGATGCCGGCGGCAAAGCTCTGCACATGGCCGCGCAGGCGGGTGTTGTCGCCCATCACGCGGATATCCACGGCATCGCCGAGGTGGATGCCGCCAAGCTTGGTTTCTTCGAAGTAACCGTCGACGTGGTACGAGGCACTGTCGACCACCGACAGCACCGGGCGGCCGGCGGTGACGAATTCGTGGTTACGCGGCGCACGGTCGTTCAGGTAACCGTCCACCGGGCTGCGTACCACCGAGCGGTCGAGGTTGAGCTGGGCGGTATCGACTGCCACCTGTGCCTCGCTGACGGCCGAGCGGGCGCGGGCCACGCGGGACTGGCTTTCCTCCAGTTGCTCGGCCGCCACCAGGTTGCCCAGCTTGCGGTTGCGCTGTGCTTCGCGGGAGGCCTGGGCCAGGGTTTCCTGGCGCTCGCCGAGGGTGGCCTTGGCCTGGCGCAGGGCCAGGGTGAAGCGGTCCTGGTCGATGGTGAACAGCACGTCGCCGCGCTTGACTGTCTGGTTGTCGTGCACCTCGACTTTCTGGATCAAGCCCGACACATCGGGGGCGATCTGGATCACGTCGGCGCGGATATGGCCGTCGCGCGTCCAGGGCGCAAACATGTAGTAGACGACCATCTGCCATACGAGCACGGCGGCGAAGGTCACTACCAGCAAGGTCAGGACCACACGGCCCAGGGTCAGCAAAGGTTTTTTCATGGCAGCATCAGGTTTCGGCAAAAGTGGTCCACCGCGCCAAGCAGCACGGCATACAGGGCAACGTTGAACAACGCCCGGTGCCAGACCAGGCGGTAGAAATGCATGCGCACCAGCACCGCGTGCAACCCAAGGAACAGCAGGTAGGTGCCAAGCATCATCACCAACAGCGTGGGCAGGAACACCCCGCTGATATCCAGTTCACCAATCACAGGGGCGCTCCGTCGAGGCCGGCAGGCAGTTGCAGTTGTTCGGCGGGTTCGAGCATCACCTCCACACCTGGCAGCAGGGCAAGGCGCAGGCCGCTCAGCGCATGCAGCAGGTGGGTGCGGGCATCGCCACGCTCGTACAGTTCATCCAGGTTCAGCGCCAGCCGCGCCCGCTCCATGTTGCGCAGCAGCGCAGCCGGCGCATGCAGGCGCTGGCCAGCGTGCAGGCAGGCGGCGTAGTGCGCACCCACTTCGTCAACCACGGTATTGAGCCGCTCACGGGCCTGCTGACCAGCGCGCGGCAGGTAGGCCAGCAAGTCGAGCAGGTTCAACCCAACACGCAGGTCACGCAGTGCTACACCGCTGTCCTGGCCCGTTTGCGAGAGGCGCGGCAGGTGCTGCATCAAGCGGTCGAGCATCTGCACGCCAAGCTTGCGGTGTTCGGCCAGGGTCGCCGGCACGGTCATTTCGACAATGTCGCGCCAGGCGAAGCGGGTCATGCGCTTGGCAGCCAGCTCTACCCCAAAGGGGCGCATGACCAACGTCCAGATGAAGGCGAACAGCAGGCCGACAGGGCCGGCCAGGTTGGAATTCAGGAAGGTGAAGAAGTCGGCATCATAGGCGCCCTGGATGCTGATGAAAGTCGAGGTGTTGACGATGGTCAGCAACGTGCCCAGGTAAAAACGCGGTTGCACGGTCAGGGTGCCGACGCAGATGAACGGCACAGCAAAGGCCAGCACCAGCATCGGGAAGTCGTGCAGGTTGGGCAGCACCAGGAACAGGTACAGGCTGGAGAAGATCACCGACAGCAAGGTCCAGAAGAAGAACCGGTAGATCTGCGGTGCCGGGTCGTCCATGGCCGCGAAGAAACTGCACGACACGGCCGCGAGAATTACCGCGCTGGCGCCGTCGTTCCAGCCCAGGCCAATCCACAGGCCACAAGCGACGATGATCGCCAGCACCGTGGTGGCCACCGAGTACAGCATCAGGCCACGGTCGAAGAACGGTGTCAGGCGGCCCAGGCGCCAGTGCCGGTACACGGCCCGCCAGGGCGTGGCATCGTCGGTGCGCAGGGCATGTTGCAAGGTGCAGCAGTCCTGCCACAGGTCGGCCCATTCGGTCAGCCGGTACAGGGCGTTGGATAACAGCAGCTCGGCGCGCTGGTCGAGCATGGCGGCAGCGGGCTGCAGGCGCTCGATCTGCTCGTGCAGCGCAGCCCAGCGGGCGACAGAAGCGCTGGCGGCAGTCCCTTGCAGCCATTCGCGAGCGCTGGCGAGCACAGGCTGCAACTGGGCGAACTGAGCCGGGGCGCGGCCCTCCAGTGCAACCAGCGCATCATCGAGCGCATCGATGACCGGCAGCAGGTGAATCATCCGCCCACGCAGTTCACGGGCGTTTTTCAGGGTGTGCGGGCCAGCCCCTTCGTGGCCGAGCTGGCCGATCATCAGCTCCAGCGAGTTGAAGGTGGTGACCATCGCCCCGCGCATGCCGCCGACCTTGGCGGTGCTGCCAGCGCGGGCCAGGTAGGTATCGCTGTAGTTAAGGGCCTCGGTAAACCAGTTGCCGGTGGCGCCGACCACCACTGGGGCCAGCCGGCGAGGCCAGAAAATGGCGCCAACGACGGCTGCGCAGACAATCCCCAGGCAGATTTCCTGGGCGCGGGAAGACGCGACCTCAAACACCGCCAGGGGGTTATCCACAACCGCCAGTGCGATCATCGGCAAGGTGTAGCCGGCCAGCATCAGCATGTAGTTGTTGGCCGTGCGCAGGTTCAGCGAAAGGAACAGCAGGGTGCCGGTCCACAGGGCGATGGCAATGCTCAGCAGCAACGGCGACTGTACCAGCGGTGGCACCAGGAGGACCGCCCCCCCGGCACCGAGCAAGGTGCCCACGGCACGGTACAGCGCCTTGGAGCTGGTTGGGCCAACGAAGGGGCTGGAAACGATGTACACCGTGGCCATGGCCCAGTAGGGCCGCGGCAACTGCATGAGCAGGGCAATGTACAGGGCGATCATCGAGGCCGCGAAGGTGCGCACACCGTAGAACCAGTCCCGCG
Source organism: Pseudomonas sp. Nvir (assembly GCF_963778085.1). Classification (NCBI taxonomy): domain Bacteria; kingdom Pseudomonadati; phylum Pseudomonadota; class Gammaproteobacteria; order Pseudomonadales; family Pseudomonadaceae; genus Pseudomonas; species Pseudomonas sp. Nvir. Next base: position 238,433 of record NZ_OY970405.1, on the reverse strand, counting down.
CCGGGGGGACCGAGCTGAAGAAGCCGTTCATGCCACCCCGCCTGCACCGCCCAGGCCGGCAGCCTCGAAGGCGCGCAGCACGCGCAAGGCGGCTTCCAGGTCAGCCTGATCGATGCCTTGCAGCACATCCCTGCGCACGCGCACCAGTTCGGCTTCGATAGCTTCGGCCAAGCGGCGGCCTTCTGCGGTGAGGCTCAGGGCCTTGGCGCGACGGTCGAGGGGGTCTTCACTGCGGCAGACCAGGCCGGCCTTGCACAGTTGGTCGAGCAGGCGTACCAGTGACGGGCTTTCCAGGCCGGCTGCCTGGGCCACCGCTACCTGATGCACACCGTCGCCGAGGCGCACGATCATCAGCAGCGGCGCAGCGCAGGCCTCGGAGATGCCGTAACTGGTCAACGCGCAATGGCAGATGCGCCGCCAATGGCGAGCCGCAACTACCATGCCACTGCTGACCTGCAGGCGCAGGAGATCAAGGGACATGAACAGTATCCAGGTATATTCATAGTTTGCTAACTATCAATATACGCTCGTACCTCCCCCTGTCGTCAACAGCGGGTGACGAGGGGTATGGATGAATGGTTGTGCATGCTGGAGGGTGTATTGCCTGTGCTGGCCCTATAGCCGGCAAGCCGGCTCCCACAGGTATTGCACACATACTGCAGCCTGTGGTCGCCTGTGCGAGCGGGGGAATCAGGGGTGTATCTGGTCTTCCAGCTTCATGGTCAGGGCGAGTGTGCTGCCCATCTGCAAGGCGCGGTCGCGCCACTGCAGGTAGCGCACGCTGTCACGGCTGCTGAAATGCACCGCCAGCTCTTCGGCCGCCTGTACCACCCCTGCGGCTGCCGCCAGTTCCAGCCAGTACGATGCAGCCTTGATGTCGGGTTCCACGTACAACCCGTGCATCAAGCGATAACCCACCTCGAAGCGGCAACGCGCTTCGCCACGCTCGGCCCCGCGCATGAACCACTGGTAGGCCTGCACCAGGTCTACCTGCCATTGCTGCTCGCCATCGCACACTTCTTCTTCATACAGGTCACCCAGGGCCGCCGCGGCATGCAGCATGCCGCGCTCGAAGGCCTGCCGGTAGCAATCCGCCGCCTGGGCATAGGAGGGGTCGATACCCTTGCCGAAGTAATGCTGCTGCCCCAGGTTGAACCACGCAGCAGCATTGCCCTGCAGTGCCGCCATGCGCAACAGGTGCCCGGCCAACACGGTGTCAGCGCGCCAATACTTGCCGTTGAGCCAGATCCAGCCGAGGTCGTTGAGTGCCGCTACGCTACCTTGCAATGCCTGGCGGCGCAGGTCGGCGTAAACCGCCTGCAGGTCACTGGCTTCGTCCAGGCGGTTGATCAGCAGCGAGCGCTGGCTGGGCAAGCCTACCCCGGCGAACAACCGATGCCGCCTGCCGGCCGGTGCCGGGGCGGCGATGACCCGTTCGGGCAAAAGGCGGGCAAGCAGCGAATGGATATTGCTGGCAGCAGACATGTTCATCCTCATTGAACGACGCACAACCCCAACCTTCGGCTGTGATGAGGCGTGATTCTGCGTGATGTCACGTCAAAACCTGTCGCGAACGATTCGGCACCAGGCAACCAAATGCGACTTACTTGATCTGAGCAGGTCGTGGCCAATTGCCATGCCCCTCGCCTGCCGCCATGCTATGACGGCAAGCCTAGACAAGGACGTTATCTTTTGCCGTTCGCCACCACTCGCGCCACCCTCAGCCGTCAATGGGCGCTGCTGCGTCAGCTACCCAGTCGCTCCCCGGGCATTACCAGCGCCGAGCTGGTGTGGCGCCTGCGCGACGTGGGCTTCACTGTCAGCAAGCGTACCGTTGAACGCGACCTGAATGAGCTTTCGTTGATTTTTCCGCTGGAGCGCAATGACAAGAGCATACCGTTCGGCTGGCACTGGGCGGCCAGTGCCGTGGGCGAACTGCGCGGTAATTTCGACTTGTTGAGCCACTTGCGCGGCGATGCATTGCAACCGGCCCAGGGGGAGGGCGTGGAGTTGGTGGCGTGGATCAGGGATGCATTGGCGCGGCAGTTGCGCGAAGCGCCGCTGAGCAGCGACATGCAGCTGACGGCGCTGGAGCATGGGCACCGGCTGCGAGCCACGGTCAGCGATGGCTGGCCGCTGCGCTGGTGGCTGTTGAGCCAGGGTGATGGGGTGGTGGTGGAGCAGCCGACGGGGTTACGCGAGGAGATTGGCAAAACCCTGAGCAATGCGGCTGCGCAGTACCAGAAGCTGTAGCCTGTACTGCCCCTATCCCCGTCAAGCCAGCTCGGGCACGCCAAACGCCGCAAGCAAGATTGTCGCCGACCTTAGGCGCTGGCTTGCCGGCGTCCGGGCCGGTACAGGTCAGCGCTGCATCCCCCAGCGCCGCACGGTCAGCCGCTCAAGGGTATTGAACACCAGTCCTTCTACCAGCAGACCAATCAGGATCACCACCGCCAACCCGGCAAACACCTTGTCGGTATACAGCTCGTTGCGATTCTGAAAGATGTACCAGCCAAGCCCGCCTTTGCCACTGCTGGCCCCGAACACCAGCTCAGCAGCGATCAGGGTGCGCCAGGCAAATGCCCAACCGATCTTCAAACCCGACAGGATCGATGGCAAGGCCGCCGGCACCAGGATGTACAGCACTAGCCGCAGACCTTTCAGGCCATAGTTGCGGCCTGCCATGCGCAGGGTCTCGGACACGCCGAGGAACCCAGCGTAGGTGTTGAGCGCCAGCGCCCAGAGCACCGAATGCACCAGCACGAAGATCAAGCTGTTATCACCCAGGCCGAACCACAGCAAGGCCAGTGGCAACAGCGCGATGGCCGGCAGTGGGTTGAACATCGAGGTCAGCGTGCCCAGCAAGTCACGCCCCAATTGGGTCGAAACGGCCAGACTGGTCAGGCCGAAGGCAAGGACGATACCCAGCACATACCCTTTGATCAGGATTACCAGCGAAACCCCGACCTTGGCCAGCAGCTCGCCACTGACCAGGCCGTCCCAGAGGGCCACGGCGGTTTGCAAGAAGCCGGGCAGCAGCAAGTCATTGCTCTGATAGCGGGCGACCGCCTCCCAGAGTACGGCGATAACCAACAGAAGTGCCGCCTTGCGCAGCCAGCGCTGCTGCCACAGGCGCTGGGCCAAGGGTAATTGCCGCTCCACAGGCACACTGAGCAGGGGCTGCAGTTGCACTTCATATTCCCGGCGTAAAGGGGTAGTGGTCATGGCTGAGACTCCTTCAGTAAGCAACGCGAATATCGTTGAAGCCAAGACCTTCATGCGGCTCGGGCGTATCCGCCTCGTCGAACAGCAAGCGGTGAATGCGCCGGGCACTGGCCTGGAAGTCACTCCCGCCCAAGCTGCCCAGGTCATACTGATGGCTGTGCACCTCAGCACGCACCCGCCCTGGGTGGGGCGACAGCAACAGGATGCGGTTGCCGACCACCAGTGCTTCTTCGATGGAGTGGGTCACGAACAGCAAGGTGAAGCGGACTTCCTCCCATAACGACAGCAATTCTTCCTGCATCTTTCGCCGGGTCAGGGCGTCCAGAGCAGCAAACGGCTCGTCCATCAGCAGGATCTTCGGCTGCGTGGCCAAGGCGCGAGCAATCGCTACGCGAGCTTTCATGCCGCCCGACAAAGTGTGTGGGTAGGCATCGGCGAAAGCCTCCAGGCCGACCTTGTCCAGGTAATGCAGCGCTCGCTCCTGGGCCTCGGCACGTGTTAGCTGGCCCGACACCAGTAGCGGGAACATGACATTCTGCTTGACCGTTTTCCACGGTGGCAGCTGGTCGAACTCCTGGAACACCACAATACGGTCAGGCCCTGGGCCGCGGATCGCCTGGCCCTGCAACAGCATCTGCCCTTCCTCGGGCGCAATGAACCCGGCTACTGCCTTGAGCAAGGTGGACTTGCCGCAACCGGACGGCCCGAGCAACACAAAACGGTCGGCAAGGTCGACTTCGAAGCTGACTTGGTGAGTAGCGCGCACCACGCGCTGCGCGGTGCGGTATTCGAGGCTGAGGTTGTCCACCTTGAGCAAAGGCGGTGTGGCGACACGGCTCAGGTTGCTGGCCGCGTGGCCTGGCAAAGGGGCGGTCATGATCGCTCAGCTCCCCTGCAACGGGCGTTCATCCTGGAAGAAATAGTCCTTCCACGATTCGGGCTTGTGCTTGATGGCGCCGACCCGATACAGGAAATCGGCCAGCTTGTAGGTATTCTTTGGCGTGATTGTGAACTCGTATTGCGGGTTGTCGATCAGCTTGATCAGCGCGTCGCGGTCGATCTTGGCCTTGGTCACGCGGATGTAGGTATCGGCAGCGGCTGCCTTATCGTTCTGGGCGAAGTCTGCCGCTTCGGCCAGGGCGTCGACAAAGGCCTTGTAGGTTTTTGGGTTGTCCTTGCGGAATTTTTCGGTGGCAAACAGCAACGTCGGCGAGTTGGGGCCGAGCAGGTCATAGCTGTTGAGCACCACGTGCACGTTCTTGTTGGCCAGTACCTGATCTTGGAACGGCGGATTGGAGAAGTGCCCGTTCAGTTCGGTGCCGCCGGCCAGCAACGCGGCAGTGGCGTCTGGGTGCGGTACCGCCAAGGTAAACTTGTCGAGCCGGTTGTATTCCTTGTCGCCCCACTGTTGGGCAGCGGCGTACTGCAGGAAGCGCGACTGCACCGAAACGCCTACCGCCGGCACCGCGATGCGGTCCTTGTCGGAGATGTCGGCAATAGTCTTCACATTGGGGTTGCTGCTGACCAGGTAATACGGGAAGTTGCCCAGCGAAGCCACGGCCTTGACGTTCTGCCGACCCTTGGTGCGGTCCCAGACGGTCAGCAGCGGGCCGACGCCAGCGCCGGCGATGTCCACCGAGCCAGACAGCAAAGCGTCATTGATGGCCGAACCACCCGACAGTTGGGCCCAGTCGACTTCGATGTCGATGCCCTGCTCTTTACCGTGCTTCTCGATCAGGTGCTGGTCGCGTACCACGTTAAGTAGCAAGTAGACGATGCCAAACTGCTCGGCTATGCGGATCTTGCCTTCTGCTCGTGCCACGGCAGGGGCTGCCAGACTGCTGGCGACCAGGCTAACGCCCAAGCCGATACTTGCCGCCAGGCGGCTGATGGGTTTGCGCATGATGGTTTCCTCAGTCTTCAGAAAGGGGCATCGCCCTGGATAGTGGTGCGGTAGAGCTTGCGCCGCAGGTGGGAGGGGCAACCGGTAGCCAGGTGGATCAGCGAGCGGTTGTCCCAGAACACCAGATCATGGGGCTGCCACTGGTGGCGATAGAGGTTCTGCTCCAGTACGCTCAGGGCGTACAGCTGTTGCAACACGTCGCGGCTTTCGTCGTCTGGCAGGCCAACAATGCGAGTGGTGAAGCCTTCGCTGACAAACAGCGCCCTACGGCCGTTTTCCGGGTGGGTACGCACCACCGGGTGGATGACCTCCTTCACCTGAGCCAGCTGCTCGGCAGTCAAGGTCGGGCGCCAGTTGCCCTCAAACTTGGTTTCTGCGTAGCGGGCAGTGTACGAGTGAGCGGCACTGCGGCCTTCGACCACTTTGCGCAGGGCGTCAGGCACGGCGTCCCAGGCTTTATGCATGTCGGCAAACAGGGTGTCGCCACCTTCGCTGGGCAACTCCTGCGCATGCAGCATGGAACCCAGGCTAGGCAGTTCCTTGTATGACAGGTCCGAGTGCCAGAACTTGCCGGCGTCACCCAGACCGATGTGCTGGCCGTTTTCGATGATGTTGGAAACGATCAGGATCTCGGGGTGGCCAGCAAGCAGGAACTGCTTGAGCACGTGGATCTGCAATTCGCCGAAACGTCGGCTGAAGGCTATTTGCTGTTCCGGGCTGATGCGCTGGTCGCGGAACACCAGCACATGATGATCGAGGTGGGCACGACGGATTCGGCTGAAATCCTCGGCGTTGACAGGCCTGGCCAGATCCAGGCCGATGATTTCGGCACCGGTGGCTCCGGCGAACGGGCGGATTTCGAAGGGTTGCGGCTGGGCGCTGTCGATGATCGACAATGCGTTCGAGGCGGCTGACATTATTCACTCCCACGCAGTGCGCGACTTCAATTCGCGCAACGATCAGAAACGCACGGGGATTTCCCGTGTGGGTTCAAGTCGTGCGGCGCATCGATTGGTCGACGGGTACGCAGTGGAAGCAACTATAAAGTCATAAACAAGATATTTTAAATACCGTTAAGGAATATCAATAGCATCGCAACCGAGGCGTCATAGCCTCAGATCAACCCGCCCTGCTCATCTTCGTCGATCAGGTTATTCAGGCTGCTGAGGGCCTTGCGCGCGGTAGCGCGGTTCAGCAGCTTGGCCTGTGCCCCCGGCGGCAGGTCAGTGATCTTGAATACCCCTTTGGCAGTCAGCACATCGATCAGGTCTTCAAGTACGCGGATCATGTCCAGGTCACTTTGCTTGAGCTGATTGAGGCTGTTTTCCACGACATCATCGGCAAACCATTCCTGAATATCGGCGTGGTCGGCGGGGAGCATCTCGGTGAACGCATCAAAAGCGGCTGCCTCTACACGCAGCAACTCACCGGCGGCATTGCGTTGCACGTAGAACATGGCGGTGTCCCTCGTCACTTTGGTTCCTTGTTGGTAGGCAGCAGCATAGGCAAAGATCAGCGGGCACGCAGGCCCAACGCCTGAGTATGCGCTGTCGGAAGATGCCGGGAAAGAGCCGGCACGGCCATTACCCGGTTGATGGGGCCCTTGCGGGCGCGGCTTTGTGGGATCAAGCAGGGGCCACGACGGTAAGGCGCGGCCCCTTCAACACATCAGCTGTCCTTGTTATGGATGATGATGGTCGGGTCAGCACCACTGATCAACGAGTTGATCGTGGTGTTGGACCAGTTCACCCCTTCGAGCTTGATGGTCACATCGGCATTGGCGATACCCCCTGCGGCGTTGAGCTTGCCTTCGCTGCTGACCTGCAAGGTGGTTGTACCTTCAACCGTGGTGAGTTTCAGGTAATTGTCGATGGTGCTGCCCTTCTCGCCTTGCAGCAGATCGCTCAAGTCGATCTTGTCCTTGTCCCCCATCTTGAAGTCTTTGATGACGTCGTTACCGAAATCACCCGCCTTCCACACGAAGGTGTCTGCGCCGCTGCCACCAATCAGGATATCGTCGCCCTGGCCACCGATGAGGGTGTCGTTCCCGGTACCGCCCAGCAAAATATCGTTGCCTTTGCCACCATCGAGCGTGTCGTTACCACCTTGGCCAAAGAGAATGTCGTTGCCGTTGCCGCCCGACAGGATGTCGTTGCCGTCTTTGGCGCCGGAGATGTCAAACTCGTTGTAATGCTCAGTGATGTACTGGTGGACATTGCTGGTGGTGATGGAGCTGACATCAACGCCGCTCTTCTGTGCAACGTAGGTTTGCAGTGCCTGGTAGCCCTCGCTGACGACACCATTGAGGGTAATCAGGTCGCCGAAGATGATGTCGTTGCCGTTGCCACCGTCGATGGTATCGGCACCTGGCAAAGTGGCTTCGGTATGACCGAGAATCGCCTTCGCCAGGTCGGACGGGTCGATGTTGGTCTGCGGCTTGCCTGCGCTGTCGTAAGGCTTCAGATCATTGAGGCTGATGTCGTCGTTCAAGCCAATAGCGTAGACCTTGCTCAAACCGGGAACTGTAGAACTGCCTCCCAACAGCACGAAGCTGTCGGTCGTATTCGAGGCTGAATCATTCCAGTTCGAGGTCGTGCCCTTACCAGTGCCGCCCTGGCTGGAAAACTCGTAAGTACCATCGCCTTGAGCATGAATCGTACCCAGCGTGTCGCTGGAGTAAAGAACGAAATTACCCCATATGTTATAGCCATAGGTCGAGACTTTGACCACGCCAGTACTGCTGATATCAACTTTGTGCGTCGCATCAGCCCATTCGCTGAAGGTGCCCCCCACTTTGTAGTTGTTGACATTGACAACATCGTCGAGGGTCTTGCCACCCGTCCACAGCCGTTTGTCGGTAACTTCATTGCGTTGATAGAACGTCGGTTTGCCGTCCGTGATGAAGTACGTCAGGTTGTCCGCACCGGCGTTTCCGGTAGCCATCGTGCTCTTGAAGAAGTTTGCAGTAGTCTTGAAGGCGTCTTCGTAGTTAGTACCGCCACCCTCTGTCCCACCTTGCATCGACTTCAAAACAGCCTGCAATTGGCTGAGGGCATTCGGGTCGGCAAGGTTCACTGCGACGTTCATGTTGACCTGCGAATCGAAGTCCACCAGGAAAATGTTTACCGTACCCGACGTGTCGGAACCCAAGCTTGCTTTGAGCGTGGAGAACACCGAAGCCAGCTGCGACTTGGCAGCAGCAATCGAGTCGTCAGTCATACTGCCGGAACTGTCCACGATAAACGCGATGTTGTAGTTCTTGCCCGCTACAACGTTCAGCCCGGAAACATCTGCAACAATGATGTCGTTACCTTCGCTGCCAGTCATGGCGTCGTTGCCCGATGTGCCTACGCTGGCCTTGTAGGTCGCGGGATACACGGTTACCGGGATATTGCCGGTGGTAATAGCCGAACCACCCACGCTTTCAGTGGCAGTCGAGATGACCGTGACGTCGAACGAACCTTTGTAGTAGGTCGGTGGCGTGAGCGTAAGGCTGCTGAGTTTCCAGCCCGTTACATCCACCGGCGTGCTGCCTACCGTGACGGTATGGCCTGCACCGTCGCTGAGTACGGTCCCTTTGGGGATACCACTGAGGCTTACGCTCAGGGTTTCCGAACCGTCAGTGTCGGTCAGGGCGGTGGAGATAGCCACCAGTTTGACCGAGCCGCCTTCCGGCCCTTCGTTGAGCTTGTAGCCGTCGTAGTAGCTCTGCCCGTTCACAGTGTGCAGATCGGACACGCCCAGGCCAGCCTTGGCCATCTCGGTCACGTTCTGGTACATCTTGATGTTCGAGCTGCTCAGGTCGGTGACAGCACCGGTGCCGACCTTGATGTTCAGGTCATAGCTGCCTGGGCCGGCCTGGTTGGCATGGTAGACCTCGATCGGGTAGTAGCCGCTGGTGTTCGGGATAAAGGTCCCCGACACCTGGCCACCAGCACCCCAGGTGGCAGTGACCACAGTCTTGCCGCCGATGGTGACCACGAAGCTGTCGTCTGCAGTGCCGCTGAAGGTGTAGGTCTTGCCGGCTTCGAGGTAGATCAGGCCAGAGGTTTTCGAGCCGGTGCCACCTGCAACGCTGCCATCGGACTGAACATTGGTCGTGGTGCTGCTGGAGCTGGCACTGCCCGAGTTGGCAAAGACCGCCTTCAGGTCATCGCCGGTAATGCCGTTACCCCCCGTGCCCAGACCTTTGAGGCTGTTCCAGACTTCCTTGGTGAGGCCTTTGGAATCAATGTCGGCGCTGCCGAAACTCAGCGTCGGCTTGTCGGCAACCGGGCGAATGTCGACCTTCATGGTCGAGTCAGTGCCTACGTTGGTGCCGTCATTCGGCTTGAACTTGAATTGCGCGTAGTCGGCTTGCTGGTTGCCCACGCCGGTGCCGCCATAATTATCGGTACCCGACTCGTTGCGCAGCGGAACGAACTTCAGGTTGCCGGCCTCGATGCTGGCCTGGCTGACAACCTGGCCAACGCCCACATTGGTCCAGGCCGTACCGTTGAAGAACTGCAACGTGCCGGAACCCGGGATCGAGCTGATGGTTACCGACAGACCAGTGTTGCCATCGGGGTCGGAAACATTGAAGTCGCTCCAGGCAAACACATAGTCGGTGTCTTCCACACCAAACACTGCACCGTCGCGCGAAACCGGCACGTGGTCGTTGTCCACGATGGCCGTGGTAACGCTCGACTTGCTGGTATCCACCTGCAGGTTCTCGAACTTGCCACCCGACACGCCTACGATCGTTACCACAAAGTTTTCGGTACCTTCGACCAGCTTGTCGTCGATGGTGCCGATGGTGAACGTGGTACCGCTGCTATTGGCCGGAATCTTCACAGTGGTCACACCGATGAAGTCCTCGCCGTTCTTGGCGGTGCCGCTGTAGCTGAGCGTGACGGTGACTTCGTCCTTGGCCTCGTGGGTGAGGTTCAGGGTGTAAGTACCCGTCTCGCCTTCGTTCAGAGACGTCGTGCCGTTGATGCTGACTTTGGCAACGTCACCTTGGCCAGACGGTTCATCGGTTACCGATGTGCTGACGCTGGTAGTGCTCGGCACCAGTTTCTCGAACACCTTGTCGCCGCTCACGGTGATGTCGGTGATCGACTTGGTGATCGTCGGCTGGCCGCCTACGTATACGTCGTCCGGCGCATTGATGGTCACGCTGCCGGTGGCCGAACCCGCATTGATGGTGACCTGGGTGCCACCGCTCAGGGTGACGGTCACACCGCCATGGCCGGTAACCGGCAGGTTGCTGTTATCGCCCACCAGGGTCACGGTGTACGTGATCGCGCCACCTTCGGCCACGGTGGACTTGTCCACCGACAGCACTGCAGTGACCTTGCTTTCGGTATCGGTCACGCTGACCGAGGCCGGGTTGCTGAACTCCAGCTTCTCGAAGGTGGCGTTCGGCACTTCGGCCTTGCTGATACCCACCGTGACGGTGCCCGGGTCCTTGAACACGTCGTCACCTTGCGCCGGTGCGGTGTAGACCTTGCTGGTCTCACCCGCCTTGAAGAGCACGGTGTCGTTGTTGCTCAGGGTGACGGTCAGGTCCTTGTCCAGCGGCTTGTTCAGGCTGACGGTGAAGGTCGGTGCAGTGGCTTCGTTGACCGAAGACTGGTTGGCAACGATGCTGACCTTGACCAGGTCGCCTTGGCCAGACGGTTCGTCGGTTACCGATGTGCTGACGCTGGTAGTGCTCGGCACCAGTTTCTCGAACACCTTGTCGCCGCTCACGGTGATGTCGGTGATCGACTTGGTGATCGTCGGCTGGCCGCCTACGTATACGTCGTCCGGCGCATTGATGGTCACGCTGCCGGTGGCCGAACCCGCATTGATGGTGACCTGGGTGCCACCGCTCAGGGTGACGGTCACACCGCCATGGCCGGTAACCGGCAGGTTGCTGTTATCGCCCACCAGGGTCACGGTGTACGTGATCGCGCCACCTTCGGCCACGGTGGACTTGTCCACCGACAGCACTGCAGTGACCTTGCTTTCGGTATCGGTCACGCTGACCGAGGCCGGGTTGCTGAACTCCAGCTTCTCGAAGGTGGCGTTCGGCACTTCGGCCTTGCTGATACCCACCGTGACGGTGCCCGGGTCCTTGAACACGTCGTCACCTTGCGCCGGTGCGGTGTAGACCTTGCTGGTCTCACCCGCCTTGAAGAGCACGGTGTCGTTATTGCTCAGGGTAACGGTCAGGTCCTTGTCTAGCGGCTTGTTCAGGCTGACGGTGAAGGTTGGTGCAGTGGCTTCGTTGACCGAAGACTGGTTGGCAACGATGCTGACCTTGACCAGGTCGCCTTGGCCAGACGGTTCGTCGGTTACCGATGTGCTGACTTTGGTGCTGCCCAGATTCAGTTGCTCGAACTGATCGGCGCCAGCACCTTCGACTTTGGTCAGGCCTTGGGTGATGGTGACCGGGTCGTTGACGTAGACGTTGTCTGGCGCAGTGACGGTAACCGAACCGGTGGCCTCACCTGCCTTGACGGTCACAGTAGTGCCATCAGTCAGCGTGAAGGTCAGACCTTTGTGGTTGGTTACTGGCAAGCTTGGATCAGCGCTGACCAGAGTCACGGTGTAGGTGATCTTGCCGCCTTCAGCGACGGTGGTGTTGTCTACCGACAGTTCAGCAGTCACCGGGCTCTGCGTATCGGTCACAGCTACGGACGCAGGCTGGCCGATCTGCAGGTTTTCCAGCTGCTCGCCGACCACTTCTGCCTTGGTGATGCTGACGGTGATCTTGCCTTCATCCTTGAACACGTCATCGCCCTGCGCCGGTGCGGCGTAGGACTTGGTGGTCTCGCCTGCCGCGAAGGTCAGGGTGGCACCGGTGCTCAGGGTTACGGTGAACGGCTTGTCCAAAGCCTTGTTCAGGGTGACGGTGAAGGTTGGTTCAGTGGCTTCGTTGACCGAAACTTGATCGGCCACGATGCTGACCTTGACCAGATCGCCTTCGTTGTTGCCACCTGGGTTACCTGGAGTGCCCGGCTCATCGGTAACTACTGTGCTGACAGTATCTTTGCCCAGGTTCAGTTGTTCGAATTGATCGGCGCCGGCGCCTTCGACTTTGGTCAGGCCTTGGGTAATAGTCACCGGATCGTTGACGTAGACGTTGTCTGGAGCGGTGACGGTAACCGAACCGGTAGCCTCGCCTGCCTTGACAGTCACAGTAGTGCCGTCAGTCAGCGTGAAGGTCAGACCTTTGTGGTTGGTTACCGGCAGGCTCGGATCGGCGCTGATCAGGGTCACGGTGTAGGTGATCTTGCCGCCTTCGGACACAGTGGTGTTATCCACAGTGAGCTGGGCAGTAACCGGGCTCTGCGTATCGGTCACAGCTACGGACGCAGGCTGGCCGATCTGCAGGTTTTCCAGTTGCTCACCGACCACTTCGGCCTTGGTGATGCTGACAGTGATCTTGCCTTCATCCTTGAACACGTCATCGCCCTGCGCCGGTGCGGCGTAGGACTTGGTGGTCTCACCTGCCGCGAAGGTCAGGGTGGCACCAGTGCTCAGGGTTACGGTGAACGGCTTGTCGAGCGCCTTGTTCAAGGTAACGGTGAAGGTTGGTTCAGTGGCTTCGTTGACCGAGACTTGATCGGCCACGATGCTGACTTTGACCAAGTCACCTTCGTTGTTGCCGCCTGGGTTACCCGGAGTACCCGGTTCATCGGTGACTACTGTGCTGACGGTATCTTTGCCCAGGTTCAGTTGTTCGAACTGATCGGCGCCGGCGCCTTCGACCTTGGTCAGGCCTTGGGTGATGGTGACCGGGTCGTTGACGTAGACGTTGTCTGGCGCAGTGACGGTAACCGAACCGGTGGCCTCACCTGCCTTGACGGTCACAGTAGTGCCATCAGTCAGCGTGAAGGTCAGACCTTTGTGGTTGGTTACTGGCAAGCTTGGATCAGCGCTGACCAGAGTCACGGTGTAGGTGATCTTGCCGCCTTCAGCGACGGTGGTGTTGTCTACCGACAGTTCAGCAGTCACGGGGCTCTGCGTATCGGTCACAGCTACGGACGCAGGCTGACCGATCTGCAGGTTTTCCAGTTGCTCGCCGACCACTTCCGCCTTGGTGATGCTGACGGTGATCTTGCCTTCGTCCTTGAACACGTCATCGCCCTGCGCCGGTGCGGCATAGGACTTGGTGGTCTCGCCTGCCGCGAAGGTCAGGGTGGCACCGGTGCTCAGGGTTACGGTGAACGGCTTGTCCAAAGCCTTGTTCAGGGTGACGGTGAAGGTTGGTTCGGTTGCTTCGTTGACCGAAACTTGATCGGCCACGATGCTGACCTTGACCAGATCGCCTTCGTTATTGCCACCTGGGTTACCTGGAGTGCCTGGCTCATCGGTAACTACTGTGCTGACAGTATCTTTGCCCAGGTTCAGTTGTTCGAACTGATCGGCGCCGGCGCCTTCGACTTTGGTCAGGCCTTGGGTAATGGTCACCGGATCGTTGACGTAGACGTTGTCTGGCGCAGTGACAGTGGTGGTGCCGACCGATTCACCGGCTTTGACCGTGACGATGGTACCGTCGGTCAGGGTGAAGGTCAGACCCTTGTGGTTGGTCACTGGCAGGCTCGGATCGGCGCTGACCAGGGTCACGGTGTAGGTGATCTTGCCGCCTTCAGCGACGGTAGTGTTGTCTACCGACAGTTCAGCAGTAACCGGGCTCTGCGTATCGGTGACCGCCACAGTTGCAGGCTGACCGATCTGCAGGTTTTCCAGCTGCTCACCGACCACTTCGGCCTTAGTGATGCTGACAGTGATCTTGCCTTCGTCCTTGAACACGTCATCGCCCTGCGCCGGTGCGGCGTAGGACTTGGTGGTCTCGCCTGCTGCGAAGGTCAGGGTGGCACCAGTGCTCAGGGTTACGGTGAATGGCTTGTCCAAAGCCTTGTTCAGGGTGACAGTGAAGGTTGGCTCAGTGGCTTCGTTGACCGAGACTTGATCGGCCACGATGCTGACTTTGACCAAGTCACCTTCGTTGTTGCCGCCCGGGTTACCCGGAGTGCCTGGCTCATCGGTGACTACTGTGCTGACGGTATCTTTGCCCAGGTTCAGTTGTTCGAACTGATCGGCGCCGGCGCCCTCGACCTTGGTCAGGCCTTGGGTAACGGTCACCGGATCGTTGACGTAGACGTTGTCTGGCGCAGTGACAGTGGTGGTGCCGACCGATTCACCGGCTTTGACCGTGACGATGGTACCGTCGGTCAGGGTGAAGGTCAGACCCTTGTGGTTGGTCACTGGCAGGCTCGGATCGGCGCTGACCAGGGTCACGGTGTAGGTGATCTTCCCACCTTCGGCCACAGTGGTGTTATCCACAGTGAGCTGGGCAGTAACCGGGCTCTGCGTATCGGTGACCGCCACAGTTGCAGGCTGACCGATCTGCAGGTTTTCCAGCTGCTCACCGACCACTTCGGCCTTAGTGATGCTGACAGTGATCTTGCCTTCGTCCTTGAACACGTCATCGCCCTGCGCCGGTGCGGCGTAGGACTTGGTGGTCTCGCCTGCTGCGAAGGTCAGGGTGGCACCAGTGCTCAGGGTTACGGTGAATGGCTTGTCCAAAGCCTTGTTCAGGGTGACAGTGAAGGTTGGCTCAGTGGCTTCGTTGACCGAGACTTGATCGGCCACGATGCTGACTTTGACCAAGTCACCTTCGTTGTTGCCGCCCGGGTTACCCGGAGTGCCTGGCTCATCGGTGACTACTGTGCTGACGGTATCTTTGCCCAGGTTCAGTTGTTCGAACTGATCGGCGCCGGCGCCCTCGACCTTGGTCAGGCCTTGGGTAACGGTCACCGGATCGTTGACGTAGACGTTGTCTGGCGCAGTGACAGTGGTGGTGCCGACCGATTCACCGGCTTTGACCGTGACGATGGTACCGTCGGTCAGGGTGAAGGTCAGACCCTTGTGGTTGGTCACTGGCAGGCTCGGATCGGCGCTGACCAGGGTCACGGTGTAGGTGATCTTCCCACCTTCGGCCACAGTGGTGTTATCCACAGTGAGCTGGGCAGTCACCGGGCTCTGCGTATCGGTGACCGCCACAGTTGCAGGCTGACCGATCTGCAGGTTTTCCAGCTGCTCACCGACCACTTCGGCCTTAGTGATGCTGACAGTGATCTTGCCTTCGTCCTTGAACACGTCATCGCCCTGCGCCGGTGCGGCGTAGGACTTGGTGGTCTCACCTGCCGCAAAGGTCAGGGTGGCACCGGTGCTCAGGGTCACGGTGAACGGCTTGTCCAAAGCCTTATTCAGGGTGACGGTGAAGGTTGGCTCAGTGGCTTCATTGACCGAGACTTGATCGGCCACGATCGTGACTTTGACCAAGTCGCCTTCGTTGTTGCCGCCTGGGTTGCCCGGTGTGCCTGGCTCGTCAGTCACGGAGGTGCTGACGGTATCTTTGCCCAGATTCAGTTGTTCGAACTGATCAGCGCCGGCGCCTTCGACTTTGGTCAGGCCTTGGGTAATAGTCACCGGATCGTTGACGTAGACGTTGTCTGGAGCGGTGACGGTAACCGAACCGGTAGCCTCGCCTGCCTTGACAGTCACAGTAGTGCCGTCAGTCAGCGTGAAGGTCAGACCTTTGTGGTTGGTTACCGGCAGGCTCGGATCGGCGCTGATCAGGGTCACGGTGTAGGTGATCTTGCCGCCTTCGGACACAGTGGTGTTATCCACAGTGAGCTGGGCAGTCACCGGGCTCTGCGTATCGGTCACAGCTACGGACGCAGGCTGACCGATCTGCAGGTTTTCCAGTTGCTCGCCGACGACTTCCGCCTTGGTGATGCTGACGGTGATTTTGCCTTCGTCCTTGAACACGTCATCGCCCTGCGCCGGTGCGGCATAGGACTTGGTGGTCTCGCCTGCTGCGAAGGTCAGGGTGGCACCAGTGCTCAGGGTTACGGTGAATGGCTTGTCCAAAGCCTTGTTCAGGGTGACAGTGAAGGTTGGCTCAGTGGCTTCGTTGACCGAGACTTGATCGGCCACGATGCTGACTTTGACCAAGTCACCTTCGTTGTTGCCGCCCGGGTTACCCGGAGTGCCTGGCTCATCGGTGACTACTGTGCTGACGGTATCTTTGCCCAGGTTCAGTTGTTCGAACTGATCGGCGCCGGCGCCCTCGACCTTGGTCAGGCCTTGGGTAACGGTCACCGGATCGTTGACGTAGACGTTGTCTGGCGCAGTGACAGTGGTGGTGCCGACCGATTCACCGGCTTTGACCGTGACGATGGTACCGTCGGTCAGGGTGAAGGTCAGACCCTTGTGGTTGGTCACTGGCAGGCTCGGATCGGCGCTGACCAGGGTCACGGTGTAGGTGATCTTGCCGCCTTCAGCGACGGTAGTGTTGTCTACCGACAGTTCAGCAGTAACCGGGCTCTGCGTATCGGTGACCGCCACAGTTGCAGGCTGACCGATCTGCAGGTTTTCCAGCTGCTCACCGACCACTTCGGCCTTAGTGATGCTGACAGTGATCTTGCCTTCGTCCTTGAACACGTCATCGCCCTGCGCCGGTGCGGCGTAGGACTTGGTGGTCTCGCCTGCCGCGAAGGTCAGGGTCGCACCGGTGCTCAGGGTTACGGTGAATGGCTTGTCCAAAGCCTTGTTCAGGGTGACGGTGAAGGTTGGTTCAGTGGCTTCGTTAACCGAAACTTGATCGGCCACGATCGTGACTTTGACCAAGTCGCCTTCGTTGTTGCCGCCTGGGTTGCCCGGTGTGCCTGGCTCGTCAGTCACGGAGGTGCTGACGGTATCTTTGCCCAGATTCAGTTGTTCGAACTGATCAGCGCCGGCGCCTTCGACTTTGGTCAGGCCTTGGGTAATAGTCACCGGATCGTTGACGTAGACGTTGTCTGGAGCGGTGACGGTAACCGAACCGGTAGCCTCGCCTGCCTTGACAGTCACAGTAGTGCCGTCAGTCAGCGTGAAGGTCAGACCTTTGTGGTTGGTTACCGGCAGGCTCGGATCGGCGCTGATCAGGGTCACGGTGTAGGTGATCTTGCCGCCTTCGGACACAGTGGTGTTATCCACAGTGAGCTGGGCAGTCACCGGGCTCTGCGTATCGGTCACAGCTACGGACGCAGGCTGACCGATCTGCAGGTTTTCCAGTTGCTCGCCGACGACTTCCGCCTTGGTGATGCTGACGGTGATTTTGCCTTCGTCCTTGAACACGTCATCGCCCTGCGCCGGAGCGGCGTAGGACTTGGTGGTCTCGCCTGCTGCGAAGGTCAGGGTGGCACCGGTGCTCAGGGTTACGGTGAATGGCTTGTCGAGCGCCTTGTTCAGGGTGACGGTGAAGGTCGGCTCAGTGGCTTCATTCACGGACAGCTGATCGGCAGCGATGGTGACCTTGACCAAGTCGCCTTCGTTGTTGCCGCCTGGGTTACCCGGAGTACCCGGCTCGTCAGTCACGGAGGTGCTGACAGTATCTTTGCCCAGGTTCAGTTGTTCGAACTGATCGGCGCCAGCGCCTTCAACCTTGGTCAGGCCTTGGGTGATGGTGATTGGATCATTGACGTAGACGTTGTCTGGCGCGGTGACGGTAACCGAACCAGTGGCCTCGCCTGCCTTGACGGTCACGGTGGTGCCGTCAGTCAGGGTGAAAGTCAGGCCTTTATGATTAGTCACTGGCAGGCTCGGATCGGCGCTGACCAGAGTCACGGTGTAGGTGATCTTGCCGCCTTCAGCGACGGTAGTGTTGTCTACCGACAGTTCAGCAGTAACCGGGCTCTGCGTATCGGTCACAGCTACGGACGCAGGCTGGCCGATCTGCAGGTTTTCCAGTTGCTCACCGACCACTTCGGCCTTGGTGATGCTGACAGTGATCTTGCCTTCATCCTTGAACACGTCATCGCCCTGCGCCGGTGCGGCATAGGACTTGGTGGTCTCGCCTGCCGCGAAGGTCAGGGTGGCACCGGTGCTCAGGGTTACGGTGAACGGCTTGTCCAAAGCCTTGTTCAGGGTGACGGTGAAGGTTGGTTCGGTTGCTTCGTTGACCGAAACTTGATCGGCCACGATGCTGACCTTGACCAGATCGCCTTCGTTATTGCCACCTGGGTTACCTGGAGTACCCGGTTCATCGGTGACTACTGTGCTGACGGTATCTTTGCCCAGGTTCAGTTGTTCGAACTGATCGGCGCCGGCGCCTTCGACTTTGGTCAGGCCTTGGGTAATGGTCACCGGATCGTTGACGTAGACGTTGTCTGGCGCAGTGACAGTGGTGGTGCCGACCGATTCACCGGCTTTGACCGTGACGATGGTACCGTCGGTCAGGGTGAAGGTCAGGCCCTTGTGGTTGGTCACTGGCAGGCTCGGATCGGCGCTGACCAGGGTCACGGTGTAAGTGATCTTCCCACCTTCGGCCACAGTGGTGTTATCCACAGTGAGCTGGGCAGTCACCGGGCTCTGCGTATCGGTGACCGCAACGGTAGCAGGCTGGCCGATCTGCAGGTTTTCCAGTTGCTCACCGACCACTTCGGCCTTGGTGATGCTGACAGTGATCTTGCCTTCATCCTTGAACACGTCATCGCCCTGCGCCGGTGCGGCGTAGGACTTGGTGGTCTCACCTGCCGCGAAGGTCAGGGTCGCACCAGTGCTCAAGGTCACGGTGAACGGCTTGTCGAGCGCCTTGTTCAAGGTAACGGTGAAGGTTGGCTCAGTCGCCTCATTCACGGACAGCTGATCCGCAGCGATGGTGACCTTGACCAGGTCGCCTTCGTTGTTGCCACCCGGGTTGCCTGGAGTGCCCGGCTCATCGGTAACTACTGTGCTGACAGTATCTTTGCCCAGGTTCAGTTGTTCGAATTGATCGGCGCCGGCGCCTTCGACTTTGGTCAGGCCTTGGGTAATAGTCACCGGATCGTTGACGTAGACGTTGTCTGGAGCGGTGACGGTAACCGAACCGGTAGCCTCGCCTGCCTTGACAGTCACAGTAGTGCCGTCAGTCAGCGTGAAGGTCAGACCTTTGTGGTTGGTTACCGGCAGGCTCGGATCGGCGCTGATCAGGGTCACGGTGTAGGTGATCTTGCCGCCTTCGGACACAGTGGTGTTATCCACAGTGAGCTGGGCAGTAACCGGGCTCTGCGTATCGGTCACAGCTACGGACGCAGGCTGGCCGATCTGCAGGTTTTCCAGTTGCTCACCGACCACTTCGGCCTTGGTGATGCTGACAGTGATCTTGCCTTCATCCTTGAACACGTCATCGCCCTGCGCCGGTGCGGCGTAGGACTTGGTGGTCTCACCTGCCGCGAAGGTCAGGGTGGCACCAGTGCTCAGGGTTACGGTGAACGGCTTGTCGAGCGCCTTGTTCAAGGTAACGGTGAAGGTTGGTTCAGTGGCTTCGTTGACCGAGACTTGATCGGCCACGATGCTGACTTTGACCAAGTCACCTTCGTTGTTGCCGCCTGGGTTACCCGGAGTACCCGGTTCATCGGTGACTACTGTGCTGACGGTATCTTTGCCCAGGTTCAGTTGTTCGAACTGATCGGCGCCGGCGCCTTCGACCTTGGTCAGGCCTTGGGTAATGGTCACCGGATCGTTGACGTAGACGTTGTCTGGCGCAGTGACAGTGGTGGTGCCGACCGATTCACCGGCTTTGACCGTGACGATTGTGCCGTCGGTCAGGGTGAAGGTCAGGCCCTTGTGGTTGGTCACTGGCAGGCTCGGATCGGCGCTGACCAGGGTCACGGTGTAAGTGATCTTGCCACCTTCGGCCACAGTGGTGTTATCCACAGTGAGCTGAGCAGTAACCGGGCTCTGCGTATCGGTCACAGCTACGGACGCAGGCTGGCCGATCTGCAGGTTTTCCAGTTGCTCGCCGACGACTTCCGCCTTGGTGATGCTGACGGTGATTTTGCCTTCGTCCTTGAACACGTCATCGCCCTGCGCCGGAGCGGCGTAGGACTTAGTGGTCTCGCCTGCCGCGAAGGTCAGGGTGGCACCAGTGCTCAGGGTTACGGTGAATGGCTTATCGAGCGCCTTGTTCAGAGTGACGGTGAAGGTTGGCTCAGTCGCCTCATTCACGGACAGCTGATCCGCAGCGATGGTGACCTTGACCAGGTCGCCTTCGTTATTGCCACCTGGGTTACCTGGAGTGCCCGGCTCATCGGTAACTACTGTGCTGACAGTATCTTTGCCCAGGTTCAGTTGTTCGAATTGATCGGCGCCGGCGCCTTCGACTTTGGTCAGGCCTTGGGTAATAGTCACCGGATCGTTGACGTAGACGTTGTCTGGAGCGGTGACGGTAACCGAACCGGTAGCCTCGCCTGCCTTGACAGTCACAGTAGTGCCGTCAGTCAGCGTGAAGGTCAGACCTTTGTGGTTGGTTACCGGCAGGCTCGGATCGGCGCTGATCAGGGTCACGGTGTAGGTGATCTTGCCGCCTTCGGACACAGTGGTGTTATCCACAGTGAGCTGGGCAGTAACCGGGCTCTGCGTATCGGTCACAGCTACGGACGCAGGCTGGCCGATCTGCAGGTTTTCCAGTTGCTCACCGACCACTTCGGCCTTGGTGATGCTGACAGTGATCTTGCCTTCATCCTTGAACACGTCATCGCCCTGCGCCGGTGCGGCGTAGGACTTGGTGGTCTCACCTGCCGCGAAGGTCAGGGTGGCACCAGTGCTCAGGGTTACGGTGAACGGCTTGTCGAGCGCCTTGTTCAAGGTAACGGTGAAGGTTGGTTCAGTGGCTTCGTTGACCGAGACTTGATCGGCCACGATGCTGACTTTGACCAAGTCACCTTCGTTGTTGCCGCCTGGGTTACCCGGAGTACCCGGTTCATCGGTGACTACTGTGCTGACGGTATCTTTGCCCAGGTTCAGTTGTTCGAACTGATCGGCGCCGGCGCCTTCGACCTTGGTCAGGCCTTGGGTAATGGTCACCGGATCGTTGACGTAGACGTTGTCTGGCGCAGTGACAGTGGTGGTGCCGACCGATTCACCGGCTTTGACCGTGACGATTGTGCCGTCGGTCAGGGTGAAGGTCAGGCCCTTGTGGTTGGTCACTGGCAGGCTCGGATCGGCGCTGACCAGGGTCACGGTGTAAGTGATCTTGCCACCTTCGGCCACAGTGGTGTTATCCACAGTGAGCTGAGCAGTAACCGGGCTCTGCGTATCGGTCACAGCTACGGACGCAGGCTGGCCGATCTGCAGGTTTTCCAGTTGCTCGCCGACGACTTCCGCCTTGGTGATGCTGACGGTGATTTTGCCTTCGTCCTTGAACACGTCATCGCCCTGCGCCGGAGCGGCATAGGACTTGGTGGTTTCACCTGCCGCGAAGGTCAGGGTCGCACCGGTGCTCAGGGTTACGGTGAACGGCTTGTCGAGCGCCTTATTCAAGGTAACGGTGAAGGTTGGTTCGGTTGCTTCGTTGACCGAGACTTGATCGGCCACGATGCTGACTTTGACCAAGTCACCTTCGTTGTTGCCGCCTGGGTTACCCGGAGTACCCGGCTCGTCAGTCACGGAGGTGCTGACGGTATCTTTGCCCAGGTTCAGTTGTTCGAACTGATCGGCGCCAGCGCCTTCGACCTTGGTCAGGCCTTGGGTGATGGTGACTGGATCATTGACGTAGACGTTGTCTGGTGCAGTAACGGTAACCGAACCGGTGGCCTCACCTGCTTTAACGGTCACAGTGGTGCCGTCTGTCAGCGTGAAGGTCAGACCCTTGTGGTTGGTTACTGGCAGGCTCGGATCAGCGCTGACCAGAGTCACGGTGTAGGTGATCTTGCCGCCTTCAGCGACGGTAGTGTTATCCACAGTGAGCTGGGCAGTAACCGGGCTCTGCGTATCGGTGACCGCAACGGTAGCAGGCTGGCCGATCTGCAGATTTTCCAGCTGCTCGCCGACCACTTCCGCCTTGGTGATGCTGACGGTGATCTTGCCTTCGTCCTTGAACACGTCATCGCCCTGCGCCGGAGCGGCATAGGACTTGGTGGTCTCGCCTGCTGCGAAGGTCAGGGTGGCACCGGTGCTCAGGGTTACGGTGAATGGCTTGTCGAGCGCCTTGTTCAGGGTGACGGTGAAGGTCGGCTCGGTGGCTTCATTCACGGACAGCTGATCGGCAGCGATGCTGACCTTGACCAAGTCGCCTTGGCCAGACGGCTCGTCAGTAACCTGAG
Organism: Pseudomonas sp. Nvir; assembly: GCF_963778085.1. Lineage (NCBI taxonomy): Bacteria > Pseudomonadati > Pseudomonadota > Gammaproteobacteria > Pseudomonadales > Pseudomonadaceae > Pseudomonas > Pseudomonas sp. Nvir. The sequence continues at coordinate 216,200 of NZ_OY970405.1, read as the reverse complement.
TTTGTACCTCGGTCTTGTCCAGAGTCAGTTGCTCGAACTTCCACGCATCCTGGCCGCTGACCGAATCAATGGCGTTGACCACTGGTGCGTTGGTGCCGACGTAGACGTTGTCCGGCGCGATAACAGTGGCCGAACCGGTGGTGCTGTTGGCCGCCACGACAATGTTGGTGCCGTCGGTCAGCTTGAAGAACAGCTCCGCGTGGTTGTTGATCGGCAGACCATCTTTGTTGGTCAGCGTGATGGTGTAGGTAATCTCGCCGCCTTCGGCCACCGATGGGGTAGCGGTCAGTTTGGCGACCACTTCATCGATGGTGTCGGTGACTTTTACCGAAGCGTCGCCGCCCAGTTGCAGGTTCTCGAACGCTGCACCGGTAGCATCGGCCGCCGACTTGATGCCCAAGGTGATTTCGCCGGCGTCTTGGTAGACGTCATCGCCCTGTGCGTCGTGAGTGTACGGCTCGCTCGAAGTTTGACCGGCCTTGATTGTCACGACTGCGTTATTGCTCAGGGTCACAGTCAGGTCATGCGCCAGCACCGTGTTTATGTGCACGGTAAAGGTCGGTTTGACGTTCTCGGCGACCGAAACCTGGTCAGCTGTGATGGTGACCTTGACGATGTCGCCTTCGTTGCCCGGGGTACCAGGCTCGTCGGTGACCTGGGTGCTGACCTCGGCCTTGTCCAGGGTCAGCTGCTCGAACTTCCACGCATCCTGGCCGCTGACCGAGTCAATAGCGTTGACCACTGGCGCGTTGGCGCCGACGTAGACGTTGTCCGGCGCGATAACCGTGGCCGAACCGGTGGTGCTGTTGGCCGCCACGACGATATTGGTGCCGTCGCTCAGCTTGAAGTACAGCTCCGCGTGGTTGTTGATCGGCAGGCCATCTTTGTTGGTAAGCGTGATGGTGTAGGTAATCTCGCCGCCTTCGGTTACCGATGGGGTAGCGGTCAGTTTGGCGACCACTTCATCGATGGTGTCGGTGACTTTTACCGAAGCGTCGCCGCCCAGTTGCAGGTTCTCGAACGCTGCACCGGTAGCGTCGGCTGCCGACTTGATGCCCAAGGTGATTTCGCCGGCATCTTGGTAGACGTCATCGCCCTGTGCTGCGTGCTCGTAAGCCGCGGTGGTTTCGCCAGCCTTGATGGTGACCTTGGCATCGTTGCTCAGGGTCACGACCAGGTCGTGGGCCAAAGGCTGATTGATATGCACGGTGAACGTCGGTTTGACGTTCTCGGCGACCGAGGTCTGGTCAGCTGTGATGGTGACCTTGACGATGTCACCTTCGTTGCCCGGAGTGCCAGGCTCGTCGGTGACCTGAGTGCTGACCTCGGCCTTGTCCAGGGTCAGCTGCTCGAACTTCCACGCATCCTGGCCGCTGACCGAGTCAATGGCGTTGACCACTGGCGCGTTGGCGCCGACGTAGACGTTGTCCGGCGCGATAACCGTGGCCGAACCGGTGGTGCTGTTGGCCGCCACGACGATATTGGTGCCGTCGCTCAGCTTGAAGTACAGCTCCGCGTGGTTGTTGATCGGCAGGCCATCTTTGTTGGTAAGCGTGATGGTGTAGGTAATCTCGCCGCCTTCGGTTACCGATGGGGTAGCGGTCAGTTTGGCGACCACTTCATCGATGGTGTCGGTGACTTTTACCGAAGCGTCGCCGCCCAGTTGCAGGTTCTCGAACGCTGCACCGGTAGCGTCGGCTGCCGACTTGATGCCCAAGGTGATTTCGCCGGCATCTTGGTAGACGTCATCGCCCTGTGCTGCGTGCTCGTAAGCCGCGGTGGTTTCGCCAGCCTTGATGGTGACCTTGGCATCGTTGCTCAGGGTCACGACCAGGTCGTGGGCCAAAGGCTGATTGATATGCACGGTGAACGTCGGTTTGACGTTCTCGGCGACCGAGGTCTGGTCAGCTGTGATGGTGACCTTGACGATGTCACCTTCGTTGCCCGGAGTGCCAGGCTCGTCGGTGACCTGAGTGCTGACCTCGGCCTTGTCCAGGGTCAGCTGCTCGAACTTCCACGCATCCTGGCCGCTGACCGAGTCAATGGCGTTGACCACTGGCGCGTTGGCGCCGACGTAGACGTTGTCCGGCGCGATAACCGTGGCCGAACCGGTGGTGCTGTTGGCCGCCACGACGATATTGGTGCCGTCGCTCAGCTTGAAGTACAGCTCCGCGTGGTTGTTGATCGGCAGGCCATCTTTGTTGGTAAGCGTGATGGTGTAGGTAATCTCGCCGCCTTCGGTTACCGATGGGGTAGCGGTCAGTTTGGCGACCACTTCATCGATGGTGTCGGTGACTTTTACCGAAGCGTCGCCGCCCAGTTGCAGGTTCTCGAACGCTGCACCGGTAGCGTCGGCTGCCGACTTGATGCCCAAGGTGATTTCGCCGGCATCTTGGTAGACGTCATCGCCCTGTGCTGCGTGCTCGTAAGCCGCGGTGGTTTCGCCAGCCTTGATGGTGACCTTGGCATCGTTGCTCAGGGTCACGACCAGGTCGTGAGCCAAAGGCTGATTGATATGCACGGTGAACGTCGGTTTAACGTTCTCGGCGACCGAGGTCTGGTCGGCCGTGATGGTGACCTTGACGATGTCACCTTCGTTGCCCGGAGTGCCAGGCTCGTCGGTGACCTGGGTGCTGACCTCGGTCTTGTCCAGGGTCAGCTGCTCGAACTTCCACGCATCCTGGCCGCTGACCGAGTCAATGGCGTTGACCACTGGCGCGTTGGTGCCGACGTAGACGTTGTCCGGCGCGATAACAGTGGCCGAACCGGTGGTGCTGTTGGCCGCCACGACAATGTTGGTGCCGTCGGTCAGCTTGAAGTACAGGTCCGAAGGGTTGTTGATCGGCAGACCATCTTTGTTGGTCAGCGTGATGGTGTAGGTAATCTCGCCGCCTTCGGTTACCGAAGGGCTCGCGGTCAGCGTGGCTACAACCTCACTGATGGTGTCTGAGATTTCAACAGTCGCGGGGCTACCGAACTCCAGCTTCTCAAAGGTGGCACCTGGGACGCTTGCGTCAGTAACGCCAAGAGTGAGAGAGCCGGGATCTTTGAAGACATCATCACCTTGGGCTGCCGCCTTGTACTCCACCTCTGTTTTACCGGCTTCAATGGTGACCTTGTCGCCATTGGACAGGGTAACGGTCAGTGGCCTATCCAGCGCCTGACTGACTTTTACAGTAAAGACAGGCTGCTGATCTTCAGTCACATTGCCATTGCTGACGATGCTCACAGTTACAGGGTCAATGCTGTCCTGGATGACAGTCGATGCAGGTGTTGGGTCCGGCGTCAGTTGCTCGAAGTTGCCACCGGTAGCTTTGTCGATGGTGACATTGACGGTCGAGCCGTTGTTGTAAACGTCGTTGGCCGGGGTCTGGAAGTCGACACTGCCCTGGGTCTTGCCAGCTTCAACGGTCACGGTCTGGCCGTTGGACAGGGTCACGGTTACCGGCGTCTGAGCAGGGTTGCTCAGGGTGACGGTGTAGGTGATCACGCCGCCTTCGGTCACGCTCGGCGATGCAGTGAGGGTCGCGGTGGTGGTGTCGACCGAATCATTGATCGTGGTCTGGGCCGGAGTCGGGTTCGGGGTCAGTTGTTCGAAGTTACCGCCGGTGGCTTTCTCGATGGTGACGCTGACAGTCGAGCCATTGTTGTAAACGTCGTTGGCCGGCGTCTGGAAATCGACACTGCCCTGAGTCTTGCCGGCTTCAACGGTTACGGTCTGGCCGTTGGACAGGGTCACGGTTACCGGCGTCTGGGCAGGATTGCTCAGGGTCACGGTGTAGGTGATCACACCGCCTTCGGTCACCGACGGGCTCGCGGTCAACGTTGCAGTGGTGGTGTCGACCGAGTCGTTGATCGTGGTCTGGGCCGGAGTCGGGTTCGGGGTCAGCTGTTCGAAGTTACCGCCAGTGGCGTTTTCGATGGTGACGCTAACGGTCGAGCCATTGTTGTAAACGTCGTTAGCCGGCGTCTGGAAATCGACACTGCCCTGAGTCTTACCCGCTTCAACGGTCACAGTCTGGCCGTTGGACAGGGTCACGGTTACCGGGGTCTGAGCAGGGTTGCTCAGGGTCACGGTATAGGTGATCACGCCGCCTTCGGTCACGCTCGGCGATGCAGTGAGGGTTGCGGTGGTGGTGTCGACCGAATCATTGATCGTGGTCTGAGCCGGAGTCGGGTTCGGGGTCAGTTGCTCGAAGTTACCGCCGGTAGCGTTTTCGATGGTGACGCTGATGGTCGAGCCGTTGTTGTAGACGTCGTTGGCCGGGGTCTGGAAATCGACACTGCCCTGGGTCTTACCCGCTTCAACGGTCACAGTCTGGCCGTTGGACAGGGTCACGGTTACCGGCGTCTGGGCAGGATTGCTCAGGGTGACGGTGTAGGTGATCACACCGCCTTCGGTCACCGACGGGCTCGCGGTCAAAGTTGCAGTGGTGGTGTCGACCGAATCATTGATCGTGGTCTGAGCCGGAGTCGGGTTCGGGGTCAGTTGCTCGAAGTTACCGCCGGTAGCGTTTTCGATGGTGACGCTGATGGTCGAGCCGTTGTTGTAGACGTCGTTGGCCGGGGTCTGGAAATCGACACTGCCCTGGGTCTTACCCGCTTCAACGGTCACAGTCTGGCCGTTGGACAGGGTCACGGTTACCGGCGTCTGGGCAGGATTGCTCAGGGTGACGGTGTAGGTGATCACACCGCCTTCGGTCACCGACGGGCTCGCGGTCAAAGTTGCAGTGGTGGTGTCGACCGAGTCATTGATCGTGGTTTGAGCTGGGGTCGGGTTCGGCGTCAGTTGTTCGAAGTTACCGCCAGTGGCGTTTTCGATGGTGACGCTAACGGTGGAGCCATTGTTGTAAACGTCGTTGGCCGGGGTCTGGAAATCGACACTGCCCTGAGTCTTACCCGCTTCAACGGTCACAGTCTGGCCGTTGGACAGGGTCACGGTTACCGGGGTCTGAGCAGGGTTGCTCAGAGTCACGGTATAGGTGATCACGCCGCCTTCGGTCACGCTCGGCGATGCAGTGAGGGTCGCGGTGGTGGTGTCGACCGAGTCATTGATCGTGGTTTGAGCCGGAGTCGGGTTCGGAGTCAGTTGTTCGAAGTTACCGCCAGTGGCGTTTTCGATGGTGACGCTAACGGTCGAGCCGTTGTTGTAAACGTCGTTGGCCGGGGTCTGGAAATCGACACTGCCCTGAGTCTTGCCGGCTTCAACGGTTACGGTCTGGCCGTTGGACAGGGTCACGGTTACCGGGGTCTGGGCAGGATTGCTCAGGGTGACGGTGTAGGTGATCACGCCGCCTTCGGTCACCGACGGGCTCGCGGTCAACGTTGCAGTGGTGGTGTCCACCGAATCATTGATCGTGGTTTGAGCTGGGGTCGGGTTCGGGGTCAGTTGTTCGAAGTTACCGCCGGTGGCGTTCTCGATGGTGACGCTGACAGTCGAACCGTTGTTGTAGACGTCGTTGGCCGGCGTCTGGAAATCGACACTGCCCTGAGTCTTACCCGCTTCAACGGTCACGGTCTGGCCGTTGGACAGGGTCACAGTAACCGGCGTCTGAGCAGGGTTGCTCAACGTCACGGTATAGGTGATCACGCCGCCTTCGGTCACGCTCGGCGATGCAGTGAGGGTCGCGGTGGTGGTGTCGACCGAGTCATTGATCGTGGTCTGGGCCGGAGTCGGGTTCGGCGTCAGTTGTTCGAAGTTGCCGCCAGTGGCGTTTTCGATGGTGACGCTAACGGTCGAGCCGTTGTTGTAAACGTCGTTGGCCGGGGTCTGGAAATCGACACTGCCCTGAGTCTTACCCGCTTCAACGGTCACAGTCTGGCCGTTGGACAGGGTCACGGTTACCGGGGTCTGAGCAGGGTTGCTCAGGGTCACGGTATAGGTGATCACGCCGCCTTCGGTCACGCTCGGCGATGCAGTGAGAGTTGCGGTGGTGGTGTCGACCGAATCATTGATCGTGGTCTGGGCCGGAGTCGGATTCGGGGTCAGTTGCTCGAAGTTACCGCCGGTGGCGTTCTCGATGGTGACGCTGACAGTCGAGCCGTTGTTGTAGACGTCGTTGGCCAGGGTCTGGAAATCGACACTGCCCTGAGTCTTACCCGCTTCAACGGTCACAGTCTGGCCGTTGGACAGGGTCACGGTTACCGGGGTCTGAGCAGGGTTGCTCAGGGTCACGGTATAGGTGATCACGCCGCCCTCGGTCACACTCGGCGAAGCCGTAAGCGTTGCGGTGGTGGTGTCGATGGTATCAGTCACCTGGGTGACCGCCGGCGTTTGCGGCAATGTGACGGTCAGGCCGCCACCGCCAGTACTCCCGGTGACGGTCGTCGAGATCTGCCCGCCATCAATGTAAGGCGTATCGTTTGCCGGTACCTGGACATTGACACTGCCGCTTGTCTGCCCCGCCGGTATGGTGATCACGGCACCATTGGACAGGGTAATCACCAGGTTGGTAGTTGGCGCCTGACCCACGGTGGCGGTATAGACGATGACGCCACCCGCTTCACTGATGGAAGGGGTGGCGCCGAGGACAAGGTCGGTAGCAACGTTGGCGTCGGTGGTCGGTGGGGTCACCAGATTGTTGTTGGTGCCCAGCTGACCGACCTGCACGCTGTTGAGCGCGGCTGCAGAGCTTAAACCCTCGGTGGGGAAACCGACGGTCGGATCAACCCGGCCCGCAGTCTCTTCCAGCATTACGAAGCTATGGCCGCCGCCCGCCGCGCCACCACCACCCGCTGCCGACGGACCAGCAGCGGTAGCTTCAAGCTCGGTAGTCGGGTCGACACCCGCAGCAATCGCCTGCTGCAGCTCTTCTACCGAAGGCGCTGCCTGGGCAGTGGCCTGGGCAAGGTCGGTGCTGCTGTCGGGTGTATCGGCGCTCCACTGGCTGTCACGGCCAAGGTCGAGCAGGCGGCCATCAGCCAGTTCCAGGGTAACTGCGCCACCAGGGCCAGTGAGCACTTCCTCACCGGCCAACAGACGGTCACCTTCAATGAGTACACGCCGGATGCCCTCTGGGGATACCGCGATAACCTGGCCGACAATACTTTTGACGATGGCTACAACGCTGCTCATTGGACTCTCCGTGTGACCCAGTGGGTACTTCCGTGCCAGAGCGGCACTAGCAGGCCACTTCAGGCGGAACTATGTCGATGATCTTTGACGTTTTTTGACGTCAATATTCCGTCTATAACTGTTTGGAATTACTTAACTGCCAAACTATTGACCTTATACAGGCCATCCTAAACAATCGGCAATGTAATGTCACATTGATATTCGTACCTTAGCCAAGCCTATCCGCAGGACAAATGTCGTACGTCAGCGAACCGGTGTTTCGCGCGCAGTACGGTTAACTATTTCCGCGCCACAACGGCCGGTTTCCACTGGATAGGCAGCAACCTGGCGCCATTATTCTAATCGCCTGCAATCACTCGACAACGCTATCGCTTTGCAAGCATAAACCTTGCCGAACTACGCCGCGAACCTCGCAAAACCGAGTCGCCAGACCACCACGCAACCTGCTGGCGCCACGCCGTCAGGGGCCATTCCTTGGTGCAAATCAAAGAGATAACGATCGGCGCGAAGTGCTGCGCCAGGAGGGATTGAAACCCAGCTGCGATTATTGATCGCGGATGCTTTGGCAGGCTGCTTTTTATAGATGAATTTTGACTAACAACCGACGAGAAAACGCCAATAAAACAGCGCCTGCTTACTGACCATGTCTACACTGGTTTTCCAAGACCACATGCCATGAAAAAAGGGCAAGCTATGCTGAATTCAGGCGTCAAAACCACGACGGGCCAAGTCAGAATATGAAACATTCACTGCACGGCACCCTCTGGTCGAAATGAAGCACGCAGAACTGTTTACTCAGTAACGATTCAAGGCGACCATGGCCATCTGCCCGAGCCCTGCGGTATCACACCGCCATCAGTACTGCCTGGCAGCACCCTAGAATGCCAAGGTGAGCCGGCCGAGCTTGAACGGCAGCCCACCTATCCCACCCACCACAAGGATGAAGAGAGCGCCGCGTGGAATCCGAAGTCAGTCGAGTCCAACTCAGCCACGATCCACGCAGTCAGCATGACGATCCGTTGCTGGATAGTCTGCTGAGCCTGTGTGTCCTGCACCAGAAACCCGCCAGCCGGGTGATGCTGACCACAGGCCTGCCGCTGCCCGCCCAGCGCCTGAGCCCCGAGCTGCTGCCCCGCGCCGCCGCCCGCGCCGGCCTGCAAGGGCGCCTGCTGCAGCGCAAACTTGAGCAGATCCCGACTATAGCCATGCCGGCCATGCTGCTGCTCAAGGAGGGCCGCAGCGCCGTTCTGCTGGGCTGGGAGAACGAAGATACCGCCCGCCTGTTGCTTAGCGAAAGCGACGGCGGCGAGGTGCACGTCAGCCGCGAAGCCCTGCTCGGCGACTACAGCGGCCGTGTGTTCTTCGCACAGCCGCAGCACAAGTTCGACGTCAACCACGGCAACCTGATCCCGCGGGCGAAGTCGTGGTTCCGCGACACGCTGTTGCGCAGCAAGTGGCTGTACATCGATGCCATCGCCGCCAGCCTGGTGATCAACCTGATTGCCCTTGCCGCCCCGCTGTTCGTGATGAACGTGTATGACAGGGTGGTACCCAACCAAGCTACTTCGACGCTCTGGGTATTGGCCATCGGTATCGCCGGCGCCTATATCTTCGATTTGATTCTCAAAGGCCTGCGCGGCCTGTGCCTGGACCTGGCCGGCAAGAAAACCGACCTGATCATCTCGGCAACGCTGTTTGAACGTATTGTCGGCATGTCGATGAAATACCGGCCGGCGAGGGTCGGCAGCTTTGCCCAGAACATTCACGAGTTCCAGGGCCTACGCGACTTCCTTGCCTCGCTGACCCTGACCAGCCTGATCGACCTGCCCTTCACGATCCTGATCCTGATCGTGATCGCCATCATTGGCGGGCACCTCGTATGGATTCCGATCATCGCCTTCCCCCTGGCCCTGGGTATCGGCTATGCCCTGCAGCGGCCGTTGATGGCAACCATGGAGCGAACCATGGCGCTAGCCTCTGAGCGCCAGTCCAGCCTGATCGAGACATTGGCCGGCCTGGATGCGGTCAAGGTCAACAATGCCGAAAGCGAACGCCAATACATGTGGGAGCAGACCCTTGGCACCCTCAGCCGTCTGGAGCTGCGTGTGAAGGTGCTGTCGAGCCTGGCGATGAACATCACCCTGCTGATACAGCAGTTGGCAGGCGTGGCAATGATCTGCGTCGGCGTGTACCTGATCATCGACGGCAACCTCAGCATGGGTGGCCTGGTAGCGTGCTACATGCTCAGCGGCCGTGCCCTGGGCCCGCTGGGCCAGCTCAACGGCCTGCTCGCGCGATACCAGCAAGCCAAGGTGACCATGGTCTCCACGGACCACATGATGGAGCTGCCGCAGGAGCGCAATTTCGAAGAGCGCCCACTGAGCCGCAAGGTACTGCAGGGCAGCGTGGAGTTTCGTGGGGTCGACTTCACCTACCCGAACCAGCAGAACATGGCGCTGAAGAACATCAACCTGACCATACGCCCCGGCGAGAAGGTCGGCATCATCGGCCGCAGTGGTTCGGGCAAGAGCTCACTGGCCAAGCTCATCGTCGGCCTGTACGAGGCCGACGGCGGGTCGCTGCTGGTGGACGGTGTGGACATCCGCCAGATCGACGTCAGCGAATTGCGCCATAACGTCGGCTACGTCCCGCAGGATATCCAACTGCTGGCGGGCACCCTGCGTGACAACTTGGTCAGCGGTGCGCGTTACATCGAGGACGAACTGATCCTGCAGGCCGCTGAACTGGCTGGCGTACATGAATTCGCCCGGCTGCACCCGGACGGCTATGAGCTGCAGGTAGGCGAACGCGGGCAGAACTTGTCCGGCGGTCAGCGGCAGAACGTTGCCCTGGGCCGTGCGCTGCTGCTCAACCCGCAGATCCTGCTGCTGGACGAACCCACCAGTGCCATGGACAACACCGGTGAAGAGCGCCTCAAGCAACGTTTGCAGGCGGTGGTGGAAGGCAAGACAGTACTGCTCGTCACCCACCGTGCCTCGCTGCTGTCGCTGGTAGACCGCTTGATCGTGATCGATCGCGGGCAGATTGTCGCCGACGGCCCGAAAGCCGCGGTCATGGACGCGCTGAAGAAGGGGCAGATCAGTGTTGCATAAGCTGGATATCGGGCAGTTCAAGGATAGCTTGCGGCGCTATTTCAAAGGCTCCGAGTCACTGGGCGGCCAACCGCTGCCAGAGGTCAACAAGGCCCTGATCGAGGATGCCCCACGGGTGGTGCGGCTGACTATCTGGGGCGTCATCCTGTTTTTCGTGTTCCTGATCGTGTGGGCCAGCGTGGCCCCCATTGACGAGGTCACCCGGGGTGAAGGCAAGGCCATTCCGTCGTCCAAGGTGCAGAAAATCCAGAACCTGGAGGGTGGCATCGTCGCCGAGATCTTCGCCAAGGAAGGGCAGATTGTCGAAGTGGGCCAGCCGCTATTGCGTCTGGATGAAACCCGCTTCGCCTCCAACGTGGGTGAAACCGAGGCCGACCGACTGGCCATGGCCCTGCGTGTCGAGCGCCTGAGTGCAGAGGTGCAGGACAGCCCACTGAAAATCGACGAAGCCTTGCGCAAGGCGGCACCCAGCCAGGCTGCCAGCGAAGAGTCGCTGTACCAGAGCCGGCGCCAGCAGCTGCAGGACGAGATTGGCGGCTTGCAGCAGCAGTTGGTCCAGCGCCAGCAGGAACTGCGCGAATACAGCTCCAAGCGCGCCCAGTACGCCAACAGCCTGGAGTTGCTGCGCAAGGAAATCAGCATGTCTGAACCGCTGGTGGCCACCGGCGCGATTTCCCAGGTCGAGGTGCTGCGCCTGCGCCGTGCCGAAGTGGAAAACCGTGGTCAGCTGGACTCCACGGCACTGGCCATTCCTCGCGCAGAGGCGGCCATCCGCGAGGTGCAGAGCAAGATCGAAGAGACCCGCGGCAAGTTCCGCAGTGAAGCGCTGACCCAGTTGAACGAAGCGCGCACCGAGCTGAACAAGGCCACCGCAACCAGCAAAGCGCTGGACGACCGGGTAAACCGCACGCTGGTGACCTCGCCCGTGCGAGGTATCGTCAAGCAGCTGCTGGTGAACACCATTGGCGGGGTTATCCAGCCAGGTAGCGACATCATCGAAGTGGTACCGCTGGACGACACGCTGGTGATCGAGGCGAAGATCCTGCCCAAGGACATCGCATTCCTGCACCCTGGCCAGGAAGCCACAGTCAAATTCACAGCCTATGACTACACCATCTATGGCGGGCTCAAGGCCAAGCTGGAGCAGATCGGTGCCGACACCATCACAGATGAAGACAAGAAGACCACGTACTACCTGATCAAGCTGCGCACTGATCGCAGCCACCTGGGCACCGATGAGAAGCCCCTGCTGATCATCCCAGGCATGGTGGCAACGGTGGATATCATGACCGGCAAGAAGACCATCATGAGCTACCTGCTCAAGCCGATCATGAAGGCACGTTCGGAAGCACTGCGCGAGCGCTGATCAAGGGCTGTGAGGGCTAACAGCAAGAGCGGCCTTGCGTCGCGACAGGGGCCGCACTGCGGCCCTTTCACAACACCAGGCTGCTCCCTCCCTGATGCGATCAGCGCCAGGGCGCAGGCTCGCCAACCAGCTGCCCCTGTATTCCGCCTACGCCCATCTCCTGCAGTACCTTGCGCTCCCCTTCGGTCTCGACCCGTTCTGCGATCAATGGCAAATCAATGCTGTGCGCGGCCCGCTGGATCGCTTCGATGAACAGCCGCTTGTGCTGCTCGTGGTCGATGTTACGGATGTAGCTGCCGTCGATCTTGAGGTAGGCCAAGCCCAGATGGGCCAAGTTGCCAATCATGCTGAAGCGCCCGCCGAAACGCTGCAGCGCCAGGCCGAAGCCTAGCCCGTGCAGCCGCCGGGTGAGCTGTTCCAGGGCGGCCTGGTCAGGCAGTTGCTCTTCGCCGATTTCAAACACCAGGCGCGGGCCCAATGCTGCGTTCTGGCCTAGCAGCTCGAAGACCCGCTGCAGCGCCTTGGCGTCGCCAAGGGTGGCTGCGGAGAGGTTGAGCGCCACCACCTGATCGTGCCCGCGCAGGTGGGCCAGTACTTTCTCCAGTACCAGTACGTCCAGCCGCGGCATCCAGCCAAAGCGTTCCAGCCAAGGCAGGAAGCGCCCTGCGGGCAAGGCCTCGCCCTGCCCGTCCTGCAACCGCGAAATCACCTTGTGGTGCAGTACCCGTTGCGCTGTGGCGGTGTCCACCACCGGTTGGAAGAACAACTCGAAGCGGCCATTGTTGAAAGCCTGGTCCAGGCGCTCGTGCCACGCATGCTGGCTGTCCGCTGCTACGGCGGCAACGCCTTGTTCAAGGCACACCCACCCAGGGGTTGGCTGGTTCTCGGCGCGGGCCAGGGCTTCGTCGGCGAGCTTGAGCAGCGCCTGTGGCGCGTCACCAGGGCTATAGGGTGCAAGGCCGATGCAGGCCACCGGGTGAACATCACTGGCGCCGGTTTCATGCAGGCTGAGCAGGGTCGCTTCCAGCGCCTGGGCAAGCTGTACCGCCTCTTCATGCACCATGCTCGGCGCCAATACGGCGAACTCGCCGCCGCGGCTGCGGGAAATCAGGTCTTTGGTTTCCGGGAAACTGGCACAGGTACGGCGCAACTGCTCCCCCACCGCCTGTAGCAACTGGTCGGTGCGCTGACCGCCCAGGCGGGCGTTCAAACCGGCCAGGCCTTGTACCCGCAAGAGCAGCAAGTAGCCGGCGCGGGCCTCTTCCAGATTACTGACCCGGGTGTTCAGCTGCATCTCGAAATAACGGCGGTTGGACAGCCCGGTGAGGCTGTCCTGGTAGGACTCTGCCCGCAGCCGCTCACTGCGCTCGGCCTGTTCGGTAAACAGCGCCTTGAGCTTTTCAACCATCTGGTTCATGGCCTGCACGACCCGGCGCAGCTCCGGGGTACGCGGCAGCTCTGGCAGGCTCAGGAATTCGCGGCGGGCAATGGCATGGGACTGCTCGACCATATAGTCCAGCGGGCGCAGCTGGCGGCGCAATAACAAGGCACCGAGCACGGCACTGGCGGCACCACACAACAGCAGCCAACCCAAGCTGCCCAGAGCGCTCTGCCAAAGTTTGGCGATGGCGAACATCGGATGGCTGACCACTTCGACGCGCGCGGCCTGCTGCCAGCCGCGGCTGACGATGGCATCGCCACCTGCGGCCTCAAGGCCAATCAAGCGCACGAACCACTGTGGCACGCCGCCGGGGTCCGGCTCGGCGTGGCGCTCCACCAGTACCGCATTTGAGCCCAAGTCGACAACTTTGATGCTTGCGTAGTAACCACTGTCGAAGATTGAGCTGACCATCAGCTCGACCATCGCCGGGTCGTCGATGTTCGGCGTCAGCGACAGCGCCAGCGCGGTCGCCGCATCCTGGGCATGCGAGCGCAGCTGGTTGACATACTGGCTGCGTGAGCTTTCCAGGCTGACCATGAAACTGCCACTGAAGGCGACCACCAGGAACAGGCAAATGGCCAACAGCAATTGTTTGAACAGTGACATCTGTGCTCCTTCAATAGACCGGTTCGGCCGGGAAGCCTTCGGCCTGCATTTTCTTCAGCAAATCCTGCCAGCGGGAAAGCCGCTTGGTATCACCGACCTTTTTGTTGCCTGCGGCCCCCGTCAGCCACAACCCCTCGCCATTGAAGGCATAGACCGGCAACAGGTCGGTTCGTTGGCTGGCAGGTTTGATGGCGTCCATCAGGCTATCGAGGACCAATGGCTGGGCCTGTGGGCTTGAATAATAGGTCAGGACCATGTGCGCTCGGTTCTGCCGCAACGCCTTGACGTAGGTGATACGCAGCTTTTCGCTGGCAATACCCATGCGCCGCAAGCTGAAATACTTGGCTATGGCGTAGTCCTCGCAGTCACCGGCCCCTTTGATGAGTGCCTGCACCGGTGTGGCCCAGTAATCGACCTCCTGCCACAGGTCGATGTCCTCGACATAACGCAGTTGCTGGTTGAAAAAGCGGTTCACCACCTGCAACCGTTCCAGCTCGCTGCCTTGGGCCTGCGTTGCCATCAGGCGCTGCCAGGCGTCGATACGACCCTGCCCCGCGCCCAGCGGGCCATACAAAGCCTGGGACTTGCGGCTGATCTGGGAAAAGTCCCAATCCGCGTGCAAGCCGCCCAGCAGCAGACCGCCCAGCAGCACGGCAAGGAAGGCAGGTCGCACAAGGCGTTTGAGCATCCAGGATATCGCCACTGCGAAGCCCTGTTCAGGCCAGTCGAAAGCAGCGATGGTGGGGCTTGCCAAGGCAAAAGACAATGGCACCCTGCAATCATCCACCCGCTGGTCAGCTTGCACCCTCTTTATGACTATATCCTTTTATAGGCTGCTTCCTTTGGCAGGCGACTTCATCCACCATAGCCGCGCCTTGTGGGGTGCTACTGGCGCTATCGACCGAGTTTGACACCCTGACAGGCAGTTACTAGTGTAATTGGATCCAACTTTAGTCATCGTTAAGGCAGGCTTTACGTGGCCGAGAAACTCAAACTGAGCAATGTGTTGGCCAGCGAGCAACTGTTGCCGCACCAGGCTCGTGGCGTGATCGAAGAACGCCTGCGCAGTGCCATTCTCGACGGTCGCTTGCCCCCTGGCACCGCCGTGCGCCAGCAAGAGCTGGCCAGCTTGTTCGGGGTGAGCCGCATGCCTGTACGCGAAGCCTTGCGCCAGCTGGAAGCGCAATCACTGCTGAAAGTGGAAATGCACAAGGGCGCCGTGGTTGCGTCCTTGATCGGCGAGGACGCGGTAGACACCTACGCGCTGCGCATACTGCTTGAGAGCGAGGCGCTACGCCAGTCCATCCCGTTGCTGGAGCCCAGCGACATCGCCCAGGCACGCGGCTACATCCAGCAGTTGGAGAATGAAACCCGCCACGCTGAAATCGGCCGGCTAAACCGTTTGTTGCACATGGCCTTGTACAGCAAGGCAAAAAACAAGAAGTTGCTACGCCTGATCGAAGACGAGCTCAACGAGGAGGAACGCTTTTTGCGCTTCCACCTCTCCTCCATGGGGCTGGGCAAGCTCACCCAGGATGATCACAACGCATTGGTCAACGCAGCCAGTGACAAGCACGTCGAAGAAGCCATTGCCGTGCTGGAGCGACACCTGAACAGCGGCGCAAGGGTGATCCGCAAATACCTGGATGGCCAACCGCGACACTAGTGTGCGTCCGCCAATGGGCCGCTGGAAAACGCACAGGTTGCAAATTATGGCGCCGCCGCCAACAATGAGACTAATTATCATTAATGCCCATTGTTGATACCTCGCCCATGCCCAGCGACGACTCCGTGCAAACGCTTTACAGTGACCACCACGGCTGGCTGCATGCCTGGCTGCGCAGCCAGCTGGGCAACGCCGCTGATGCTGCCGACCTGGCCCAGGACACCTTCGTTCGCCTGTTACAGCGCCGTGAGCAACTGCACTTGAACACGCCACGTGCGTTTCTGCGCAAAGTTGCACGCGGGCTGGTGATCGATCATTGGCGTCGCGAGGAGCTACACAAGGCGTACCTCGAGGCCTTGTCCCATCTGCCAGAAGCATTGGCGCCTGCGGCTGAAACCCGCGAACTGTTGCTGGAGTTGCTGGAGCGCATCGCGCGCATGCTCGATGGCCTGAAACCCAAGGTGCGCCGGGCTTTCCTGCTCGCCCAGTGCGAGGGGCTGAAGCACCAGGTCATCGCTGACCAGATGGGTATCTCCGTGCGTACCGTGGAGCGCTACATCGCCGATGCGCTCTACCACTGCTACGTGCTGCGCTATCAGGATGAATGCTGACGCCATGGCTGCTGCACAACCCGGAACACAAGCGGTCAAGCAGGCCATTCACTGGATGTTGAGGCTGCGCGAGAACGGGCACGATGCCGCCCTGCAACAGCAATGCGTGCAGTGGCGCGCGGCTCGCCAAGAGCATGAGCAAGCCTGGCAACGGGTGATGCAGGTGCACCAGGATCTCGACCTGCGCGGCATTCCCGGTGCCGGTTTGGCCTTGCAGACCCTTGAAACCAGCCAGCGTCGGCTGCACCGTCGCCAGGCGCTGAAACTGCTGGGTGGCACGGCCATGGTCGGCGCAGCGGCATGGCTGGCCCGAGACCTGGATGGGCTCAGCTACTGGACCGCCGACTACGCCACGAGCATGGGTGAACGCCGCAGCTTCACGCTGCCAGATGGCACTCTGATGCAACTCAATACAGACAGCGCCGTAGACCTGGCCTTCGACGAACAGCAGCGACTGGTTCGCCTGAAGCAGGGGGAAATGATGATTACCTGCGGCCAGGCAACCACGGCGCAGCGCCCTCTGCTGGTACAAAGCCGCGATGCCTTGCTTGAAGGGTTTGCCGGGCACTTCGTGGTACGCCAGGACAGCGACTGTACGCACGTCAGCGTCGGCACTGGCAGGGTAGCGATCCACCAGCCTGGTACCGGCCCGCTGCAGTGGATCGAAAGCGGCCAGAACTGGCGCCTGGACGCACAGGGTGCGCAGCGTCTGCAGCACGTGGACATGGACGCAATGGCCTGGAGCGAGGGACTGATCGTTACCCGGGACATGCGCCTGGCGGACTTCCTCGCGCAGGTCAGCCGCTATCGCCGTGGTTACCTGGGTTGCAGCGAAGCGGTTGCCGGCTTGCGCCTCTCAGGGGTCTTCCGCCTTGAAGACCCGGAGCTTTTGCTGCAGCTACTCCCCCAGACGCTGCCAGTGAGGCTGCGCCAACGCACACGCTGGTGGGTCCGCGTGGAAAGCCTGGCTTGAGCAGGCGGCACATGCAGGTGTGGCCGTAGGGCGGTGCCAGGTATTTTGGCGGGTTTTGAATGGAAGTCCGGCTAGGACAGTAAGCAACACCTTCCGCCCTCAACAGCCCTACGGACTTGAACATGTCTAACGACACCGTGCACGTATGCACACTCAACGCGAATGATTTTCGACCTGTCTTGCACTCAGCATTGTTACGCAATGCAGTGCGGGCAGCTGTACTTGGCACGGCCCTGGGCCTGAGTACTATTCCACTGGCCGCCATGGCGGCGGAAACAGCCCAGGTCAGCCAGCACTATTCCATACCTGCAGGCCAGCTGGACGATGTGCTCAGCCAGTTCGCCCGCCAAGCCGGCATCACACTGTCGAGCACGCCGCAGCTCACCAACGGTTTGCAGTCCAGTGGCCTCAATGGGCAATACGCCACCGAACAGGCTCTGCGCCAACTCCTCAATGGCAGTGGTTTGCGAGCTGTCAGCCAAGGGGGGCACAGCTACGTGTTGCAAGCGCAGCCGCTGGACGCAGCGTTGTCGTTACCAGACACCGACGTCCGCGGTTTCAGCCTGGGTAATGCGCTGGGTAGCACCGAGGGCTATAACGCGACCCACAGCCAAGTGGCGACCAAGACCAGCATGCCGCTTGTGGAAACATCGCAATCGGTGTCTGTGGTGACCCGCCAGCAGATCGACGACCAAGGGTCACAGACCGTCGCCCAGGCCATGCGATATACACCCGGGGTGCTAACCAACCCCTACGGTGCCACGCACCGCTATGACTATGTGGCGATGCGCGGCTTCAACGACGGCTCGGTAGACAACATCTACGTCGACGGGCTCAAATCCATGGGCGACAACGGCACCTACAGCACCATGCAGGTGGACCCGTATTTCCTGGAGCGCATCGACATCCTCAAGGGGCCGTCCTCGGTTCTGTACGGCCGCAGCTCACCAGGTGGGCTGGTCGCGTTGACCACCAAGAAACCGCTGTTTTCCGCCTACCATCAGGTACAAGCTACGGTCGGCACCCAGGGCCAGCGCGGCATGGGCTTCGATTTCAGCGGCCCGGTGGATGAAGACCAGCGTATCGCCTATCGCCTGACGGGCCTGGCGGATGCCTCTGATACGCAGTTCGACCACAACAAGGAAGAACGCTACGCCATTGCTCCCGCGATCAGCGTGGACTTCAGCGAAGATACTTCGCTGACCTTGCAGGCCTATCTGCAGCACGACCCCAACGGCGGCTACCACGGCGGTAACCCGGCAGACGGCATGCTGCACCCGCGTAATGGCTTGCGCCTTTCCGATCACTTCTTTGAAGGCGAAACGGGTATCGACAGCTACGAACGCACGCAACAGTCGTTCAGCTATCAGTTCGAGCACCGCTTCAATGACATCTTCACCGCTCGGCAGAACTTCCGTTACCAGGATTCCGATGTGTCGATGGACCAGGTTTATTCCGCCGGTTGGGCAGATGCCGAAAGCAATATCCTTAACCGCGCCTACACCGGCGGCGACGAGCGGCTGCACTCGTACATCATCGATAACATGCTGCAGGCAGAATTCTTCACCGGCGCCGCCAAGCACACCCTGCTAATGGGCACGGACTACCAGCGGCGCAAAGCTGACGTTGAATGGCGTTACGGTACCGTAAACCCGTTGGACGCCGGCAACCCGCAGTACGGTAATGGCAACCTGCAGCTGCTGGGAGAAAACCGCTATCAGCGCCGTTTGCAGCAAACGGGGGTATACCTGCAGGATCTGGTGGAGCTTGATCAGTGGCGCTTTTCCCTGGGGCTGCGTCAGGACTGGGTGAAGGTGTCCGAACAGAACCGTGACAGTGATCCCAAGGTGAATGACCAGCGCTCGAAGTTCACAACGCGTGCCGGCGTGCTTTACCTGTTCGAAAATGGCATTGCGCCCTATGTCAGTTACTCGGAGTCATTCAACCCGAATACCGTCTCCGATCAGGATGGCCGGCCTCTGGCACCTACCGAGGGTACGCAGTGGGAGGCGGGCATCAAGTATCAACCCGGCGGCAGCGACAATTTGTTCACCGCGTCGGTATTCCGCATCGAGCAAGAGAACCTGGCGTCGAAACAACCGAACGAAGACTTCTATCGCGCTGTAGGTCAAGTGCGCTCGCAGGGCCTGGAGCTGGAGGCACATGTGCAGCTCAGCGACAGCCTGAAGCTGCTGGGTGGCTACACCTTTACTGATATCGAGTATTCCAAGTCGATGCCGAGCCTGGTGTCGGGTAACCTGGACAACAAGGGCAACTCGCCGACTCAGGCGCCAAAGCAGATGCTATCGCTATGGGCTGACTACAACTTCCACCAAGGGGCCCTGGATGGCCTGCGGCTGGGCGGCGGCGTGCGTTATGTGGGCTACAGCTGGGTGGATGCGGAAAACAGCATGAAGGTGCCCTCCTACACGCTGTTCGATGCTTCCGTGGGCTATGACCTGGGCAAGGTCGGCCTGACCGGTTTAGATGTGCGCCTGAATGCCAATAACCTCACCAATGAAAGCTACATCACTTCATGTGCCAGCCTGAACTACTGCTACATGGGTGAAGAGCGCAATGTGAGTGCAACCGTGAGTTATCAGTTCTAGGCAGATGGCCAGGGCTGTTTGGCACTTTCACCACAGCCCCTGTACCTGAAAAGACAAAGCCCCTGTCTGCATTGCAGACAGGGGCTTTGGGTTTGAATCTTGACGATGACCTACTCTCACATGGGGAAACCCCACACTACCATCGGCGATGCATCGTTTCACTGCTGAGTTCGGGATGGGATCAGGTGGTTCCAATGCTCTATGGTCGTCAAGAAATTCTGTGTGCTGGCCCGTCACTCGAACGTGCCTGCGAATCTCTGTAGTTCCTACTTAAAGACAAAACCCCTACCTGCATGTGCAGATAGGGGTTTTGCGAAATGAATCTTGACGATGACCTACTCTCACATGGGGAAACCCCACACTACCATCGGCGATGCATCGTTTCACTACTGAGTTCGGGATGGGATCAGGTGGTTCCAATGCTCTATGGTCGTCAAGAAATTCTGTAGCCAGAATGTCCAGATGGACAGCCCAGCGAATTCGGATATGTGATGTTTGTGATGCCTTGCGAACTTTCGGTTCATGTCATCTTCACCACCGCAATCTGCGTCAGCAAATTGCTTGGGTGTTATATGGTCAAGCCTCACGGGCAATTAGTATTGGTTAGCTCAACGCCTCACAGCGCTTACACACCCAACCTATCAACGTCGTAGTCTTCGACGGCCCTTTAGGGGATTCAAGATCCCAGTGAGATCTCATCTTGAGGCAAGTTTCCCGCTTAGATGCTTTCAGCGGTTATCTCTTCCGAACATAGCTACCCGGCAATGCCACTGGCGTGACAACCGGAACACCAGAGGTTCGTCCACTCCGGTCCTCTCGTACTAGGAGCAGCCCCTCTCAAATCTCAAACGTCCACGGCAGATAGGGACCGAACTGTCTCACGACGTTCTAAACCCAGCTCGCGTACCACTTTAAATGGCGAACAGCCATACCCTTGGGACCGGCTTCAGCCCCAGGATGTGATGAGCCGACATCGAGGTGCCAAACACCGCCGTCGATATGAACTCTTGGGCGGTATCAGCCTGTTATCCCCGGAGTACCTTTTATCCGTTGAGCGATGGCCCTTCCATACAGAACCACCGGATCACTAAGACCTACTTTCGTACCTGCTCGACGTGTTTGTCTCGCAGTCAAGCGCGCTTTTGCCTTTATACTCTACGACCGATTTCCGACCGGTCTGAGCGCACCTTCGTACTCCTCCGTTACTCTTTGGGAGGAGACCGCCCCAGTCAAACTACCCACCATACACTGTCCTCGATCCGGATAACGGACCTGAGTTAGAACCTCAAAGTTGCCAGGGTGGTATTTCAAGGATGGCTCCATGAGAACTGGCGTCCCCACTTCAAAGCCTCCCACCTATCCTACACAAGCAAATTCAAAGTCCAGTGCAAAGCTATAGTAAAGGTTCACGGGGTCTTTCCGTCTAGCCGCGGATACACTGCATCTTCACAGCGATTTCAATTTCACTGAGTCTCGGGTGGAGACAGCGCCGCCATCGTTACGCCATTCGTGCAGGTCGGAACTTACCCGACAAGGAATTTCGCTACCTTAGGACCGTTATAGTTACGGCCGCCGTTTACCGGGGCTTCGATCAAGAGCTTCGCTTGCGCTAACCCCATCAATTAACCTTCCGGCACCGGGCAGGCGTCACACCCTATACGTCCACTTTCGTGTTTGCAGAGTGCTGTGTTTTTAATAAACAGTCGCAGCGGCCTGGTATCTTCGACCGGCATGAGCTTACGGAGCAAGTCCTTCACCCTCGCCGGCGCACCTTCTCCCGAAGTTACGGTGCCATTTTGCCTAGTTCCTTCACCCGAGTTCTCTCAAGCGCCTTGGTATTCTCTACCTAACCACCTGTGTCGGTTTGGGGTACGGTTCCCAGTTATCTGAAGCTTAGGAGCTTTTCTTGGAAGCATGGTATCAACCACTTCGTCGCCTAAAGGCAACTCGTCATCAGCTCTCGGCCTTGAAATCCCGGATTTGCCTAAGATTTCAGCCTACCACCTTAAACCTGGACAACCAACGCCAGGCTGGCCTAACCTTCTCCGTCCCTCCATCGCAATAACTGGAAGTACAGGAATATTAACCTGTTTTCCATCGACTACGCTTTTCAGCCTCGCCTTAGGGACCGACTAACCCTGCGTCGATTAACGTTGCGCAGGAAACCTTGGTCTTTCGGCGTGCGAGTTTTTCACTCGCATTGTCGTTACTCATGTCAGCATTCGCACTTCTGATACCTCCAGCAAGCTTCTCAACTCACCTTCACAGGCTTACAGAACGCTCCTCTACCGCATCACCAAAAGGTGATACCCGTAGCTTCGGTGCATGGTTTGAGCCCCGTTACATCTTCCGCGCAGGCCGACTCGACTAGTGAGCTATTACGCTTTCTTTAAAGGGTGGCTGCTTCTAAGCCAACCTCCTAGCTGTCTAAGCCTTCCCACATCGTTTCCCACTTAACCATGACTTTGGGACCTTAGCTGACGGTCTGGGTTGTTTCCCTTTTCACGACGGACGTTAGCACCCGCCGTGTGTCTCCCATGCTCGGCACTTGTAGGTATTCGGAGTTTGCATCGGTTTGGTAAGTCGGGATGACCCCCTAGCCGAAACAGTGCTCTACCCCCTACAGTGATACATGAGGCGCTACCTAAATAGCTTTCGAGGAGAACCAGCTATCTCCGAGCTTGATTAGCCTTTCACTCCGATCCACAGGTCATCCGCTAACTTTTCAACGGTAGTCGGTTCGGTCCTCCAGTCAGTGTTACCTAACCTTCAACCTGCCCATGGATAGATCGCCCGGTTTCGGGTCTATACCCAGCGACTAAACGCCCTATTAAGACTCGCTTTCGCTACGCCTCCCCTATTCGGTTAAGCTCGCCACTGAATATAAGTCGCTGACCCATTATACAAAAGGTACGCAGTCACCTAACAAAGTAGGCTCCCACTGCTTGTACGCATACGGTTTCAGGTTCTATTTCACTCCCCTCTCCGGGGTTCTTTTCGCCTTTCCCTCACGGTACTGGTTCACTATCGGTCAGTCAGTAGTATTTAGCCTTGGAGGATGGTCCCCCCATATTCAGACAAAGTTTCTCGTGCTCCGTCCTACTCGATTTCATTGATAAGAGATTTTCGTGTACGGGGCTATCACCCACTATGGCCGCACTTTCCAGAGCGTTCCACTAATCTCAAATCAACTTAAGGGCTGGTCCCCGTTCGCTCGCCACTACTAAGGGAATCTCGGTTGATTTCTTTTCCTCAGGGTACTTAGATGTTTCAGTTCCCCTGGTTCGCCTCTTGCACCTATGTATTCAGTACAAGATACTCAGCTTATGCTGAGTGGGTTCCCCCATTCAGAGATCTCTGGATCACAGTCTGTTTGCCGACTCCCCAAAGCTTATCGCAGGCTACCACGTCTTTCATCGCCTCTGACTGCCAAGGCATCCACCGTATGCGCTTCTTCACTTGACCATATAACCCCAAGCAATCTGGTTATACTGTGAAGACGACATTCGCCGAAAATTCGCATTTCGCTCAATTAAGAGCAGAACTCACAAATTTTACCTTAGCCTGATCACACACCAGTGAAAGTGCATGTCAGTCTATATCTATCACATATCCGAATTTTTAAAGAACGATCTGACAAAAGTCAGAAATCAACATTCATCGACGAATGTTCATTTCTGAGTTCTCATCAGCAAATGAATCAAGCAATTCGTGTGGGAGCTCATCAGCAGGCTGATGTCGTCGATTAAGGAGGTGATCCAGCCGCAGGTTCCCCTACGGCTACCTTGTTACGACTTCACCCCAGTCATGAATCACACCGTGGTAACCGTCCTCCCGAAGGTTAGACTAGCTACTTCTGGTGCAACCCACTCCCATGGTGTGACGGGCGGTGTGTACAAGGCCCGGGAACGTATTCACCGCGACATTCTGATTCGCGATTACTAGCGATTCCGACTTCACGCAGTCGAGTTGCAGACTGCGATCCGGACTACGATCGGTTTTGTGAGATTAGCTCCACCTCGCGGCTTGGCAACCCTCTGTACCGACCATTGTAGCACGTGTGTAGCCCAGGCCGTAAGGGCCATGATGACTTGACGTCATCCCCACCTTCCTCCGGTTTGTCACCGGCAGTCTCCTTAGAGTGCCCACCATAACGTGCTGGTAACTAAGGACAAGGGTTGCGCTCGTTACGGGACTTAACCCAACATCTCACGACACGAGCTGACGACAGCCATGCAGCACCTGTGTCAGAGTTCCCGAAGGCACCAATCCATCTCTGGAAAGTTCTCTGCATGTCAAGGCCTGGTAAGGTTCTTCGCGTTGCTTCGAATTAAACCACATGCTCCACCGCTTGTGCGGGCCCCCGTCAATTCATTTGAGTTTTAACCTTGCGGCCGTACTCCCCAGGCGGTCAACTTAATGCGTTAGCTGCGCCACTAAAATCTCAAGGATTCCAACGGCTAGTTGACATCGTTTACGGCGTGGACTACCAGGGTATCTAATCCTGTTTGCTCCCCACGCTTTCGCACCTCAGTGTCAGTATCAGTCCAGGTGGTCGCCTTCGCCACTGGTGTTCCTTCCTATATCTACGCATTTCACCGCTACACAGGAAATTCCACCACCCTCTACCGTACTCTAGCTTGCCAGTTTTGGATGCAGTTCCCAGGTTGAGCCCGGGGCTTTCACATCCAACTTAACAAACCACCTACGCGCGCTTTACGCCCAGTAATTCCGATTAACGCTTGCACCCTCTGTATTACCGCGGCTGCTGGCACAGAGTTAGCCGGTGCTTATTCTGTCGGTAACGTCAAAACAGCAAGGTATTAACTTACTGCCCTTCCTCCCAACTTAAAGTGCTTTACAATCCGAAGACCTTCTTCACACACGCGGCATGGCTGGATCAGGCTTTCGCCCATTGTCCAATATTCCCCACTGCTGCCTCCCGTAGGAGTCTGGACCGTGTCTCAGTTCCAGTGTGACTGATCATCCTCTCAGACCAGTTACGGATCGTCGCCTTGGTGAGCCATTACCTCACCAACAAGCTAATCCGACCTAGGCTCATCTGATAGCGCAAGGCCCGAAGGTCCCCTGCTTTCTCCCGTAGGACGTATGCGGTATTAGCGTTCCTTTCGAAACGTTGTCCCCCACTACCAGGCAGATTCCTAGGCATTACTCACCCGTCCGCCGCTGAATCAAGGAGCAAGCTCCCGTCATCCGCTCGACTTGCATGTGTTAGGCCTGCCGCCAGCGTTCAATCTGAGCCATGATCAAACTCTTCAGTTCAATACTGCTTGGGTTTTTAAGAAACCCTAAACTTGGCTCAGCAATCTCAAATGACTATGTGATTTCTCGCATGGCCACTTGTGATGCTGATAATCTTTTTGACTATCAGTCCGTACTCACAAGCACCCACACGAATTGCTTGATTCAATTTGTTAAAGAGCGGTTGGTTAAGAGCGTTTCGTCTCAACCGAGGCGCGCATTCTACGCTTTCCTCAGAGCCTGTCAAGCGTTAATTTTGAAGATTTTCGAGAAACTCGTTTAACTTCAGACACTTGACTCGCTTCGATCTCTCGTCGCGGGAGGTGAATAATACAGTATTCAAAAACACTGTCAACCACCTTTTACCACCACTGGAGGGCTCGTGAGCCAACCAGGAGAAGCGACAGCTTCTACTTAAAGACAAAACCCCTACCTGCATGTGCAGATAGGGGTTTTGCGAAATGAATCTTGACGATGACCTACTCTCACATGGGGAAACCCCACACTACCATCGGCGATGCATCGTTTCACTACTGAGTTCGGGATGGGATCAGGTGGTTCCAATGCTCTATGGTCGTCAAGAAATTCTGTAGCCAGAATGTCCAGATGGACAGCCCAGCGAATTCGGATATGTGATGTTTGTGATGCCTTGCGAACTTTCGGTTCATGTCATCTTCACCACCGTAATCTGCGTCAGCAAATTGCTTGGGTGTTATATGGTCAAGCCTCACGGGCAATTAGT
Source organism: Pseudomonas sp. Nvir (assembly GCF_963778085.1). Classification (NCBI taxonomy): domain Bacteria; kingdom Pseudomonadati; phylum Pseudomonadota; class Gammaproteobacteria; order Pseudomonadales; family Pseudomonadaceae; genus Pseudomonas; species Pseudomonas sp. Nvir. Next base: position 190,736 of record NZ_OY970405.1, on the reverse strand, counting down.
ATTGGTTAGCTCAACGCCTCACAGCGCTTACACACCCAACCTATCAACGTCGTAGTCTTCGACGGCCCTTTAGGGGATTCAAGATCCCAGTGAGATCTCATCTTGAGGCAAGTTTCCCGCTTAGATGCTTTCAGCGGTTATCTCTTCCGAACATAGCTACCCGGCAATGCCACTGGCGTGACAACCGGAACACCAGAGGTTCGTCCACTCCGGTCCTCTCGTACTAGGAGCAGCCCCTCTCAAATCTCAAACGTCCACGGCAGATAGGGACCGAACTGTCTCACGACGTTCTAAACCCAGCTCGCGTACCACTTTAAATGGCGAACAGCCATACCCTTGGGACCGGCTTCAGCCCCAGGATGTGATGAGCCGACATCGAGGTGCCAAACACCGCCGTCGATATGAACTCTTGGGCGGTATCAGCCTGTTATCCCCGGAGTACCTTTTATCCGTTGAGCGATGGCCCTTCCATACAGAACCACCGGATCACTAAGACCTACTTTCGTACCTGCTCGACGTGTTTGTCTCGCAGTCAAGCGCGCTTTTGCCTTTATACTCTACGACCGATTTCCGACCGGTCTGAGCGCACCTTCGTACTCCTCCGTTACTCTTTGGGAGGAGACCGCCCCAGTCAAACTACCCACCATACACTGTCCTCGATCCGGATAACGGACCTGAGTTAGAACCTCAAAGTTGCCAGGGTGGTATTTCAAGGATGGCTCCATGAGAACTGGCGTCCCCACTTCAAAGCCTCCCACCTATCCTACACAAGCAAATTCAAAGTCCAGTGCAAAGCTATAGTAAAGGTTCACGGGGTCTTTCCGTCTAGCCGCGGATACACTGCATCTTCACAGCGATTTCAATTTCACTGAGTCTCGGGTGGAGACAGCGCCGCCATCGTTACGCCATTCGTGCAGGTCGGAACTTACCCGACAAGGAATTTCGCTACCTTAGGACCGTTATAGTTACGGCCGCCGTTTACCGGGGCTTCGATCAAGAGCTTCGCTTGCGCTAACCCCATCAATTAACCTTCCGGCACCGGGCAGGCGTCACACCCTATACGTCCACTTTCGTGTTTGCAGAGTGCTGTGTTTTTAATAAACAGTCGCAGCGGCCTGGTATCTTCGACCGGCATGAGCTTACGGAGCAAGTCCTTCACCCTCGCCGGCGCACCTTCTCCCGAAGTTACGGTGCCATTTTGCCTAGTTCCTTCACCCGAGTTCTCTCAAGCGCCTTGGTATTCTCTACCTAACCACCTGTGTCGGTTTGGGGTACGGTTCCCAGTTATCTGAAGCTTAGGAGCTTTTCTTGGAAGCATGGTATCAACCACTTCGTCGCCTAAAGGCAACTCGTCATCAGCTCTCGGCCTTGAAATCCCGGATTTGCCTAAGATTTCAGCCTACCACCTTAAACCTGGACAACCAACGCCAGGCTGGCCTAACCTTCTCCGTCCCTCCATCGCAATAACTGGAAGTACAGGAATATTAACCTGTTTTCCATCGACTACGCTTTTCAGCCTCGCCTTAGGGACCGACTAACCCTGCGTCGATTAACGTTGCGCAGGAAACCTTGGTCTTTCGGCGTGCGAGTTTTTCACTCGCATTGTCGTTACTCATGTCAGCATTCGCACTTCTGATACCTCCAGCAAGCTTCTCAACTCACCTTCACAGGCTTACAGAACGCTCCTCTACCGCATCACCAAAAGGTGATACCCGTAGCTTCGGTGCATGGTTTGAGCCCCGTTACATCTTCCGCGCAGGCCGACTCGACTAGTGAGCTATTACGCTTTCTTTAAAGGGTGGCTGCTTCTAAGCCAACCTCCTAGCTGTCTAAGCCTTCCCACATCGTTTCCCACTTAACCATGACTTTGGGACCTTAGCTGACGGTCTGGGTTGTTTCCCTTTTCACGACGGACGTTAGCACCCGCCGTGTGTCTCCCATGCTCGGCACTTGTAGGTATTCGGAGTTTGCATCGGTTTGGTAAGTCGGGATGACCCCCTAGCCGAAACAGTGCTCTACCCCCTACAGTGATACATGAGGCGCTACCTAAATAGCTTTCGAGGAGAACCAGCTATCTCCGAGCTTGATTAGCCTTTCACTCCGATCCACAGGTCATCCGCTAACTTTTCAACGGTAGTCGGTTCGGTCCTCCAGTCAGTGTTACCTAACCTTCAACCTGCCCATGGATAGATCGCCCGGTTTCGGGTCTATACCCAGCGACTAAACGCCCTATTAAGACTCGCTTTCGCTACGCCTCCCCTATTCGGTTAAGCTCGCCACTGAATATAAGTCGCTGACCCATTATACAAAAGGTACGCAGTCACCTAACAAAGTAGGCTCCCACTGCTTGTACGCATACGGTTTCAGGTTCTATTTCACTCCCCTCTCCGGGGTTCTTTTCGCCTTTCCCTCACGGTACTGGTTCACTATCGGTCAGTCAGTAGTATTTAGCCTTGGAGGATGGTCCCCCCATATTCAGACAAAGTTTCTCGTGCTCCGTCCTACTCGATTTCATTGATAAGAGATTTTCGTGTACGGGGCTATCACCCACTATGGCCGCACTTTCCAGAGCGTTCCACTAATCTCAAATCAACTTAAGGGCTGGTCCCCGTTCGCTCGCCACTACTAAGGGAATCTCGGTTGATTTCTTTTCCTCAGGGTACTTAGATGTTTCAGTTCCCCTGGTTCGCCTCTTGCACCTATGTATTCAGTACAAGATACTCAGCTTATGCTGAGTGGGTTCCCCCATTCAGAGATCTCTGGATCACAGTCTGTTTGCCGACTCCCCAAAGCTTATCGCAGGCTACCACGTCTTTCATCGCCTCTGACTGCCAAGGCATCCACCGTATGCGCTTCTTCACTTGACCATATAACCCCAAGCAATCTGGTTATACTGTGAAGACGACATTCGCCGAAAATTCGCATTTCGCTCAATTAAGAGCAGAACTCACAAATTTTACCTTAGCCTGATCACACACCAGTGAAAGTGCATGTCAGTCTATATCTATCACATATCCGAATTTTTAAAGAACGATCTGACAAAAGTCAGAAATCAACATTCATCGACGAATGTTCATTTCTGAGTTCTCATCAGCAAATGAATCAAGCAATTCGTGTGGGAGCTCATCAGCAGGCTGATGTCGTCGATTAAGGAGGTGATCCAGCCGCAGGTTCCCCTACGGCTACCTTGTTACGACTTCACCCCAGTCATGAATCACACCGTGGTAACCGTCCTCCCGAAGGTTAGACTAGCTACTTCTGGTGCAACCCACTCCCATGGTGTGACGGGCGGTGTGTACAAGGCCCGGGAACGTATTCACCGCGACATTCTGATTCGCGATTACTAGCGATTCCGACTTCACGCAGTCGAGTTGCAGACTGCGATCCGGACTACGATCGGTTTTGTGAGATTAGCTCCACCTCGCGGCTTGGCAACCCTCTGTACCGACCATTGTAGCACGTGTGTAGCCCAGGCCGTAAGGGCCATGATGACTTGACGTCATCCCCACCTTCCTCCGGTTTGTCACCGGCAGTCTCCTTAGAGTGCCCACCATAACGTGCTGGTAACTAAGGACAAGGGTTGCGCTCGTTACGGGACTTAACCCAACATCTCACGACACGAGCTGACGACAGCCATGCAGCACCTGTGTCAGAGTTCCCGAAGGCACCAATCCATCTCTGGAAAGTTCTCTGCATGTCAAGGCCTGGTAAGGTTCTTCGCGTTGCTTCGAATTAAACCACATGCTCCACCGCTTGTGCGGGCCCCCGTCAATTCATTTGAGTTTTAACCTTGCGGCCGTACTCCCCAGGCGGTCAACTTAATGCGTTAGCTGCGCCACTAAAATCTCAAGGATTCCAACGGCTAGTTGACATCGTTTACGGCGTGGACTACCAGGGTATCTAATCCTGTTTGCTCCCCACGCTTTCGCACCTCAGTGTCAGTATCAGTCCAGGTGGTCGCCTTCGCCACTGGTGTTCCTTCCTATATCTACGCATTTCACCGCTACACAGGAAATTCCACCACCCTCTACCGTACTCTAGCTTGCCAGTTTTGGATGCAGTTCCCAGGTTGAGCCCGGGGCTTTCACATCCAACTTAACAAACCACCTACGCGCGCTTTACGCCCAGTAATTCCGATTAACGCTTGCACCCTCTGTATTACCGCGGCTGCTGGCACAGAGTTAGCCGGTGCTTATTCTGTCGGTAACGTCAAAACAGCAAGGTATTAACTTACTGCCCTTCCTCCCAACTTAAAGTGCTTTACAATCCGAAGACCTTCTTCACACACGCGGCATGGCTGGATCAGGCTTTCGCCCATTGTCCAATATTCCCCACTGCTGCCTCCCGTAGGAGTCTGGACCGTGTCTCAGTTCCAGTGTGACTGATCATCCTCTCAGACCAGTTACGGATCGTCGCCTTGGTGAGCCATTACCTCACCAACAAGCTAATCCGACCTAGGCTCATCTGATAGCGCAAGGCCCGAAGGTCCCCTGCTTTCTCCCGTAGGACGTATGCGGTATTAGCGTTCCTTTCGAAACGTTGTCCCCCACTACCAGGCAGATTCCTAGGCATTACTCACCCGTCCGCCGCTGAATCAAGGAGCAAGCTCCCGTCATCCGCTCGACTTGCATGTGTTAGGCCTGCCGCCAGCGTTCAATCTGAGCCATGATCAAACTCTTCAGTTCAATACTGCTTGGGTTTTTAAGAAACCCTAAACTTGGCTCAGCAATCTCAAATGACTATGTGATTTCTCGCATGGCCACTTGTGATGCTGATAATCTTTTTGACTATCAGTCCGTACTCACAAGCACCCACACGAATTGCTTGATTCAATTTGTTAAAGAGCGGTTGGTTAAGAGCGTTTCGTCTCAACCGAGGCGCGCATTCTACGCTTTCCTCATTCGCTGTCAAGCGTTTATTTTGAAGTTTTTTGCGAGAAACTCGTTTAGCTTCAAACACTTGACTCGCTGCGATCTCTCGTAGCGGGAGGCGAATCATACAGCGTTTAAAAGCGCTGTCAACCATCATCTCGACCGCATTCGATCATTTGATCGTAGCCCTCACAGCGCCTTCCGAATCGGTTAACTCATTGAATTTCAAGGAGTTTGTCGTTCCGTTGTCGCTGGAAGTGGGGCGCATTATAAGGGGATTCGAGAGGGCGTCAACCTTTAATTCAAATAAACTTTCAGGGCGCTTAAAAAGCAAAGCGGGGAGGCCTGGCGGCCTCCCCGCTATATAGCTAGACCAGCATTCCCTACAACACGCCAACGCTGCGCAACTGGCGCACTTCTTCCGCTCCTAGCCCTAACACCTCCTCAAGCACCACCTCGGTATGCTCACCCAACATAGGCGGCGCCAGCCGATACTCGACAGGCGTCGCCGACAAACGTATCGGGCTCGCCACCTGCGGCACATTGCCTGCCAACGCATGCGGGATACTGACCGCCAGCCCGCGAGCCAGCACTTGGGGGTCGCGGAACACCTGGGCAAGATCATTAATTGGCCCACACGGCACACCGGCGGCCTCCAACTGGCTCACCCATTCGGCCGTGGTCTTGAACACGGTGGCCTGGCGAATCAATGGAATCAGCTCAGTCCGGTTGGCCACACGCAGCTTGTTGGTGGCAAAGCGAGGGTCAGTCGCCCATTGAGGCTGCCCGGCCACCTCGGCGAACTTGCGGAACTGGCTGTCGTTGCCCACGGTAAGAATGAAATCGCCATCCGCCGTCGGAAAATCCTGATAAGGCACGATGTTGGGGTGCGCATTGCCCAGGCGACGGGGCGCCGTGCCCGTGGTCAGGTAGTTCATTGCCTGGTTCGCCAGGCAAGCCACCTGCACATCCAGCAGCGCCATGTCGACGTGCTGACCGACCCCAGTCTGGTCACGGTGGGCGAGGGCAGCCAACATAGCCACCGTTGAGTACAGCCCGGTCAGAATGTCGGTAAGGGCGACACCCACCTTGACCGGGCCTGCGCCTTCCTCACCTTCCGGGCGCCCCGTCAGGCTCATCAGCCCACCCAGCCCCTGGATCATGAAGTCATAGCCAGCGCGCCGGGCATAAGGCCCGGTCTGCCCGAAACCGGTAATGGAGCAATAGATAAGCCGCGGATTGTCGGCCTTGAGGCTCTGGTAATCCAGCCCATAGGCCGCCAGCCCACCCACCTTGAAGTTCTCGATGACGATATCGCACTTCGCCGCCAGCTCACGCACCAGGCGCTGGCCCTCTGGCCGCGTGAAATCGATCGTCACCGACCGCTTATTGCGGTTGGCCGACAGATAATAAGCCGCCTCGCTCGTGTTCTCGCCATTGGCACCTTTAAGGAAGGGCGGCCCCCAGGCGCGGGTATCGTCCCCACTGCCCGGCCGCTCGACCTTGATCACGTCAGCCCCCAGGTCGGCGAGGATCTGGCCAGACCACGGACCGGCCAACACGCGCGACAGGTCCAGCACCCGCAGATGTGATAACGCGCCCATGGACTGGCTCCTTATCAATAGAAAGCCTGGATACCGGTTTGCGCGCGGCCCAGGATCAGCGCATGCACGTCGTGCGTACCTTCATAGGTGTTGACCACCTCCAGGTTGACCAGATGACGGGCGACACCGAACTCGTCGGAAATCCCGTTACCACCAAGCATGTCGCGCGCCATGCGTGCGATATCCAGCGCCTTGCCGCAGGAGTTGCGCTTCATGATCGAGGTAATTTCCACCGCCGCGGTGCCTTCGTCCTTCATGCGCCCAAGGCGCAGGCAGCCTTGCAGCGCCAGCGTGATCTCGGTCTGCATGTCCGCCAGCTTTTTCTGGATCAGCTGGTTTGCAGCAAGTGGGCGACCGAACTGCTGACGGTCCAGCGTGTATTGGCGGGCGGTGTGCCAGCAGGCCTCTGCAGCACCCAGCGCCCCCCAGGAAATGCCGTAACGTGCCGAATTCAGGCAAGTGAACGGACCTTTGAGGCCACGCACATCGGGGAAGATGTTCTCTTCCGGCACAAACACATTATCCATGACGATCTCGCCGGTAATCGACGCGCGCAGACCGACCTTGCCATGAATTGCAGGCGCACTCAGGCCCTGCCAGCCCTTTTCCAGGACGAAGCCACGGATATCTCCGGCGTCATCCTTGGCCCAGACCACGAATACGTCAGCGATCGGGCTGTTGGTGATCCACATTTTGCTGCCGCTCAGGCGATAACCGCCCTCGACCTTCTTGGCCCGGGTAATCATCGAGCCCGGGTCAGAGCCATGGTTAGGCTCGGTCAAACCGAAGCAACCGATCCATTCCCCACTCGCCAGCTTGGGCAAGTACTTCTGTTTCTGGGCTTCGGTACCGAATTCGTTGATCGGCACCATCACCAGCGAAGACTGAACGCTCATCATCGAGCGATAGCCGGAGTCGATGCGCTCCACTTCGCGGGCAATCAGCCCATAGCACACATAGTTCAAGCCGCTGCCGCCGTATTGCTCGGGGATGGTCGCACCCAGCAGGCCCACTTCCCCCATTTCGCGAAAAATCGCCGGGTCGGTCTGCTCATGACGAAACGCCTCGAGTACACGCGGGGCCAGCTTGCCCTGGGCGAACTGATAAGCGCTGTCACGCACCATGCGCTCTTCTTCAGTGAGCTGCTGATCCAGCAGCAGTGGATCGATCCAGTTGAAGCTTGCTTTACCAGCCATGGGCGGAATCCTCGAGAAGGGGGCGGAGTTTTTATGTGCCTTTGAGCCTAGGACTGATTGCCCGCTGATACAAACGAGGATTGCGCACCATATAGTGATATTTTGTCACTTCGAAAATCAGAACCCCGCCACATTTTCGGCCTTACGAGTGAGGTTGACGTACATGCGACGCAAGATCCCCAGCACCTCTGCATTGGTTTGCTTCGAGGCCGCTGCGCGTCACCAGAGCTTCACCAAGGCCGCCCAGGAGCTTTCCTTGACCCAAGGCGCCGTCTGCAGACAGATTGCCAGCCTGGAAACGTTCCTTAACGTAGAGTTGTTCCGCCGTTCGCGCCGCGGTGTGAAGCTGACCGAGGCGGGCCTGTCGTACAGCCGCCAGGTTGCCGCGCAACTGGACGCAGTGGAGCGCGACACCTTGTCAGTGATGCGACAGCAGGGCGCCAGCGTGATCGAACTGGCAGTAGTACCGACATTCGGTACCCAATGGCTGCTACCGCGCCTCAAAGACTTCCAGCAGCGCCACCCGGAGGTCACCGTGAACCTCACCAACCGCACCCGGCCATTTCTGTTCGCGGACACAACATTCGATGCCGCCATCTATTTTGGTGATGGCGACTGGTCTGGCACACAGTCGCAGCGGCTGATGGGGGAAAACCCGTTACCCGTATGCAGCCCGGCACTGCTGGGCGGGCAAGGCACGCTCGAAGCACGGCATATCGCTGAGCTGCCACTGTTGCAGCAAAGCACGCGGCCGTACGCGTGGCGGCAATGGTTCGCAAGCGTGGCCATGAATGTGGAACGTGACATGACCGGCCCACGCTATGAGCTGTTTTCGATGCTTGCCCAAGCGGCCATGCACGAGATGGGCGTCGCGCTGATACCGCCGTTTCTGATCCAGCGCGAGTTGCAGGAGGGTAGGCTGGTAGTCGCTAACAGACACGTCCTGACTAGCGACAAGGCCTACTATCTGATGATTCCAGAACGCAAGGTGGAGTCCGCATCGCTGCGCGCATTCCGTGACTGGCTGGTGAGCCAAGCGCAGGCATATGCCCAGGAACGGGACAACCTGACCCCGTAGTCAATTATTTTTAACACCTACAGATATATGTATTTGTCGCATATTCGTAAACTGTTAAGTACGCACAAAAATACCCGCTAACCGTCCTGACTACGGGGCTTTGCGGGTTATTTTGCGACATCGAACAAGCCATCAGCGAACTGGCCAAAATTTTTTTGTTTTTTCCTCCTAATCTGGCAAAAGCCCGTAGTTGATGGGCTGCGACCTTATGCGTGCGACAAGCGGTCACAGGGTGACTTGTAGTTTTAACTTCGTTTCGCTCCAGAACCGGTTGAAGCCCTATGGGTTCGTCTGCAAAATGCTTCGCCCGCCCAGGATCCGGCGGGATGGCGCTCCACAGCCACCCAGCACACCATTCGCAGTGCGCTGGCTTTGACAAAAACAAAGGTCACCGCAGGAGAAATAGTCGTGCACATTGGTGTTCCTCTCGAGACGCAGACCGGTGAGACAAGGGTCGCTGCGACCCCCGAAACCATCAAGAAACTGATTGGCCAGGGCCATCAGGTCACCGTTCAACGGGGGGCAGGGCTCAACGCCGCCATTCCGGACAGTGCCTATGAGGCCGTGGGTGCTTCCCTGGGGACCGCAGCCGATGCATACGGCGCCCAACTGGTCCTGAAGGTGGTCGCGCCCAACGACCAGGAACTGGCCCTGATCAACAGCGGCAGCCTGCTGGTAGGTATGCTCAACCCCTTCAACAGCGAACTGATCGGCAAGATGGCCGAACGCGGGATCACCGCCTTCGCGCTGGAGGCCGCGCCCCGCACGTCAAGGGCGCAGAGCCTGGACGTGCTGTCGTCACAGGCGAACATTGCCGGTTACAAGGCCGTGCTGCTGGCTGCCCATCACTACCCACGCTTCATGCCCATGCTGATGACCGCCGCCGGTACGGTCAAAGCCGCCCGGGTACTGATCCTGGGTGCGGGCGTTGCCGGCCTGCAGGCCATCGCCACGGCCAAGCGCCTGGGCGCAGTGATCGAGGCGTCCGACGTACGCCCGGCGGTGAAGGAGCAGATCGAGTCGCTGGGCGCCAAGTTCATCGACGTCCCCTACGAGACCGACGAAGAACGGGCGTGCGCCGAAGGCGTCGGCGGCTATGCCCGGCCGATGCCAGCCAGTTGGATGCAACGCCAGGCCCAGGCCGTGCACGAGCGCGCCAAGCAGGCGGATATCGTCATCACCACCGCATTGATCCCTGGCCGCAAGGCGCCAACCCTGCTCAGTGCCGAAACAGTGGCCCAGATGAAGCCTGGCTCGGTCGTCATCGACCTGGCCGCGGCCCAAGGCGGCAACTGCCCGCTGACCGTGGCGGACCAGGTTGTTCAGGCGCATGGCGTGACCATCGTCGGCCCTACCAACCTGCCGGCCCAGGTCGGCGCCGATGCCTCGGCGCTGTATGCGCGCAACCTGCTGGACTTCATGAAGCTGCTGTTCGACAAGGACGGCGCACTGACCATCAACCTCGAAGACGACATCGTCGCGGCCTGCCTGATGTGCCGCGATGGCCAGGTCGTCCGCAAGAACGGCTAAGGAGCACGACAATGGAAGACATGCTGATTTCCCACGGCATCTACAACCTGATCATCTTCGTGCTGGCCATTTATGTGGGCTACCACGTGGTGTGGAACGTCACCCCGGCGCTGCACACCCCACTCATGGCGGTCACCAATGCCATCTCGGCGATCGTCATCGTCGGTGCCATGCTGGCCGCCGCACTGACCGTCACCCCGGCCGGCAAACTGATGGGGACCCTGGCGGTGGCCCTGGCCGCAGTCAATGTGTTCGGTGGCTTCCTGGTCACCCGCCGCATGCTGGAAATGTTCAAGAAGAAAACCAAGAACGAGGCGCAGAAGTAAGCATGAGCATGAATCTGGTAACGCTCCTCTACCTCGTCGCCTCGGTGTGCTTCATCCAGGCGCTCAAGGGCCTGTCGCACCCGACCACCTCGCGGCGCGGCAACCTGTTCGGCATGATCGGCATGGGCATCGCCATCCTCACTACGGTTGGCCTCATCTACAAGCTCGCGGCGCTCTCCATCGGCAACGGTGGGGCTACGACCGGCATCGGTTACGTACTGGTCGGCCTGCTGGTGGGTGGTACCGCCGGTTCGATCATGGCCAAGCGGGTCGAGATGACCAAGATGCCCGAGCTGGTCGCCTTCATGCACAGCATGATCGGCCTGGCTGCGGTGTTCATCGCCATCGCCGCAGTGCTCGAACCGCAGTCGATGGGTATCGTTGCAGCCATCAGCGACCCGATCCCTACCGGTAACCGCCTGGAACTGTTCCTCGGCGCAGCCATTGGTGCCATTACCTTCTCTGGCTCGGTGATCGCTTTCGGCAAGCTGTCGGGCAAATACAAATTCCGCCTCTTCCAGGGCGCACCCGTACAGTTCGCCGGTCAGCACAAGCTCAATCTGATCCTGGGCCTGACCACCATCGCCTTGGGCCTGCTGTTCACGTTCACCGGCCATTACAGTGCCTTCACCCTGATGCTGGCCCTGGCCTTTGTCATGGGTGTGCTGATCATCATTCCGATTGGCGGCGCCGACATGCCGGTGGTTGTTTCAATGCTCAACAGCTACTCGGGTTGGGCAGCTGCGGGTATCGGCTTCTCGCTGAACAACTCGATGCTGATCATCGCGGGCTCGTTGGTGGGCTCTTCTGGCGCCATCCTGTCGTACATCATGTGCAAGGCGATGAACCGTTCGTTCTTCAACGTCATCCTCGGCGGCTTTGGTGGCGATACCGACGCGGGGGCGGCGCAAGGCTCGCAAGAGCAGCGCCCGGTCAAGTCCGGCTCGGCTGACGATGCCACCTTCCTGTTGAGCAATGCCGACAGCGTGATCATCGTTCCGGGCTATGGCCTGGCGGTGGCCCGTGCCCAGCATGCACTCAAGGAACTGACCGAAAAGCTGACCCACAACGGTGTGACCGTGAAGTACGCGATTCACCCGGTTGCGGGGCGTATGCCTGGGCATATGAACGTGCTGCTGGCCGAAGCCGAAGTCCCTTACGACCAGGTCTTCGAGATGGAAGACATCAACGCCGAGTTTGGCCAGGCCGACGTGGTACTGGTGCTGGGCGCCAACGACGTGGTCAACCCGGCGGCAAAAAACGACCCCAAGTCGCCCATTGCCGGCATGCCGATTCTCGAAGCGTTCAAGGCCAAGACCATCATCGTCAACAAGCGCTCGATGGCCAGTGGCTACGCCGGCCTGGATAACGAACTGTTCTACCTGGACAAAACCATGATGGTATTCGGTGACGCCAAGAAGGTCATCGAAGACATGGTCAAGGCAGTGGAATAGAACACGGCAGCAAACCCGCCGATATGAAGAAAGCCCCGGTAAGCATCTACCGGGGCTTTCTTTTTGTTGATCCGGATCAACGGCTCTACCGAGAGGCTTCTCATACGACCATGGTCGTGGGACGGCAATGGGCGAAATCTCTAGACTGCGCTGCAGTAGTTTCAGCAGCCCGAGATAACAATCCATGTACCGTGACCGTATCCGCTTGTCCTCTCTGCACAGCAAGGTAATGAGTGCGGCTGATGCCGCTGGTCTGATCGAGGACGGCATGACTGTCGGCATGAGCGGCTTTACCCGCGCCGGTGAGGCCAAGGCCGTCCCGCATGCACTGGCCGAACGTGCCAAACAGTCGCCACTGAAGATCAGCCTGATGACCGGCGCCAGCCTGGGCAACGACCTGGACAAGCAACTGACCGAGGCCGGTGTATTGGCCCGCCGCATGCCTTTCCAGGTAGACAGCACACTGCGCAAGGCCATCAACGACGGCAAGGTGATGTTCATCGACCAGCACCTGTCGGAAACCGTCGAACAACTGCGCAACCAGCAATTGAAGCTGCCGGACATCGCGGTCATCGAAGCCGTGGCCATCACTGAGCAGGGCCACATCGTACCTACTACATCGGTGGGTAACTCGGCCAGTTTCGCCATCTTCGCCAAGCAGGTGATTGTCGAGATCAACCTCTCGCACAACACCAACCTCGAAGGTTTGCACGACATCTATATACCCACCTATCGCCCGACCCGCACGCCCATTCCGCTGGTCAAGGTCGACGATCGTATCGGCAGCACCGCCATCCCGATCGACCCGGCGAAGATCGTGGGTATCGTCATCAGCGACCAACCGGACTCGCCATCTACCGTGTTGCCGCCAGATGACGAAACCCAGGGTATCGCCAACCACCTGATCAACTTCCTGAAGAAGGAAGTGGAAGCTGGCCGCATGACCAACAAGCTCGGCCCACTGCAGGCCGGCATCGGTAGCATTGCCAACGCCGTGATGTGCGGCTTGATCGAGTCGCCCTTCGAAGACCTGACCATGTACTCCGAAGTGCTGCAGGACTCGACCTTCGACCTGATCGACGCCGGCAAGCTGCGTTTTGCATCGGGCAGCTCCATCACCCTGTCGACCCGTCGCAATGCCGATGTATTCGGTAACCTTGAACGCTACAAGGACAAGCTCGTACTGCGCCCGCAGGAAATCTCCAACCATCCGGAGGTCGTGCGGCGCTTGGGCATCATCGGTATCAATACCGCGCTGGAGTTCGACATCTACGGCAACGTCAATTCCACCCACGTGTGTGGCACCAGGATGATGAACGGCATCGGTGGCTCGGGTGACTTCGCCCGTAACGCCCACCTTGCTGTATTCGTTACCAAGTCGATTGCCAAAGGCGGTGCAATTTCCAGTGTGGTGCCAATGGTCAGCCATGTGGACCATACCGAACACGACGTGGACATCCTGGTCACCGAACAAGGTTTGGCCGACCTGCGTGGCCTGGCCCCGCGCGAGCGGGCACGCGTGATCATCGACAACTGTGTGCACCCAGACTACCGCGCGGCACTGAACGATTACTTCGAGCGCGCCTGCCAACGTGGCGGCCATACGCCACATATCCTGCGCGAAGCGCTGAGCTGGCACGAGAACCTGGAAGAAACCGGCCGCATGCAAGCGAGCTGATCCAGCGGCGGCATGGAACAGCAGCCCCGCTTCTGCTGTTCCAGCCCATTCGCGTTTCACGTCCAGACACAAGAATATCCAGAACTGTACTACTGTACCTGTCCTAGGCTTCTTTCAAGCCTGCAGAACATCGCCACATACAAAAAATGCACCATAAAGATGCAGACCAGTACAGTTGCGCCTGTTTCGAGTGCAACAGTAGGGTTACACAGTTAACTGAGCCATCGTCTTTCGCATGAACTGTATCTACTGTTCTGGACAAGAGAGGAGGATCATTGGCATCAGTTAAATCACTACCTAATCCCGCCATAAGCGGAAGGATGAAGCATCATGGAACGTACCCTCAGTTCCGGTCTGGTTTTTGAAAGCAACGCCCAGCAATCCAACGCATCGCTGCCGCTGCGCGCACTGTCCACTCTGCTGCTGTGGCAGCGCCGCATGGCAAGCCGCCGTCAACTGGCTCGCCTGGACGCTCGCCTGCTGGCCGACGCTGGCATCAGCGAGTCGCAGCGTTACGAAGAGCTGAGCAAGCCTTTCTGGCGCTAAGCACCGGCTTGCCGGCTTCGGCCGGCACCGCGAATTCCTGAAACCCGTTGCAGGCAACTGCGACGGGTTTTTTGTTTGTGGCATGCAGAGGTCAGCGCCAAGCGCTGAACAGGTACAGTTTGTGTAGTACAAATCCAAACCGATACAGTTCACGGCCCGTTCTTCGTTAACATCTGGAAACACCCGCGCGTGATACGCTTGGCTTGGCAGTCTGGTAGAAACCACTGTCATAAGTACCGCGACCAGCAATGCGAGCGTCCGATAAGCAGAACCACCCGACCCGAGTTCAGGAGTGCACGAAATGTCCCGTAAATATCTGATTGGCGCCGCTATTATGCTGAGCCTGGCTGGCACCGCGAACGCCACCAGTTTCGTCGTCACCACTGACGCTGTAGTAGGGGCAGTAGCTGCGTCCACCGACGCCACCTCGGATGTTTCTTCGTCGTTCCGTGACGATAAAATCGTCCAGGCCGCCCGTGACGACGCTGCCAGCTTCGTAGGCAGCCAAGGCGATATCCGCGGTGCCAAGCTGGAAAGCGCGTTCCGGCACATCCGCGCACAAATGCCAAGCCTGCAGGCCAGCGACGCCGAACTGGCCCAGGCCATTCTGGCAATCTAAGCGCCGGCAAGCGCCCAGGCTGTGCCGGGTGCCCCGTACAGCCAGGCCAGCCCTCGCCACCCTTACTTCCAGTTGTCGTAGAGCCCATGCGTTATCTGTTGCCGCTGCTGTTTTCCCTTGCCGGCATGGCCAGCGCCCATGCCATGGACACCACTACCCAAGGCCTGGTGATCTCGGCCTACGCCACCAGCCAGGTCACCACTGCACCCTTTGATCGCAAATTGGTGCGTGAGGCCCGTGACGATGCCGCGGTATTCGTCGCCACCCATGGCCAGATCCGCGGTGCTCGGCTGGAAGCTGCCCTGGAATCATTACGCCATAATTGCGCACGGCAGGGCGTTGGCGATCTGGAACTGGCGCAAGCAATTCTCGTCCAATGACTACATCTGACTCCCTGTAATTTTTCGGAGATGCTCCATGCGTAAACCGCTGATTGCCGCTACCCTCGGCATGCTGCTGCTGGCTGACCTGGCCCAGGCACAGACCCTGGTGGCCACCAGCAACATCATCGTGCGTGCCTTTGGCCGCTCGATCGACTTCACCTCGGACACCACCACTTCGATCCGCGACTCGAAAGTGGTACGCGAAGCCCACGACGACGCAGCCAGCTTCGTGGCCAGCAACGGGGACATCCGTGGCGCGCAGCTCGAAGCTGCCCTCACCACCCTGCGCGAGCGCGTTCCGGAAGCACGCGGCGCCAGCGACCAGGTATTGGCCGAAGCCATCCTCGCACTGTGAAGCCCGTGCGTGCCTGGCTGTTCGGCTGCGCCCTGACGCTGCTCGGCACGCCCGCCCTGGCCGGCCTGCAGCTCGAGCTGCAGTCGTCCGGCCTCGACCCACAGCAGACCCAAGCCAGCCAGGCCCTGCTTGACGAGGCCATGGCCAAGCTGCCCCCGCGCTTCAAGCAGCAACTCGACCGCCGCGTGCAGGTCAGCTGGAGCGACAACATGCCAGCCGACGCCTATGGGCAGGCCACACTGGTGTCCACGCTTCAGCTCAACCGTCGCCTGCTGCCCGGGCTCACCGATGGCAGTGCCGCCATTGAGCGCACCAACCGCCCTCATGGCACCGTGCGACAAGAGCTACTGGCCACTGTCCTGCACGAGCTCAGCCATATCTACGACCGTGCGCGCCTATGGCCCAGCCGTGAAAGATCGCTGATTGCCCGCTGTAAACGCCAACAGGGCACCGTGGGCAAAATCGGCCTGCCTGAGGAATGCCGCGGCCAGGCTGAGCGCCGCTTCACCCTGAGCGATGACCCACGCCTGCTTGACCTTGCCGGCTGGCCGCAATACGTGGGCCGCCGGGGTGAGCGTGAGCAGCACAACGGCCAGTTCGTGCGCAGTCCCGACAGCTATGAACTCAGCAGCCCCAAGGAATACCTCGCGGTGAACATGGAGTACTTCCTCCTGGACCCGAGCTACGGTTGCCGCCGCCCAGCGCTCAACCAGTACCTGCATGAGCATTTCGGCTGGGCACCGCCACAGAACACTTGCGCCAAAGGCTTGCCATTCATCAATGCCGGTAGCGACTTCGCCCGCCAGCCACTGGGCGAAATCGACCCCGAACGGGTTTATGAAGTGGACTACCTGCTGGCCGAAGCCAACCAGAACCTGGTCAGCCGCTGGGGCCACAGCATGCTGCGCCTGGTCATCTGCAAACCTGGCCGCCCCCGCGGGCCAGACTGCCGCCTCGACCTGGACCAGAGCCTGGTACTGTCATACCGCGCGTTCGTCAACGATGTGCAGCTATCGAGCTGGGACGGCCTGGTCGGCGTCTATCCATCGCGCCTGTTCGTGCTACCGCTGGGCCAGGTCATCGACGAATACACCAAGACAGAGCTGCGCAGCCTGGCCTCGGTGCCCTTGAAGCTGAACCGCGAAGAGGTTGAAAACCTGGTACGCCAGGCTGCCGAAATGCACTGGAGCTACGACGGCAACTACTGGTTCCTGTCCAACAACTGTGCTGTAGAGTCACTGAAGTTGCTGCGCAGCGGCACCGCCAACCCGCAATTGAATGACCTGGACAGTATCATGCCCAACGGTTTGCTGGCCGTGCTCAAAGGCAGGGGGCTGGCCGACACGAGCGTGCTCGACAACCCCCGCGAGGCGCTGCGCCTGGGCTACCGCTTCGACTCCTACCGCGAGCGGTACCAGGCCATGTTCGAGGTGCTGCGCAAGCAATTGCCGATCAAGCAGCAACTGGTAGAAGACTGGCTGGCCTTGAGCGCCGAGCAACGTCGCCCCTGGTTCGCCCAGGCCGACCTGCGCACCAGCGCTGCGCTGCTGCTGCTGGAGCAGGCCAGCCTGCGCCGGCAACTGTTGCTGGCCCAGGACGAGGTCAAGCAGCGCTACCTGAATGCCGCAGCGTTGAAAGATGGCAGCGTCAACAAGGCCGATGCCACCCTCAAGCAAATGCTTGCCAACAGCGGCTTCCTCAGCCGCCCGGCAGAATTGCTCGACAGCAAAGGCTATGGACTGCCGCAGCCCGAAGAACGCGAACGCCTGGAACGGGAGAGCAAGGAACGGCAGGCCCGGTTGCTGCGCCTGAGTACCAACCTGGACAAGGAGGTGAGGGCGCTGCTGGAGCCTTCGCGGGCCAGGGAAATTTCTGCGGTAGAGGCCAATGTGAAGCAGATAGGCGAGCATTTGCGGGCACTGCACAAGGCTGCAGGTGGCCTGCAGTTGTAATTGCGCCTATCCGCGGCGAGCCGGCTTCCACCTAGTGGAGTTGGCTTGCCAGCGGCAGGACCCGCAGCACGAGCACAGCATCTTAAAGGCGTTCCCCGTGCTCCCCCGGCAAATCCTCATCAAGGTGCAGCCAAGGCAACCGGCTGCCTACCCAGATATGGCGGTTGGCGCGCACGCCCTCCGGGTGGTCGAGGGTGGCTACGGTCACATCGATGGTCTCGGGACTGTGCGTGGTCACCAGCGCCACATGGGCCCCACACCGCCCACAAAAGTAACGGCTGCAACTGGGCGGGGCCACGTAGCAGTTCGGCTTACCCGTTAACCAATGGAAATCCGAGCGGGGTAGGGTGAGCCAGGTCACGACCAGCCCACCACTTACCCGCCGACAGATCGTGCAGTGGCAGTGGGCGATGTCCGTCAGGTCACCCGCCAGCCGATACCGCAACGCGCCGCAATGGCAGCCACCCTCGGTCACATGCTGCATCATCTACCTCTCGTCGCCTTTGCTTCAGCGAAAGCTGGCTGAAAGCTTGTGCTCATAGGATAGCGCCACCACCGGCACAAGACCGGTCAGCCAGGGCACCCGGTAACAACCGCGCCCGGCCCAATCAACAACAACAATGGTGATCCTGATGTATTCCTGTGCCCGCCTTCGCGCAATCCCCCTCCGCATGCTCCCCGTGCAGCGCCAAACGCGCTGACCCGCCCGAATCGACGTTCCTTTCGTAGCGCCACGCCTGGAGTATTGCCATGCTGACCTTCCTCGGCTTCGCCATGGTCATCACCTTCATGTACCTGATCATGACCAAGCGCCTGTCGGCCTTGATCGCGCTGATCCTGGTACCGATCCTGTTCGCCGTGTTCGGCGGTTTTTCCGCCAAGATCGGCCCGATGATGCTCGAGGGCATCAGCAAGCTCGCGCCTACCGGCGTGATGCTGATGTTCGCGATCCTGTATTTCGCCCTGATGATCGACTCCGGCCTGTTCGACCCGGCCGTGCGCAAGATCCTCAAGCTGGTCAAGGGCGACCCGCTGAAAGTCTCGGTGGGTACCGCCGTACTGGCCCTGGTGGTTTCGCTCGACGGTGATGGCGCCACCACTTACATGATTTGCTGCGCCGCCATGCTGCCGATGTACAGCCGCCTGGGGATGAGCCCGCGAATCATGGCCGGCCTGACCATTCTCGCCGGCGGCGTGATGAACATGACCCCTTGGGGCGGCCCGACCGCACGTGCCGCCAGCGCCCTGCACGTGGACCCGTCGGATATTTTCGTGCCGATGATCCCGGCCATGTTGTTCGGCGTACTGGCCATCCTGGCCATTGCCTACCTGTACGGCAAGCGTGAGCGTGCCCGCCTGGGTGAACTGCACCTGCCAACCGATGACACCGACCATAGCGATATCACCGTTTCGCAATTCCCTGAGGCCCGCCGCCCCAAGCTGCTGTACTTCAATGGCGCGCTGACTGCCGCCCTGATGGTCGCGCTGATCGCCGGTATCCTGCCGCTGCCGGTGCTGTTCATGATCGCCTTCAGCATTGCCATGATCGTCAACTACCCCTGCCTGCAACAGCAGAAAGACCGCATCGCCGCCCATGCCGGCAGCGTGCTGGCAGTCACCGGGCTGATCTTCGCCGCGGGCATCTTCACGGGCATTCTGTCGGGCACCGGCATGGTCGACGCCATGTCCAAGAGCCTGCTGGCAGTCATTCCTGAAGCGATGGGCCCCTACATGGCAGTGATCACCGCAATCGTGAGCATGCCGTTCACCTTCTTCATGTCCAACGACGCGTTCTACTACGGGGTTTTGCCAGTGTTGGCCGAGGCCGCCAGCCACTACGGCATCAGCCCGGTTGAAATGGCCCGCGCATCGATCGTCGGCCAGCCGGTACATCTGCTCAGCCCACTGGTGCCCTCGACCTACCTGCTGGTAGCCCTGGCCGGTATCGAGTTTGGCGATCACCAGCGCTTCACGCTCAAGTGGGCAGTGCTGGTGTGCCTGTGCATAATGTTCGCCGCGCTGCTGATGGGCATTTTCCCGCTGTTCAGTAGTCTTTAATAAACGCGTATTACCCCACCGCGACGCGCCCTGCAGGGCGCGTCGCCTTTACCGCTCGAAGGAAACAACATGGAATGGCTGACCAGCCCGGAAATCTGGGTTGCCTTTTTTACCCTCACCGCGCTTGAGATCGTCCTCGGGATCGACAACATCATCATGATCTCGATCCTGGTCAGCCGCATGCCCAAGCACATGCAGCCGCGCACCCGGATCTTCGGCCTGGCCCTGGCCATGGTCACCCGCATCATGCTGCTGTTGTCGATCACCTGGGTCATGCGCCTTACCGCCGACCTGTTCGTGGTGCTCGGCCAGGGCATCTCCGGGCGTGACCTGATCCTGTTCTTCGGCGGCCTGTTCCTGCTGTGGAAAAGCTCGCAAGAGATCTACCACGGCCTGGAAGGTGAGGACGAAAACGATGAAGCGCCCAAAGGCGCAGGTGGCAAGTTCTTCTACACCATCATTCAGATTGCCATCATCGACATCGTGTTCTCGCTGGACTCGGTGATCACCGCAGTAGGCATGGTGTCCCACGTGCCAGTGATGATCGCTGCCATCGTCGTGGCCGTACTGGTGATGATGCTGTGCGCCGGCGCCATCAGCAACTTCATCGACAAGCACCCATCGCTGAAGATGCTCGCACTGTCGTTCCTGATCGTGGTCGGTACCGTACTGATCGCCGAAGCGTTCGACGTGCACGTGCCCAAAGGCTACGTCTACTTCGCCATGGCCTTCTCGCTGGCGGTAGAGGCCATCAACATTCGCATGCGCACTGCCCTGGCCCGCAAGGACGGCAAAGAGCATGACCCAGTGAAACTGCGCAAGGACATTCCGGGTCAGTAAGAGCGGAACGTGCAGGACAGCGGGGGCCCTACGGGGCCCCTTTTTCATTTTTGAATGGCTGCTACGTTGCGCCTGCAAGACCGGCAATGATTCATTCACGGTATGTTTCAAATTGATGACTACCGTGCGAAGCTGGCAAGCACTGCGCAAAACAGCTAAAGCTTTGAGTGAGCAATGAAAACCTATTCGAACGCTCACGTTTCTTCCCTTGGCCCCATGGGCCTGTGCTTCAGGGGGCCTTCGCCATGCTGACCCTGCTCAACCTGCTCTCGGCCGTAACGCTACTGGTCTGGGGCACCCATATCGTGCGCACCGGCATCCTTCGGGTATTCGGCTCGAATCTGCGGCGCATCATTGGCCAGAACATGAACAAGCGCCCGCTGGCATTCATTGCCGGCATTCTGGTCACTGCCATGGTGCAAAGCAGCAACGCCACGGCCATGCTGGTCACCTCGTTTGTCGGCCAGGGCCTGATGGCCATGACCCCCGCCTTGGCAATCATGCTCGGCGCCGATGTCGGCACTGCGCTGATGGCCCGGGTACTCACGTTCGACCTATCCTGGCTGTCGCCGCTGTTGATCTTCCTCGGCGTCATCTTCTTCCTTTCGCGCAAACAGACGCGGGCTGGCCAATTGGGCAGGGTGGGTATCGGGCTGGGCCTGATCATCCTGGCGCTGGAGCTGATCGTACAAGCCGCCGCGCCCATCACCCATGCCCAGGGCGTGAAGGTGCTGTTCGCCTCGCTGACGGGCGACATCATGCTCGATGCCCTGGTCGGGGCGATGTTCGCCATGGTCTCTTATTCCAGCCTGGCGGCCGTTCTGCTCACGGCGACCCTGGCCGGTGCCGAGGTCATCAGCCTGCCGGTGGCCATTGGCCTGGTAGTCGGCGCCAACATCGGCAGTGGCCTGCTGGCGTTCATCAGCACCAGCATGCAGAACGCCGCCGGCCGCCGGGTGGCCTTGGGCAGCCTGCTGTACAAGCTGATCGGCCTGGTGTTGATCATTCCCGTACTGCACCCGCTGGTAGGCTGGATGGACTCGCTGAGCTTCAGCCCGCAAGAGCTGGTCATCGGCTTCCACCTGCTCTACAACACCTCCCGTTGCTTGCTGATGCTACCCACGGTCAACCCCATGGGTCGGTTGTGCAATGTGCTGCTGCCCGAGCGGGAACACAGCAACGGCCAGATCCGTGCGCGCCACCTCGACGCGTCCGCACTGGAGACCCCCAGCCTGGCCCTGGCCAATGCCGCGCGGGAAACCCTGCGCCTGGGCGACATCGTCGACAGCCTGCTCGAAGCCATGCTGGGGGCCCTGCGGGGCACCCAGACGGCGCTGCCCCAGCAGGTACGCGCCCTGGGCGAAGATGCCGACGCCCTGTACAGCGCGATCAAGCTGTACCTGGCGCAGATGACACGCGAGGACCTCAGCGAGCAAGACAACCGTCGCTGGGCGGAAATCATCGAAGTGGCTATCAACCTCAAGCTGGCCTGCGACCTCATCGAACGCATGCTGCGCAAGGTCCAGCAGCAGAAGACCAGCCAGCGCCGTGAGTTTTCCCAGGTCGGCCTGGAAGAGCTGACCGGCCTGCAGGAACAATTGCTGGCCAACCTGCGCCTGGGCTTGTCGGTGTTCCTCAGCGCCGACCCGGAAAGCGCCCGCTTGCTGCTGCGTGAAAAACGCCGGTTCCGGGCCCAGGAGCGGCGCCTGGCCCACGCCCACGTCAGCCGCCTGCAGCGCAAAGTCATGCAAAGCCTCGAGACCAGTTCGCTACACTTGGAGCTGATCGCCGACATGAAGCGTTTGAACTCTTTGTTCTGCAGCAGTGCCTATGTGGTACTGGGCGGCTCGGACACCGGCGGGTTGATGCTCGACAGTGTGCCAGACGAAGCCAGCCATGATTCTGCCTAGCTGAGGACCCTAGCTCGCCCATGCGTTGCCTGATGTTCGTTTGCATCCTGATCTGCAGCCTGCCCACTTTCGCCCTCGACCGGTCGCGGGTGGAAGGCTACCTGTTGCCCAACGGCCTGCAGGTGATTCTGAAAAATGGCTACGAGCGTGACCATGTGGCGATACGCCTGGTGGTCGGGGTTGGGCTGGATGATTTCGATTGCGAGCAGAAAGAGCTGCCGCACCTGCTTGAGCACCTGCTGTTCAGCGGCATCGATGAAACCGGCGAAGGCGGCCTGGAAGAGCGCCTGCAGGCGCTGGGCGGGGAATGGAACGCCTTTACCAGCAGTGCCGATACCACTTTCGTCATCGAAGCACCGGCGCGCAACCAGCGCAAGGTACTCGACCTGTTGCTGGCGGTCATCCGCGATACCCACATCGATGCCAAGGCCCTGGCCACCGCCAAACGCATCATCGAACGCGAGGATGGCGGCCACTACGGCCACCTGCAGCGCTGGCTCGACCGCCAGGACATCGGCCACCCCGCCAGCGACCAACTGGCCACCGAGCTCGGCCTGAAGTGCCCAGAGCGCTCCAACGTCGACGACATGACCCTGGAACAGGTCCAGGCCCTGCGCGATCGCTGGTACGCCGCCAACAACATGACCCTGATCATGGTCGGTGGCCTGGACCGCCTGTTGCCAGCCTATCTGGAACGCTCGTTTGGCGAGCTGCCGGCCACCGAGCCAGAAGAGCGCCGCAACCTGGATAGCATCACCCAGCAAGCCGAGCAGCGTCGCGATCTGACCCGTGGCTGGCTCGGTGACAGCGTGAAACTGCACTGGCTTTTCATCGAGCCGGTACTGGACAACGACCACCAGGCCACCCTCGACCTGCTGGCACGCTACCTGGACTGGGCCATCTACGACCAGCTGCGCCTGCGCAATGGCTTGTCCTATGGGCCCTCGGTGCAGCGCGAAAGCTTCGGTGACACCGGCCTGCTCAGCGTCAATGCCGACCTGGAGCGCGATGACATCGACAAGGCCGTAGCGGTCATGCAGCGGTTGTTCAAGCACCTGCGCAAAGAGGGGCTGGACCCGGATACGTTCGCCCGCATCAAGGATGCCAGTGTCGCCAAGGAAAGCTGGAGCACCCAAGGCAACAGTGCCTTGGCCGATTACTACTGGGGAGCGCTGAACGACTACACCGACGGCCGCTTCACCAACCCGGTGCGCAAACTGCGCCAGGTCACCCTGGAACAGGCCAACCAGGCGTTGCGGGAATTGCTCAAGGAAGACGGCTACGTACGCATTGAAAAGCCGCTGCTCGGTTATGACGAATTCTATGGGCTGGGTGCCCTGTTGGTAGGGCTGATCGTGGCCGCGGGGCTGTTGCGCTGGCGGCGGCATGGCCCACAGCGGCCGAGCGGTGCTACACGCCGGCGGTGAATCAGCGGTATTCTTTTGCCAGTACTGGCCTCTTCGCGGGTAAACCCGCTCCTACAGGGACCCCACTGTTGCAGAAGCTGTGGTGATCCTGTGGGAGCGGGTTTACCCGCGAAGCGGCCGGCACAGCCACCCAACTCTCTCCTGTTGTAGAGCCAATGCCCCAGATCCCCCGCATCGTCCAGCGCATCATCGAACTGCTCAAACGCTATCCCGGCATCATCGCGCTTGGGGGTTTTCTTTCCGGCATCGGCAGCTTCATCCTGGTCGACCGCCAGGCCGGCCTGGCCAGTTGGGTTGCCGTGCTGATGCTGGTGAGCTGGGTGTGGCTGATGCTGGAAAACACACTCACCGGCCTGTTCGCGCGCACGTTCAACCGCGAAATCCCGCAGCCACTGCTGCGCTACGCCACGCAGATGATCCACCAGGAAACACTGTTCTTCGTTTTGCCCTTCTTCTTCATCACCACGACCTGGAACAGCGGCCAGTTGGTGTTCACCGGCCTGCTCGGCGCTGCCGGCCTGGTGTCGATCATCGACCCGCTGTACTACAAATGGCTGGCTCCGCGGCGCTGGCTGTTCCTGGCGCTGCATACCCTGACCCTGTTCGCTGCGTTGCTCACGGCGTTGCCGATCATCGTCCACCTGACCACCGCCCAAAGCTTCAAGCTGGCGCTGATCATCGCCATGGCGCTGTCGTTTCCCAGCTTGGCCAGCAGTTTTCCGATCAACAACTGGCGCCGGGCTGTGGCCTTGTTGCTGGTCACGCTGTCGGTGGGTGCTGGCGGCTGGTTGTTGCGCTCCTGGGTACCGCCGGCAACCCTGTGGATGACCGAGGTGGCGGTGAGCACCGAAGTGCTGAACCGCCAGCCAGGCGAGTCGCTGCACGAAATTGCCGCCAGCAGCATTCGCAGCAGCGGCTTGTACGCATATACCGCCATCAACGCACCACGCGGCCTGAATGAGCGGATCTACCATGTGTGGCAGAAGGACGGCCAGGAGGTGGACCGCATTGCCCTCGACATCCACGGTGGGCGCAAGGAAGGCTACCGGGCCTGGACGCACAAGCAGAACTTCCCACCCAACCCGGTGGGCAGGTGGCAGGTGCGGGTTCTGACCGAGGATGGCCAAGTGATTGGCGTACTGCGCTTCAAGGTGGTCGACGATGTGCCAGCCGGGTAATCAATACCTGCTGGTACACAGCACATAATCACCAAACAGCCCCAGCCTGCTGCGCTATGATCAGCCCCTGAGCCTTAGCGCCGAGTCAGTTGCATGGAGCCTATGACCACCCCCAGCCTCACTCTGGATACCAGCCGGCAACCGGCCTGCCTGCGCATTGCAGGTGACTGGACCTTGGCGCACTACGCCAGCCTGAAACGCGACAGCGAGCGGCTGCGTGCGCAATACACCCCCGACACCGTCGCCGACCTCAGCCAGCTGGGGCGCCTGGACACGGCCGGTGCGTCGCTGCTGGCCGAACTGCTCGGCACCGAGCTTCTGTCGCGCTGCACCCACGACCTGCCGGAAGCCAGCCGGGCGCTGCTGAAGAATGTCTACCAATCGGTCCAGGACTACTGCATCCCGGTCAAGAAGCCCGAGCGCAACGTGCTGCTGTTGCTGCTGGAGCGTATAGGCTGCGCCGTCGGCACCCTGTGGCAAGACAGCATGCAACTGCTCGGCTTCATCGGCGTCATCCTCGAAACGCTGCTACGCCGAGCCCTACAGCCACACCGCTGGCGCATCACCCCGGTCGTCGCCCACATCGAACAGACAGGGCTGGATGCCGCGCCAATCGTGGCCTTGCTGACCTTTCTGGTGGGTGCCGTGGTGGCCTTCCTTGGCGCCACGGTGCTGGCCGACTTCGGCGCAACGGTGTTCACCGTCGACCTGGTGGCGTTCTCGTTCCTGCGCGAGTTCGCCGTGTTGCTCACCGCCATCCTCATGGCCGGCCGCACCGCCAGCGCATTTACCGCGCAGATCGGCTCGATGAAAGCCAATGAGGAAATAGACGCGATCCGCACCCTGGGCCTCAACCCAATGGAACTGCTGGTGGTACCCCGGGTGCTGGCCCTGCTGATTACCCTGCCGCTGCTCACGTTCGTCGCCATGCTTTGCGGCATCGTCGGCGGGGCCGTGGTATGCGCCCTGTCGCTGGGCATTTCGCCGGCCATGTTCCTGTCATTGCTGCAAAGCGATATTGGCGTGCAGCACTTTCTGGTCGGCCTGGCCAAGGCGCCGTTCTTTGCCTTTCTGATTGCCGCCATTGGCTGCCTGGAAGGCTTCAAGGTCAGCGGCAGCGCCGAGTCGGTCGGTGCACACACGACTTCGGCCGTGGTGCAGTCGATCTTCGTGGTTATCGTGCTCGACGCGGTGGCCGCGCTGTTCTTCATGGAGATGGGCTGGTGAACCGACGTGAGAGCGTGATCGAAGCCCGCGGCATCTGTAACCGCTTTGGCCGGCAAGTGGTGCATGAAAACCTGGACCTGGACCTGTACCGCGGCGAGATCCTTGCCGTGGTGGGCGGGTCTGGTAGCGGCAAGTCCGTGCTGCTGCGCAGTATCATCGGCCTGCGCCGCCCCAACGAAGGGCAGATCAAGGTGTTCGGCCAGGACCTGGCCGGCCTGCGCGAAACGCAGCGCTCATTGGTCGAACGGCGTTTTGGCGTACTGTTCCAGAAGGGCGCGCTGTTCTCTTCCCTGACAGTGACCGAGAACGTTGCCCTGCCACTGATCGAGCATGCCGGATTATCCCGCGCCGATGCCGAGCACCTGGCCGGGGTAAAACTGGCATTGGCCGGGCTGCCGATCTCGGCGGCCGACAAGTACCCTGCTTCTTTGTCGGGGGGCATGATCAAGCGCGCAGCGCTGGCCCGGGCCCTGGCCCTGGACCCGGACATACTGTTCCTCGACGAGCCGACCGCAGGCCTGGACCCGATCGGCGCTGCGGCCTTCGACCAGTTGATCCTCACCCTGCGCGATGCGCTCGGCCTGTCGGTGTTCCTGATCACCCACGACCTTGACACCCTGTACACCATCACCGACCGCATCGCCGTACTGTCGCAGAAAAAGGTCCTGGTGGCCGGCCCATTGGCCGAGGTCGAACATACCAACGACGCCTGGATCCAAGAATACTTTCACGGCCCACGCGGGCGCGCAGCCGAGCAGGCCGCCACCCGCACTGGCCAGGAGCGCTGAGCAATGGAAACCCGAGCCCATCACGTTCTTATCGGCCTGGTCACCGTCCTGGTGGTAGCCGGTGCCATGCTGTTCGGCCTGTGGCTGACCAAGTCCAGCGTCGACGATGCGTTCAAGGACTACGAAGTCGTGTTCAACGAGGCAGTCTCCGGCCTGTCTCGTGGCAGCCCGGTGCAGTACAACGGGATCAAGGTGGGTGACGTTTCCACCCTGCGCCTGGACCCTAAAGACCCGCGTCGGGTATTGGCACGGGTGCGCCTTAGCGGCGACACCCCAGTCAAAGAAGATACCCAGGCCAAGCTGACCCTGGCCGGGGTGACCGGCAACTCGTTCATCCAGCTCAGCGGCGGTACCCCACAGAGCCCCGAGCTGAAAGGCAAAGACGGCAAGCTGCCGGTGATCATCGCCTCGCCATCGCCCATCTCGCGCCTGCTCAATGACAGCAGCGACCTGGTGACCAACATCAACTTGCTGCTGCACAACGCCAACCAGATGTTCTCCGAGGGCAACATCGACCACCTCAGCAATACCTTGGCCAACCTCGACAAGACCACCGGCGCCTTCGCCGGGGAGCATGGCAGCATCAGCCAGGCTATCGAGCAACTGGTCCAGGTAGGCAAGCAGGCCAGCGCGACCCTGGCCGAAACCCAGGTGCTGATGCGCAATGCCAATGGCTTGCTGGGCACCGAGGGCAAGCAGGCCATCGGCAGCGCCGAGCAAGCCATGCAGTCGTTGGCGCAGAGCACTGCCACCATCAATAGCCTGCTGAAGGACAACAGCGAAGCCATCGGCGACGGCGCCCAGGGCCTGAACCAGCTGACCCCGGCCATCCGCGAACTGCGCGAAACCCTCAACGCACTCAAAGGCATTTCCCGGCAACTGGAAGCAGACCCCAGCGGCTACCTGCTCGGCCGCGACAACAACAAGGAGTTCCAGCCATGAAATCGTCGCTGCGCTTAGTGGCTTTGGCGGTCACGATTGGGCTGACCAGCGCCTGCTCGATCCTGCCCACGAGCGAGCCTGTGGACCTGTATCGCTTGCCGGTCAACCAGGTCAGCCGCAGCGCGCCGCCACTGGACTGGTCATTGCGCCTGAACAAACCGCTGGCCAGCGAGGTATTGGCCGGGCCACGGATTGCGGTCATGCCGCAGGGCAATGTGGTCAGCAGCTACAAGGGCGCGCGCTGGAGCGATCCGGCCCCGATGCTGCTGCGCAACCGGCTGCTCGACGGCTTTCAGCGCGACGGCCAGGTGCAGCGCCTGAGCGCCGACGATAGCAATTTGCAGGCTGACTACGAGCTGGCTGGCGAGTTGCAGGCGTTCCAGAGCGAATACCGCGCGGACGGCACCGTGGAAGTGGTGATCCGCTATGACGCACGGCTGGTGCAAGGCCGCACTCAGCGTATCCTCGCCAGCAAGCGCTTCGAAGTCCGCCAGCCGCTGGCAGACAAGCAAGTAGCCGGGGTAGTGGCCGGGTTTGGCCAAGCGTGCGACCTACTCACCGGGCAGGTAGTCGACTGGGCGATTGCCCAGGCAGGCAGCAGCACAACCCGCTAGTGTTTACCCGTTGATGCGATGCAGGCCTGCAGATCGTTCAGGCAAAGAACCAGTAACACACGCAGATGGCTGCCACTACACCAGAGAACTCGGCCAGCAGCGCACACCCTACCGCATGCCGCACACGCTGGATGCCCACCGCGCCGAAATACACCGCCAGCACATAGAAAGTGGTCTCGGTACTGCCCTGGATGGTTGCCGCCACCAGGGCAGGGAAGCTGTCCACCCCTTGGCTCTGCATGGTCTCGATCAGCATTGCCCGCGCCGCGCTCCCGGAGAACGGCTTGACCAACGCTGTCGGCAGGCCTTCGACGAAGCGCGTGTCCAGGCCCAGCCAG
The DNA here is from genome assembly GCF_963778085.1 of Pseudomonas sp. Nvir. Taxonomy (NCBI): domain Bacteria; kingdom Pseudomonadati; phylum Pseudomonadota; class Gammaproteobacteria; order Pseudomonadales; family Pseudomonadaceae; genus Pseudomonas; species Pseudomonas sp. Nvir. The sequence continues at coordinate 161,822 of NZ_OY970405.1, read as the reverse complement.
TTGACCGCATGGCGAATACCGTCCAACGCCAATTCCAGCGCGCCCGAGGCTCTCAGCACGCCCACAGCCACCAGCATGGCCACCAGGTAGGGCAGCAGGTTCTTGGCGACGTCAAAGCCCTCTTTGGCGCCCTCGACAAAGGCTTCGTATACCTTCACCTGCCGCAACGCACCGATCACCACGAACAGCAGGATCACGCCAAACAGCGTCAAGTTACCCAGGATCGACGACAAGCTGGCCAGTGCCGCTGCCGACAATGTGCCCAGGAAGGCCATGAAGCCACCCAGCAGCAGCGCACCGGGGATGAAGTAGGCAAGTACGACCGGGTCCCACAAACGCAGGCGTTGCATGACGGCCACCGACAACAGCCCGACCAGGGTCGAGACACTGGTGGCCAGTAGGATCGGCAGGAACACCATGGTCGGGTCGGGCGCGCCTTGCTGGGCGCGGTACATGAAGATGGTCACAGGCAGCAGGGTCAACGAAGAGGCGTTGAGCACCAGGAACAGGATCTGCGCGTTGCTCGCCGTGGTGCTGCTGGGGTTCAGCTCCTGCAACGCGCGCATGGCTTTGAGGCCAATCGGTGTGGCGGCGTTGTCCAGCCCCAGGCCGTTGGCCGCGAAGTTCATGGTGATCAGGCCCAGTGCCGGGTGGCCGGGTGGTACTTCCGGCATCAAGCGCGCAAACAACGGGCCCAGTACCTTGGCCAGCCATTCGACGATGCCGGCCTTTTCGGCAATTTTGAGAAAGCCCAGCCACAGGGTCAGAGTGCCAAACAGCAGCACCATCACCTCGACCGAGAGCTTGGCCATGGCAAAGATGCTCTCGACCATGGCCGCAAAAATGCCCGCGTTGCCGCCTATCAGCCATTGGGCAAGGGCGGACACTCCCGCCACCAGGAAAAAGCCGAGCCAAAGGCCATTGAGCATCCGTGTGTTCCCCCAGAAAAGTGCCCGAATGATAGCGTATCGGGGCGCAAGGCTGCAGACCGCAGCCGCGCAACATCACAGACAACAAAAAGCCCCGACGGGTCGGGGCTTTTTGTACAGCGGGGTATGAACTCAGCGCTTGGCCGCTTCGCCAACCACCGCAGTTTGCTGTTTGTCAGCCATGAGCGAGGCGTAGTACTGCTCGCCCTTGGCCGCATCGTACATGCCTTCCCAACGCGAGATGACCAATGCCGCCAGGGCGTTGCCGATCACGTTCAGCGCGGTGCGGGCCATGTCCATGATGCGGTCGACGCCGGCGATGAAGGCCAGGCCTTCCAGCGGAATGCCCACGCTGCCGAGGGTGGCCAGCAGTACCACGAACGAAACGCCTGGCACACCAGCAATACCTTTGGACGTGACCATCAGGGTCAGCACCAGCAGCAGCTGCTGGCTCCACGACAGGTCGATACCGTACAGCTGGGCAATGAAGATCGCCGCAATGCTCTGGTACAGGGTCGAACCGTCGAGGTTGAAGGAGTAGCCGGTCGGTACCACGAACGAGCAGATCGACTTCGGTGCACCGTACTTCTCCATTTTCTCGATCACCCGTGGCAGCACGGTTTCCGAACTGGAAGTGGAGTAGGCCAGGATCAACTCATCTTTCATGATGCGCATGATCTTGATCACCGAGAAGCCAAACAGGCGAGCCACCAGGCCCAGTACCATGAAGGCGAAGAAGGCAATGGCGAAGTATACCAGCAGCACCAGCTTGGCCAGCGGCAGCAGCGAGCTGAAGCCGAAGTTGGCGACAGTCACGGCGATCAGGGCGAACACACCGATCGGCGCGTAGTTCATGATCATGTGGGTGACCTTGAACATGGTTTCCGATACGGCCTGGAAGGTCCGAACCAGCGGGTCACGCAACTCTGCCTGCAGGCTCGACAGCCCCAGCCCGAACATGACCGAGAAGAAGATGATCGGCAGCATTTCGCCACGCATCAGCGCTGCGAAGATGTTCGACGGGATCAGGTTGAGCAGGGTCTCGATGAAGGCGTGCTCATGCTGCACTTCGGCCGCGGTCGCCTGATACTTGGAGATATCCACGGTACCCAGCGTGCTCATATCGATACCGGCACCGGGGTGGAACAGGTTTGCCAGCACCAGGCCGACGACGATGGCGATCGTGGTCACCACCTCGAAGTAGATGATGGTCTTCAGGCCAATGCTGCCCAGTTTCTTCGCATCGCCAACCCCGGCGATACCCACGATCAGCGACGAAATCACGATCGGGACGACGATCATCTTGATCAGGCGAATGAAGATGTCACCGGCGGGCTGGAGGACGTTACTGATCCACCAGGCCTTTTCTGCACTGAAGTGGTTCAGCAGCGCGCCGATTGCAACACCCAGCACCAGACCGATGACGATCTGCCAGGCGAGGCTCAGTTTTGCCTTCTTCATGTCTTTACCCTTTGTTCTAGTGGTCATGACACCGGGTGGAAACAGGCGTGACAGGGCCCTTGGCCAAGTCACACGCAATAACGGTTTCCGTCCGGCGACGTTATGTAAGGACACCGCAGGCGAGCGACAGGGCGCCCTGGCCAGCGAAAAAGGCGGCAACTATTGCGATGGCAGGGGGGGAAATCTAATGCCGGAAACGCATACCCCATGCAGGTTATGCATACCGTTTTCGACCGACGAGGTAGGTTTGCAAGTCATTGATTTATAACGTTCGGAATCCCGAACAAGACGAGACAGCCATATTCAGGCGGATCTGGCACTCTCAAAAGAAGCGACAAATATGTCGTGTTCGACAATCCGAATGGCCGAAATGCCACTTGTGAGGGAGTCGATGCGGAGGGAAAAAATTTGATGTACGGTCGAGACAAAATGTGTCTCGGGGAAGGAAACGCGCAAGGAAAGAGGCGTTTCCTACGTGGCTCCTCGGAAGTCAGGTCGGCTTGGGTATCCCAGCGATACCGCCGACCTGAAGCTTCCGATTCCGCCGTTCCTGACCCGGCCCAACGCTGGAGGCACTCCCTGTACCCCTAGGCCACTCCGATCATGTCTCAACCAGAACAGCCCGGCCCCTTGGTCATGTGCAACCCCTCCTCGGGGCGGCGCATCATAGAAGGCTGAACGCTACAAAGGTTCAGCTTCTATTTCGTGTCAGTGGGTGACCACTCACCAGCACTGGCAACCACGGCTCAGTACCAATTCGGGTCACGCTTGAGCTGCTCCTGCAGCATCGTCTTCATGCCGTCATCCGGCTTGCCCAGCCAGCGGTACTGCGCATGTCGGGTTGGCGACTTGTCCTTGGGCAAGCCTTCAGGCACCTCCACGAGCATGCCGTAGGCATCATCCTTGTCCCAGCTGAACGCAACGATCAGGCGCTTGTAGGTGCACTTGTCCTGGGCCTCGCACAGGGGGCCGACCAAGTACTTGTCGCCCTCTTCCGTAACAGCAGACATTTGCTGCTCCGAGCTGCCGGTGAGGTTGACCACCCAATCGGGCAGGCGCTCCTCGCCTTTGATCGTGTCCTGCCAGGTTTCCCGGTATTCCGGGTCCGAACCCAGCAGCTGGTTGGCACGGACCTGGCCATCATTGGCAGCCAGTGCCGCTGCACTGCTACCCATCAGCAGGGCAGCAGCCAGGGCAGTGTGTAGCTTCCTGCTCATTGTCAACCTCGACCGCGTCCAAAGAAGAAGGAGGCTACAAACAGGACCAGGAAGACAATGAACAGGATCTTCGCAATACCTGTAGCAGCGCCGGCGATACCACCGAAGCCCAGAACGGCAGCGACAATGGCGATGATGAGGAAAGTGATAGCCCAGCTCAGCATGGTGTTTCTCCTTTCTTTTTCAGAACTTCAAACGGTCCGCCTTAGAACACCCAGCGGTCTTGAGGCACGACGTGTTCCAGAGTGGCCGGCGACGCCGCCTTGCCCTGGGAGGGCAACGGGTCCGCCGCCTTGACGAAACTGTTGGCCCGGGTCGACTGGATCTGGCTCAGCAGCGCGGTCTGTGCAGCCACCTGGTCGGCCAGACGCGCTGTTTGCCAGCTGTAGTAGAAGAGGCCGGCAGCCAAGGTCAAAACCAGTGCGATCCCTACCGACACCAGGTGGCGCAGTGACAGGGTGGCGACTTGCGAGTGGTTGACGGACTGGCGATTCATGCCGGCTCCTCCTGCTGTAATTTTTGTTCAAACCTGAACAGGTAATTGCAGCCTGCATGCCAGCCTTATAAATAAATAAAAATCCTTTAAAAACAATAACTTAACTATTTTGCCGCGGGCGTGTCAGGACGTATCCTGCACGATGGCCATGCTGGGGTCGTGCGAATTGCACGATCAGCCTTCGACCTTGGTCGCGACCTTCAGCAGATCGGCATCCACCCCCCGCACGCCAATGATCTGCCGGGCCATTTCCACGGCAATGGTTTTTTGCTCCGCACTGACCACTTCGCCGGACAACCACACCATGCCCTCTTCACTGGCCACTTTAAGGTTCAGCCCATCAAGGTTGCGGCTGTAGCGGTAGCTACTCTGGATCTTGTCGATGATCCAGGGGTCGCTTGGCTGCGGGCCGCTTGGTGTTCCCACAGGGGTTTCCCGCGCTTTGGCCATGGCAGCGCTGTCGAGGCTGACAAGATTGTTCACCAGGTGCACGCCATCGGTTGTGCGCGCCACCACGCCCGCCAGCTCCTTGGCCTCGGCGCTGTCGACTTTACCCCGCAAGGTCACCACGCCCTCGCTGCTTTGCACTTCGATTGCAGCCTTCTCGGTGGTACGGCTCCACAGCAACCGCGCACGGATCACCGCTGCCAGGGTGGCGTCCTCCAGGCGCTGGGCATAGGCCCGCAGCTCGAGCGGGCGCTCGACCAGTTCAGCGTTGACCTGCAGTTGGTTATCGACCTGCTCGACACCTCGGGTAGCCAAGGCCACGTCTTCGGCCAACCGGCGCTCCACCTCGTTTTCTACCTCGCCGGAAAGCCGCGCCTGTTTGCCGTCTACCTCGACTTTGATACGGAACGGGTTGAGCATGCGGTTCAGTGACAACGCCGTTTGCAGCGCCCCTTCAAGCCGGGCGTCATGCACGGGGTCCGCGAGAGCGGGGGTGAACACGGGAAGCAAAGCGGCTGCTAACACAGCGCTGCGTAGGGCAAAGGTCATGGCGTTACCTCCTTTTGTAGGCAAAAGCTGAAAATCATCGCAACCAATGTGCCACCCTATGCCTCTAAGCAAAGCACCGGGAAATGGGGCCTGAAGGCGTCGTTTAGCCATTGGCTAGCATGCAAAGGACAGAATCCTTCAAAATTGACCATGCAACTTGCCCGATTTTTCCCACACTAAATAAAGATCTACCCTTAAGGAGCGCAGGAAATGGAATCAGCCCAGGACAACCAAGGCCGCATTCTGCTGGTGGATGACGAGTCCGCGATCCTGCGCACTTTCCGCTATTGCCTGGAGGACGAGGGCTACAGCGTGGCCACCGCCAATAGCGCCGCCCAGGCAGAGAGCCTGTTGCAGCGCCAGGTGTTCGACCTGTGCTTCCTGGATTTGCGCCTGGGTGAGGACAACGGGCTTGATGTACTGGCGCAGATGCGCATTCAGGCGCCCTGGATGCGCGTGGTGATCGTCACCGCGCACTCGGCAATCGACACGGCAGTGGACGCCATCCAGGCGGGTGCCGCCGACTATCTGGTCAAGCCCTGCAGCCCAGACCAACTGCGCCTGGCCACCGCCAAGCAACTGGAAGTGCGGCAACTCTCGGCCCGCCTCGAAGCGCTGGAAGGTGAAGTACGCAAACCCAAGGACGGCCTCGACTCACACAGCCCGGCGATGATGGCCGTGCTGGAAACCGCCCGCCAGGTCGCGACCACTGACGCCAACATCCTCATCCTCGGCGAGTCCGGCACCGGTAAAGGCGAGCTGGCCCGCGCCATTCATGGCTGGAGCAAGCGTGCACGCAAAGCCTGTGTGACCATCAACTGCCCGTCGCTGAATGCGGAGCTGATGGAGAGCGAGTTGTTCGGCCATACCCGCGGCGCCTTCACCGGCGCCAGTGAAAGCACGCTTGGGCGGGTGAGCCAGGCTGACGGCGGCACGCTGTTCCTCGACGAGATCGGCGACTTCCCACTGACCTTGCAGCCCAAGCTGCTGCGTTTCATTCAGGACAAGGAATACGAGCGCGTAGGTGACCCGGTTACCCGCCGGGCGGACGTGCGCATCCTGGCTGCCACCAACCTCAACCTCGAAGAGATGGTGCGCGAAAGCCGATTCCGCGAAGACCTGCTCTACCGTCTGAACGTCATCACCCTGCACCTGCCGCCCCTGCGCGAGCGCAGCGAGGACATTCTGACCCTCGCCGACCGCTTCCTCGCCCGTTTCGTCAAGGAGTATTCCCGGCCAGCACGCGGCTTCAGTGAAGAAGCCCGCGCGGCCCTGCTCAACTACCGCTGGCCCGGCAACATTCGCGAATTGCGCAACGTAGTGGAAAGAGCCAGCATCATATGCCCGCAAGAGCGGGTAGAAGTCAGCCACCTGGGCATGGGTGAGCAGCCGGCTGGCAACGCCCCACGCGTTGGCGCCGCGCTTAGCCTCGACGAGTTGGAGCGTGCGCACATCGGTGCCGTACTGGCCGCCAGCGACACCCTGGACCAGGCCGCGAAGACCTTGGGCATCGACGCCTCCACCCTGTACCGCAAACGCAAGCAATACAACTTATGAAATGGCCACCCATGAAGCTGCGCACGCGGCTTTTCCTCAGTATCTCGGCACTGGTCACCGTGGCGCTGCTCGGTCTGCTGCTGGGCCTGGTCAGTGTTCTGCAGATGGCCACGATGCAACAGCAACTGGTGCGCGACACCACCCACTCATTGGAGGTGGGGCTCAAGCTGCGGCAGAACCTTGGCGAGCAGTTGAACCTGATTCTGGATGACGACACCGCCCCGGAAAACCTGCGATCGCTGCAGGACAACTTCCAGTCCCTTCTGGCCAAGGGGCTGGAGCAAGGCGGCGAGCGCACCGGTTTCAGCAAAGCCAACAGCAACTATCAAGCCTTCCTCCAGGCTTACCGCGACAGCCCGGCCCCTGCCCGCAGCATGGGTGTGGACCAGCCGCTGGGCGCCGCATTCAATCAGGTCCGCACCGACCTGATCGACTCCCACAGGCAGGCCCTGGACCTGATTACCCGCAGCGAGGAGCGCAGCCGTGACCGCGCCTTGCTGGTCAGCGGTGTGCTGGGCTTGATGGGCCTGGTGGTGCTGGTACTCGGCTTTATCAGTGCGCACAACATCGCGCGGCGCTTCGGCCAGCCGATCGAGGCGTTGGCCACGGCCGCCGACCAGTTGGGCAAGGGCAATTTCGATGTCACCCTGCCAGTCACCCAGGCGGCCGAACTCAACCAGCTCACCCGCCGCTTCGGCTTGATGGCCGATGCCTTGCGCAAGCACCAGGCCACCAACGTCGACGAGCTGCTGGCCGGCCAGCAACGCTTGCAGGCGGTGCTGGACAGCATCGACGATGGCCTGTTGATCATCGACCGCCAGGGCCGGCTGGAACACCTCAACCCGGTAGCCCAGCGCCAGCTGGGCTGGAATGACAGCCGGGTAGGCAGCAGCCTTGCCGAAGCGTTGCAACGGCCAGAGCTGGAACAGCAGCTGCGCCAAGTGCTGCGGGGCGGCAGCCTGGACCGGCCACCAGACGACCTGAACATGGAGGTGGATGAAGAATCGCGCCTGCTTACCTACAGCCTGACCCCGGTCAGCCACCCGCAGGGGCCGATTCTTGGCGCAGTGATGGTGCTGCACGACGTAACCGAGCAGCGCGCCTTCGAGCGTGTGCGCAGTGAATTCGTGCTGCGCGCCTCCCATGAGTTGCGTACGCCCGTTACCGGCATGCACATGGCCTTCGGCCTGTTGCGCGAGCGCGTCAAGTTCCCGCCAGAAGCGCGGGAGAATGACTTGCTGGAAACCATCGGCGAAGAAATGCAGCGCCTTACCCAACTGATCAACGACCTGCTCAACTTCTCGCGCTATCAAAGCGGGCTACAGAAACTGGAGCTGGCTCCCTGTGCCATCGACGAGCTGGTGGAGCGGGCACAACTGCGGGTTGCCGACCAGGCTGCGCACAAGCAGATCGAGTTGGTGAGCGACCTGGAGCAGCCACTGCCGCGCATCCAGGCCGACCCCGCGCAACTCGATCGGGTGCTGGACAACCTGCTTCACAACGCCATCCGCCATACCCCCAAGGGCGGGCGCATCCGCTTGCACGCCCGCCGCCATGCGGAGCGGGTGATCATCAGTGTCGAGGATAACGGCGAAGGTATCGCCTACGGCCAGCAAGGGCGCATTTTCGAGCCCTTCGTGCAGGTTGGCCGCAAAAAAGGTGGGGCGGGGCTGGGCCTGGCGCTGTGCAAGGAGATCGTGCAACTGCATGGCGGGCGCATGGGCGTGTTTTCGCGGCCGGGGCAGGGCACGCAGTTCTATATGGCATTGCCAGTCTGACGCACGCGTGCCTACACCCTACGCGGGTCGTCGCGGCTGATGCCCGCGTGTGACCATCTGGGCAAACTGCCTGGCCGTCAACGGCCGGGCAAATAGCCAGCCCTGGCCGTAGTTGACCCCTTCACCGCTCAACAGCGCCGCTTGGTCCTCACTCTCGATACCTTCGGCAATCACCCGCAGGTGGAGGTCGTGGGCCATGCGAATGATGTGTGGGGCAACGCCACTGCTGGCGGCATCATGGCCAAGAGCGTCTATGAACGCCTTGTCGATCTTCAGGCAGTCCACCGGCAACGTCTGCAGGTAAGCCAGGCTGCAATAGCCAGTACCAAAATCGTCGATCAGCACCTGATGCCCTGCGGCGCGCAGTGCCTGCAGATTTTCGCGGGCCACTACCACGTCGATCAAACCTCGCTCGGTCACCTCGAAGGCAATCTGGCTGGGCGCCACCCGGTGCAATGCCAGCAAGCGCGCCGATACTCGGCCGATGCGCGGCTCCATCACATCGCAAGCCGCCAGGTTGATCGAGATATAAAGGTTGGGGTGCGAACGCAGCAACGGCCCAAGTTGTTCAAGCACACGTTGCAGCACGAAGTCCGTGATCTGGCGGATCTGCCCGGTGTCTTCCGCCAGCGGTATGAACAGGTCGGGGCTGGTCAAGGTACCGTCCGGGCGGCGCCAGCGCACCAGCGCCTCGGCGCCCACGCAACGCCGGCTGCCAAGCTCGATGATCGGTTGGTAGAGCACCTGCAGCTCGCCACGGCGCAGCGCACCCTGCAGCTCTGAGCTCATCGAGCGCCGCTGCAAGATCAGCTGCAACACCAGCCAGCCGATGAAGCAGGCGGCCAATACGCTGCCCGGGAACAACAGCCAGAGCATGCCGTTCATGCGCAGGGGCAAGCTGACACGCGGGGCGATCAGCACCAGTTGGTAGTCAGGCGACTTGGTTGGCATGCGGTAGATCAGGCGGTCACTGAGTTCGAGCAGCGACTTGTGGCTATTCGACCAGGCCGAGGGCGGCGGCCATACCGGTGGCGGGCCCAGCACCGGAATGGCGCGGGCACCGTTGTCGAGTACTACCACCAGGCTGCCACCCGGTGGCAGGTCGACCACATCGGTCAGGTGCCCACGTGAGGTCGAGACCAGGAACCTGCCCCGGCCGAGCATCAGCGCGGCAAGGTTCTCGTTTGGCTCGGTGGTGGTGTTGAGCCAGTAGCTGTAGACCGGCCCCTTGATGTCCGGCGGCCGCAAGGGCACGAACGCGCGCTCGTTACCCCGGTTCGAGCAGGCGACATTGCCGTCCACGTAGGCCGCTTCGTAAATGAAGCGCGAACTCAAGCCCACCTGCTGCAAGGCCGCCAACATGGCCGGGCTGCATCCACGCAGCGGCTGTGCCTGCAACAGGTCGACGCCCTCGCGCAGCTGGCCGAACACCTGCTCCAGGCGCTCGAGAAAACGCTCGCCCTGGGCATTCATCTGCTCGGTTTCGCTCTGTTTCAGCTGCTGCAGGGCGATGCCGATGCTGGCAGAAAGCAACAGGGCGGCGCTGGCCAGTGCTGCCAGCGTGGCGAGCATCCAGGGACGGTAGAAAATTTGACGCAGCAAGCCAATGGCAGACGACATGGACGGCATCCAGTTGATAACTAAGGTATAGCAACTGAATCAATAATCACCTGCGCCGTTTAGCGCTTCGCTTGCCCATGCCAGGCCCCGGCCAGCACGGCCAACGCCCCTGTCACCGCGCGCGGCCTGGTGACAGTCAACGGGTCCGGTTCAGCACCTGCAGCATGGCCGCCGTCTGCGCATCGGGCATGCCGTCGAAACGTTGCGGGCGGAAGCGCATCTGGAAGGCAGCGATGACATGCCGGGTGGCTACATCGAGCACGCCTGTTTGCTCGATCTGATAACCAAACCGCGCCAGCTCCTGCTGATACCAGCCAACGCTGGGCGGGTTGACGTTGAAGTACGCTTGTTGCTGCGCCACGGCGTTGGCATCTGGCCAGACCCCCAACCCAGCATCGGCCAGGCGTTTCCACGGGAACAAAGGGCCCGGGTCAAGCTTGCGCAATGGGGCGATATCGCTGTGGCCAATGATATGCCGGGGCTCGATATTGTTACGTTTGACGATGTCCTTGAGCAACGCGATCAGCGCCTGGATCTGCGCCTCGCTGTAGGGGTACCAGACCCGCCCGTTGGGTGTATCGGCAAAGCCTGGGTTGACGATTTCGATGCCGATGGACGACGAATTCAGCCATGTGCGCCCCTGCCACTGGCTGTCACCGGCATGCCAGGCGCGACGGCTCTCGTCCACCAACTGGTACACCGTCGCCGGGCCATCACCAATCAGGTAATGGCTACTGACCTCACCGTGGGTGAGCAATGCCAGCGAGCGTTCCAGCGAGGCATTGGTGTAATGCAAAACAACGAACTGGATACGGTTGTCCTGGTTCGCCGAAGGGTGGCTGCGGTCGATGCGCAGGCCCGTGGAGCAACCGGCGACGGTGAACAGCAGAAAGGTGATCAGGGTTTTTTTCAGCGTGGAAAGCACGTCGGAGGCCTCGGCGTAAGAGCGCTACAGTATAACGTGCTCGCCAGCAGCAATGTTTGCCGCGAGTCAGCGGCTGCCCATCAGTTTTGTTCCACGCGATTGCGCCCGAGTTCCTTGGCCCGGTACAACGCGGTGTCGGCGCGCTTGAGCACCTGGTCTGCGCGCTCGCCAGCGCGGAACGCCGCCAACCCGATGGAGGTGGTGATCACCACCCGTTCACCCTTGAAGTGGAACGGGCAGGCTTCGATGGTCGCCCGCAGCAGTTCAGCGGCTTGCGCAGCCGCCGGCGGGGCCGTCTGCGGCAGCAACAGGACAAACTCTTCGCCACCGAACCGGGCTATGAAGTCACGGCCGCGCAAGCACTTGCGCAACTGGTCGGCAACGATCTTCAGCACTTTGTCCCCGGCCAGGTGCCCATAGCTGTCATTGATGCGCTTGAAATGGTCAAGGTCGAGGATCGCCATTGCCAGATGGCCGCCCTGGGCCTGCCATTCGAGCATTTCCCGTTCCACCCGCTCGCTCCAGGCCGCCCGGTTGGGCAGACCGGTGAGCGGGTCGAGCAGCGCCTTTTGCCGCTGCTCTTCCAGGTGTTCACGGTAACCGAGTGCCTCGTGCTCCATGCTTGCCACACGCTCCGACAACCCCTGCAGGCGGTTGGCCAGTTCCTGCTCGCGGCGATCACGCTCGTGCTTGTGCTCGTCCATGGTCACCAACAAGCCTTCCAGGCGGTTCTCCAGGATGTGCTTGAGGCTGTCGACATCGGCGGCACCTTGCACGCTGCTCTGCAACCCGTCTACGTGCTCGCGCAACTGGGTGTCCAGCGCGCGGGCGGCACTGCTGTTGTCGGCATGGCCGGCGCTGGCTTCATGCAGATGGCTCTGGAACCCTTCCAGGCGCTCGTTGAGCTGCTGCAAGTAGGTTTCAAATTCATGCTGCCCACTGTCGGTGATCGCCAGCATCAGCACTGCAAGGTCGTCCAGTACCGGGATCAGCTCATACCAGTTCAGGCCGCGGGCCACCCGCGCACGCATTTCCAAAGCCTGGGCCTTGTGCCGCTCGGGCAGGCTGAGGTCGTCGAGCAGGCCAAGCAAGGTTTGCTCGATGTGTGCAGCGACCTGACTGTAGGGCGGTTCCACCGCATCGGGGAGGGCATAAGGGCCGTCTTCGCCGAACGTTGGTTCAAGCTCCGCTAAGGGTGCAGGCGCCGGCAGCGGCTGGCTGACCCCGTGTTCGGCGGCCGGCCCTTCACCTGGCTGCGGCACTGGCGATGCGGGTACTTCGGCCGCTTCGATCAGCGCCGGGCCAGCTGCATCTGGCGCTGGCTCGGGCGCTGCGGGCAGCTCGGCGGCCGGTGCAGCAGGTGCTGGCAACGGTTGCAACGCATCGATATCAACATGCGGGCCGGCGTCGGGGCTGGGTGGCGCTGCGTGCGGTGGAGCCTGGGCACCCGGCACCGCTTCGGGCACAAGCGCCGGCTCCCCTTGGGCATCGTCATCGCGGCTGCCGAACAACCGCTGCAGAAAACCAGGGCGGGTTTCTTCACCCGGCTTGCCCAGGGCGGCCAGCGCACGCCCCTGCAAACCGCTCAGCTCACCCAGCAATGGCGGCAGGTCGCGTGACTGGGTAACGCCCCCATCGAGCTTCTTCGCCAGCTTTTTCAGCGGCCGGGCAATATCACCAGGCAGCGGCAGGTTCTGTAATTGGCCCACCAGTGCAGCCAGAGCATCGCCTACCTGGTTCATGCGGTTTTCGCGGCGCTGTTCAGAATCCAGCACCGCCTTCTCCAGGCGCGGAATCAGCCCGGCAAGGCCAGCATCCATGTTGTCGCTGCGAATGACCTCGCGCATCTCTTTCATGCACGCGTCGACCACCTTGTCACTGCCTTCGGCAGCCAGGGTACTGCGCACCAGGCCACGGCGCAGCAAGTCGAGACGGGCGTCCCAACGACGTTCGAGCTTTTCTTGCTGCTCGATGGCTTTGAGGTATTTTTCTTTCCAGCGCTCGGCTTCTTCGGTCATGCCTGGATCCGCGACGGGTGATACATCTGGGGCTGTCTGATTACACGCTGTCGGCGCGCACGCCCAACACTTGAGGGCGTGCGACGCCTTGGCTGATTCAGCTCAAGGCCGGCAGCGTATCCACAGTCAATGCATCAGGCAATCGGATCTCTACCGCCACCGGAAGGTGGTCGGAAATAGGCTGGGCCAACACCTCGACACGCTCCAGTGTAAGGCTGGAACTGAGCAGAATGTGGTCCAGGCAACGCTGGGGTCGCCAACTGGGGAAGGTAGCTTCGACCTGCGGGGCCACCAGGCCCAGGTCACGCAGGGGCGAGTGCTCGAGCAGGTCGGTGGCGTGGGTGTTCATGTCGCCCATCAGCACCTGGTGGCGGTAGCCGCCAATCAGCTCGCGGATATAGCCCAACTGCAGGGCGCGGGTCTTGGCGCCGAGGGCCAGGTGCATCATCACCACGATCAGCGCATCCTCGCCTTCGCCGAACCGCACCAGAATTGCCCCGCGCCCGGCGGGGCCCGGTAACGGGTGGTCTTCGAGCAATTGCGGCTTCAGGCGGCTGAGCACGCCGTTGCTGTGCTGGGCAAAACGCCCAAGGTTGCGGTTGAGCTGTTGGTACCAGTAGGGGAAGGCACCCAGCTGCGCCAGATGCTCGACCTGGTTCACGAACCCGGAACGCAGGCTGCCACCATCGGCCTCCTGCAGGGCCACCAGGTCGAAGTCGCTCAACAGCTTGCCGATCTTCTGCAAGTTGCCGGCACGCCCGTTATGCGGCAGCAGGTGCTGCCAGCTACGGGTCAGGTAATGCCGATAACGCTCGGTGCTGATGCCGACCTGAATGTTGAAGCTGAGCAGCCGCAGGCGACCATCGTCCGGCAGGCCGGGTGCCTGCAGGTGATGCTCGTTGACCTGCGGCTGGTGCAGGCCAATGCCACGCGTAGCTCTGAAGCGGGGCATGGGATACGCCGCTTACTTAGCGGCGCGCTCCTTGGCGATCAGTTGGTCGGCGACATTCAGCACGCCTTCGGGCCCACCTGCGGTACCCAGGTCGAAGCGGTACTTGCCGTCGACGACCATGCTCGGTACGCCAGTGATTTCGTACTTCTTGGCCAGTTCCTTGGCCTGGTTGATCTGGCCCTTGATGGCAAACGAGTTGAAGGTGGCGAGGAACTTGTCCTTGTCCACGCCCTGTGTGGCGAGGAAGTCGGCCATTTCTTGCGGGTCAGTCAGGCGCTTGCGCTGGTTCTGGATAGCATCGAACACCGCCGCGTGCACCTTCTGCTCAACGCCCATGGCTTCGAGGGTCAGGAACATCTGGCCGTGGGCATCCCATGGGCCACCGAACATGGCCGGTACGCGCTTGAAGTGGACATCCTTGGGCAGTTTTTCGACCCAGGGGTTGAGCGTCGGCTCGAAATGGTAGCAGTGAGGGCAGCCGTACCAGAACAGCTCAACCACTTCGATCTTGCCAGGCACGGAAACCGGAACAGGGTTGCTCAGCTCGATATATTCCTTGCCGGCAGTGGCAGGCTCTGCGGCCTGCACCGCTGTCATACCGAATACGCTGGCGGCGACCAGCGCAGCGCTGAGAATCAGTTTACGCATGCTTTACTCCTGAGCAATCATGGGTCGCCACTACGCGACCTGCCTTGAGACAGGCCGGGAAGGGCTTGAGTTCTGTAGTGTACCGGCTACGCACTGAAAAAAGGGTAGCCCAGCCACCCTTTCATCATTGGCCTGCAACATTAACTGAAAGTTAATGCGAAGCCCCTGAAGGCACGTGCAGCACCTGCAGGACTGCGCCGCCAGTCAGTGCAGGCCCTGGATATAGCTGGCCAATGCCTCGATATCGTGGTTGCTCAGCTTGCCGGCAATGGTGCGCATGGTCATGGCATCGCCGTCGTTGGTGCGGTTGCCTTCACGGAAGTCGGTCAACTGCTTGGTCACATACTGGGCATGCTGCCCACTCAAGTGCGGGAAACCGGCCAGGGCGATACCCGCGCCATTGGGCGAGTGGCAGCCGGTGCAGGCGGGCATGCCTTTTTCCAGGTCGCCGCCGTTGAACAGCGCGCGGCCGCGCTCGACCAGTTTGGGGTCGGCAGCCCCCACGCTGCCTTTCTGGCTGGCGAAGTAGGCGGCGATATCGGCCAGGTCCTGGTCATTGAAAGCAGCCAGCATGCCGGTCATTTCCAGCACGGTACGTTTGCCCGACTTGATGTCGTGCAGTTGTTTTTCCAGGTAGCGCTGGCCCTGGCCAGCCAGTTTCGGGAAGTTGGGTGCCAGGCTGTTGCCGTCGGGGTTGTGGCAGGCGCCACAGACGGCCGTCTTGGCCTGGCCGGCAGCGGCATCGCCTTTGATAGGTTGCGCAGCAGTGGCCGCACCTGCGACACCCAGGGTCAACAGCAGACTCACGACTAGTTTGTTCATCAGCTAATCCAACACGGCTAAGGGTGAAATGTTATGTATCGGGACTGCCACTCATCCAAAGGATGACCAAACGGTAGTCCTCGGCACTGCAGTCCATGCACAATCCACGCGGCGGCATAGCCTTGAAACCCTGGGTCACATGCCGGACGAGTACATCCATACCTTGCGCCAGCCTTGGCTCCCAGGCTGCCCGGTCACCCTGCCTGGGTGCCTGGGGCAATTGCCCGGTGTGGCAAGCCGCACACGTGCGGTTGTACAACACCTCGGCATCCTGTGTAGCCTGTGCGCTGAAATACGGCAGGAACATACCGACAGCTAGCAGCCATTTCGCCAGGCGAAACGACCTGACAGGGTTGGGGGACGCGCTGCGTTCTGATGCGCAAGCTATAGTTCGGCACCCCATGCCCGTTCCCCTTCGCTGGGAGAATGGGCACACAAAAACTGGGGCATTATATACTTCTGTCAGCCAAACGGAAACGACACCGCTTGCCGGCCTAGGCTTTGGCAACACCCACATCGGATATCCCATGCAAGTCAAGAACCCCATCCTCGGCCTCTGCCAGAAAGCCAAATTCGCCCTCAGCGCAGCCAAGGTCGAACAATGCCCGGACGATCAGGGCTACGAGGTGGCCTTTGCGGGCCGTTCCAACGCCGGCAAATCCAGCGCCCTCAACACCCTGACTCACGCCAGCCTGGCGCGCACCTCGAAAACCCCCGGGCGCACCCAGCTGTTGAATTTCTTCAGTCTGGACGATGAACGGCGTTTGGTCGACCTGCCAGGTTACGGTTATGCCAAGGTGCCGATTCCGCTCAAGCAGCACTGGCAGAAGCACCTGGAAGCTTATTTGGGCAGCCGTGAGTGCCTGCGCGGCATCATCCTGATGATGGACGTGCGCCACCCCATGACCGATTTCGACAAGATGATGCTCGACTGGGCCAAGGCCAGCGGCATGCCGATGCACATCCTGCTGACCAAGGCCGACAAGCTGACCCACGGCGCGGGCAAGAACACCTTGTTGAAGGTGCAATCGGAAATTCGCAAGGGCTGGGGCGACGGTGTCACCATCCAGCTGTTCTCGGCGCCCAAGCGCCTGGGCGTGGAAGAGGCCTATCGGGTGCTGGCGGGCTGGATGGAGCTGGAAGACAAGCCAGTGGCCTGAGGCCTGCAGCGCGGAGCATGGCCTGGGCTTCGCCCAGGCTCAGGCCAAATTGCGGGCAAAAAAAACCCCGGACTTCGTATGGGGAGGGGGAAGTTCGGGGTCCAAGTCCGGACCGCTAGGGCGGGGTCCAGATATCTGCCAACACTTAACACAACATAGGAGCATCGAAAGGCTTCACCAGCCATTCAGTTACTCTGAGTTCCGCTTCACTGGTTTAGTTCCGAAGCCCTGAAAACTATTTGCGATAGTTTCATGAAAGCCCAGCCCCGCGCGCGCCAGCGCTGCCAGGATCCGCGTCACCACGTCGCAGATCCTACACAGCTTTTCCGGCTCAATCAGTGAGCTTCGTCCCAGTTCGCACCAATTCCTGCTTCGACCAGCAACGGCACATCCAGCTGCGCTGCCTTACTCATGTGCTGGCGAATTTCATCTTTGACCTGTTCAACCAGGTCCTCGCGCACCTCAAGCACCAGTTCGTCGTGAACCTGCAGGATCACCCGCGCGTCCAGGCCGCTCTCGCTCAGCCAGTTATCCACGTTGACCATGGCGCGCTTGATGATGTCGGCGGCGGTACCCTGCATGGGGGCGTTGATGGCGGTACGCTCTGCCCCTTTGCGCAGGGCCGGGTTCTTGGCGTTGATGTCTGGCAGGTAGAGGCGGCGGCCAAACAGGGTTTCGACGAAACCTTGCTCGGCAGCCTGGGTACGGGTGCGCTCCATGTAGGCCAGCACCCCGGGGTAGCGGGCGAAGTAGCGGTCGATATAGTCCTGCGACTGCTTGCGGTCGACGCCGATCTGCTTGGCCAGGCCAAATGCGCTCATGCCGTAGATCAGGCCGAAGTTGATGGCTTTGGCTTTGCGACGCTGATCGACGGTGACGTTTTCCAGGGCTACACCAAAGACCTCCGCCGCCGTGGCACGGTGCACGTCCAGGTCATTGCGGAAGGCGTGCAGCAAGCCTTCATCCTTGGCCAGGTGGGCCATGATGCGCAACTCGATCTGTGAGTAGTCGGCCGCCAGCAGCTTGTAGCCTGGGCTGGCGATGAACGCCTGGCGGATTCGGCGGCCCTCGGCGGTACGGATCGGGATGTTCTGCAGGTTCGGGTCGCTGGACGACAGCCGGCCAGTCGCCGCCACCGCTTGCTGGTAAGAGGTGTGAATACGCCCGGTACGCGGGTTGATCTGCCCCGGCAGCTTGTCGGTGTAAGTGCTCTTGAGCTTGCTCAGGCTGCGGTACTGCATCAGTACTTCAGGCAGTGGGTAACCCAGCTCCGCCAGCTCGTCGAGCACCGCTTCGGCGGTAGACGGCTGGCCTTTGGCGGTCTTGCTCAGCACCGGCATGCCCAGCTTGTCGTACAGGATCGCCCCCAGTTGCTTGGGCGAGCCCAGGTTGAACTCCTCGCCCGCCAGCTCGTAGGCGCGCCGTTCCAGTTCGGCCATTTTCTCACCCAGCTCACCGCTCTGGACGTGCAGCAGGGCTGCATCGACCAGTGCGCCCTGGCGTTCGATCTTGGCCAGTACCGGCACCAGCGGCATCTCGATGTCCATCAGCACCGGCTGCAGGCTTGGGGTCTGGGCCAGGCGGGCCTGCAACGCATGGTGCAGGCGCAGGGTGATGTCGGCGTCTTCGGCAGCGTAGGGGCCCGCCTTGTCCAGGTCGATCTGGTTGAACGTAAGCTGCTTGGCGCCCTTGCCGGCGATATCCTCGAAGGCGATGGTAGTGTGGTCCAGGTACCTTTGCGCCAGGCTGTCCATGTCATGCCGGGTGGCCGTGGAGTTCAGCACGTAGGACTCGAGCATGGTGTCATAGGCAACACCACGCATGGCGATGGCGGGCGAGCCGTTGGCGAGGATGTTGATATCGTATTTGGCATTCTGCCCGACCTTGGCCTTGGCCGGGTCTTCCAGCAGGGGCTTCAAGGCCAGCAGCACGGCGTCGCGGTCCAGCTGGGCCGGCGCGCCCTCGTAGTCGTGGGCCAGCGGAACGTAGGCCGCTTCATGGGGCGCCACCGCGAACGACAAGCCGACCAATTGGGCCTTCTGGGCGTCCAGGCCGGTGGTTTCGGTGTCGAACGCGAACAGCGGCGCCTGGCGCAGCTTCTCCAGCCAGGCATCGAAGCGTGCCTGGTCGAGGATGGTTTCGTACTTCGGCTCGACCTTGGCCACCGGCTCCGCGACCGGCGCAACGTCATCACCCACCCTGGCAGCCTCCCGCTGCACGTCGGCAACCCAGCTCTTGAACTCCATCTCGGTGTACAGCGCCAGCAGCGCATCGCGGTCAGGCTCGCCGCATACCAGCGCCTCGACCTCGACATCCAGCGGCACGTCGACCTTGATGGTAGCCAGCTCATACGACAGGAAGGCCGCGTCGCGGTGCTCTTCCAGCTTGGCCGGCAGGGTCTTGGCACCGCGAATGGCCAGTGCCGGCACCTTGTCGAGGTTGGCGTAAAGGTCGCTGAGGCCGCCACCAATACCGGTCAGCAGGCCCACGGCGGTTTTCTCGCCCACACCGGGCACACCGGGGATGTTGTCGACCTTGTCGCCCATCAGGGCCAGGAAGTCGATGATGTGCTCCGGGCCGACGCCAAACTTCTCATGCACGCCCGCCACGTCCAGCACGCTACCGGTCATGGTGTTGACCAAGGTAATGTGGCCATCCACCAGCTGCGCCATGTCCTTATCACCGGTCGAGATGATGACCGGGCGGCCCAACGCGGCGCTGCTGCGGGCCAGGGTGCCGATCACGTCGTCGGCCTCGACCCCTTCCACGCACAGCAGCGGGTAGCCAAGGGCCTTGACGCTGGCGTGCAGCGGCTCGATCTGCACCCGCAGGTCGTCGGGCATGCTCGGCCGGTTGGCCTTGTATTCGGCGAACATGGCGTCACGGAACGTGCCACCCTTGGCGTCGAACACCACGGCAAAGAGGCTGTCGGGGTATTGCTTGCGCAGGCTCTTGAGCATGTTCAGCACACCCTTCACCGCACCGGTCGGCATGCCCTTGGACGTGGTCAGCGGCGGCAGCGCGTGAAAGGCGCGGTACAGGTAGGAGGAACCGTCCACCAGGACGAGGGGCGCTTGGCTCATGAGCAGAATCAACCTTTTCGACGGGTCCGGCGCTAGAATAGCCAGAATCATTGACGACAAAGGGACTAGGTTATCATGCGTACACTCAATCGCCTGTTACTGCTCGGCCTGTTGGCAACCACGCCGGTCGTCACCCTGGCGGCGGAAGACGCCCCCTCGGCCGATCCCGAGGTGACCATTCGCACGGAAGGCGACAAGACCATCCAGGAATACCGGCAGAACGGCTTCCTGTATGCGATCAAGATCACACCGAAAAACGGCAAGCCTTATTTCCTGGTACGCGCCGATGGCACCGACGCCAATTTCATTCGATCCGACCAGCCGGACATGCTGATTCCGTCCTGGAAGATCTTCGAGTGGTAATCTGACGCGCACCGTTCACATCAACCCGGCACTTCCCGGCGGAAGTGCCCGTATGGGCAATTTTTCATCATGTCAGTCTTCACCCCCGTGACCCGGCCTGAGCTGGAAACCTTTCTGGCACCGTACGCGCTGGGCCGCCTGCTCGACTTCCAGGGCATAGCCGCCGGCACCGAGAACAGCAATTTCTTCGTCAGCCTCGAACAGGGGGAGTTCGTGCTGACGTTGATCGAACGCGGGCCCAGCGAGGACATGCCGTTCTTCATCGAGCTGCTCGACACCCTGCACGCAGCCGACATGCCGGTGCCCTATGCCGTTCGTGACCGCGACGGCAACGGCCTGCGCGAGCTGTGCGGCAAGCCGGCGCTGCTGCAGCCAAGGCTGTCAGGCAAGCACATCAAGGCGCCCAACGCGCAGCACTGCGCCCAGGTGGGTGAGCTGCTGGCGCATATACACCTGGCCACCCGCGGCCGCATCATCGAGCGCCGCACCGACCGTGGCCTGGACTGGATGCTGGCTTCAGGCGCCGAGCTGCTGCCACGCCTGACTGCCGAGCAAGCCGCGCTGCTGCAACCGGCCCTGAACGAAATCAACGCGCACAAGGCGCAGATCCTGGCGCTGCCGCGGGCCAACCTGCATGCCGACCTGTTCCGCGACAACGTGATGTTCGAGGGCACCCACCTGACTGGCGTGATCGACTTCTACAACGCCTGCTCCGGGCCGATGCTGTATGACATCGCCATCACCGTGAACGATTGGTGCCTGGATGAGCAGGGCGCAATCGACATGCCGCGTGCCCAGGCGCTGCTGGCGGCCTATGCCGCACTGCGGCCGTTCACCGCTGCCGAGGCCGAGCTGTGGCCTGAGATGTTGCGGGTAGGCTGCGTGCGCTTCTGGCTGTCGCGGCTGATTGCGGCAGAATCGTTTGCCGGGATGGATGTGATGATCCATGACCCGAGCGAGTTCGAAGTGCGTTTGGCACAGCGCCAGCAGGTGGCTTTGCACCTGCCATTTGCCCTCTAGCCCTTTTCAGCCTCTTCGCGGGCACCTGTGGGAGCGGGCGTGCCCGCGGAGAGGCCGGAACAGGCTTACAACTGCTCCAGGCACCCAGCCAAGTCGGCACCCAGCTTCTCCAGCAAGCGCTCATAGCCCTTGCCATCCACCGGGTCAGTACCACCCAGTGCATCCAGCTCGGCCAGACGCACCGGCAGCCCAGCAGTCAGGGTCTCGGCCAGGCGCGGGCGCAGTGGCGGCTCGCTGAACACGCAGGTCTTGCCCACTTCCTGCAGGCGCTTGCGCATGGCGGCCACATGCTGAGCCCCCGGCTGCACCTCGGACGCCACGCTGAACACGCCAGTGTGCTTCAGGCCATATTCCGCCTCGAAGTAGTCGAACGCCTCGTGGAACACGAAGTACGGCTTGCCAGCGATACCCGCCACCCGCGCTTTGATTCGCTCATCCAGCGCATCCATACGGTCTGAAAAGATCTTCAGGTTGTGCTGGTAGCGCGCCGAGTTGGTGGGATCGGCCTGGGCCAGGTCCGCAGCCATTTTCCCCGCGATTACCCGCGCGTTGACCGACGATAGCCACAGGTGCGCATCCAGGCTACCTGGGCGGTGGTCATGGTCATGCTCATCGTGGTCCGCTTCCTCATGGGAATGGCTGTCTTCGCCAAAGTGGCGCAGCTTCATGCCTGGCAGCGACTGCACGGCCACGGTTGCCTTGCTGCGACTGCCCAATACGCGTGGCAGGAAGCTCTCCATGTCCGGGCCGATCCAGTACAGCAGGTCGGCATCGCCCACCCGCCGTACGTCGGATGGGCGCAGGGCATAGTGGTGCGGCGAAGCACCTGGCGGCAGCAATACCTCAGGGCTGCCAACACCCTCCTGCACGGCAGCGGCAATCTGTTGCAGCGGCTTGATGCTGGTCAGCACACGGACATCGGCCTGGGCCGAACAGGCGATGAATGCGACAAAAAGGACTAGAAATCGGGACACGGTGAATACTCGAGTCGTGAGAAACGGGTAACATAATAACGTCTCCATACAGAATCGTCGCTGCCCATGTCCTTCACGCCGCTGGCCAACCGTCCCCATGATCACTCCCATTGCGTGCATAGCGCACTGGCTGAAGCTGATGCCTTGTGCACCCGCCAGGGCCTGCGCCTGACCGCGCTGCGCCGCCGGGTGCTGGAGCTGGTATGGCAAAGCCACAAGCCGCTGGGTGCCTACGATATCCTTGCCGTGCTCAGCGAGCAGGACGGCCGCCGCGCTGCACCGCCCACGGTGTACCGCGCACTGGACTTCCTGCTGGAAAACGGCTTGGTGCACCGCATTGCCTCGCTCAACGCGTTCATCGGCTGCAGCCACCCAGAGCACGTGCACCAGGGCCAGTTCCTGATCTGCCGTGCGTGCCACGTCGCCATCGAGCTGGAGCAACACAGCATCAGCGAGGCCATCATCGACAGCGCCAAGGGCGTGAGCTTCACGGTCGAGACCCAAACCGTGGAAGTGGTCGGCCTGTGCGGCAATTGCCGGAGCGCGGCATGAGCGATGCCCTGATCCGCCTGGAACAGGTGGGCGTCAGCTATGGCGGCGAGGCGGTGCTCGACAGCATCGACCTGTCGGTGGCGCCGCGCCAGATCGTCACCCTGATAGGCCCCAATGGCGCGGGCAAGACCACCTTGGTGCGCGCCGTGCTCGGGCTGCTCAAGCCGCACCGCGGCACGGTATGGCGCAAGCCCAGGCTGCGTATCGGCTACATGCCGCAAAAAATCCAGGTCGATGCCACCCTGCCGCTTTCCGTGCTGCGTTTCCTGCGCCTGGTGCCGGGGGTAGACCGGGCAGCAGCCGTATCGGCCATGCAGGAAGTGGGCGCCGAACAGGTTATCGACAGCCCGATTCAGACCATCTCCGGTGGCGAGATGCAGCGTGTCCTGCTGGCGCGTGCCTTGTTGCGTGCGCCGCAGTTGCTGGTACTCGACGAGCCGGTGCAAGGGGTGGATGTGGTCGGCCAGACCGAGCTGTACAACCTCATCACCCGGCTGCGCGACCGCCATGGTTGCGGCGTGTTGATGGTGTCGCACGACCTGCACCTGGTCATGAGCGCCACCGACCAGGTGGTGTGCCTGAACCGCCATGTCTGCTGCTCGGGTCACCCGGAACAGGTCAGCAACGACCCAGCCTTTGTCGAACTGTTCGGGCAGAACGCACCTAGCCTGGCTGTTTATCATCACCATCACGACCACAGCCACGACCTACATGGCTCGGTGGTCGCCCCCGGCCCCCACGTTCACGGAGAGCACTGCAAGCATGGCTGATTTTCTTCTTTACGCCTTGCTTGCAGGCCTGTCCCTGGCCGTTGTCGCGGGCCCGCTCGGCTCTTTCGTGGTATGGCGGCGCATGGCGTATTTCGGCGACACCCTGTCCCATGCCGCATTGCTGGGCGTGGCCATGGGTTTCGCCCTGGATGTAAGCCCGGCCCTGGCCGTCACCGTTGGCTGCCTGTTGCTGGCGGTGCTGCTGGTGACCTTGCAGCAACGCCAGCCGCTGGCCTCCGACACCCTGCTCGGCATCCTCGCCCCCAGCACCTTGTCACTGGGCCTGGTGGTGCTCAGCTTCATGCACGATGTGCGTATCGACCTGATGGCCTACCTGTTCGGCGACCTGCTGGCCATCAGCACCACCGACCTGGCCTGGATCCTCGGCGGCAGTGCGCTGGTGCTGCTGTTGCTGGGCGTGCTCTGGCGGCCGCTGTTGGCGGTTACCGTGCATGAGGAACTGGCCATGGTCGAAGGCCTCCCCGTAGCCGGCCTGCGCCTGGCGCTGATGCTGCTGATCGCAGTGGTGATCGCCGTGGCCATGAAGATCGTCGGCGTGCTGCTGATCACCTCGCTGTTGATCATCCCCGCTGCTGCGGCGCAGCGCCACGCCCGCTCGCCCGAGCAGATGGCGCTGGGTGCCAGCCTGCTGGGCATCACCGCGGTCTGCGGTGGCCTGGCCATGTCCTGGTTCAAAGACACCCCCGCCGGGCCGTCGATCGTGGTCTGTGCAGCGGTGCTATTCTTGCTGAGCCTGGCCCTGCCAAAGCGCTGATTACAAGGCGTGCTCAGGCACGCCTTGCAACCTTTTCCCGGGTAAAGGGTCTGTAAGACCTGTTTTCGAGCGTGCGCACCTGGGTGTAGACTTGCTCGCTTTTTGCGCAAATAGAGAATCGCAGGAATGAAGCCGTTCGCCTCCCGTTATCTGCTTGTTGCCGCGTTTTCACTGTTCCTGGCTGCCTGTTCCAGTGCGCCGGTGGAACAGGCCACCGCACCTGCCCAAGCCGATGCCTGGCAGCAGTTGCAACAAAACATCGCCAGCAACGAGCTGGCCACCGCCGAAGACCAGCTGGCTGCCCTGCAGGCCCAGGCGCCCGACGACGCACGCCTGGAGCAATACCAGCGCCAACTGGCCGAAGCCTACCTGCAGCGTAGCCAGATCGTGCTGCAAAAAGGTGACGTGAATGCCGCTGCAACGGCCTTGGCCCGTGCCCGGGCGCTGATGCCGCAAGCCCCTGCGGTGACCGGGGGCGACGCCGTGAGCCAGGCGCGCAAGGCCGAGCTGGCCAAAGCCGAAGCGGCGCTGAAGGCCGCCGAGGCCAAGCCCAAGGCGCTGATCATCGACCCGACCGCACCCAGCACCGTGGTGGCCCTGAAAACTACCGACAGCCGCGCCATGCGCCGCCAACTGGATGACATTGCGGCAGACGTGGTGAGCTATGACTGTGAAGTGGTGTTCCAGGTGCCGCGCACCCACGACGCGCCCTGGCTGAAAACCTTGCTGAAGAAGCGCGTGCGTAAGATCGACAGCGGGTTTGAGCTGAAGCAGAAGCATGAAATTCAGCGCTCGCTGCCGGCGCAGGTGGTTCTGGTGCCGCATCAGCGCTGAAAACGCTGGGGCGCTGGGGCGCTGGGGCTGCTTTGCAGCCCTTCGCGGGCACGCCCGCTCCCACAGGGGATCGCGCATTTCTTGAGTTCAGCGCCAAACGTGTGGGAGCGGGCGTGCCCGCGAAGGGCCGCAAAGCGGCCCCAAATTACTTAATTGCCTGGTATTAGGCCGGCACAGCCTCCGCAGCAGCCTCCCGCTCCCAAACCCGATGCCCTTCTACCGCCTTGACGAAGGCATCCATCACTTTCTGGTCATCCCCCACCAGCAGGCCCTTGTCCTCTTTAAGCCCCAGGCCGCTAACCAGGTCTTTGGTAAGCACCATCGCCTTGAGGTGCTTATAGCCTTCCAGCAGGAAGTGCTTGGCCAAGCCGCTGGCCGCCAGCGCATCGGTAGAGGCCTTGCCCGCCGGCACCACAACCCCGTCGAACATGACCGACGGCATTCCTTCCATCGAGGCATCCACCGGTAGCTGTTTGCCGTCGGCCGCCTTCACCGGCGCCGACGTCGGCCCCAGCAGCATGGGCCGTGCACTGTGGGCCTCCAGCGCTTTCACCAGTTTGTCGACACTGGCCGCGTCCACGCCGTCGGCCACCAGCACTGCAATCTTGCGGCCTTTGATGCCTACCGAACCAGGGTGGTTCATTTGGCTCAACGCCTTGGACTGCGCCAACTTGCTGCCTTTCACCTGGACCGTACCCTGCTTGGGTGCGGGCAGCCCCAGGTTCGCCGCGACAGCCGCCGCGAGTTTCAGGTCGATATTGGCAAGAATCTCATTCACTTGCCGCTGGCGAATGCTTTCACGCTCCACCTTGCCCAGCTCGAAGCTGTAGGCCTTGATGATGTGCTGTTGCTCGGTAGGGCTCATGCTCTGGAAGAACAGCCGCGCCTGCGAGAAGTGGTCGCCAAACGAATCGCTGCGCTGGCGGATCTTGTGCGCATCGATGCGCTCCTGGTAGCTCTCGAAGCCGCCATCCTGCGCGGCTGGTGGGGTTTCCTTCGGCCAGCCGCCATCAATGGAGTTGGGCTCATACGAAGCACGGCCCTTGTCGATGGTCATGCGGTGCATGGCGTCGCGCTGGCCACTGTGATTGGGCGCCACCGGCCGGTTGATCGGGATTTCATGGAAATTCGGCCCACCCAGGCGGCTGATCTGCGTATCGGTGTAAGAGAACAGCCGGCCCTGCAGCAGCGGATCGTTGGTGAAGTCGATACCGGGCACGATATGCCCCGGGCAGAACGCCACCTGCTCGGTTTCGGCGAAGAAGTTGTCCGGGTTGCGGTTGAGCACCATCTTGCCCAGCAGCGTCACGGGCACCAACTCTTCAGGGATGAGCTTGGTAGGGTCGAGCAGGTCGAAGTCGAACTTGTGCTCGTCTGCCTCGGGTACGATCTGCACGCCCAATTCCCACTCTGGGTAGTCACCGGTCTCGATGGCTTCCCACAGATCGCGGCGGTGGTAGTCGGTGTCTTTGCCGGCCAGTTTCTGCGCTTCGTCCCACAGCACCGAATGCACGCCCTGGCGCGGTTTCCAGTGGAACTTGACGAAGCTGGCCACGCCTTCGGCGTTGATCAGGCGGAAGGTGTGTACACCAAAGCCTTCCACCATGCGCAGGCTACGGGGAATGGCGCGGTCGGACATCGCCCAGATCACCATGTGCGCCGATTCGGGCACCAGCGAAACGAAATCCCAGAACGTGTCATGGGCCGAGCCACCGGTCGGCATTTCGTTGTGCGGCTCAGGCTTCACGGCATGCACGAAATCCGGGAACTTGATCGCGTCCTGGATGAAGAAAACCGGCATGTTGTTGCCAACCAGGTCGAAATTGCCTTCATCGGTGTAGAACTTCACGGCAAAGCCGCGCACATCACGCACCGTGTCACCCGAGCCGCGTGGCCCCTGTACAGTGGAAAAGCGCACGAACACCGGGGTGATCTTTTCCGGGTCTTGCAGGAAACCCGCCTTGGTCAGTTCGGCATGGCAGCCATAGCTCTGAAAATACCCGTGCGCCCCGGTACCGCGGGCGTGCACGATACGCTCCGGGATACGCTCATGGTCGAAATGGGTGATCTTCTCGCGCATGATGAAGTCTTCAAGCAGCGAAGGCCCGCGCGCACCCGCCTTCAGGCTGTTCTGGTTATCGGCGATCTTCACCCCTTGGTTGGTGCGCAACGCCTGGCCGGTAGCATCGCTACGGAACGGCTCCAGGCTCTGCAGCTTGGCATTGGTGTTGGCCCGGTCGGGGGTCTGGGTGCCGGCGGCCTCACTGTGCTTGGGCGCGTCCGTTTTCTTGCTGGGCATGGGTCGGCTCTCCTCGTCAGTCTTCAGGCATGCCCGTTCGGGCTTGTTCTGGTAGTGACTGGAGGGGAGCGGCGAGCGTTCAATCAGGTTTACCGATTGTCGCCATATACCCGAAGGATTGGTGCCTGACGAAATAAATGCTAAGAACAGCCAGGGGAAAAGGCTAAAATGCGCCACCCCAGCTAACCGCTGACCCAAATTCCATGCGCCCCACAAGGTTCGCTACGTGATCGAGTTCCAACAGGTACACAAGACCTACCGCGTTGCCGGTAGGGAAATCCCCGCATTGAATCCGACCAGCCTGACCATCGAAGATGGCCAGGTGTTCGGCCTTATCGGCCACTCCGGCGCCGGCAAGAGCACCATGCTGCGTTTGATCAACCGCCTTGAAGAGCCTTCCGGCGGCAAGATCATCGTCGATGGCGAAGACGTTACCGCGTTCAACGCCAGCCAGCTGCGCGGCTTCCGCCAGCAGGTCGGGATGATTTTCCAGCACTTCAACCTGCTGGCTTCCAAAACCGTCGCCGACAACGTGGCACTGCCACTGACCCTGGCCGGCGAGCTGTCGCGCAGCGAAATCGACAAGCGCGTCACCGAACTGCTGGCCCGCGTCGGGCTCTCGGACCACGCCAAAAAGTACCCGGCGCAGTTATCGGGCGGCCAGAAGCAACGCGTCGGTATCGCCCGCGCCCTGTCTACCAACCCCAAGATCCTGCTGTGCGACGAGGCCACCAGCGCCCTCGACCCGCAAACCACGGCTTCGGTCCTGCAATTGCTCGCCGAAATCAACCGTGAGCTGAAGCTGACCATCGTGCTGATTACCCACGAAATGGACGTGATCCGCCGGGTCTGCGACCGCGTGGCGGTGATGGATGCAGGCCAGATCGTCGAGCAGGGCTCGGTGGCCGAGGTATTCCTGCACCCGCAGCACGCCACTACCAAGCGCTTCGTCC
Source organism: Pseudomonas sp. Nvir (assembly GCF_963778085.1). Taxonomy (NCBI): domain Bacteria; kingdom Pseudomonadati; phylum Pseudomonadota; class Gammaproteobacteria; order Pseudomonadales; family Pseudomonadaceae; genus Pseudomonas; species Pseudomonas sp. Nvir. Next base: position 133,620 of record NZ_OY970405.1, on the reverse strand, counting down.
AGGAGGACGAGCAGGTCGACGAAGGCGAGCAACGCGACGATTTCGCCCACGTCCCGGGCCGCATCGTGCGCCTGACCTTCCAGGGCGATGCCACCTACGCACCGCTGCTGGGCACCGTGGCCCGTGAAACCGGTGTGGACTACAGCATCCTTGCCGGGCGTATCGACCGCATCAAGGATATCCCCTATGGCCAGCTCACCCTCGCCCTGATCGGCGGTGACATGGAAGCGGCGTTCGCCCACTTCAAGGCAGCTGACGTACATATGGAGGTACTGCGTTGATGGACGCCCTGAATTTCTTTGCCAACGTCGACTGGGCCGAAATCTGGCTGGCCACCGTCGATACCATGATCATGCTGTTCGGCTCGCTGTTCTTCACCGTGCTGCTCGGCTTGCCCTTGGGCGTGCTGCTGTTCCTCTGCGGCCCGAAGCAGATGTTCGAACAGAAGGGCGTGTATGCGCTGCTGTCGCTGGTGGTGAACATTCTGCGCTCGCTGCCGTTCATCATCCTGCTGATCGTGATGATCCCGATCACGGTGCTGATCACCGGCACCTCGCTGGGTGTCGCCGGCGCCATTCCACCGTTGGTGGTGGGTGCCACGCCGTTCTTCGCGCGGCTGGTGGAAACTGCCCTGCGGGAAGTGGACCGCGGCATCATCGAGGCGACCCAGTCGATGGGCGCCACCACCCGCCAGATCATCACCAGCGCGCTGCTGCCTGAGGCCCGTCCGGGTATCTTCGCGGCCATCACCGTCACCGCCATCACCCTGGTTTCGTACACCGCCATGGCCGGTGTAGTCGGTGCCGGTGGCCTCGGCGACCTGGCGATCCGCTTCGGTTACCAGCGTTTCCAGACCGACGTGATGGTGGTCACCGTGGTACTGCTGCTGGTACTGGTGCAAGTGCTGCAAAGCGTGGGCGACAAACTGGTCGTACATTTTTCCCGTAAGTAACCCCAATGGGGTCGGCCTGGCCGACCCGTTCGGGGGCCGTCGCGGCCCTCACAAGGAGTGATCAATGAAGAAGCTGCTTGCTGTTGTCGCCGCTGTCGCGGCCTTCTCGGCCAATGCTGCCGAAACCCTGACCGTCGCCGCTACCCCGGTGCCACACGCCGAAATCCTCAACTTCGTCAAACCGGCGCTGGCCAAAGAGGGCGTGGAACTGAAGGTCAAGGAGTTCACCGACTACATTCAGCCGAACGTGCAGGTGGCGGAAAAGCGCCTGGACGCCAACTTCTTCCAGCACCAGCCGTACCTGGATGAATTCAACAAGGCCAAGGGCACCGACCTGGTGAGCGTGGTAGGCGTGCACATCGAGCCGCTGGGCGTGTACTCGACCAAGATCAAGAAGCTGGACGAACTGCCTTCCGGGGCTACCGTGGTCATCCCGAATGATGCCACCAACGGCGGCCGCGCCCTGTTGCTGCTGGACAAGGCCGGCGTGATCAAGCTCAAGGACAACAAGAACATCCTGTCGACCGTGAAGGACGTTGCCGAGAACCCGAAGAACATCAAGTTCCGTGAACTGGAAGCCGCCACCATCCCGCGCGTGCTGACCCAGGTGGACGCGGCGCTGATCAACACCAACTACGCGCTGGAAGCCAAGCTGAACCCCGAGAAAGATGCCCTGGCCATCGAAGGCAGCGATTCGCCCTACGTGAACATCCTGGTTGCCCGCCCGGACAACAAGGACTCGGACGCGATGAAAAAGCTGGCAACGGCGCTGCACTCGCCTGAGGTGAAGCAGTTCATTACCGAGAAGTACAAAGGCGCTGTGGTTCCGGCGTTTTAAGCCTCGCAATCGCGCTGGCTTCTTCGCGGGCATGCCCGCTCCCACAGGGACATCGCTAGCCTCAGGCCTTGTGATATCCCTGTGGGAGCGGGCGTGCCCGCGAAGCTTTCAATGCCCCATCAATCCCGTTTGACCAACCCAGGCAACTGCGCCACCAGCTTCTGGTTGTTGAACGGCGCCCGAATGAACCCACGCTGACGCCCGTCCGGCCCGACCACCGCCAGGTTGCCGCTGTGGTCCACGGTGTAGCCCGGCTTGCTGGTATCTGCCGGAATGAATGGAATGCTCAGGGCATTGGCCAGCTTCTGGGTATCTTCGATCGACCCCGCCACCCCAATGAAGTCCTTGTCGAAATAAGCCAGGTACTGCTTCAGCTGGTTCGGCGTGTCGCGGTTCGGGTCGACGCTCACCAACACCACCTGCAACCGGTCGACAGCATCCTTGGGCAGCTCGCTCTTCACCTGGCGCAATTGGGCCAGGGTGGTCGGGCAGATGTCCGGGCAGTAGGTGTAGCCAAAGAACAGCAGCGACCACTTACCTTTCAGTTCATCCAGCTGCACCGGCTGGCCATCCTGGTTGGTCATGGTTACATCTGCCACGGCGCGGCTTTGCGGCAACAGGATGATACCGGCATCGATCAGCTCGGCAGGGTTGGGCTGGTCGCGGCCCTTGAGCACTTTGTTGACGGTAAGGCCCATGATCAGCGCGACCAGGGCAACGAGGACAAAGACGGTTTTCTGGGTTCGGGTCATAGGTTCAGCAACAGGTAGTGGTCGAGAAGCAACGCGATGAACAGCGCGAACAGGTACACGATAGAGTACTTGAAGGTGCCGATCGCTGCGTGCGGCCGGCTGCCACGGTACAACACCCAGGCCCATCGCAGGAAGCGCAGGCCCAGGGCCAGGGCACAGGCCAGGTACAGCGGGCCGCTCATGTGGATGGCGTAGGGCAACAGGCTCACCGCCAGCAATATCAGGGTGTACAGCAGGATGTGCAGCTTGGTGTAGCGCTCACCGTGGGTCACCGGCAGCATCGGAATGTCGGCCTTGGCGTATTCCTCCTTGCGGTGGATGGCCAGGGCCCAGAAGTGCGGTGGGGTCCAGGCGAAGATGATCAGCACCAACAGCAACGGCTCGGCACTGACCTGGCCGCTGACCGCGACCCAGCCCAGAAGGGGTGGGGCAGCGCCGGCCAGGCCGCCAATCACGATATTCTGCGGCGTGGCACGCTTGAGAAAACCGGTGTAGAGCACCGCATAGCCAAGCAGCGAGGCCAGGGTCAGCCAGGCAGTGAGGGCATTGGTGAAAATCAGCAAAAGGGCCATGCCCAGCAGCGCCAGCGCCAGGGCAAACAGCAACGCCGGCAAGGGCTCGACACGGCCTTGGGCCAGCGGCCGCTTGCGGGTACGCGCCATCAGCGCATCGATGCGCCGGTCGACCACATGGTTGACCACTGCCGCGCCACCCGCGCACAGGCCGATACCCAGGTTGCCGAACACCAACACACTCCAGCCCACCCCCGCACGGGTGGCAAGGAACATGCCCGCCAATGAGGTGATCAACATCAGCACGACCACCTTGGGCTTGGTCAACTCCAGGTAATCGCGCCAGCTGGCCCGCTGGGTGCTCAGAAGCGTCGCCACGACTCGTTCCTCATGTGATGGGAAATGCCAACGCCGGTCACTGGCCGCAAGCGCCAGCCTTGGCCGACACCCACGCGTACCTTGTCGACCACCCGAATGCGGTAGTTCACCAGCACCATGCATAGCAACAGCAAAGCCCCACCGGCGTTGTGCGCCACCGCTATGGCCAGCGGCAGGTGCAGCAGCACATTGCTGATGCCCAGGCCTACCTGCACGGCCAACGCCAGCAACACCAGCCGGGCCAGGCCGCCCAAACCACAGCGCTGCAGTTTCCAGCTGAGCATCAGCAGCACGCAGGTGACCACCAGCGCGCCCAGCCGGTGGCTGACATGGATGGCCGTGCGCGCATCACTGTCCAGCTGCCCCCCCAGGTAGTTGGGGCCAACATGCTGGGTCAGGTGGAAACCATTGCTGAAGTCCGCCGCCGGCCACCACTGGCCATGGCAGGTGGGCAGGTCAATACAAGCAACCGCTGCGTAGTTGGCACTGACCCAGCCACCCAAGGCGATCTGCCCAATCACCACCAGCGAGGCCAGCGCAGCGACCCGCCGCAGGCTGAGCGGCAATTTGGGCAACGGCGCAAAGGCCCGCGAAAGCCGCAGGGTTAACAGGAACAGCAGGCTCAGCGTGGTGAAGCCCCCCAGCAAGTGGGCCGTGACGACCTGCGGCCAAAGCTTCAGGGTGACCGTCCACATGCCGAACGCCGCCTGGGCCAGCACCACACCCAGCAACAGCACAGGCAGGCGATAGGGTTGCCCGTCGCTGTGGTGCCGGCGCACTGCCTGCAAGGCGAGCAAGGCGATGACCACGGCCAGGCTGCCCGCGAAGTAACGATGAACCATTTCGGCCCAACCTTTCGCCGCCTCTACCGGGTGTTCGGGAAAGTGCAGTTCGGCATGGGCCAGCTGCGCTTCGCTTTTGGGTACGCTGATGAAACCGTAGCAACCGGGCCAGTCGGGGCAACCGAGGCCGGCGTGGGTCAGGCGGGTATAGGCACCGAGCAGGACGACCAGCAGTGCCAGCAGGGTGGCGCACACAGCAAGGCGGAATCCGGGTCTGGCCATGGCAGGCTCCTAGCCGATATTGGACAGCTTGAGCAGATGGCGCAGGTCATCCAGCACATGCTTGCCGTTGACCTTGGCGCCGTAGCGCAGCACCAGGTTGCCGTGCGGATCGACGATCCACAGCTGCGGGGCAACCTCGCCGACCTGCTTGAGGTAGCGCGGCGCATCCAGCGGGTAGCGTTGCAATTGCGGGTATTCGCGCCCGAGCAGGGCCTGGTAGTCGGCGCTCAGCGGCTGGGCGGCGGCCAGCGCATGGCTGGCCCGGCTGGCATCACGGCCCAGGCCGACCTGGATCTGCCGGGCCAGGTACACCAGCCGCTGGCATTCCTCGGCACAGGCCTGCGGCGCGCTGACCAGCAACTGCCAGCGCCCGTCCTCACCGGCCACGCCCAGGTCGGCACGGCTCTCACCGTTGCCGATCATGGCGCCGTGGTAACTGCGGCCCTCCGGCACCCAGAAGTTGAGTTTGTACATGCTGGTGGCCAGGACCATCGGGCCCAGCACAACCAGAAGAATCAGCAACAGCTGCAAACGCCCGCGGGCTTTGGGTTTGCTACGTTCAGGCACGTCCAGTGGAGTGGCGGTGGCCATGGCTTTTCTCCTTGTTTTGGCGCCAGCCGAAATAGAGGTAGAGCAGCACCAGGGCGATCGCCAGGGCAAACCACTGCACGGCGTAACCCATGTGTTTTTCCGGGCCCATGGCCACGATGGGCCAGCCCAGGCGGTAGCTTGCCGGGCCAGGTTCCAGGCGCAGTTCGTGGGCGAACCCCTCACGCCCGAGCTGCGCCCACAGTTGCGCCGCGTCGATGGCGGTCAACAGGTGCGGCCACTGGCCGCCGACGGGGTCCGGGTGCAGCTGGAACGTGTTGCCGGGTGCCACATACACCGAGGCGTCGAGGGCCAAGGCCTGGGCGGGGGTATCGAAGTGCACCGGTACGCGGCGGTCCGGCCAGGGAAGCCAGCCGCGATTGACCAGCAGCCACAGGCCGCTGGCCTGGTCGTGGAAGGGTTGCAGCAATTCGACACCGGCCTGACCGTCGCGCATGCGGTTGTCCAGCAGCACGCTGTGCTCGGCGTCGAAGCGGCCATACAGGTGCACGCGGCGCATGGCGTTGTCTTCGTTGCCATTCAACTGGCTGGTCGCCAGCGGCGCTTCGATACGTCGCTCGGCGTAGCTGGCCAGCAATGCGCGCTTTTCCTCGGCCCGGCCGAGTTGCCAGCAGCCAAGCGCGATCAGCCCCGGTAGCAGTGCAAGTACCACCAAGGTGGGTACCCAACCTGGGCGAAACGGCCTCACGGGCGCCTCGCTATACTTATCCACATCACCGCCCCCCCCCCGGAGTAGCGCCATGCTCAAGGCCGCGATTGTCCTGATGCTGTTGGCCACGATCGCCAGTTTGTTCAGTGGCCTGGTGTTTCTGGTCAAAGATGATGAAAACTCGACCCGCCTGCTGAAAGCGCTGACGGTGCGGGTGACCCTCGCGGCGCTGACCATAGGGCTGGTCGCCTGGGGCTTCACCAGTGGTCAGCTCGTATCTCACGCCCCTTTCTGACGTTTTCACCTCGCCCTGTGGGAGCGGGCATGCCCGCGAATGCGATGTTGAATGCACCGGCGCATTCGCGGGCGCGCCCGCTCCCACAGGGTTCGCTAGTCACAGCACATACACAAAGATGAAAAGCCCCACCCACACCACATCCACGAAGTGCCAGTACCAGCTGGCCGCTTCGAAGCCGAAGTGTTTCTGCGGGTTGAAGTGGCCACGCAGGATGCGCACGAACATCACAATGAGGATGATCGTGCCCAAGGTCACGTGCGCGCCGTGGAAACCCGTGAGCATGAAGAACGTAGCGCCATAGATGCCCGAGCCCAGCGTCAGCCCCAGCTTGGTATAGGCCTCGTGGTACTCGAAGGCCTGCAGCGCGATGAAGCTGATGCCCAACACGATGGTCAGCGCCATCCAGCCTTTCAGCGCCCCGCGGTGGTCGCGGCGCAACGCATGGTGGGCCAGGGTGATGGTCACGCTGGAGCTGACCAGCAACAGGGTATTGATCAGCGGCAGGTGCCACGGGTCGATCACTTCCTTGGGCGGCGGGAACAGCTTCGGGTCCGGCGTGTGCAACAACGGCCAGGTGAACTCGAAGCCGGGCCAGAGCATATGGGCAACACCCTTGGCCCCTTCGCCACCCAGCCACGGCCCCGCCAGCACGCGCACGTAGAACAGCGCGCCGAAGAAGGCCAGGAAAAACATCACTTCCGAGAAGATGAACCAGCTCATGCCCCAGCGGAAAGAGCGGTCCAGCTGCGCGCTGTATAGCCCTGCACGGCTTTCCTTGACCACCGCCCCGAACCAGCCGAACAACATGTAGGCCAGAAACAGAGCACCCACGAAGAAAATCAACGGCCCGTGCGACTCCGGGTGCCCGGCCTTCATGTCGTTGAACCAGGTACCCAGGCCGAACACGCTGATGAACATGCCGAGGGTAGCGATGATCGGCCACTTGCTCTGCGCCGGAACATAGTAATGCTCATGACTTGCCATTGCTGTTCTCCTTCCCTTAACGGGCGCCCTGGACGGCCTGGGCCGCAACTTGAGCGACCGGCGGGTGGCGAGCGGTGATGTCGAACAAGGTGTAGGCCAGCGTCAGGTGCTTCACGCTGGCCGGCAGGTCGCGGTCGACGATGAAGCGCACCGGCATTTCGATGCGTTGGCCGGGTTGCAGCACCTGCTGCGTAAAGCAGAAGCACTCGGTCTTGTGGAAGTACGCCGCGGCTTCGGCGGGGGTGATGCTGGGTATCGCCTGGGCACTCATCGGCCGGTCGGTCGGGTTATGGGCAATGAAGATCATCTGGTTGACCGCACCGGGGTGGACCTCCAGCTGATCGGCGCTGGAGTAGAAGTCCCAGACCATGTCGCTGGCGTTGGTCGACATGAACTGCACCCGGACCGACCGCGAGGGGTCACTGACCTGGCTGCCCTCGTACTGCCCGCCGGTCTTGCCATTGATGCCGAAGGCCTTGCACATCACGTCGTAGATCGGCACCAGGGCAAAGCCGAAGGCGAACATCACCACCGTCAGCATCAGCAGGCGCGTTACCAGGCGCTTCAGCGAAAGGCCGGTCATGGCGGCGCTCCTACTTCACTTCCGGCGGTGTCTGGAAGGTGTGGTAGGGCGCAGGCGAGGGGATGGACCACTCCAGGCCCTCAGCGCCGTCCCAGGGTTTGGCCGGCGCAGGGGCGCCGCCACGGATGCACTTGATGACGATGAACAGGAAGAAGATCTGCGTGGCACCGAACATGAACGCGCCGATCGAAGACACCATGTTGAAATCGGCGAACTGCAGGTTGTAGTCGGGTATGCGCCGCGGCATACCGGCCAGCCCCACGAAATGCATGGGGAAGAAGGCCAGGTTCATGCCGATGAACGACAGCCAGAAATGCAGCCTGCCAAGGGTCTCGTCATACATGTGGCCGGTCCATTTCGGCAGCCAGTAGTAGGCCGAGGCGAAGATGCCAAAGATGGCCCCAGGCACCAGCACATAATGGAAGTGCGCCACCACGAAGTAGGTGTCGTGGTACTGGAAGTCCGCCGGTGCGATCGCCAGCATCAGCCCACTGAAGCCGCCGATGGTAAACAGGATGACGAAGGCGATGGCGAACAGCATCGGGGTTTCGAAGGTCAACGAGCCTTCCCACATGGTGCTGACCCAGTTGAACACTTTCACGCCGGTGGGCACCGCAATCAGCATGGTGGCGTACATGAAGAACAGCTCGCCGACCACCGGAATACCGACCACGAACATGTGGTGCGCCCACACGATGAACGACAGGAAGGCGATGGCCCCGGTGGCGTACACCATCGAGGTGTAGCCAAACAGGGGCTTGCGCGAGAATGCCGGGATGATCGAGCTGACCGCGCCAAAGGCGGGCAGGATCATGATGTACACCTCGGGGTGGCCGAAGAACCAGAACACATGCTGGAACAGCACCGGGTCACCACCGCCAGCCGCACTGAAGAAACTGGTGCCGAAGTGGATGTCCATCAACATCATGGTCACCACCCCTGCCAGCACCGGCATCACTGCAATCAGCAGGAACGCAGTGATCAACCAGGTCCAGACGAACAGTGGCATTTTCATCAAGGTCATGCCGGGGGCGCGCAGGTTCAGGATGGTCGCGATCACGTTGATCGCCCCCATGATCGAGCTGACACCCATCAGGTGGATGGCGAAAATGAAGAAGGTGACGCTGGCCGGGGCATAGGTCGTCGACAGCGGGGCGTAGAAGGTCCAGCCGAAATTCGGCCCGCCACCGGGGCTGAACAAGGTTGAAACCAGCAGCAGGAACGCCGCCGGCAACAACCAGAAGCTGAAGTTGTTCATGCGCGGCAGGGCCATGTCCGGCGCGCCGATCATCAACGGGATCATCCAGTTGGCCAAGCCGACGAAGGCCGGCATCACGGCGCCGAAGACCATGATCAGCCCGTGCATGGTGGTCATCTGGTTGAAAAACGCCGGTTCGACGATCTGCAGCCCCGGCTGGAACAGCTCGGCGCGGATCACCATGGCGAACGAGCCACCCAACAGGAACATGAGGAAGGCGAACCACAGGTACAGGGTGCCGATATCCTTGTGGTTGGTGGTCAGCACCCAGCGCATCAGGCCCTTGGCCGGGCCGTGCGCATGGTCATGGCCGTGGGCGTGGTCGTCGATCACTGCACTCATGTCCTGTCTCCTGCAATCCACTGATTGCCGCGAGTAACCCGGTTCACTTGGCTTCTGCCTGCTTCAGCGCCAGCACGTCCTTCGGCGTGACCATGTCGCCCTTGTTGTTGCCCCAGGCGTTGCGTTCGTAGGTCACCACGGCAGCGATATCGACCTCCGACAGTTGCTTGCCGAAGGCGGCCATGGCGGTACCGGGTTTGCCGTGGAAAACGATGCTCAAGTGACCTTCCTTCGGCCCGGTAGCGATCTTCGAGCCTTTCAGCGCCGGGAACATCGGCGGCAGGCCCTGGCCTTCGGCCTGGTGACAGGCCACGCAGGTGGTGTGGTAGACCTTGTCGCCGCGCGCCACCAGCTCGTCCAGGGTCCATTCCTTGCTGGTCAGCTCCTTGAGCTTGGCCGCCTCTGCCTTGCGCTCGCCAAGCCAGGTGTCGTAGTCGGCCTGGGACTTGACCTCGACCACCACGGGCATGAAACCGTGGTCCTTGCCGCACAACTCGGTACACTGGCCGCGGTAGATGCCTGGCTTCTCGATGCGCGTCCAGGCTTCGTTGACGAAGCCGGGAATGGCGTCGCGCTTGACCGCGAAGGCGGGCACCCACCACGAGTGAATCACATCGGCCGCCGTCACCAGGAAGCGCACCTTGGCACCCACCGGCAACACCAGCGGTTGGTCGACTTCCAGCAGGTAGTGCTCGTCTTTGGGCGCCTGGTTGTGAATCTGCTCGGCGGGGGTGGCCAGGTTGCTGAAGAACTCCACGTCCTGGCCCAGGTATTTGTAATGCCACTTCCACTGGTAGCCGGTGACCTGGATGTCGATATCCGACTCGCTGGCGTCATAGATGTCGATCAGGGTCTTGGTGGCCGGTATGGCCATGGCCACAAGGATCAGGAACGGGACCACGGTCCAGAGGATTTCCACCCAGGTATGCTCGTGGAAATGCGCGGCTTGCTGGCCGGTGGAGCGGCGGTGGATGACCATGGACCAGAACATCGCGCCGAACACCACGATGCCGATGACCACGCAGATCCAGAAGATGGTCATGTGCAGATCGAAGACGGCGTTGGAGACTTCCGTCGCCCCCGGGTGCATGTTCACGGTCCAGGCAGCGTTGGCCTGACCCAGAACCGACCACAACAGCAGGCCCATCCAGACAGGTGGATGTCGCATCATTGCGGGTTCCCCTTCTCGTTCTTGTTTTCCCGGAGGCGTGGCCTGCGGCAAGAGGGAACGGCGGTCAAGACTGCCTGGCTTCAACGACCGAGCCCCTGCTAAAAGCAGTCGGGCCTCATCAACGAATCACGTTCACCGGGAGTATAGACAGCGACCAATGCCGCGCAACGAAGGCAATGAAATGAACTTCACGAAACAGCTATATCCCCTGAAAACCGCAGGCTTGAGGGGGCATGGCCAAATAGTGGCCATGCTATATTCCAGGTAACGCAGAATTTGAAATCATCTATAACAAATTCGTCTTAGGTATGCCGTATACCGAGCTAATTTAGTGTCTTCCGTTTGAAACGTAATGTCCCTGGAGTTGTCATGAACATCGCTGCTGTACGCGAGCAGGTAAGCCAAGCCCATCAACATGAAGGCCAGACTGGCCAATTGAAACAGCGTCTCGAGCTGCAACTGCCCCACCTGCACCCCTCGATCCAACTGCCTGAGCAGGACGCACAGGGTACTTTGGCGCGCTTCGTCAGCGCCTACATCGAACAGGTTCCGGAACTGCTGGAGGCGGCCCATGAAGTCGCCCTTGAGGCCGGCATCGAGTCGCAGATCAAGCCTGTATTGAAAATTGCCGAGGCTTACTTCCTGCAGCCACCCGAGGTCATGAACGGGCATGTGGGGCTGGACTGCCTGCTAGATGAGGCATACCTGGCGCACCGCCTGGTGGAGGAGGTGAATGACTTGTACATCCGTCACTTCCAGCAGCCGCTGATCCCCGTCGACACCACCGTCGCCAACCTGATTGCCCACCAGTTGATCGGCGAAGAATTTGCCAACCAGCTGGATGAAGTGGTGCACCACTCGGTGGATGAGATGCTCAATGACGCAAGCTTTGCGGCTGAGTCGGTGGAAGCCTACCGCGAGACGCTGACTAGCCCGGCAACCGGTGAGGCGTGGAAGCGCTGGCCGTGCCTGTCGCGTCAGCTGGGTGTCGAGCTGGGTCAGCCGACCTGATACTCCTGTGCCGGCCTCTTCGCGGGTTCACCCGCGAAAAGGCCAGTTCAGGTACTACAGAACTTCAACCTCAGGCCCCCACACCCGCCGTAGTCCGTAACCGTCCCTCGATTCGCCGCTTCAACCGCCGCTGTTCGATCAGCAACCGCGAGCCATTGGCAGCATTGCTGCGCCCCCAGTCCTCCAGCAGTTCAAGGCACGAGTGGTCGATATAGCTCAGGTTACCCAGTGGCACATGCAACGTGGTGCCCGCCGGCACGCCATCGAGCACCTGGGTCAATGCCGGTACCTTGAGGAAGGTCGCGGCGCCACTGAGCCGCAATTCCATGTGCCCAGGCTTTTCCAGATCGACCAGGTTGATCTTCAACCGTGCCGCCCTGAATGCCAGCTTCAGCAAGGTCAGGGCAAAGCCGAGCAACACGCCGGTCAGCAGGTCGGTAAAGATGATCGCCAGCGCCGTCGCCGCATAGGTGAACATCGGCATGCGGCCATAACGGCCCAACCCACGGAACGCCTTGAAGTCGACCAGCTTGATCCCCGTGAACACCAGCACACCTGCCAGGCTGGCTACCGGTATCTGCTGCAGCACACTGCTCAACGCCACCACGAAAGCCAGCAGCCACAAGCCATGGAAAATGGCCGAAGCGCGTGTTTGCGCACCTGCCTGCACGTTGGCCGAGCTACGTACGATCACCCCGGTCATCGGCAGTGCACCCAGCACCCCGCAGAGCATGTTGCCAATGCCCTGTGCGGACAGCTCACGGTCGAAGTCCGAACGCTGGCCACTGTGCATGCGGTCGACCGCAGCCGCTGACAGCAAGGTTTCGGCACTGGCAATGAATGCCAGGGCAAAGGCGGCGACGAGCAGAGCAGGGTCGGCCAGTTGCATCAAGTCACCGGGGCGGAGCCAGTCGATGGCTTCGGACAAGTCAGCCGGTACTTCCACGCGGTTCACGGGCAAGGCCAACCACATGCTGATGATGGTCATGCTCGCCACACCCAGCAGGGCCCCAGGCACAAAACGCAGGCGCTGCGGCCGCAAACGTTCCCAGCCCCACATGATGGCGATGGTGCCCAGGCCCAGCGCACCGGCTATCCAGCCAGCGCCGGCGCTTTCGTGCGGCATGGCCGCAGCGAGGGTCGCCGGGAACTGCACAAGGTTCTGCATACCCGATGGCTGCGGTGCGGTGTCGAACATCACATGCACCTGCGACAGCACGATCAACACGCCAATGCCTGCCAGCATGCCGTAGACCACCGCCGGCGCGGTGACGCGGAACCAGCAGCCCAGGCGCAGGCGCCCGGCCAGCAATTGCAGCAAACCGGCCAATAGCAGGATCGGCCCGAGCATGGCCATGCCGTGCTGGCGTACCAGCTCGAAGACCAGCACCGCAAGGCCCGCCGCCGGACCACTGACTTGCAACGGCGAACCGGCGAGGAAGCCGACCACGACCCCGCCGATAATGCCGGTAATCAGGCCCTTGGCCGGCGGCATGCCCGAGGCGATGGCAATGCCCATGCACAAGGGCAGGGCCACCAGAAAGACCACCGCTGAAGCCAGCAACTCACGCGGCAGGGCCGCTTTCAGCTGTGTAATGTTCACCATGTTTCTCCTTTCTCTAGTCGCACGGCCATTCCCCTGGCCATGGGCACGTTGGGTCCCCGACAAGCGCGCAGGCGCGGGCCGCCAGCGGGCTCGCCGGCAGGGCAGTCAGGGTATTCAGGGCAGCCGAAGGCCGCGCCACACCCCTACAGGGTGCAGCCGGCTATCAAGGTTTTAACGGCGGACGGGTCGCTTAGTAGCGGCCTCTCGGAGTGGCGCATGGCACCGGTTGGCCTGCGGCCAGGGGCATGAAGCTGTCGCTGGCAGCGTCGTAGGCTTCGATCCTGCTGGTCTCGATGTCGTAGATCCAGCCATGGATGTACAGCTGACCCGCTGCAAGCCCCGAAGCCACCGAAGGGTGGGTGCGCAAGTGGTGCAGCTGGGCAATGACGTTCTCTTTGGTCAGCACTTGCATGCTTTCATGTTCGCTGCCGCACGAGCAGTTGTTCTCGACCACGGTGCGGGCCACTTCGGCGTGGCGCAGCCAGGCGCCAACGGTTGGCATCTTGGTCAGCGATTGCGGGTTGAGTACCGCACGCATCGCGCCACAGTCGGAGTGGCCGCAGATGATGATGTGGTGCACTTTAAGTGCCATCACCGCGTACTCGATAGCGCTGGAAACGCCACCGTTCATCTGGCCATAAGGCGGTACTACGTTACCTACGTTACGGGTCACGAACAGGTCGCCTGGCGAACTTTGCGTGATCAGTTCGGGCACGATGCGCGAGTCGGCGCAGGTAATGAACATGGCGCGCGGTGTTTGCGCAGTGGCGAGCTTCTTGAACAGCTCTTGCTGTTCAGGGAAGACGTCATGGTGAAAGCGCAGGAAACCGTCGACGATGTGCTTCAGGGCAGCATCGGCGCTTTCAGCGGGGACCTGCGGTACGACCTTGGATGGGTCCTTGACGGGCATGATTCATCCTCTTGACGGTGTGTAGGTAAATCCATTTTACCGGTTAAAGATTCTGGCTATGCAGGGTTTTAGATGACACGCACAGCCCATAGATCACAGTCGGTGTGGATTGGTTGCCTACGCTAACCGGGAAAACTTAACTGAAACTTAATTCGAGGGCTCTAGAACGGGCGTTCCAGATATAAAAGGCGGGATCTGAATAATAGCAAAAAAACATCAACTGCCAATATGTATTAGCGTAATTATTGGCTGCCATTAGTGAGGCTTTCTGTAGGGCGTGTTTACCTTGGCTGTCAGAACAGTGCCATCTGCTCGCCCGGCGGGGAAAAGGCCGAGCAATCCAGCACCTGTGACTCGCGCCCTTCGAACGCCAGGCGTTTCATCGCCTTGGCGAAACGCTGCGCCAGCAACTCGGCAAATACCCCCTCACCCCGCATGCGTGTGCCAAAGCGGCTGTCGTACAGCTCGCCATCGCGGCTCTGGCGGATCAGGCTCAGCACATGCGCAGCTCGCTGTGGGTAATGGTCGTGCAACCACTGCTCGAACAGCGGCGCCACCTCCAGCGGCAGGCGCAGCAGCATGTACGCCGCGCTCTGCGCCCCGGCCGCCTTGGCCGCTTCCAACAGGCGCTCCAGTTCGCTGTCGTTGATCATCGGTATCATCGGCGAGCACAACACGCCCACCGGCACGCCTGCTTCGCGCAGCACACGAATGGCCCGCAACCTTGCCCCTGGCGCTGCCGCCCGGGGCTCGAGCACCCGCTTGAGGTCATCGTCCAGCGTAGTCAGGCTGATCATCACCCGCACCAGGCGCTGGCGGGCCATGTCGGCGAGCAGGTCGAGGTCGCGCAGCACCAGGGCCCCTTTGGTGACGATGGTCACCGGGTGGCGAAAACGCAGCAGTACCTCAAGCAGGCGCCGAGTCAGCAGTTGCTCGCGCTCGATGGGCTGGTAAGGGTCAGTGTTGGAGCCCAGGTTGATCGGTGCACACTTATACCCAGGTTTGCTCAACTGCTGCACCAGTACCTCGGCGGCGTTGGTCTTGGCGATCAGCTTGGTTTCGAAGTCCAGGCCTGGGGACAGATCCCAGTAGGCATGGGACGGGCGGGCATAGCAGTAGATACAGCCATGCTCGCAACCGCGGTAGGGGTTGATCGAGCGGTCGAAGGGCAGGTCAGGGGAAGTATTGCGCGCGATGATGGTCTTGGCGGTTTCAGCCCTGACCTCGGTGCCTTGGGTAACGGGCACCTCCTGATACCAGCCATCGTCTTCGAGCACCGACTGGCGTGGTGCAAAACGATTGTGTGGGTTATGGCGGGTACCACGACCGCGAACAGGATCCATGCTGTTAGTCCCTTACTGGTTATGCATACAGTATATTACCAGCAGCGCCTTCACCCTTGTTGTCAGGGAGACAAGTGGCGCCTTGCGTACGGCTCCAGCGACATGGGCCTGCCGGCGAATGCGTTGAACGACGCCGTCATCCGGCGCATTCCGCCCTTGGCCAGGATTTCGTCGCGCAGGCGGCGGCCCAGCGCCCGATCATCGGCGTCGGCCGCCTCGAATGCGCTGAACGCGTCAATGGCATGGACCTGCGCCCACTTGTAGCAGTAATAACCCGCTTCATAACCCGTGACCATGTAATCGAACCCTTCGGCAAACCTGTCCTGGGCGAAGGCTTGCGGCAAGCCGACCTGCTGGGTTGCGGCAATCGCCAGTTGGCGAAGGTCGTGGCGGGCGCGATCGTCGCAATGCGCGACGAGATCGAACCAGCACAGCCGCAGTTGCTCGGCTTCCGCCACCGCCTGGAAACGACGTTTGCCAGCGAGCCACTGCTGCATCTGGGGCAATGGCACTGGTGGCGCACCCGTTTCCGGCTGCGGCAACGCCAACAGTGCCGGGGCAGACCAGCACCACTGTTCGAGCAAGGTGCCGACGAATTCGCAGGCATCGGCGCCCAGCGCGGAAGTGGCGGTGCGATTGAGGCGCCGGTGCTGGTTGGTGACCAGCAACTGATGCAGGGCATGGCCCGCCTCGTGGAACAGCTTGCAAAGGTCTGCGTGATCCAAGTTGGGCGTGACTTGCCCAGGCTGCAGCTCGAAACAGCAGGAAAGCAGAACGGCCGGCAACGTCACCACACCGTCGGCCTCCACATGGCGCTGGCGCATGGGATAACTGTACGGCCAGGGCAGCTTGCCTGGGCGTTGGTAGGCATCCAGGTAGATATGCCCTAGGCGGGCATGCCCGTCCATTACCTCCAGTACCTGCACATCGGGGTGCCAACCCGACGATCGCCTGCTCGGTGGTGTGCAGTTGCTCGCGCGCGCCAGCGCCCAAACCATGGCCGGCGTGGCGGAACGCCCTGAGGATCAGTTTGAGCACAGCCTGGCGCTCGTCATCCAGCTGCGCGGGATCGAGGCGCTGGTAGGCTTCATACAACCTTGAGTGCTCGTGCTTGTATCGCGCCCAGTCGAGCAGCAATTGATTACAAGCATCGACCTCCACAGCCCATGCCTGGCTTTCGTACACCAACGGCACGAGCATGTGCAGCAGGTCTTCCAGCCGCTGGTCAAGCTGCTCGACGGCCAGCACCAAGCTATCCCAACCTGGCGCCGGGCCGCAGTGTTCGATGATCTGTTCGAGCGCCGCGACATTGGCGTCGCGAATGGACAAGAAGACGGGTTGGAGCTGCTCGGGCCGTAGCGACGGGTAGTCGAGCAAGCCATGGGCAATTCGAGCAAGGCCGTGATTCACGAAGCACCTCAGGGGCAAGTCAGGGGCCGACACTGTAGCCAGCCCCCTGTTACCCCGCAGAAGCTCTATGTAACGCCCTGTACCCTTACTCTGCGGGTTTCTTCAACTTCGGATTAGGGAAGAACTGCACCGTCTGTACCTTGGCCGCAGGGGTTTTCGGCTCGAGGTGGTTGACCCGTGTCCCCAACTCCTTGGGCACCGACAAGCCCTGTTCGTTGAGCGTATCGGTAAAGCCGCAGGCCACGCACTCACGGTGCGGTACGTCGTCTTCGCTCCACATCATCAGTTTGTCGGGCTGGCTGCATGCCGGGCATACAGCCCCGGCAATAAAGCGCTTCTTGGTCTTGTTCACGACTACCTCACTCATGCCGCAGCGGCCTCGGCCAAGCCACTGTGGCGCAGCAATGCATCAATGGAAGGCTCACGGCCACGGAAGTCGACGAACAGTTCCATGGGCTCGCGCGAGCCGCCGCGCGCCAGGATCGCTTCGCGGAAGGCGCGGCCGGTTTCGGCATTCAGCACGCCTTCTTCCTCGAAGCGCGAGAAAGCGTCGGCCGACAGCACTTCAGCCCACTTGTAGCTGTAGTAACCCGCTGCGTAACCGCCAGCAAAGATGTGCGCAAAGCTGTTGGGGAAACGGTTGTACGCCGGCGGGCGCATGACCGAGACCTCATCGCGTACGCCTTCGAGCACCTGCAGCACGCTACGCCCGTCACCATGGCTGGCATGCAGTTCGAAGTCGAACAGCGAGAACTCCAGTTGGCGCACCATCATCATGCCCGACTGGAAGTTCTTCGCCGCCAGCATCTTGTCCAGCAGGTCCTGTGGCAGGGCCGCACCGGTTTCATAATGCCCCGAAATAAGCGCCAGGCCTTCCGGCTCCCAGCACCAGTTTTCCATGAACTGGCTAGGCAGCTCGACGGCATCCCAAGCCACGCCATTGATGCCGGAAACCCCGGCATGCTCGATGCGCGTCAGCATGTGGTGCAGGCCGTGGCCAAATTCGTGGAACAGCGTGGTGACCTCATCATGGGTCAGCAGCGCCGGCTTGCCAGGCGCAGCCGGGGTGAAGTTGCACACCAGGTTAGCCACCGGGCTTTGCAACTGGCCGCTGGCGGTGCGGCGCCGGTCACGGGCGCCGTCCATCCAGGCACCCCCGCGCTTGTTGGCACGGGCATACAGGTCGAAGAAGAAGCGCCCGACGTGCTGGCCGTTTTCCTTGATTTCGAACAGGCGGACATCCGGGTGCCAGCTGTCGAAGCCCTTCAACTCGGCGATTTCGATGCCATACAGGCGCTGCACGATGCTGAACAGGCCGCTAAGTACCTTGTCGATCGGGAAGTAGGCGCGCAGGGCCTCCTGCGACACGCTGTAGCGCTGTTCGCGCAGCTTCTCGCCATAGTATCCGGCGTCCCAACTGGCCAGCTCTGGGCAGCCTTGCTCGGCGGCATAGGCCTTGAGCTGCTGCAGGTCCTGCGCGGCAAACGGCTTGGAGCGTTGAGCCAGGTCGCGCAGGAAGCTCAGTACCTGGTCACTGGACTCGGCCATCTTGGTCGCCAGGCTCAGCTCGGCGTAGTTCTTGTAGCCCAGCAGCTCGGCCAGTTCCTGACGCAGGTCGAGGATTTGCTTCATCACCGGCCCGTTGTCGTTCTGGCCAGCGTTCGGGCCCTGGTCCGAGGCGCGGGTGCAGTAGGCCGCGTACACCTCTTCGCGCAGGGCGCGGTCGCTGGCGTAGGTCATCACGGCGTAGTAGCTGGGGAATTCCAGGGTGATCAGCCAGCCGTCGAGGCCCTTGGCCTGCGCTGCAGCGGCCATTTGCGCCTTGGCCGAATCGGTCAGGCCGGCCAGTGCGGCCTCGTCGGTCACATGCTTGGTCCAGGCCTGGGTGGCGTCCAGCAACTGGTTGGAGAAGCGGCTGCCCAGCTCACTGAGCTTGCTTTGCACATCGGCATAGCGCTGCTGCTTGTCCGCTGGCAGGTCGATACCCGACAGACGGAAGTCACGCAGGGCATGTTCGAGTATGGTTTTTTGCGCCACATCGAAACCGGCGGCCTCCGGGCCGCTGATCAGCGCCTGGTAGGCTTCGAACAACGCACGGTTCTGGCCCAGTTCGGTAGAGTAGGCGCTGAGCGCTGGCAGGCACGACTCGTAAGCCTCGCGCAATTCGGCGCTGTTGCACACCGCGTTGAGGTGGCTGACCGGGCTCCAGGCCGCACCCAGGCGGTCGTTCAGTTCGTCCATGGCCAGCACCAGGCCGGCCCAGGTGGGGTTGCTGCCCTGCTTTTCGAGGATCTCGGCAATGGCTTTACGGTTGTCGGCCAGGATCGCTTCGATCGCCGGCAACACGTGTTCGGCACGGATTTGCGAGAAGGGCGGCAGATCGTAGGACTGCAGAAGCGGGTTGTTCGCACTCACGGTTCGGATACCTTGGCAGAAGAAACACTGCCCCATCTTAATTACAATCGACGCCGACCGCAGCAGGCAGCCTGCCTATCGACACAGATGAGAGACGCTATCATGGCCATTCGCAGCTTCCAGCAACACACTCCGAAAGTGGGGCCCAGGGCATTCGTCGACCGTTCGGCGGTGGTGCTGGGCGACGTTGAAATCGGCGAAGACAGCTCGGTCTGGCCACTGGCCGTGGTGCGCGGCGACATGCACCGCATCCGGATTGGTGCGCGCACCAGCGTGCAGGACGGCAGCGTGCTGCATATCACCCACGCCGGCCCGTTCAACCCGGACGGCTTCGCGCTGATCATCGGCGACGAAGTGACCATCGGTCACAAGGTGATGCTGCATGGCTGCACGTTGGGTAACCGCATTCTGGTCGGCATGGGCAGCACGGTCATGGACGGTGCGATCGTGGAGGATGAAGTGATCATTGGCGCCGGCAGCCTGGTGCCGCCAGGCAAGCGCCTGGTCAGCGGCTACCTGTACATGGGCAGCCCGGTGAAACAGGCGCGGCTGCTCAATGACCAGGAGCGGGCGTTTTTCGCCTACAGCGCCAGCAACTATGTGAAGCTCAAGGACCAGCACCTGGCCGAAGGCTTCGATCAACCTGAATGAGCGCATTCGCGTGGAACCTTGTACATGCACCAGCAAAACATCCTGTTCGACCTCGACGGCACCCTGACCGACCCACGCCTGGGCATCACCCGCTCTATCCAGTATGCCTTGGCAAAGCTGGGCATCGATGAGCCAGACCTGGCCCGCCTCGAGCACTTCATCGGCCCACCTTTGTTGCAGGCGTTCATGCAGTTCTATGGTTTCGACGAAGCCAAGGCGTGGGAGGCGGTCAATTTCTACCGCGAGCGCTTCCGCGTGACCGGGCTGTACGAAAACCTGGTGTTCGCCGGCGTGCCGGAGCTGCTCCAAGCCCTGAACAGCCAGGGCCGCACGCTGTATATCGCCACCTCCAAACCGTGGGAATTTGCCCGCGAAATTGCCCGGCACTTCGCCTTCGACCACCACTTCAAGGTGATCTACGGCAGCGAACTGGACGGCACGCGCACCAACAAGGTTGAGCTGATTCGCCATTTGCTGGACGAAGAAGGGCTGGACCCGGCGCAGACGCTGATGATCGGTGACCGCAAACATGACCTGATCGGCGCGCGCAGCAATGGTTTGCAAGCCGTGGCGGTGGGCTATGGGTTTGGTAGCCGGGAAGAGTTGATGGCCGAAGCACCGGCTTTCCACTTCGCCACGCTGGCCGAGATGCATCAGGCATTTACCAAGGCCTGAGGGCCTTCAGGGCTGCTTTGCAGCCCATGCGGTCACTGTGGGAGATTCTATGGTTTCTGGCAAGGGTAGCCGCTGCATCTTCAGTGCCTGTGAGATCGAGCGCCGCCCGCGCGGCGCATCGCGAGCTGCGCTCGCTCCTACGTTTGTTTCGGGCCAATTATTCCTGTGGGATTTGCGCGCGAACGCCTTGGCGCATGCCTCAAAATCGCGTCGTACGAACAAGGCGGCCGCGCGCGTCTGGCACAGGGGTTACTGGCCCGAAACAAACGTAGGAGCGAGCGCAGCTCGCGATGCGCCGCGCGGGCGGCGCTCGCTCTAACAGGCGCTGCATACCTTGTGGCAAACACCTGTCTGCCCTGATGCGATCCCCGTGGGAGTTGGCTTGCCGACGATGGGCCACAACGCCGCCCCAAAGTCTCACCGGCCAGCCATCAACTTTTGCAACGCCGCCTTCCTTTCAGCAATGGGCAACCTCCCCAACTGCTCAACCCGTTCATAGAACCGCCCCCAATCCCCGTCAACCGCGCGAAACACCGCCGCAAACGCCGGCACCCACTGGTCATACAGCCCGAACGGCAACAGCTTGGCATTGTTCATGGGCGCGTACACCCAGGCGTCAAAGCGCTTGTCGCCGCCCCACTGGCTGTCCCGCACCTGCTGGTAGTCACGCCTGAGCCGCGCGAACTCCGCCCGCTTGGCCTGGCGCTTGTGCGCATCATCCAGCGGCCCGGCGTAAATCGCCTGCAACCGCTCGCGGCTGGCCAGCACCAGTTGGATAAACTGCTCCCGCTGCTGCCCCTGATCGCCACCCACCGCAGCCAGCCCGCGCGCCGCGCGCCATTGCCGGGTGCCTTCCTGTTCGACGAACGAGGCAAAGGACTCGTTGAACTCGGTGTCGTCCTGCACGTAAAAGCGCTGGTGCGCCAGCTCGTGAAAGATCAAGGTCGCCAGGCGTTCGTCACCCCAGCCCACCATCGACGACAGAATAGGGTCGTCGAACCAGCCCAAGGTGGAATAGGCCTCCACCCCGCCCACGTACACATCCAGCCCTTCCTCACGCATCAACGCTGCCGCGCCACGCGCTGCACCTTGCTGGTAGTAGCCGCGATACGCCACGCAACCCGCTATCGGAAAACAGTGGGTCACCGGTTGCAGTGAGAGCTCTGGCGTGGCGAAAACATTCCAAACCACATAGGGGCGCCCAAGGTCGGCGTATACCCGGTAGCTGCGGTTATCCGGCAGCTTCAGCTGCTGGCTGGCAAACGCCCGCGCCTGTTCCGCCCGTTGCAGGCGCGCCCGTAACAGGGGAGGGGTAGCAGGGTCGGCGACCACCTGTTCCACCGGTTGCCGCGCGCGCAGCAGTTGCCACTGGCCTTGCGCAAGCTGGCCGTAATAGGCCGCACTGCTGCAACCGCTCAGCAGAAGCACCGCCAGCAGCGGAACCAAACGGGTGAAAACGCGGTCGAGTGGCCCAGGGCCTGAGCGCTGAATAAGAAAAAGTCGAAGCATCGGGACTGTCTGACTCGCTCAAGGCCGATTCGCTCCAAGACTATCTCGCCACGGGGGAGTTTCGCCATGCGTGCATTGTGGGTCGCCAGTTCACTGTTGCTGTTATCTGCCTGTTCAACGCTGCCAGACCCAGACCCGAACCAGGCCTGGATCGACCTCACGCCCTACGACAACACCTCGTTGCACGCGGTGCAGGTCGATGAGCGCGATTGGGCCGACAACCGGTACTTCGAAGTCCAACCCGGCAGCCATGAGTTGACCGTGCGCTACCAGTTTCCGGTCAACCCCAGCAACATCGGCCCGGTCGACCAACCCCTGTGGCGAGATTGCCAGGTAAAGCTGGCGTTCAAAGACTTCAACGCCGGGCAACGCTATCAGCTGCAGGCCGGGAGCATCGGCTTTCGCCCGTGGGTGAAGTTGTATGACCAGCAACAAAAACTGCTGGGCCAGGGCCTGCCAGCGGGCTGCCAGCACACCTAACCACGCAAACGGCGCTATGCTGTTAACGTGCCAATCGCAAGTGAGAGCTTTGCCATGCGCCAGCCCATGATGCTGATCGCCCTCAGTGCACTGGGGGCTTGCGCCAGCCCCTTGCCGCCGGTCGACCCCAAGCAAGCCTGGGTCGACTTGTACACCATGACCCCCGGCCGGGTGATCATGGCCGACCGCCTTGACGGGAAGCGCCTGGAAGACGGCCGATACTTTCAGGTAACCCCCGGCAAGCATGAGCTGGTCGTGCGCTTCGATTACGAGATCTACTCTGGCGGGATGCTGACCGACCCCAGGGACCGTACCTGTTACCTGACTGTGCGCTTCGATGACTTCAAGGCTGGGGAACGTTATCGCCTGGAGGCGCGGGCGCCGGTAATGGAGCCGCAGGTATTGCTGTATGACGCAAGCCGCACGGTGCTGGTGAATGAGCCTAGCGATGTGTTCTGTATTCCGTAGGCGGGGGGGCGGCGGGTAGGGGGTGCTGCCGGTGGGGGAGCTGCTGCGAGTCAGGGGCTGCTGCGCAGCCCATCGCGACGCAAGGCCGCTCCTACAGAGGCCTGTGGAAGCGGCTTTTGTCGCAAATGGGCCGCGAAGCGGCCACTCATGCTCGAGCGCTAGCGATCATTCTTCTGGTAAATGATCTTCTTGGTCCCGCCATCGCACGTCCCGACCACCATATTCGGGTCCTGGACCTCACTGTTAGGCACGATCTCCAGGGTGTACGAAGCCACCCCTTGGGCCTGGATCTTGGCCTCGATCTCGGCTTTCAGTTCCTCGCACGGCTTGACCGCCGCCAGCGCAGACGTGGCGACCAGCGAAGCGAACACGGCGATTGCTACGCGAATCATGGAACGGCTCCTGAAAAGGCAGTATTGCTGCCGACGTTGGTTAGACTACAGCAAACTGCCATCGTTGCGCCGCTTCAGCCCACCAACGCCGCATCCAGGCTGATCTTGGCGTTGAGCACCTTCGACACCGGGCAGCCTGCTTTGGCCTTGTTGGCAATTTCCATGAACTGCGCCTCGCTGGCGCCTGGCACCTTGGCTCGCAACACCAGGTGTACAGCGGTAATGGCAAAACCATCAGGCTGCTTGTCGAGGGTGACTTCCGCCGCCGTGTCGATCCGGTCCGGGGTGAGCCCGGCCTCGCCGAGCATCATCGACAGCGCCATCGAGAAGCAGCCCGCGTGCGCCGCACCGATCAGTTCCTCTGGGTTGGTACCCGGCGTGTCCTCGAAACGGGTGTTGAAGCCATAAGGGTTCTGCTTGAGGGCGCCGCTTTCGGTTGAAAGCAGGCCTTTGCCGTCCTTCAAACCACCTTGCCAGATCGCCGATGCTGTCTTCTTCATGATGCCTCCTTGTCACTCGGTTACGTGCCTATGGGTTCAGAGGTCAGATACGCCCGGCAAGTTCAGAGCAATTGCGCACCCCCATTGAATCCAACGATTACGCCCATACAGAGTCATAAAGGCCTCTGGCCAATCATTCTTGCGGAGGCCCCATGACGCAGCTACGTGACCTGAAGATTTCCACCCTCGACCTTGTGCCCGTTCGCGCCGATGCCGGCCCGGCGCAGTCGCTGCGCAACTCGCTGGACCTGGCGCAGCACGTCGAACGCTTGGGCTACAACCGCTTCTGGGTGGCCGAACACCACAACATGGACGGCATCGCCAGCTCGGCAACCTCGGTGCTTATCGGCTACCTCGCCGGGGGCACTTCGAGCATTCGCGTAGGCTCCGGCGGGGTCATGCTGCCCAACCATGCGCCGTTGGTGATCGCCGAGCAGTTCGGCACCCTCGCCAGCCTGTACCCGGGGCGCATCGACCTCGGCCTTGGCCGTGCGCCAGGCTCCGACCAGATGACTGCATACGCCTTGCGCCGAGACCGCGCAGGTGGCCCGGACGATTTCCCGGACGATGTCGAAGAGCTGTCACGCTACCTTGGCCCCCGAACCGATGATCAAAAAGTGATCGCTGTGCCTGGCCACGACACCGATGTGCCCATGTGGCTGCTGGGCTCCAGCCTGTTCAGCGCGCAACTGGCCGGTATGCGCGGCATGCCCTATGCCTTCGCCTCGCACTTCGCGCCGCGTTACATGCACGAGGCAATCCGCGTGTATCGCAACCACTTCAAACCGTCCACCACGCTGGACAAACCCTATGTGATGCTGGGCATTCCCATGGTGGTTGCCGAAACCGATGAACAGGCCGAATATCTGGCCACTTCGGTGTACCAGCGCATTCTGGCGCTGATTCGCGGGCAGAGCCTGATGCAGAAACCCCCGGTACCCAGCATGGACGGCTTATGGCTGCCCCATGAACGCGATGCGGTAGGCAGCTTCCTGGGGTTGGCGATGATCGGCAGCCCGCAGAAAGTGCGCGCCAAAGTGGAGGTGTTGCTGGAGCAAACCGGGGCGGACGAGCTGATGTTCACCTGTGACCTGTACGAGCATGCAGACCGTATCCGCGCTTATGAGCTGCTGGCGCAGGCTTTGAAGAGCGAGTGAACCCCTTCGCGAGTGCCTCCGCGAAGGGGCCACCGCGTCAGCCGCGGCGGTAGACGATTTCCTTGGTGCCGCCTTCGCAGCTGCCGATCACCTTGCCCGCCGGGTCGCCCTTTTCGACGATCTCCAGCTTGTAGCCAACAACCCCCTTGGCATCGAGCTTGGCGGCAATTTCCGCTTTCAGCTCCTCGCAGGGTTTGCCCGCCGCCATCGCGCCACCGGCCAGCATCATCAGGCCCAGCGCCAGTATCAGTTTGTTCATCACTTGCATTCCTTGTGCAGATGAAACCAGAAAGGGGCGCCCACCAGGGCGCCCTGTTCCTAATACCCCATCAGTGCAACCTGTTCCAGCTTGGCTGTGTTTCAGCTATTGGCGATACGGAAGCCCACCTTCAACGTCACCTGGAAGTGCGCGACCTTGTTGTCGCGAATATGGCCACGGGTCTCGGCCACCTCGAACCACTCCATGTGCTTGATGCTCTGGCCGGCTTCGGCCAGGGCATTGTTGATCGCATCTTCGATACTGGTAGGCGAAGACCCCACCAGTTCGACCTTCTTGTAGGTGTGATGATCGGTCATGAGCGCTCTCCTTGGGTAACAGTGATATTCAGCCTGGCAGTGCGAGCCTGGTTTACCTGCGAGCTGTCATCAGGGGCGAAAGTTCGATCGCACTTTCGTGCAGCCCAAGGGTCGCAGTTCATAGAGTCCATACTGCAAAGGAGAGTCAACATGCCCCGCAATTCGCTGCGTAAAACATCCCTGGAAAGCATGGAAGCAGAGATCGAAAGCCTGCTGAAAAGCCTGGAAAGCCTGAAGCACGATGCCTCCGAAGAAACCCAGAAATCAGTCAAGGCCATGCGCAGCAACGCCGAGAGTGCCCTGCGCCATTCGCGCAGCCTGCTGAGCGATGCCTATGAGGAAGTCAAGGAGCGTACCCGCCAGACCGGCATCGCCACCCGCGACTATGCCCAGGAGCACCCGTACACCACTGCCGGTGTAGCCATCGGCGCCCTGGGCTTGCTGGCAGCTTACCTGCTGTGCAAGCGCAACTAAGCGGTCTGCCCTAGCAGTTCTGCCCGCAACCATTGCGCCAGTTGCTCGGCGCGCCCGTCAGCGGCGCGCCGAGGTACCCACAGCGCCAACGCCGCCGGGGTCGGTGAAAAGCCCCACGGCGCACTCAAGCGGCCCGCCCGCAGGTCATCGGCAACTAGGGGTTGCGGCGCGATCGCCACGCCCAGTCCCGCCACCGCAGCTTCTAACAGGTAATACAAGTGCTCGAAAGCCTGCCCGTAGTGCATGGCAGCCGGCTCCAGGCCCTGCTGCGCCGCCCAGGTCGGCCAAGCCTGTGGGCGCGAGGTGGTGTGCAACACGGCTTCTTCGAGCAAAGCTTTGGCTGGCGCCCCCTGCAAGCGCTGGTAACCGGAGAAGTGCGGGCTCAGCACCGGGCCGATTCGCTCCTCGGCCAACACATGCACCTGCATGTCTGCCGGCCACGGGGGCTCGGCATACACCAATAGCGCATCCAGCCCTGGCCGCCTTGGATCAAGGTCACCCTCACCGGCTGAAAGGTGCAGGCGCAGCTCTGGCAGGTCTGCCTGCAAACGCCCCAACCGCGGGATGAACCAGCGCGCCAGCAGGCTGCCTGAGCAACCCAGTACGAACGGGGCCTCGCGGGTGTCGCGGCTCAGTTCGGCACATGCACTGCGCAAGCGGTCGAACGCCTCGCCACTGGCATCGCGCAGTCGCAGCCCGGCATCTGTGAGTTTGATGCCACGCCCGTCCTTGACGAACAACGCCACCCCCAGATGCTCCTCAAGCACCTTGATCTGCCGGCTCACGGCACCATGGGTAACGTGCAACGCCTCGGCCGCCTGGCTGACACTGTTAAGCCTGGCAGTGGCCTCGAAAGCACGCAGGGCATTGAGGGGAGGGAGGTCGTGAGCCATTACCTGTGAGTTTTCCTGACAAGTTTACGCAATCTTATCGGTTTTCAGCCGGGCCTGTCGTGGTTAGAGTAAAGCCCATCATTCATTGCTTACGCCCTGGAGCGCCCCATGACCCAGTCCCAATACCGCCCCGGCCCCGACGCCAATGGCCTGTTCGGCTCGTTCGGCGGCCGCTATGTGGCCGAAACCCTCATGCCACTGGTGCTGGACCTGGCCCGGGAATACGAAGCGGCCAAGGCCGACCCGCAATTCCTTGAAGAGCTGGCCTATTTCCAGCGCGACTACATCGGCCGCCCCAACCCGCTGTACTTCGCCGAGCGCCTGACCGAACACTGCGGCGGCGCCAAGATCTTCTTCAAGCGTGAAGAGCTCAACCACACCGGCGCGCATAAGGTGAACAACTGCATCGGCCAGGTGCTGCTGGCCAAGCGCATGGGCAAGAAACGCCTGATCGCCGAAACCGGCGCCGGCATGCACGGCGTGGCGACCGCCACCGTCGCTGCGCGCTTCGGCCTGCCTTGCGTGATCTACATGGGCGCCACCGATATCGAACGCCAGCAGGCCAACGTGTTCCGCATGAAGCTGCTGGGCGCCGAGATCGTTCCGGTTACCGCGGGCACCGGCACCCTCAAGGACGCCATGAACGAAGCGCTGCGCGACTGGGTGACCAACGTCGACGACACGTTCTACCTGATCGGCACCGTGGCGGGCCCGCACCCATACCCGGCAATGGTCCGCGACTTCCAGTCGATCATCGGCAAGGAAACCCGCGCCCAGTTGCAGGAAAAGGAAGGCCGCCTGCCGGACAGCCTGGTCGCCTGCGTGGGGGGTGGCTCCAACGCCATGGGCCTATTCCATGAGTTCCTCGAAGAGCCAAGCGTACAGATCATCGGCGTTGAAGCCGGCGGCCACGGTGTGCACACCGACAAGCATGCTGCCAGCCTGAACGGCGGTGTGCCCGGCGTACTGCACGGCAACCGCACCTATCTGTTGCAGGACGATGACGGCCAGATTACCGACGCTCACTCGATTTCGGCCGGCCTCGACTACCCGGGCATCGGCCCCGAGCATGCCTACCTGCATGAGGTGAAGCGCGTTGAATACGTCAGCATCACCGATGACGAAGCGCTGGATGCGTTCCACGCCACGTGCCGCCTGGAGGGCATCATCCCGGCCCTGGAAAGCGCTCACGCCCTGGCCGAGGCAATCAAGCGCGCCCCGCAGTTGCCCAAGGACCACCTGATGGTGATCTGCCTGTCGGGCCGCGGCGACAAAGACATGCAAACCGTCATGAGCCACATGGCCACCCAGGAGAAACAGGCATGAGCCGTCTAGAACAACGCTTCGCCGAGTTGAAAGCCGAAGGCCGCTCGGCACTGGTCACCTTCGTTACCGCAGGCGACCCGGGCTATGACGCCTCGCTGCAGATCCTCAAGGGCCTGCCTGCTGCGGGCGCCGATGTGATCGAACTGGGCATGCCATTCACCGACCCGATGGCCGATGGCGTAGCCATCCAGCTCGCTACCCTGCGCGCGTTGGAAGCGGGCCAGAACCTGGCCAAGACCCTGCAGATGGTTCGTGAATTCCGTGTGGACAACCACACCACGCCGATCGTGCTGATGGGCTACTACAACCCGATCCACCGTTTTGGCGTGGAAGCGTTCGTGAATGAAGCCAAGCAGGCTGGCGTCGATGGCCTGATCATCGTCGACCTGCCGCCAGAGCACGATGCAGAACTGGCGACCCCGGCCCAGGCTGCGGGTATCGACTTCATTCGCCTGACCACCCCGACCACCGACGACGCGCGCCTGCCGCGTGTGCTGGCGCGCAGCTCCGGGTTCGTCTACTACGTGTCCGTGGCCGGTGTGACCGGGGCCGGCTCGGCGACCACCGAGCACGTGACCGAAGCCATTGCCCGCCTGCGTCGGCATACCGACCTGCCGATCAGCGTTGGCTTCGGCATTCGCACCCCAGAGCAGGCGGCGAACATCGCCCGGCTGGCCGATGGCGTGGTAGTGGGCTCGGCGCTGGTCGACAAGATTGCCCAGGCCAACACGGCCGAACAGGCGGTGAGCGATGTGTTGAGCCTGTGCTCGGCACTGGCGGAAGGGGTGCGCGGCGCTCGTCGCTGACCGGCGTCGGCTTCATCGCCGGCAAGCCAGATCCCACAAGGATTTCACAGGGCCTGAGGGTGGCGCTGTACCTGTGGGAGATTCTATGGTTCCTGGCAAGGGTAGCCGCTGCATCTTCAGTGCCTGTGAGATCGAGCGCCGCCCGCGCGGCGCATCGCGAGCTGCGCTCGCTCCTACGTTTGTTTCGGGCCAGTAACCCCTGTGCCAGATGCGCGCGGCCGCCTTGTTCGCACGACGCGATTTTGAGGCATGCGCCAAGGCGTTCGCGCGCAAATCCCACAGGAATAATTGGCCCGAAACAAACGTAGGAGCGAGCGCAGCTCGCGATGCGCCGCGCGGGCGGCGCTCGCTCTAACAGGCGCTGCATACCTTGTGGCAAACACCTGTCAGCCCTGATGCGATCCCCGTGGGAGCTGGCTTGCCAGCGATGAGCACAACACGAGCACTGAAGGTTCAGCCCCCGAAAACCGACAGGTTCAACGGCCTCACTGCCCCCATCCAGATCGCATGGTCCCGATGGTCCGCCAGTTCATCACCGGTCAGCGGGTGCATGAACACCACCAAACCCTGGCGATGCAGTGCCAACCAAGGCAACACCACCCCTACCACTTCCGGACCGAAAGCCAGCTGGCAGCTCCAGTCCGGGTGCGGGCCCACCGGCTTCTGGTGCATGCGCCCCATGCTCACGGGAAACAGCCGCGCCGCTTCCTCACACAGCGCCCGAGCCTGCTCCAGGGTCGCTGCATCATAGTAAATGTGGGCGTGGTAACCCTTGATCCTCTGCACGGTACCTCCTGGGCCCAAAGCCCGCGTGACTCTGCGCCGAACTCACCCTTACCGGCTTCGCTCGTGCTCCAACCAACCTACGAACCGTTCGATCAAAGCGCCCCGGCGTTTGCGCGGCGGCAACACCGCATAATAACCGCGTTCCGAGCGCAGGCTGCCCTCCAGTGGCCGGCAGAGCAAACCCTGCTCGACCAGCCCATCCACCAGGTGCCCCCAGCCAATTGCCACCCCTTGCCCGGCAATCGCCGCCTGTATCAGCAGCGTGTAGTTATCGAACCGCAGTTGCCCGGCTGGCGGTGGGCTGGCCACGCCAAACCCGCGAAACACACCCGCCCAGTCAAACCAGCGGCTGGCCTGCTCACCTTTGAGGTGCAACAACGGCAAGCGCTGCAAAGCCACGGCTGACATGGGTTTGCCATGAATCAGGCGGGGGCTGCACACCGGGAAAACCTCCTCATCGAACAACCAGCGGCTTTCGCCCTGATGAAAGCGCCCATCACCAAACAGCACGGCCACATCGATGTCCGGGCGCAACATGCCCTGGCTGCGCTCACCGGTCACCAGGCTGACATCCACGTGTGGATAAGCCTCGTGAAAGCGCTGCAGGCGCGGCATCAGCCAGAACGCCGCGAACGCGAAGTCGGTGGCCACCTGCAGCACTTCACGCTGGCCGCGCCCACTGACCTGGGCAATACCTTCGTCCATGGCCTGCAACCCTTGGTGCACATGCTCGAACAACAGCTGGCCGGCCTCGGTGAGTTCGATCCCGCGGTACACCCGATCGAACAGGCGTGTGCCCAACTGCGCCTCCAGCCGTTTTACCTGCTGGCTTACCGCAGGCTGGGTGGTGCCCAGCGCCACAGCCGCCGCTGTGAAGCCACGCAAACGGGCCGCGGCCTCGAACACCCGCAACGTATCCAGCGACAGTTCGGCAAAGCGCTCAAACATAAGCTTGGCTAATCCCAGTCATTGCCCGCCATGGGCTTTACCCATGTTATCCACAGTCGCATCTTGATAGGCAAGCGGTTCGCATAACCTTCAACGATGGAAGCCAGCATGACACGCCCGAATATCCTGTTCATCATGGCCGACCAAATGGCCGCGCCCCTGCTGCCCATTTATGGGCCTTCACCCATTCAGATGCCGCACCTCAGCCGCCTGGCCGAGCAGGCCGTGGTGTTCGATTCAGCCTACTGCAACAGCCCGCTGTGTGCGCCGTCGCGCTTCACCCTGGTCAGCGGCCAGCTCCCAAGCCGCATCGGTGCCTACGACAATGCTGCCGATTTCCCCGCCGACGTGCCGACCTACGCCCACTACCTGCGCCGCCTGGGCTACCGCACGGCGCTGTCGGGCAAGATGCATTTCTGCGGCCCGGACCAGCTGCATGGTTACGAGGAACGCCTGACCAGCGACATCTACCCGGCCGATTATGGCTGGGCAGTGAACTGGGATGAGCCGGATGTGCGTCCAAGCTGGTACCACAACATGTCCTCGGTACTGCAGGCAGGCCCCTGCGTGCGTACCAACCAGCTGGATTTCGACGAGGAGGTGGTGTTCAAGGCGCGCCAGTACCTCTACGACCACGTGCGCGAGAACGACGGCCGGCCGTTTTGCCTGACCGTGTCGATGACCCACCCCCACGATCCGTACACCATTCCCAAGCACTACTGGGATCGCTACGAGGGTGTGGATATCCCCATGCCCGGCACCGAATTCAGCCAGGCAGAACTGGACCCGCATTCGCAGCGCCTGCTCAAGGTCTATGACCTGTGGAACAAACCCCTACCGGTGGACAAGATCCGCGATGCACGCCGGGCCTATTTCGGCGCCTGCAGCTACATCGACGACAACATCGGCAAGCTGTTGCAGACCTTGCAAGAGTGCGACCTGGCCGACGACACCCTGATCGTGTTCTCCGGCGACCACGGCGACATGCTCGGCGAGCGTGGCCTTTGGTACAAGATGCACTGGTTCGAAATGTCGGCGCGGGTGCCACTATTGGTTCATGCACCGCAGCGCTTTGCCGCCAGCCGTGTCAGCGCCTCGGTATCGACCTGTGACCTGTTACCGACCCTGGTCGAATTGGCGGGCGGAGCTGTGGATAACACCCTGCATCTGGATGGCCGCTCACTGCTTGGCCACCTGCAAGGGCAGGGCGGCCACGACGAAGTGATCGGCGAATACATGGCCGAAGGCACTGTCGGGCCGCTGATGATGATCCGCCGCGGGCCTTACAAATTCGTGTACGGCGAAGACGACCCTTGCCTACTCTATGATCTTGACCGCGACCCGCACGAGCGGGAGAACCTCGCCAGCAGCCCGGACCACCAGGCGCTGCTGCAGGCGTTCGTCGAGGAAGCCCGACAGCGTTGGGACATGCCCAGCTTGCGCCAACAGGTACTGGCCAGCCAGCGCCGTCGCCGCCTGGTGGCAGAAGCGCTTGCTACCGGCAAGCTGCACAGCTGGGACCATCAACCATGGGTAGATGCCAGCCAACAGTACATGCGTAACCACATTGATCTCGACGACCTCGAGCGCAAGGCACGTTACCCACAGCCCGCCCCCCTGGATTGAGAAGAGGCCGCCATGCACACGTTTTCCGCCGCCGTACTCACCCTGGCCTTGGGCCTGGGTATCACCCCGGCCCACGCCGCCGACGACGATGCACAATGCAGCACGGTAAAAATGGCCGACCCTGGCTGGAGCGACATAGCCACGACCAACGCCGTGGCCCGGCTGCTACTGGAAAGTCTGGGCTACCAGGTGAAGATCGACAGCCTGGCCGTGCCGATCATCTACGGTGGCCTGAAGGACGGCCGTGTGGATGCCTTCCTTGGCAATTGGATGCCGGCGCACCAGGGCTTTCATGACAAGTTCGTCGCCAATGGGGATGTGCAGCAGTTGTCGCGCAACCTGGAAGGCACCGAGTTCACCTTGGCCGTGCCGGACTACGTCTGGAATGCCGGGGTCAAGGATTTCGCCGACCTGCACAAGCACGCCGACCAGTTCGACAAGAAGCTGTACGGCATCGGTTCCGGCGCACCGGCCAACCTGTCGCTCAAACAAATCATCGACAACAATGAGTTCGACCTTGGCCAGTGGAAACTGGTCGAATCCAGCGAGCAGGCGATGCTGACGCAAGTCGACCGCGCCGTGAAGAAGCAGCAATTCATCACCTTCCTCGGCTGGACGCCACACCCGATGAATGTGAAGCTGAAGATGCACTACCTCACGGGCGGGGAAAAATGGTTCGGTAGCAAAGGCCAGGTGTACACCCTGACGCGCAAGGGTTATCCACAGGCCTGCCCGAATGCGGCAAAGCTGCTGGGCAACCTGAAGCTCACACTGGACATGGAAAACAGCATCATGGCCCAGGTTGTGGACAAGAAGATCAGCTTCGACGACGCGGCCAGGGCTTGGGTCAAGACGCACCCCGAGTTACTGGAAGGGTGGTTGGCCGGGGTCACCACCAAAGCCGATGGCGATGCCTTGGAGGCCGTCAAAGCCAAACTATGAACTCACCAGCAATACACCTAACCTGTGGGAGCGGCCATGCCCGCGAACACCGGCAAAGCCGGTGCCATCTATAGCGGTGGGTTCTTCTCGGGCATGCCCGCTCCCACAGATCAGGTGCATTTAATCAAGGATTGTGGATAACCCATGCATCGTATCATCCACCTGCTGCCCTTCCTCGCCTGGCTCCCGCGCCAATCGGTCCGCAGCCTGCGCCAGGACCTGCTGGTGGGCCTGGGCGGTGCCATCCTCGCGCTGCCGCAGTCCATCGCCTATGCCCTGATCGCCGGCCTGCCTGCCGAATACGGCCTGTACGCCGCCATCGTGCCGGTATTGATCGCCTGCCTGTGGGGTTCGTCCTGGCACCTGATCTGCGGCCCGACCGCGGCCATCTCCATCGTGCTCTACGCCAGCATCAGCCCATTGGCCGTGGCTGGGAGTTCGGACTACATCACGCTGGTGCTGCTGCTCACCTTCCTCGGCGGGGTCTTTCAACTGCTGCTGGGGCTGCTGCGCTTCGGTGCGCTGGTCAATTTCGTCTCGCATTCCGTAGTGCTCGGCTTCACCCTTGGCGCCGCGGTCGTCATTGCCCTGGGGCAATTGCCCAACCTGCTGGGCATGGACCTGCCCAGCCAGGCCACGGCGCTGAAAACCGTACAGGACCTGGCCAGCCATGCCGGCGAAATCAATGTGCCTTCCTTGCTGTTGGGCCTGGCCACCGTGGTTATCGGTGTGGCGCTCAAACTCTGGCGCCCGCGCTGGCCCAGCCTGTTGATAAGCCTGATCGCGGTGAGCCTGCTGGCCTGGCTGCTGCCGGGCTGGTTTGGCCATGTGCCGAGGGTCGCGGCATTCACCGGCCAGCTTCCACCCTTGAGCCCGCTGCCCTTGCTGGACGTGGAGCTGATTCTGCGCCTGCTGCCCAGTGCCGTGGCGGTAGGTATGCTGGGGTTGGTCACCAGCCTGTCGATTGCCCGGTCATTGTCGGCACGCTCGGAACAGCTGATCGACCCTGATCAGGAAATTCGCGCCCAGGGCGTGTCGAACATCGCTGGCGCGTTTTTCTCGGGTTACCTGTCTGCTGGCTCCTTCACCCGTTCGGGCCTGAGCTACGAAGCAGGTGCCCGCTCCCCCATGGCGGGGGTGTTTTCGGCGCTATGGGTGGCGCTGTTCGCCATCACCGGTGCTGGCTTGATGGCGCAGTTGCCGATCCCCGCCATGGCCGGCAGCATTCTGTTGATCTGCTGGGGGCTGGTGGACCGCCAAGCCATCCGCGCGCTGTTCCGGGTCAGCCGTTCGGAGTTCCTGGTAATGGCGCTGACGGCGGCGGCAACCTTGCTGCTGGAGTTGCAGACGGCGATCTATGCCGGGGTGCTGGCGTCGCTGTTCTTCTACCTCAAACGCACATCACGGCCACGGGTGCAGCAAAGCCGCGAAGGTGAAGCGGATGTGCTGCGGGTAGGTGGCTCGATCTTCTTTGGCGCGGCGCACTACCTGCAAGTACGTTTGCAGCTGTGCCAGGGCCCGCATGTGGTGATTGATGCGCGGCAGGTGAATTTCATCGACTACTCGGGTGTAGACATGTTGCACCGCGAGGCACGGCGCTTGCGGCGCCTGGGCGGGAGCCTGACCTTGCACCGGGCCAGGCCGCAGGTGATCGAGGAATTGCAGAAGCTGGAAGGGGCGCAGTTGTGCCCGATCCGGTTTGAGGAATGAGGTAGGGTTGAGATTTGGGGCTGCTTTGCAGCCCATCGCGACGCAAGGCCGCTCCCACAAGGGATGGGTGTACGCCGACCCAACGCGGCCCCGGCAATTTCAGCCCCGAGCCAATTGCCGGCGCAACTCAGCCAACACCGGAGCGGTATCCGGCCGTACCCCACGCCAGATAAAGAACGCCTCAGCGGCCTGCTCAGCCAGCATCCCCAACCCATCCAGCACTTTGGCCGCGCCCAGCTTCTGCGCCCACTGGCAAAACGGCGTAGGTTCCTTGCCATACATCATGTCGTAGCAAACCGTGCGCCCTGCCTCGACCAAACTGTCGGCAATCGGCGGCAATTCCCCGGCCAAACTGGCTGAAGTGGCGTTGATGATCACATCCACCGGCTCCTGCAACCAGGCAAACCCGCTGGCCACCACCGGCCCCAGTTCATCGAACTCACGCGCCAGCTGCTCGGCCTTTTCCACGGTACGGTTGGCGATCACCAGCGATTGCGGCCTGTGCGCCAGGATCGGCTCCAACACGCCACGCACTGCACCACCGGCACCGAGAATCAAAATGCGCTTGCCCGTCAGCTCGACCCCGGCATTCACCGTCAGGTCACGCACCAGGCCGGCGCCATCGGTGTTGTCACCTTGCAAAGTGCCGTCAGCCAGCTTGCTCAGTGTGTTCACCGCGCCAGCGCGCTGGGCACGCGGGGTCAGGCTGTCGCACAGGCGGTAGGCCTCTTCCTTGAACGGCACGGTGACATTGCCGCCGCTGCCTTGCTTGAAGAAGCCGCGTGCGCAGTCGCTGAACTCATCCAGCGGCGCCAGCAGGGTGGCGTATTCCAGGTCCTGGCCGGTCTGCTCGGCAAACAGGCGGTGAATCAGCGGCGACTTGCTGTGGCCGATGGGGTTACCAAAAACGACGTACTGGTCCATGGCGGCTCCTTGGTTATCCACAGGCTTACTGGCCAAGCCAGTCGCGGTCTTGCAGGAAGTAGTCGGTCAGGCGCGCTTCTTCGCTGCCCGGTGCCGGCTTCCAGTCATAGCCCCAGCGCACCTGTGGCGGCAGCGACATGAGAATGGACTCGGTGCGCCCGCCCGACTGCAGGCCGAACAGGGTGCCGCGGTCGTAGACCAGGTTGAACTCCACGTAGCGGCCGCGGCGGTATTCCTGGAACTCACGCTGCTGCGGGGTATAGGGGGTGTGCTTGCGGCGCTGGACGATCGGCAGGTAGGCGTCGACATAGGCATCGCCAATGGCACGGATGAAGGCGAAGCAGGTGTCGAAGCCCCACTCGTTCAGGTCGTCGAAGAACAGCCCGCCAATGCCGCGTGGCTCGCCACGGTGCTTGAGGTGGAAGTAGCGGTCGCACCAGGCCTTGTAGCGCGGGTACACATCGGCACCGAAGGGTGCACATGCCTGCTCGGCCACGCGGTGCCAGTGAATGCAGTCTTCCTCGACGCCGTAGTATGGGGTCAGGTCGAAACCGCCACCGAACCACCACACCGCCTCTTCGCCTTCCTTCTCGGCAATGAAGAACCGCACATTGGCGTGCGAGGTGGGCACATGCGGGTTGTACGGGTGAATCACCAGCGACACGCCCAAGGCCTCGAAGCCCCGGCCCGCCAGCTCCGGGCGGTGGGCGCTGGCCGACGGCGGCAGGCCGGCGCCGAACACGTGGGAGAAGTTGACCCCGCCTTTCTCGATCAGCTTGCCCTCGCCGATCACCCGCGTACGCCCCCCGCCACCGGCTTCGCGCACCCAGGCATCCTCGACGAAGCGGGCACCGCCGTCTTCGTTTTCGAGGGCAGAGCAGATGCGGTCTTGCAGGTCGAGCAGGTAGGCTTTCACGGCCTCGGTGCGGCTAGTCATCGGGTCACCAGGAACGGGCAGGGAAGAATTCGCCGCGTAGCATAACACCGCCAGCGCGCGCGCCGCAGTTGACGGCGATCAAGCAAAGGCGTCCGATAGAAGGCCTTTCCCGATCCCGACTACAGGAGTGCGAGATGGCCAAGCGTATCCAGTTCAGCCAGCATGGCGGCCCCGAAGTGCTGCAGTTTGTGGAATTCGAACCCGCTCCGCCGGGGCCCCAGCAGGTGCGCGTGCGCAACCATGCGATCGGCCTGAACTTCATCGACACCTATTTCCGCAGCGGGCTGTATGCACCGCCATCACTGCCTTCGGGGCTGGGCACCGAAGCGGCCGGTGTGGTCGAGGCCGTGGGCGAAGGCGTGACCCGGCTGAAGGTGGGTGACCGCGTGGCCCATGCCGGCGGCCCGCTGGGCGCATACAGCGAGGTTCACACGCTGCCGGAGGCCAACCTGGTCAAGCTGCCCGACAACATCAGCTTCGAGCAGGCAGCGGCGGTGATGCTCAAGGGGTTGACCGTGCAGTACCTGCTGAAGCAAACCTACCAGGTGAAGGCGGGTGACGTGGTCCTGTTCCATGCGGCCGCCGGTGGCGTGGGTTCGCTGGCGTGCCAATGGGCGAAAGCGTTGGGTGCCAAGCTGATCGGCACTGTGAGTTCTGCCAAGAAGGCCGAGCGGGCCAAGGCGCTGGGCGCATGGGCGACCATCGACTACAGCCATGAAGATGTGGCCAAGCGGGTACTGGAGCTGACCGACGGCAAGAAATGCCCGGTGGTGTACGACGGCGTTGGCGCCGATACCTGGCTGACCTCGCTGGACTGCCTGCAACCGCGCGGGCTGATGGTGAGCTTCGGTAATGCCTCGGGTGCGGTCAGCGGGGTGAACCTGGGGATTCTGGCGCAGAAGGGCTCGCTGTATGTGACCCGGCCGACCTTGGCGACCTATGCCAACAATGCCGAAAACACCCAGGCCATGGCCGATGACCTGTTTGCGATGATTGGCAGTGGCAAGCTGGTTGTGGATATCCAGCAAAGGTACCCGCTGAGTGAGGCGGCCAAGGCGCAGGCAGAACTGTCGGCGCGGCGGACTGTAGGGTCGACAGTACTCATTCCCTGAGCCACACACGTTCCCTGTGGGAGCGGGCATGCCCGCGAAGAAGCCACCGCGGTGGATGGCACCGGCTTTGCCGGTATTCGCGGGCGCGCCCGCTCCCACAGGTGCTGCGTCGGCTCTGAAAGCTGCGCTATGGCTGTGAGGGTCGGTTCGTCGGTGGCGGGGTCGACTCGATCCCATCGAGGATTGCCTCGACCACCCCCTCTGCCATTTCAATCGCATGCAGGTTCGACCAGAACATGCCACGGCCCTCTTCGCGCATGTAGTCCAGAGCTTTGTAGCCGGTTTCGTAGGCGCTGCGCAGGTACAGGGCTACATGGACCAGAGCGTCCTCGGCGGAAATGTTCGGGTTGACGGTGAAGAGCGGGTCATGGCCGGCGTCGCAGCGGCCGAACCTGCGGGTGGAGGTGCAGGGTAGGGGTGGATCGGGCACTATTTTTTTCATGGTTTGCTCCAGGCATGAGCTGGCGCCAAGCCGTTACCACACGGTTTAGGCGGCAGCTGTACGCGAGGTGGTAAACCGGGCTGGAGGCGCTCCCGGCAGGCACGAAGCCTCCCGCGCACAGCTGCCATAGCTGTGACGCCCCAAGCACATCCGGGTTACCACACCCGATCGCCAAGTTATTCGGCGACGGTTGAAGCCTAAGGGCAGAGGTTCCCACTGAGAAGGTGATGGCAGAGGACGCGGGTCGTAGGATATTTCCCAAGCCGCGAGCTGGACAGCCATTTTGGCAACAATCAGAAAACCCTGATGCACCTGACCGGATGGTATCTGTGCTGCAAGGCGCTCGCCGGCAGAGATTCGTCGCCTATGAGATCGAGCGCCGCCCGCGCGGCGCTCGGTCTCATAGGCGAAAAAGCTTCAAGGCTGACACCCGTCAGCCCTCACACGATCACCCGCCAGCCGAAACAAATCAGAAGGCGGTCGCGCGCGCCTCTCACAGACCTCACTGGCCCGAAACAAACGTAGGAGCGAGCGCAGCTCGCGATGCGCCGCGCGCGGGCGGCGCTCGGTCTCATAGGCGAAAAAGCTTCAAGGCTGACACCCGTCAGCCCTCACACGATCACCCGCCAGCCGAAACAAATCAGAAAAATCTGCGGTTAGGCTTGTGGACAGATATCAACCCGGCCGAACAACCTCACCGGTAGCCAGGTTGCGAATCACACTCGGATTCTTCCGCCCACCCAGCGCCCCACCCAGCACCAGGTCCAGCTGGCCATGGAAGTACTGCTCCACCCGCAACCGGGTCTTGGCCGCCGGGCGCCCGCCGGGGTTGCACGAGGTGGAAATCAACGGCCCCACCAGCGCGCACAGTTCGCGCACCACCGGGTGGTCACTGACCCGCAGCGCTACGGTGTCATGCTGCCCGGTCACCCACTCCGGCAACAGATCCTGGTGCGGCACCAGCCAGGTATTGGGCCCCGGCCAGGTGCTGCCCATACGGTCGATCCAGTCCTCGGGGAAATCTTCGAACAAAAAGTCGAACTGGCGGATATTGTCGGCGACCAGGATCAGGCCTTTATCCACAGGCCGCGACTTCAGCGCCAGCAGGCGGTACACCGCGTCCTCGTTCCAGGGGTCGCAGCCCAGGCCCCAGACCGCTTCCGTTGGGTAGGCGATTACTGCGCCCGCCCGGATCTCACGTGCGGCTTGTTGCACACGAAAACTGCTTACCATTGCTGTTACTCCGCCTATGAACTTGCC
The DNA here is from genome assembly GCF_963778085.1 of Pseudomonas sp. Nvir. Taxonomy (NCBI): domain Bacteria; kingdom Pseudomonadati; phylum Pseudomonadota; class Gammaproteobacteria; order Pseudomonadales; family Pseudomonadaceae; genus Pseudomonas; species Pseudomonas sp. Nvir. The sequence goes on along the minus strand of NZ_OY970405.1, from coordinate 93,941 downwards.
TGTGCGCAGTGTACTTAGCCCGCGCGGGCAAACCAACGCCCGGCTTCATTGCTGACCCGCCCCTCCAGTTCCAGCTCGGTCAATTGCGCAAGCACTTCGGCCAGTGGCAACTCGCTGCAATGGGCCAGGCTTTCGCTGGTCTGTGGCGCCGCGTGCAGCAAGGCCAGCAGTGGGTGGTCGAACTTGTCCACAACCGCAGGTGGCAGGTTCTGCCAGCCCTGCAGGCTTTCCATGATCTGCTCCACGGTTTCCACCAGCAGCGCGCCGTCGCGAATCAACTGGTGGCAGCCCTTGGCCCCAGGGTGGTGGATGGAGCCCGGAATGGCATACACCTCGCGGCCTTGTTCTGCCGCCAGCCGCGCCGTGATCAGCGAACCACTGGCCAGGCTGGCCTCAACCACCAGCACACCCAGCGACAAGCCACTGATGATGCGGTTACGCCGGGGGAAGTTGCTGGGCTGTGGCCCGGCATCCAGCGGGTACTCGGAAACCAGCGCGCCGCCGCTGTCGATAATCGCCTGGGCAAGCGCGGTGTGCCGCTGTGGATAAAGTTTTTGCAGCCCTGTGCCGAGCACCGCGATCGTACCCCCACCGGCCTGTATTGCGGCCCGATGAGCGGCGCCGTCGATACCTACTGCCAACCCGCTGGTAATCGTGAAACCGGCCTGGGCCAGGTAACGGGAAAACGCCGCGGCGGTATCGAGGGCTGGCGGTGAAGCGCGCCTGCTTCCCACAATTGCCAGCTGCGGGCGCTCGAGCAGGGCAGTGTCGCCGGCGACAAACAGCAATGGCGGAGCGTCATCGATTTCCCCCAGCAGCGGCGGGTAACCAGGGCCGTCAAACATCAGTAAATGCTGGCCCGGCTGCTCTAGCCAGGCCATCGCCGCCAGGGCCCCATCGCGCACTTCGGCACTGCGCCGCGCGTCGATTGCTGCCTGGGGAATGCCCAACGCGCGCCAGGCGCCGGCCGGTGCGCACAGGGCAGAAGATGCGCTGCCAAACGCCTCCAGCAACGTGCAAAAACGCCGCAGGCCGGTGTCCGGCAAGCGGTGCAGACGCAGCCGCGCTTCCAGTTCAGCCGGCGCAACAGGCGACGAATGGTGATTCGACATGGGGATCATCCTTGATCTGAAAAAGGGCCATCGGCGTGGCACAAGCTGTGGATAACTGTGTTGATAACGGTTTGACAACCTGTCTATCGAATAGCCGACAAGCAGGCCCTGAAAACCCTAGACGAGCTTTCACAGGTGCTGAAATCCACGTTTGCCTTTATTATGTGTGCTCAGTTTTCAACCAAACGCACAGTGACTGCCTGACCTTATGGCCATCTTGAACATTCTCGAATTCCCCGACCCGCGCCTGCGCACCATCGCCAAGCCGGTGACGGTGTTCGACGACGCCCTGCGTCAGCTGATCGACGACATGTTTGAAACCATGTACGAAGCCCCCGGCATCGGCCTGGCCGCGACCCAGGTCAACGTGCACCAGCAGGTCGTGGTGATGGACCTCAGCGAAGACCGCAGCGAACCGCGGGTCTTCATCAACCCTACGGTCGAAGAGCTGACCGACGACATGGGCCAGTATCAGGAAGGTTGCCTGTCGGTGCCGGGCTTCTACGAGAACGTCGACCGCCCGCTGCGGGTACGGGTAAAAGCCCAGGACCGCGACGGCAAGCCGTTCGAGCTGGAGTGCGAAGGCTTGCTGGCGGTCTGCGTGCAGCACGAATTCGATCACCTCAACGGCAAGCTGTTTGTCGACTATCTGTCGCAGCTCAAACGCGACCGGATCAAGAAGAAACTGGAAAAGCAGCACCGCCAGCAAGCCTGATCCCCACCTTCCAGAAGGCTTGCTCCGGCAAGCCTTTTTCTTTTTTGAAGCGAGAACTCCATGCGCATCGTCTTTGCAGGCACCCCAGAGTTTGCTGCCGAACACCTCAAGGCCCTGCTCGACAGCCCTTACGAGATCGTGGCCGTCTACACCCAGCCTGACCGCCCTGCCGGCCGTGGCCAGAAGCTGATGCCCAGTGCGGTCAAGGCGCTGGCCGTGGCCCATGGCATCCCGGTACTGCAGCCGCAAACCCTGCGCAACGCCGAGGCGCAAGCGGAACTTGCCGCACTGCAGCCAGACTTGATGGTCGTGGTTGCCTACGGCCTGATTCTGCCGCAGGCGGTGCTGGATATCCCCCGTCTGGGCTGCATCAACAGCCACGCCTCCTTGCTGCCGCGCTGGCGCGGTGCAGCGCCGATCCAGCGTGCCGTGGAAGCCGGCGATACCGAAAGCGGTGTCACCGTGATGCGCATGGAAGCCGGCCTGGATACCGGCCCGATGCTGCTCAAGGTAGCCACCCCGATCAGCGCCGAGGACACCGGCGGTAGCCTGCATGACCGCCTTGCGCAAATGGGCCCGCCCGCCGTCGTGCAGGCCATCGCCGGCCTGGCCGACGGGTCGCTGCAAGGCGAGGTGCAAAACGATGCCCTGGCCACTTATGCACACAAGCTGAACAAGGACGAAGCGCGCCTCGACTGGCGCCGCCCGGCCGTCGAGCTGGAGCGCCTGATCCGTGCCTTCAACCCTTGGCCGGTGTGCCACAGCACCCTCGATGGCGAGAGCGTGAAGGTGCTGGCGGCCAACGTGGCGGCAGGTAAAGGTGAGCCGGGCGAGATCCTGTCCGCCAGTAAAGATGGCCTGGTGGTTGCCTGTGGTGACCAGGCACTGAGCCTGACCCGCCTGCAACTGCCCGGTGGCAAGGCGCTGACCTTCAGCGACCTGTTCAACAGCCGCCGCGAGAAGTTCGCCGCCGGCAAGGTACTTGGCCAATGAACCCACGCCTCGCCGCCGCCCGTGCCCTTGCCGCTGTACTCAGCGGCAAGGCTTCATTGAACAGCTCGCTGCCGGCGCAACTGGACAAGGTCGATGAGCGCGACCGCGGCCTGACCCAGGACCTGGCGTTCGGCACTGCACGCTGGCAGCCCCGGCTCCACCTGCTGGCCGCCCAGCTGCTGCAGAAGCCGTTCAAAGCCGCAGACGCCGATGTGCAGGCGCTGCTGCTGGTCGGCCTGTACCAGCTGTTCTACACCCGTATTCCGGCCCACGCCGCAATTGGCGAGACCGTGGGTTGTGCCGACAAACTGAAGAAACCCTGGGCCAAGGGCCTGCTCAATGCCGTGCTGCGCCGCGCCCAGCGCGAAGGCGAAGCGCTGCTGGCCGGCATGGAGCGCGACCCCGTGGTACGCACCGCCCACCCGCGCTGGCTGCAAAAGGCGCTGAAGGCCTTCTGGCCAGAGCAGTGGGAGGCCATTTGCGCCGCCAACAATGCGCACCCGCCGATGATCTTGCGGGTCAACCGCCGTCATCACAGCCGTGACGCCTACCTGGGCCTGCTGGCCGACGCGGGCGTTGCCGCCAGCGCCTGCCCCTACAGCCGCGATGGCATCGTGCTGGCCGAAGCCTGCGACGTACGTGGCCTGCCAGGCTTCGCCGAGGGCTGGGTGAGTGTGCAGGACGAAGCCGCGCAGCTGTCCGCTGACTTGCTGGAGCTGGCCGCCGGCCAACGCGTGCTCGACGCCTGTTGCGCGCCCGGCGGCAAAACCTGCCACCTGCTGGAAGCCGAACCTGGCCTGGCCCACCTGACAGCCATCGACCTTGAGGGCAAGCGCCTGACCCGCGTGCGCGAGAACCTCGACCGCCTGCAGCTCGATGCCGAGCTGATCGCCTGCGACGCCCGCGACACTGCCAGCTGGTGGGACGGCAAACCGTTCCAGCGCATCCTGCTGGACGCCCCCTGCTCGGCCACTGGCGTGATCCGCCGCCACCCGGACATCAAGCTGACCCGCCAGGCCGACGACATTCCGGCCCTGGCCGCGCTGCAAGGTGAACTGCTCGATGCCCTGTGGCCCACACTGGAAGTAGGCGGCATGCTGCTGTATGCCACGTGCTCCAGCCTGCCGACCGAGAACACGCAAGTGATCGAGGCCTTCCTCGCCCGCACCCCCGGCGCGCGGGAGCTGGACCTGGCCACCGAGGCCGGCCTGCGCCAGCCGCACGGCCGCCAGTTGCTGGCCCAGGAAGGCGGCCACGACGGGTTCTACTATGCCAAGCTGATCAAGATCGCCGCCTCGCGCGGGTAAGCACAAAGGGTAGGGAGTAGCGGATGAAAATCATCATCCTCGGCGCAGGGCAAGTGGGCGGGACGCTGGCAGAGCACCTGGCCAGCGAGGCCAACGACATTACCGTGGTCGATACCGACGGCGACCGCCTGCGCGACCTGGGCGACCGCCTGGACATCCGCACCGTGCAAGGCCGCGGCTCGCTGCCGACGGTGCTGCGCCAGGCCGGTGCCGACGACGCCGACATGCTGGTGGCGGTAACCAACAGCGACGAAACCAATATGGTTGCCTGCCAGGTGGCCTATTCGCTGTTCCACACCCCGACCAAGATTGCCCGGGTACGCGAGTCGGCCTACCTGACCCGTGAAGAGCTGTTCGACAATGACCACATCCCGGTCGACGTGCTGATCAGCCCCGAGCAGGTGGTGACCAACTACATCAGGCGCCTGATCGAACACCCAGGGTCGCTGCAGGTGATCGACTTCGCCGAAGGCAAGGCGCAGCTGGTGGCCGTGAAGGCTTACTACGGCGGGCCGCTGGTGGGCCAGCAGCTGCGCCAGATCCGCGCGCACATGCCTAACGTGGATACCCGTGTGGCCGCCATTTTCCGCCGCGACCGGCCAATCACCCCGCGTGGCGACACGGTGATCGAAGCCGATGACGAGGTGTTCTTCATTGCCGCGAAAAAAGACATCCGGGCAGTGATGGGCGAGTTGCGTCGCATCGACCAGACCAACAAGCGCATCGTCATTGCCGGTGGTGGCCAAATTGGCGAGCGCCTGGCCGAAGCCATCGAAAGCCGCTATCAGGTGAAGATCATCGAGATGAGCCCGGCCCGCTGCCGGCACCTGTCCGATACGCTAGACAGCACCGTGGTGTTGCAGGGCAGCGCCTCGGACAGGGACCTGATGCTGGAAGAAAACATCGCCGACGCCGATATCTTCCTGGCCCTGACCAACGATGACGAAGCCAACATCATGTCGTCGCTGCTGGCCAAGCGCCTGGGTGCAGGCAAGGTGATGACCATCATCAACAACCCAGCCTACGTCGACCTGGTGCAGGGGGGTGAGATCGACATTGCCATCAGCCCGCAGCTGGCGACCATCGGCACCCTGCTGGCCCACGTGCGCCGGGGCGACATTGTCAGCGTGCACTCGCTGCGCCGTGGCGCAGCCGAAGCGATCGAGGCGGTGGCCCATGGCGATGCCAAGTCGAGCAAGGTCGTTGGCAAGGCGATAGCGGACATCAACCTGCCGCCGGGTACCACGATCGGCGCGATCATCCGTGCCGAAGAGGTCATGATTGCCCACGACAACACCCTGATCGAATCGGGTGACCATGTGATCCTGTTCGTTGTGGATAAAAAGCACATTCGCGATGTGGAGAAGCTGTTCCACGTCGGCTTGAGTTTCTTCTAGGAGCAAAGGGCATGCGCGAGTCGCTGGAGAAGATGCTGGCCAAGGGTGTGGATAACCCGTTGCTGCGTTTCGGGCTGGGCAAGGCCTGGCTGGATGAAGGTAACGGTGCAGAAGCTGCGGTGCACCTGGCGCGCTGTGTAGAGCAGGACCCGAAGTACTCGGCAGCCTGGAAGCTGCTGGGCAAGGCCTGTCAGTTGCAGGGTGACCTGGCGGCGGCGCGCAAGGCCTGGGAGGATGGGATCGTGGCGGCACAGGCCCACGGGGACAAGCAGGCCGAGAAAGAGATGACCGTTTTTCTCAAGAAGCTGAACAAGGCTTGAGATAGCCGGGGCTGCTTTGCAGCCCATCGCAGGCCAGCCAGCTCCCACAGGGGTCGCCTTAGGGCTGACAGGTGTTTGCCACAAGGTATGGCAGCGCCTGTTGGAGCGAGCGCCGCCCGCGCGGCGCAATCGCGAGCTGCGCTCGCTCCTACGTTTGTTTCGGGCCAATTATTCCTGTGGGATTCGCGCGCGAACGCCTTGGTGCATGCCTCAATATCGCGCCGTACAAACAAGGCGGCCGCGCGCGCCTGTCACAGGCGTTACTGGCCCAAAACAAACGTAGGAGCGAGCGCAGCTCGCGATTGCGCCGCGCGGGCGGCGCTCGATCTCACAGGCGCTGAAGATGCTCCGGCTACCCTTGCCAGGAACCATAGAATCTCCCACAGGGACCGCAGCAGGGCTGACAGCTGTTTGCCGCAAGATGTGCAGCGCCTGTGAGCCCTGATGCGATCCCTGTGGGAGCTGGCGTGCCAGCGAATGGGGCGCAGAGCGCCCCCAGAGATCTCAATACCAGCGCGGCTCGCCAGCCGGGCGCTTCTTGAAGCGCTTCATGCTCCACATGTACTGGCTCGGGTACTCGCGCACATAACGCTCGACCACCTTGGTCATCGCCGCCGCCGACTCATTCACGTCGGTGCTGTACATTGCTTGCGGCGCAGCTTCGAGAAACACCTTGAAACCCGAGCCATCCGGCAGGCGCAAGGCATGCAGGAACACCCCCACCGCCTTGCCGCCCGCCAGCATGTTCGGCACGAACTTGCTGGTCAGTGCCTGGGTACCGAGAAATGGCACGAACACGCCTGCCGATTCGGCTGGCTCCGGGTCAGCGGGGATGCCCACCTGGCCGCCCCGGCGCACCTCCTTGATCACGCTGAGAATGCCTTCCTTGGTCGAAGGCGCAACGCGGTTGCCCATCTGTACGCGCTGCTCACGCAGCAGGTCATCCACAGCCTTGAGCTTGGGCGGGCGGTAGAAAATGATCGGCTTGCACTGGTTGCAATAGAAGTGGTTGAGCACCTCCCAGTTACCCAGGTGGCTGGTGATGCCCACAACACCCTTGCCAGAGGCCAGGGCTTGCTCCAGCACTTCCAGGCCGTGCACTTCCTTGACCAGTTCCAGCGAGCGCTGTGGCGGCCAGATCCAGGCGCAGGCGCTTTCCACAAACGACTTGCCAATGTCCCGCAAGGCTTGGCCAACCAGTTGCTCACGGGCAACCGGGTCCATCTCGGGGAAACACTTGGCCAGGTTGATGCGCACCACGTTGCGTGAACCGTTGGGGATCTTCCACATCAGCCAGCCGATGCCGGCGCCCACGCGCTGTACAGCGCCCCAGGGCAGCTTGGCAAACAGGCGCAGCACCCCGACCATCAGGGCGCCCTTGAACTTTTCCACAGGCGAATTCCTTATTTCAGCAAGGTGCGCATTGTAACCCTTCAACGAACCAGGGCGGCGTAACGATCGCAATCGATGGTGTGGTCCATGACCATGCCGGTGGCTTGCATGAAGGCATAGCAGATGGTCGGGCCGACAAAGGTGAAGCCGGCTTTCTGCAGCGCCTTGCTCATGGCCTTGGCCTCATCGGTGACCGCCGGCACGTCAGCGCGGCCCTGGAAGTGATTGATCTTCGGCGCACCGCCCACGAACGACCACAGCCATTCGGCGGGGTTATCCACAGCCAGCCAGGCCTGCGCATTGCGCCGGGCAGCCTTGAGTTTGAGGCGGTTGCGGATGATCCCGGGGTCCTGCATGAGCGCTTCGATGCGTTCGTCGCTGAGGGTGGCCAGTTTGACCGGGTCGAACCCGTGCATCACCTCGCGGTAACGCTCGCGTTTGCGCAAAACGGTGATCCATGAAAGCCCGGCCTGGAACCCTTCGAGCAAAAGCATCTCGAACAGCAACGCCGGATCGCGCTGCGGCGTTCCCCATTCCTGGTCATGGTAGGCCTGGTACAACGGATCGTCGGTACACCAAAAGCAGCGTGGCATAAGGCTCCAATGAGTAGAGGGCGAGGCGAATCAGGTTATACTCCCGCTCTTTACATCCGCATCCCCAGATACAGGTGAATTTCGTGAGCCAGCCTACGCCAGCCGTGCGTACCTTCCAAGACCTGATCCTCGCCCTGCAAAACTACTGGGCAGCTCAAGGTTGTGTGGTGCTTCAGCCCTACGATATGGAAGTAGGCGCCGGCACTTTCCACACCGCAACGTTCCTGCGCGCCGTGGGTCCAGAAACCTGGAACGCCGCCTACGTGCAGCCTAGCCGTCGCCCTGCCGACGGGCGGTATGGCGAAAACCCCAACCGCCTGCAGCACTACTACCAGTTCCAGGTGGTGCTCAAGCCGAACCCGGCCAACTTCCAGGAGCTGTACCTGGGCTCGCTGAAAGCCATTGGCCTGGACCCGCTGGTGCACGACATTCGCTTTGTCGAAGACAACTGGGAATCGCCGACCCTCGGCGCCTGGGGCCTGGGCTGGGAAATCTGGCTGAACGGCATGGAAGTCACCCAGTTCACCTACTTCCAGCAGGTAGGTGGCATCGAGTGCTACCCGGTCACCGGTGAAATCACCTACGGCCTCGAACGCTTGGCCATGTACATCCAGGGCGTCGATTCGGTCTATGACCTGGTGTGGGCCGACGGCCCGTTCGGCAAGGTCACCTACGGTGACGTGTTCCACCAGAACGAGGTGGAGCAGTCGACCTACAACTTCGAACACGCCAACGTCGACAAGCTGTTCGAACTGTTCGACTTCTACGAAAGCGAAGCCAACCGCCTGATCAAGCTGGAGCTGCCGCTGCCGACCTATGAAATGGTGTTGAAGGCCTCGCATACCTTCAACCTGCTGGACGCCCGCCGCGCCATCTCGGTGACCGAGCGCCAGCGCTACATCCTGCGTGTGCGTACCCTGGCCCGGGACGTGGCGCAAAGCTATCTGCAAGCCCGCGCACGCCTGGGCTTCCCGATGGCCACCCCCGAACTGCGTGACGAAGTGTTGGCTAAGCTGGAGGCTGCACAATGAGTGCTCAAGATTTCCTGGTAGAACTGGGCACTGAAGAGCTGCCTCCCAAGGCCCTCGCCAGCCTCGGCGACGCCTTCCTGGCCGGCATCGAAAAGGGCCTGCAGGCCGCTGGCCTGAACTACACCGGCAAGCAGGTCTATGCTGCGCCGCGTCGCCTGGCCGTGCTGATTCGCCAGCTGGAGGTGCAGCAGCCTGACCGCAGCATCAACATCGACGGCCCCCCCCTGCAGGCTGCTTTCAAAGACGGCGAGCCGACCCAGGCTGCCCTGGGCTTTGCCAAGAAGTGCGGTGTAGAGCTGGCCGAAATCGACCAGAGCGGCCCCAAGCTGCGTTTCTCCCAGCACATCCCAGGCAAAGCGACCGTCGGCTTGCTGCCGACCATCGTCGAGGACTCGCTGAACGATCTGCCCATTCCCAAGCGCATGCGCTGGGCCGCCAGCCGTGAAGAGTTCGTGCGCCCGACCCAATGGCTGGTCATGCTGCTGGGCGACCAGGTGGTCGATTGCACCATCCTGTCGCAGAAGGCCGGCCGTGAATCCCGTGGCCACCGCTTCCACCACCCGGAAAACGTGCTCATCACTGCCCCCGCCAACTACGTCGAAGACCTGCGCAAAGCCTACGTGCTGGCCGACTTCGCCGAGCGCCGCGAGCTGATCAGCAAGCGTACCGCAGAGCTGGCCATGCAGCAGGAAGGTACGGCCATCGTGCCACCGGCGCTGCTGGACGAAGTGACCGCGCTGGTCGAGTGGCCGGTGCCGCTGGTGTGCTCGTTCGAGGAGCGTTTCCTCGAAGTGCCGCAGGAAGCCCTGATCACCACCATGCAGGACAACCAGAAGTACTTCTGCCTGCTGGACAGCGAAGGCAAGCTGCTGCCGCGCTTCATCACCGTGGCCAACGTTGAAAGCCGCGACCCGAAGCAGATCGTGCAAGGCAACGAGAAAGTCGTGCGCCCACGCCTGACTGACGCCGAATTCTTCTTCAAGCAGGACAAGAAGCAGCCGCTGGAAACCTTCAACGAGCGCCTCAAGAACGTGGTCTTCCAGGCTCAGCTGGGCACTGTGTACGACAAGGCCGAGCGCGTTTCCAAACTGGCTGCCTTCATCGCCCCGCTGATCGGCGGCGACGCCCAGCGCGCCGGCCGGGCCGGCCTGCTGTCGAAATGCGACCTGGCCACTGAAATGGTCGGCGAATTCCCGGAGATGCAGGGTGTTGCCGGTTACTACTACGCGCTCAACGACGGTGAGCCGCAAGACGTCACCCTGGCGCTGAACGAGCAGTACATGCCACGCGGTGCTGGTGCCGAGCTGCCGCAAACCCTCACCGGTGCCGCCGTGGCCATCGCCGACAAGCTCGACACCCTGGTGGGCATCTTCGGCATCGGCATGCTGCCAACCGGCAGCAAAGACCCGTACGCCCTGCGCCGTGCAGCGCTGGGTGTGCTGCGTATCCTGATCGAGAAGCAGCTGGACCTGAACCTGACCGGTGCGGTGGAATTCGCGGTCAAGCAGTTCGGTGCCAAGGTCAAGGCTGCCGGCCTGGCCGAGCAGGTGCTGGAGTTCATCTTCGACCGCCTGCGTGCGCGTTACGAGGACGAAGGCATCGATGTGGCCACCTACCTATCGGTACGTGCCCTGCAGCCAGGCTCGGCGCTGGACTTCGACCAGCGTGTACAGGCGGTGCAAGCGTTCCGCAAGCTGCCCGAAGCCGAGGCCCTGGCCGCGGTCAACAAGCGTGTGTCGAACCTGCTGAGCAAGGCAGAAGGCGCCATCGCCGAGCAGGTCGAGCCGAAGTACTTCGACAATGCCAACGAGTTCTCGCTGTACTCGGCCATCCAGCAGGCCGACCAGGCCGTGCAACCGATGGCTGCTGCACGGCAGTACAGCGAATCGCTGGCCCGCCTGGCAGCCCTGCGCGACCCGGTTGATGCCTTCTTCGAGGCGGTCATGGTCAACGCCGAAGACGCCAAGGTACGTGCCAACCGCTACGCCCTGCTCAGCCGCCTGCGCGGCCTGTTCCTGGGTGTGGCCGACATCTCGTTGCTGGGGTAAGCCTTGAAACTGCTGATTCTCGACCGTGACGGGGTGATCAACTACGACTCCGACGCCTACATCAAGACGCTGGAAGAGTGGGTCCCGATCCCTGGCTCGGTCGCAGCGATCGCGCAGTTGAGCAAGGCGGGCTGGACGGTGGCCGTGGCCACCAATCAGTCCGGTATCGCCCGTGGCTATTACCCGCTGGCAACCCTCGAGGCCATGCACGCGCGCCTGCGCGCGCTGGTGGCCGAGCAGGGCGGCGAGGTTGGCCACATCGTGTATTGCCCGCACGGCCCGGATGAAGGCTGCGATTGCCGCAAGCCCAAGCCAGGCATGCTGCGGGCGATCGCCGAGCATTACCAGGTCGGCCTTGAAGGCGTCTGGTTCGTTGGCGACAGCAAAGGCGACCTGGAGGCCGCCCTGGCCGTCGGTGCACAACCCGTGTTGGTGAAAACCGGCAAAGGTGAGCGGACCCTGGCAAAAGGTGTTCCGGAAACTACACTGATTTTCGACGATCTGGCAGCTATCGCCAGAGAACTAATTTAAACAGTGCGCCTGCGGGCGCATTTTTCTCAGGCGGGCATGCCCCGCAATGGTACAAGCCACTATGTCGATCCTGCAGGCGATCAGAATCTTTCTTTTTTACCTGCTGCTGGGCACCAGTTCGTTGCTGTGGTGCTCGCTGAGCTTTTTCGTCGCGCCGTTTCTGTCGTTCCCCAAGCGCTACAAGTTCATCAATGTGTACTGGTGCCGCTGCGCCTTGTTCCTCGTGCGGACGATTCTGGGCATCGACTACAAGATCACCGGTGCCGAGAACGTGCCGGCCGAGCCTTGCGTGATCCTGTCGAACCACCAAAGCACCTGGGAAACATTCTTCCTGTCGCAGTACTTCTCGCCGCTTAGCCAGGTGCTCAAGCGCGAACTGCTGTACGTGCCGTTCTTCGGCTGGGCCATGGCCATGCTGCGGCCGATCGCGATCAACCGCGACAACCCGAAGGAGGCACTGCGCCAGGTCGCGAGCAAGGGCGATGAGCTGCTCAAGCAGAAGACCTGGGTGCTGATCTTCCCGGAGGGCACCCGTGTACCGTTCGGCACGGTCGGCAAGTTCTCGCGCGGGGGCACCGCGCTGGCAGTGAATGCCGGGCTGCCGGTACTGCCGATTGCCCACAACGCCGGCAAGTTCTGGCCGAAAACCGGTTGGGGCAAGCGCTCGGGCACTATCGAGGTGGTGATTGGCGAGCCGATGTACGCCAACGGCACCGGGCCACGGGCCATTGCCGAGCTCAACGACCGCGCTCAGGCGTGGAACGAAGCGACCCAGCGGGCCATGGGCTCGCTGCCGCCAGCAGCAGAAGAACCGCAGGAGCAGATGGCGTGATATCTGTGGATAACTTGTGAGCACTTTTTCGTTGAAATGCTTGAAGTAAGCGATAAGTTATTGAATTGGCTGCTTATTTTCGCTTATGACATTTTTCTGAAAAGCGTGCATAAGTTTTTTCGGGGCATAAGAAAACCGGCTTTTACAGCCGGTTTTTTTTGGGCTCCATTTCCAGTACGCATCGCTTTGTGTAGGAGCGGCCTTGTGTCGCGATGGGCCGCAAAGCGGCCCCGGCAATGTGTGCATCAAGGCAGAAATCCTGGGGCCGCTGCGCGGCCCGTCGCGACACAAGGCCGCTCCTACAAGGATCCGCGCCCGCTTTCAGATCTTGTCGATATCCACATCCTTGGTTTCTTTCAGGCAGAAAATCCCCACCACCAAGCTGATGCCGGTCACCAGGATCGGGTACCAAAGCCCGTAGAAGATGTCCCCGGTGTACACCACCAGTGCAAACGACACGGTGGGCAGGAAGCCGCCGAACCAGCCGTTGCCAATGTGGTAGGGCAGCGACATCGAGGTGTAGCGAATGCGGGTCGGGAACAGCTCGACCATCACTGCGGCCAACGGGCCGTAGGTCATGGTCGCGATCAGGATCATCGCCACGATCAGCACCACGACCATCACCTGGTTGACCTGCGCGGGGTCAGCCTTGGCCGGGTAGCCTGCCTGCTCCACTGCCGCACGCATCGCGGCTTCGTCAAAGCCGTTGATGGTCTTGTCGCCCACATTCACCACTACCTCGCTGCCGGCTACGCTGACCGAGCTGTAAGGCAGGCCCTGTTTGACCAGGAAGGTCTTGACCTTGTCGCACGGGCTGTCGAAACGGGCCTTGCCGACCGGGTCGAACTGGAACGTGCAGCCTTGCGGATCAGCAGTGACCACGATCGGCGCCTGGCGGCTGGCGGCGTCAATTTGTGGGTTGGCATAGTGGCTCAAGGCCTTGAACAGCGGGAAGTACAGCACCGTGGCCAGCAGCAAGCCCAGCATCAGGATCGGTTTGCGCCCGATACGGTCCGACAGCCAGCCAAAAAACACGAAGAACGGCGCACCGATCACCACGCTGATGATCAGCAGGGTATTGGCCTGGGCCGGGTCTACCTTCAGCATCTGGGTCATGAAGAACAGCACGTAGAACTGCGCGGTGTAGAAGGTCACCGCTTGCCCGGCATTGATGCTGAACAGTGCGGTCAGTACGACTTTGAGGTTCGGCCACGAGGTGAACGACTCCCGGATCGGCGACTTGCTGACCTTGCCCTGGGCCTTCATTTTCACAAAGGCTGGCGACTCATGCATGCTCATGCGGATCCAGGTGGAAATGCCCAGCAGCACGATCGACAGCAGGAACGGCAGGCGCCAGCCCCAGGTTTCGAACTGATCGCCACTGACATAGCGGCTGCCCAGTACCACCAGCAACGACAATAACAGGCCCAGGGTGGCGGTGGACTGAATGAAGCCGGTGTGGAAACCGCGCTTGCCCGGGGGGGCATGTTCGGCCACATAAGTGGCCGCACCACCGTACTCACCGCCCAGCGCCAGGCCCTGCAGCATGCGCAGTATCACCAGAATGATCGGTGCGGCGATGCCGATGCTGGCATACGTGGGCAGCAAGCCCACGGCGAAAGTGGACAGCCCCATCAGTACGATGGTGACTAGGAAGGTGTATTTACGCCCGATCATGTCTCCCAGGCGGCCGAACACCAATGCACCGAACGGCCGCACAAGGAAGCCGGCAGCGAAGGCCATGAGGGCGAAGATGAAAGCGGTGGTGTCGTTCACACCCGCAAAGAACTGCTTGCTGATGACCGCTGCCAACGCGCCATAGAGAAAAAAGTCATACCACTCGAACACCGTCCCGAGGGATGACGCGAAAATGATCTTGCGTTCTTCACGACGGTTGGAACCGCTGGCCGCCGCAGCCTGCTCTTGAATGTAATCCGACATCGTTGCTGTCCTCGGCCCGCAGGCCACAGTGATTATTCTTGTTGTTCCACTGTCGGCAGCCTTCGACCGCAAGCTGCCGCTACTGCACGCACCCGGGTCAGGGCGTCGGTAACGCGTCTTCGTTCAGGTAGGTCTGGGTAGCAGCTCCTTTGAGAATCAGCTGTGCCGCCTTTTCGGCGATCATCAGGGTGGGGGAACAGGTATTGCCTGAGGTGATCTGCGGCATGATCGAGGCATCGGCCACGCGCAGGCCGGGGATGCCATGCACGCGCAACTGGTTATCCACAACGTCCATCGCGCCATTGCCCATACGGCAGGTACCCACCGGGTGGAAAATGGTAGTACCAATCTTGCCGGCTGCCTCGATCAGGTCCTGTTCGCTTTGCAGGGCCGCGCCAGGCAGATATTCCTCGGGCTCGAATACGGCCAGGGCAGGGGCCTGAACGATGCGCCGGGTAAGGCGGATGGCATCGGCGGCCACCTGCAAGTCCTGGGGGTCGCTCAGGTAGTTGGGGTCGATCAGCGGCGTGCTGTGCATGTCGGTGCTGCGAATATCGATACGCCCACGGCTGGCCGGGCGCAGGTTGCAGACCGAGGCGGTAAAGGCCGGGAAGCGGTGCAACGGCTCGCCGAAGCGCTCCAGCGACAGCGGCTGCACGTGGTACTGCAAGTTGGCGGTGGCCTGGTCGGGGCTGGACCGCACGAACGCGCCCAACTGGCTCGGGGCCATGGCCAGCGGGCCGCTGCGGTCGTAGAGGTAGCGCAGGCCCATGCCCATCTTGCCCCACAGGCTGTTGGCCATCTGGTTCAAGGTGCGGGTATTGCGGATCTGGTAGATCAGCCGCAATTGCAGGTGGTCCTGCAGGTTGCCACCCACGCCAGGCATGTGGTGGCGCACGCCAATACCCAGGCTTTCCAGCAATTGCCGGGGGCCAATGCCGGAGCGTTGCAGGATGCCCGGGGAACCGACCGCCCCAGCACACAGCACGATCTCGCGGCGAGCTGCAAACTCGTGCCAGGCACCTTGCCAAAATGCTTTCACCGCACGTGCGCGAGTATTGTTGAGCAACACCTGGTCAACCTGCACACTGGTAAGCACGGTGAGGTTGGCGCGATGCTGAACCGGCCGCAGAAACGCCTTGGAGGCATTCCAGCGCACGCCACTGCGTTGGTTGACCTGGAAATAACCACACCCCTGGTTATCGCCGGTGTTGAAGTCATCCACCTTGGCGATGCCGCTTTGCTCGGCGGCGTCGCGGAAGGCATCCAGTATCGGCCAGCTGTAGCGCTGGCGTTCGACCCGCCACTCGCCACCGCCGCCGTGGTGCTCGCTGGCGCCAGCAAAGTGGTTTTCACTGGCCTTGAACAGCGGCAGCACGTCCTTCCAGGCCCAGCCGGGGTTGCCCTGTTCGGCCCAGTGGTCGTAGTCGGCAGCCTGGCCACGCATATAGATCATGCCATTGATGGAAGAGCAGCCGCCCAGCACCTTGCCGCGCGGGTAGCCCAATGCGCGCCCACCCAGGCCGGGCTGGGCTTGGGTCTTGAAGCACCAGTCGGTGCGTGGGTTGCCAATGCAGTAGAGGTAACCCACGGGAATGTGAATCCAGGGATAGTTGTCCCGCCCGCCCGCTTCCAGCAGCAGCACGCGGCAACCAGGGTCGGCGGACAAGCGGTTGGCCAGCAGGCACCCGGCGGGGCCGGCGCCTACCACCACGTAATCGAAGACAGAATCGGCTGACGGCATGTGCAACCTCGGGCCTGATTATTATTCTTGTCCCGATCCATCTTAGTGCGTAATTTCGTGGGTGAAACACGCGATTTCGCGCAGCGGTTGTGCGTTTTAGCACAGCGGCAACTCTGTACAGGCCTCTTCGCGGGTTCACCCGCGAAAGGGGCCCACGAACAGCCATAAGGATCAGCATGTTCGACTGGAACGATCTGCGGTTTTTCCTCGAGTTGCAGCGCAGCGGCCGCCTGCTTACCGCCGCCAAGCGCCTCAATACCACCCATAGCACCGTGGCCCGGCACATCGAGCGCATCGAGGAAAGCCTGGGCACGGCCTTGTTCGTGCAACACGCCCAAGGCTATGAGCTGACCCCTTCGGGCCAGGCCCTGCTCAAGCACGCCGAAGCCATGGAGAACGTCGCCCTGCTGGCCCAGGAAGAAATCACCCAGGCCATCACCCCGCTGGGCAAGATCCGCCTGGGGGTCACCGAAGGCATTGGCATCATGTTCTTCACCCCGCGCATGAACGCGCTGTTCGAGCGCTACCCCGGGCTGGAAGTGGAGCTGGTGGCAGTGCCGAGGTTCGTCAGCATCCTCAACCGCGAAGCCGAGATCAGTATCCACCTGGAGCGGCCCAACGCCGACCTGCTGATCACGCGCAAACTCACCGACTACCGCCTGGCCCTGTATGCCAGCCAGGGCTACCTCGACCGCGCACCACCCCTGCGCAACCGCGAAGATCTGGCCCGCCACAGCTGGATCGGCTACGTCGACGACCTGCTGTTCAGCCAGGAGCTGCTGTTTCTCAACAGCTTCTGCCGGGCGCCCAATGTAGTCTTCCGCAGCACCAGCGTGATTGCCCAGCAGGTGGCCGCACGTGCTGGGCTGGGCATTGCAGTGCTGCCCAACTACATGGCCCGGCACGACCCGACCCTGGTCCGCGTACTGCCTGGCGAAACCATCCAGCGCAGTTACTGGATCTGTACCCGCCGCGAGCTGCACAAGTCGGTGCGCCTGCGGGTCGTATGGGATTACCTGCTGGCGCTGTGCGCAGAGCAACAGGGCGAGCTGTTAGCTCAGTAATGCCTTGCTGGCCAGCAGCAGGGCAGCGGCGCAACCTGCCACGGCAAACATCTGCTGCAGCCGTGGGCCGGCCAACCTGGCCGCCAGGGGGCGCGCCAGCAGCAAGCCAAGCACGGCGCCGACAGCGAACGGGCCACCCACTTGCCAATGCAGGACACCTGCAAGGCTGGCACTGATCACACTGCCGGCAGACACCAAGGCAATCACCGCCAGCGACGTGGAGACGATCGTGGCCATGCGCAGGTTGGTATAGCGGTTGAGCGCCGGAATGATCACGAACCCGCCCCCCACACCGAGCAGGCCAGACAGCAAGCCGGACAGCGCACCGGTGAATGCCAGGGCGCGAGCGCAGGGCAGGGTCCAGCGCAAGCGGCCCTGCAGCGGGTTCAGCACACAAGGCTCGATAAAGCGATGCGCATCGTTGGCTTCGCCACGCAGCTCCCTGGCCGCCTTGCGCCAGATACGCAGGCAGGCGTAGGTGAGCACACCGGCGAACACCAGTTGCAACGGCGTATTGGGCAAACGGTGCGCCAGCATCAACCCCAGTGGCGCTGCCGCCACCCCGATCAAGGCGATGAACAGTGCCGCCCGATAGCGCACCAGGCCGCGACGCAAACCCAGTACCGCGCCCACGGCTGCCGCCAGGCCAACCGCCAACAAGCCGACCGGTGCCGCCTCGACCATCGACAGGCCAAGGCCGAACACCAACAGGGGCACGGCAAGAATGCCTCCGCCGGCGCCCGTCAACGCCAGCACGGCGCCGATGATGGCCCCCAGGGCTGCGCCAAGCAGTTGAGTTTCGATCACTGCCCGCCCTCTGCTACCAACGGTTGTGGCCGTGCCAGCCACTCCCGCCCCTTGAGCATGCCTTGCCAGTACAGCGGCGGCAGGGCCTGGGCCTTGAGCAGCCAAGCCAGGCGGGTCGGCTTGCGACCGTCCAGCAACCAATTGGGGAAGCTGGGCGCCAGCTTGCCGCCATAGGTGAACTCGGCCAGCACGATCTTGCCGCGCTCGACCGTGAGCGGGCATGAGCCGTAACCGTCGTACTGGGCCAGTGTCTGCAACCGCCCCAGCGCTACCAGCACATTATTGGCCACTACCGGAGCCTGCTTGCGGGCCGCTGCAGCGGTCTTGGCGTTGCTGGTGTTGGCCACATCGCCCAAGGCGTGAACAGTGCTGTACTGGCGATGGCGCAGGGTGTGCGGGTCTACATCGACCCAGCCGGCACTGTCGGCCAATGGGCTTTCACGGATGAAGTCCGGCGCGACTTGCGGCGGAACCACATGCAGCATGTCGAAGGCCTCGACGCGGGTTTCGCTGCTGCCATCGGGCAGGCTACGTACGAAGGTGGCGCGTTGGTTGGGGCCGTCCACGGCGACCAGCCGATGGCTGAAATTGAGGTCCACGGCATATTTTTCGATGTACTGCATCAAGGCAGGCACGTAGTCGGCCACACCGAACAAGACTGCGCCGGCATTGAAGAAGCTGGCTTTGATCGCGCCCAGGTGACCGTGGCGTAGCCAATGGTCGCACGACAGGTACAGCGCCTTCTGTGGCGCGCCGGCGCACTTGATCGGCATGGGCGGCTGGCTGAACAGGGCACGGCCGTGCTTGAGCTTTTGCACCAGCTCCCAGGTATAGGGCGCCAGGTCGTAGCTGTAATTGGAGGTGACCCCGTTACGGCCCAAGGTCTCGCTGAGCCCATCAATGGCCCCCCAATCGAGCTTCAGGCCAGGGCAAACCACCAGTTGTTCATAGCCGATGGCCCGGCCATCTTCGAGCATGACCAACTGGCGCACCGGGTCGAAACCCTGGACGCGCGCCTTTACCCAGCGCACCCCGCTCGGAATCGTCGAAGCCATGGTGCGGGCAGTGCTCGCCGCGTTGAAAACACCAGCGCCGACCATGGTCCAGCCAGGTTGGTAGTAGTGCACCTCGGCTGGGTCGATCAAGGCCACATCCAGAGACGCGTCGCGGCTGATCAGGCTGGATGCAGTGGCGATCCCGGCGGCACCGGCACCGACGATGACCACTGTGTGGTGGTCGGTATGGGTAGTGGACGACAAGGCAGGCATGGCAATAAATCCTGGAAATCTGGTTATAGGGCAGGGCGCTTACAGCGTGTTCAGCGGGATCTTCAAATACCTGACGCCGTTGG
The DNA here is from genome assembly GCF_963778085.1 of Pseudomonas sp. Nvir. Classification (NCBI taxonomy): domain Bacteria; kingdom Pseudomonadati; phylum Pseudomonadota; class Gammaproteobacteria; order Pseudomonadales; family Pseudomonadaceae; genus Pseudomonas; species Pseudomonas sp. Nvir. The sequence goes on along the minus strand of NZ_OY970405.1, from coordinate 74,763 downwards.
CTTCCGGCTCCGGGAAGTGGCCACTGCGCATGTTCACCTGCACCGACGGCAGGATCAGCACCGGCATGTCGAGGGTTTTGTCGCGGGCCTCGCGCATGGCGACGAAGCTGTCCTCGTCGATACCCTGGTGGATGTGGATATTGCTGGCGCGCTGCTCGGCAACGGTGGTGACGTACTGCATTTCGCGACCACCTGGCAGGTAGTCGTGGCACATGAACAGGCGGGTCTGGTCAGGGAACGCCAGCAAGCGCCGGATCGAGCGGTACAGCGTACGGGCGTCGGCGCCGGGGAAATCGCAACGGGCAGTACCGTAGTCAGGCATGAACAAGGTGTCGCCGACGAACACCGCGGTCTCACCCGCATCCTCGATCATGAAGCTCATGCATGCAGGCGTGTGCCCAGGGGTGTGCAATGCACGCGCATACAGGTTGCCGATGCAGAAACCTTCTTCGTCTTCGAACAGCACATCGAATTGGCTGCCATCACGGGCAAAGCCAGGCTCGGCGTTGAACAGGCTGCCAAAAACCTTCTGCACCTGGGTGATGTGCGCACCAATGGCGGTATGGCCGCCAAGCTTCTCCTTCAGGTAGGCCGCTGCCGATAGGTGGTCGGCATGCACATGTGTTTCAAGTATCCAGCGCACGCTGGCGTGCAATTCAGCCACGCGCTCGACCAGCCGATCTGCTGAGGCAGTACAGGTGCGCCCGGCCTTGGGGTCGTAATCCAGCACGCTGTCGATCAACGCGCACTGCCGGGTTTCACAGTCCATGACCAGGTAGCTGATGGTCGAGGTCGCCTCATCGTAAAAGGCGTCCACGTGAAGGTTGTTGCCGATGATCATCACGTTCTCCAGTTATCCGACGCGTCTATTCAAGGCGTAGGCAGTGACAGGAGGTTTATCAAGATGCATGCCAGGCTCTTTATCGTGCCGGGCCCAACGAAACCGGAGCAGTGCTGACAGCGCCTGGCTGAATTGGCAGCATGATTGGCAGTCGACTGTCAGCCAATGGCAGTGTTTGGCAGTCCTTGTTACCCTGCATCCATCATCCGAACGGTGCTGTCATGCCTGAAACCCATCCGTTTATCCTGGCGCTGGTTTCCTACCTCGAGCACGATGCCCTGCCGACCATCGTGCTGGACACCGACTACAACATCCTGGCAGCCAATGCTGCGTATCGCCGCCAGTTCGGCCAGCACGAACAAGCACCCCTAGGGGAAAAGTGCCACAGGGTGTCGCACCACTATGCCGTGCCATGCGACCAGGCTGGCGAGCATTGCCCGATGCGCAAAGCCTGGGACAGCAAGGTCGCGGAGCGTGTGTTGCACATTCATCACACGCCACGCGGGCCCGAGCACGTGGATGTAGAGCTGCGGCCGATCCTGGACGAACAGGGTACGGTCGTAGCCTTTGTCGAACGCTTGACCACCATCACGCTGGCCTCGGCCCAGCCGCAAGAGCAAGGGCTGGTCGGCCGTGCGCCGGCCTTCAAGGCAGCCCTGGCCAGCCTGCAACGCGCGGCGCCAGCGCAGATCCCTGTCTTGCTGCAAGGTGAGTCAGGCACCGGCAAGGAGCTGTTCGCCCGTGCGCTGCACATGGGTAGCGCCAGGGCAAACGGCCCACTGGTGGTGGTGGACTGCACCGGCTTGACCGAGTCATTGTTCGAGAGCGAACTGTTCGGGTACGAAAAAGGCGCGTTCACCGGTGCCAACCAGCGCAAGATCGGCCTGGCCGAAGCCGCCCATGGCGGCACGCTGTTCCTTGATGAAATTGGTGAAGTGCCGCTGGCGATGCAGGTGAAGCTGTTGCGCCTGATCGAGTCTGGCAGCTTCCGCCCGGTAGGCAGCCTGCGCACAGTGCATTCGGATTTCCGCCTGGTGTCGGCCACGCACAAACCCCTCAGGCAAATGGTTGCCGATGGCAGCTTCCGTGAAGACCTGTACTACCGCATCAGCGGCTTCCCGATTCGCCTGCCGGCACTGCGTGAGCGGGTAGAGGACCTTCCCTTGCTGGCGCAGAGCCTGCTGCAACGCATGGCGGGCACATCGGTCCCCAGCTTGAGTGACGATGCCTTGCAGCACCTTGCCTTGCATCCGTTCCCGGGCAACATCCGCGAGCTGCGCAATGTTCTGGAACGGGCGCGGTTGTTCGCTGATGATGGGGTGATCAGGCCGGAGCACCTGCCCGAGGACATCGGCGCGCAAATGCCGGTGAGCCGTGGCGCAAAGCGCCGTGACCTCGGTGAACTGGCCCAGGCCCTGGAACAGTTCAAAGGTTCGCGCAGTGAGCTGGCGCGTCATTTGGGCATGAGCGAACGCACGCTGTACCGTCGCTTGAAAGCGCTTGGGCTACGCTAGCTTCGTGTTTTTGCCAGGCCACCTTTACCGGACCTTTACCGCTGTCCTGACATTAAACGACCTGGTTCATGGTCTGATTGGTTAACCGTACCCGGTAACTGAAAGATTCAGCCGGGCGTTAATACACAGAGGACCGCAACGATGAAAAAGACCCTGACCATGATCTGCGCGGCGCTGATGCTCAGCGCACCTCTGGCAAGCTTCGCGCAGCCTGGCCCACCTGACCGTCATGATGGCGGCCCAGGGCACCCAGGCAACCCGCCCCACGCTCAGCCGCAGGGCCGCCACGACAACGGCCGCGGGCCTGCTTATCGCGACCCGAACTTCCACCCGCAAAAAGGTATGCCGGTACCCCACCAGCAGTGGCGCCGCGGCCATGTGGTCGACCCGCATTACCGTGGTGACCGTTACTGGGTAACCGACTGGAAGGCGCGTCACCTGTATGCACCTCCGCGCGATCACCGCTGGTTGTACGTGAACGGTGACTACGTACTGGTCGCCATCGCCAGCGGAGTGATCGTCAATATTCTCAGCGGCTACTGATGTGTAGGAACACGCTGTTCAGTTAGCAATCGGGGCTGAACTACGCGCCAGGATGTGCTCGGGCGTGTTCGATCACCATGTGGTGCCTGCCTCGAACGCTTCGCAAAAAAAAACCGCAGTAGTGAAATGCCAGTCAGTTTAGTAATTTGGGGCCGCTGTGCGACCCTTCGCGGGCCCGCCCGCTCCCACAGGGGATCGCGCATTTCTTGAGGTCAGCGCCAAACATGTGGGAGCGGGCGTGCCCGCGAAGGGCTGCAAAGCAGCCCCAGTAACGCTTAACTGACAGGCATTACGCAGTGGCGGTTTTTTTCGGTGACCGGTAGGGGTCAGGCTTTGAACCCGGCCGGTCAACATTTGCGACACCGGGCCGCTCTGTCTTGAACCTACACCCGATGTAGGTTCACAAAATAGGTGATAGGCCAGACCCCGTGAAATTGGAATCTTCGCCATTTTTTTTGTGAAATGAAGGGGTGCTTTTCACAGAAAAGCCGAGAAATCCCTACTCACCAATCACAAAAGTTGATTGGCCTGGAAAGGGCCGTTTACGACCGACGCGTGACTTTTCGGTAAGGGATGAGGAGTAGTCGCAGCGATCCTTTAGCTCCTAGTCTGGCGACCTTGGGTTCAGAATCCGACTGGCAATGCCCGCCGTCACTACTTCAGAGGAACCAGCTTCCTCTGCTGCCAAAATTGCGGGGGGCTCATGCTGGTACCCAGGCCCGACAAATGCGCAGTTGCAGCCCTCAATTGCAAGGCTATCCAAAGCGGCACGCGTGTCAATCAAGATCTGATGCATGACGATGGCCGGCCTCACGGAGGTGAAACCGGAGATTCAGATTGACTAAACCGACCCCGTAGACACCAACCTCCACGAAGGCCGCTATCGACCCAAAGCTGTCCTTCAAGAAAGGCAGCTAACGGCGAGAAGCGGTCATTTTGTATCTACAGGTTTCGGGGCGATTCACTCGTCTGATGCTCAGGAGCACCAGGATGGGCGTCAAGGAGGTGGTCATCTTGAGGTGGACTATGCTGACCAGTTGCTCTCAAATCTAATCGTGAGGTCCTCCATGGCAAACCCCAATCTGCTGGCTCTATTCAGAGATGAAGTCCTTCTGACCGGGCCTGAAAGCTCCCTTCCAAGCAACCTATCTCAGTTCTGGCTTGAGGAGCTCCAGAGTCATCTGGAGAGGTATTTCGACGGTTTGAACTCGGATTCAGATGCAGAAGAGAAGGATCTCGACATCTCTCTCCCACTCGCAGCGATCATCCACATCTTGTTCGCGAAGAATGGTGGGGAGGAGATATCCGAGAGCTCTGAAAAGCTGTACGAGTATTTCCAAGACTACCGGCTCGAACTGGCCCTTGAAGAGATCACGCGAAAGACTCATGTGGCTGCCGAGGCTGCAACCATTGAGACCATCTTCACCAACCGAGATGTCCTGGTGGAACAAGGCCCCCTTCTTCAATAGGTACCTCCACCGATGCCATCGCCGGCGGGCACGCTCCGAGGCATTGATGGAATGCATTTTGACGGCTGCCGAGATCAGCGAATGAAAGAAATTGCTGCGCCGATGTTCGATCTAATCGCTTTGTCGCTTCCACGAGGGTTGGGGTTTGGGGACAGCCCGCCAGTAGGGGCATGGCTTAGTGAGGACGGAATTTCTTGTGCCGCTCTAACCCGAAATATCAATTCCGGCAGCTTCGGAATTGTCACCTTGCGGCGTCGTGTCGATAGCGTGTGGGTGCTCCTCAGCCATGGTGAGTGCACCACTGGCGAGTCCGAAGCCCGCGCCTCAATCAGCCATTTTCTCTATACCCAAGCCCATCCGCTTCCACTCCCTTCAGGTGAACGACGACGTGCTCCTCTAAGCAGAATGGGTAAGCGCACACCAAGCGTGGTGTTCAAATCACTATTTGATCCAAGCCGCCGTATTGGGGCGTGGGCGCTGAATCAACTGTATCTCGCACTGCCATCCCCAGACAGAAATTGGGTTCCCGATTGCCAGACTGAGAATTTTCACACCCGCCTCTGGGAAGCCCACCTATTAGCGATTTTTCGTGAACAGGGACTCTTGGTCACCCAGCCTAAAGAATCACCCGATTTTCACATCGAGAATAGGCTGGGAGATGAGGCCTGGGTTGAAGCAGTGACAGCCAACCCGGAAGAGCGGTATGAGCATTTTGGCGCCTCGCCGGTCCCCCCACCCGCTGACCGACATGAGCGTTTCTTAGGAGCGGCTGCAGAAAGGTTTGCGAGGACCATCCAAAACAAATTGGACAAGCGTTACGAATCCCTACCGCACGTGGAGGGTAAGCCGCTCATTCTGGCCTTAGCCGATTTCCATGCGCCCAGTTCAATGCTGTGGAGCAGGGAGTCGCTCATCAGCTATCTCTATGGCTTTGCAGTTCACTCATCTGCGCATCGTGGTACGCACCTGATAACTGTGGAGGAAGAGACATCTCTGCTATCAGGGCGCCCCAACGGCCTATTTACGCTAATGGAAAATGCCCATCTTTCAGCGGTCATTTTCACCAATGCCTGCACAGTGCCAAAGCTCAGCCGAGTGCCGATCTCAGGTGGAGCTCATCTAGACGGGTACCGATACTTGCGGTTTGGTGAGTTTTTCGACCGTTCTCCGGGAGCATCACGAGGTATCCCATTTCTGTTGGATGTAGCGTCCAGCGACTACGGTCAGCTCTGGCCGCAATATGGCTACGAGCCGTGGTCTGCTGAAGTGGAGGTATTCCATAACCCTATGGCACTATACCCGGTGCCTAATGAGTTGATACCAGAAGTCACCCACTGGAGAGAAGTAAACGGAAGAGTCGAGTGCGAATCTTTCTTTGATGTATCCATACTCCGATCCAGAACACTCGTCCTCAGTGCAAACGCTAAGGTTCCGTCACTCGATGAGTTGCTGACAGCAGCCAGTCCTCCAGAGCTCTGACGGCGGCGGGGTGGCCGCATCGTTGCCACGCAGGTAGATGAGAATTTCTCAGCAAGCTACCCAGCCAGGGGAAGGACATGAGATCCCCTGCGCAATTCAGGACCGTTGAAGCGTCACCTCTCTTCGGGTAAAAGCATGACCGTCATACAACGCTACAACAGCGTCATACCCGAGAGCATAGGAAGAAAAATGTCGATCCAAGGACTAAAACGATACTTTGGAAACAAGATTCACGCAGTGATAATGATGGCCCCGCTTAAGCGGGAAATGATACGCCTCGGCATATGCACCCTTATGGCGATTATTCTGAATATCATCTTGTATACCGGCGTTGAAGTAGACGGCACCATCAAGCCGTGGGCAGAAACCCCGATAAAACTGTTTGCATCGTCGATGTTATTCGCCTTCATGATCAAGGCTTTTCTGCCAGTTCTCGGCTGGACGATACTGAAAGCAATGCTGTTGAGTGCGAACAATGCCTTCAGCGGCATACTGAGTTTTTTGGGCAATCAGTTCACAGGCGTCATGTACTGTACCGGAATTATTATGGGTTCTATCACGATTAAATTGTATATGGTTTCCGGGGTTTTAGACTCTGAGTTTGCTTATCTGTCCGCAATCGTATTTGCTTCCGGGGTTTTATATTTCTATGTGCTGCAATGCGCCATTCAAAAAACAATGAGTCCGGCCCTGCGTACACCAGCAGTACCGCGTTAAACCACTAGGCTGTGACTATTCATCTCTGGTGCTCAGTAGGCGCTCGCTCTGCTGAACCCTCACCCATACACAACCATTAATGGACTGGCCCGCCTTCGACTTTATGAAGAAGGCGAGCGAGCACGTGACTGATTGCGCATGTATTCCGAGATGAGACTTTCGAAATTGATGTCCGCCTCCTCAACGAGAATATTGACGTGACAGTACAGCTCTTCAGGACCTCTGAGATAATTGAAAATCCTTGATCTAACGATGCCGCAAACCCCTTCTTTGACCGCCGTAGAGGGGAGGTTGATAACATCGCCAACGCACGGGATAAGAGCTAGGCCATGGTCGCTGTTGAAGACAATGTCAGCTGGACAGGCATCAATGCTGGCATCGGATTGTCCTTGCGAAACCTGCTGATAATCAATGCTATACCTCATGTACAGCCTACCTCATTTGTTGAGTGAGGAATCAGCGCCGCGGATCGTAAACAGAAACCTCAAGTTCGCAAGCGACGGGAGCATGTAGCGGATTTTCGGTACTAGAGAGCTTGGCAACTATCGTTTTTCAAGCACATACCCTACGCCCCGAAGCGTATGTATCAGTTTGGTCTCGAAAGGGTCATCTATCTTGGCTCTGAGTCTTCGAATCGACACCTCTACAACGTTTGTGTCGCAGTCAAAATTCATATCCCAAACCTGCGAAATAATTTGGGTGCGGCTCAGCACCACACCGGTATTACGCATCAGGTAATGCAGTAACGCGAATTCTTTCGTGGTCAGGTCAATGCGCTGACCGTCCCTGAATGCCCTGTGCCGGCTCTGATCAAGCTCCAGGTCAGCGACGCGAATGACCTCTACGGATGCAGGGTGATCTGACCTGCGCATCAAGGCGCGAACCCGGGCCAGCAGCTCAGGGAACTCAAATGGCTTGATCAGGTAGTCATCTGCTCCGTTCTCCAGCCCCCGGACCTTATCCGCCAGCCGGCTTCTCGCCGTCAGCATCATGATACGGGAAGGGCAGTTTTTACGACGCAACAACTCAAGGACCTGCCAACCGTCCATCTCTGGCAGATTTATATCCAGGATAATCAGCTCATATTCGTGCTGCTTAGCCAAGAATAATCCATCTGACCCGGTGTGGACGCAATCTACGACATAGCCACATTCCGTCAGACCTTGACGCACATACTCCGCAGTTTTTACTTCATCCTCAATTACCAGAATTCGCATGGGATTTTGTCTCGATATCACTGAGCAATTAACCGCGCACGCGCGCCGGCATTATTGAAAGGGATGGTAAATCAAAATGAGCGTGCCGGGGCTCAAATGACGGATTTGTAATTTCTAGGTAATACAGTTGATAGTCTGGCGGTATATCTTGTCGCGGTTTGGGTTTGACAGTTGCGGGCCCTCTCTCCAGCAGGTGATTTGACCTTATGAAGTATTGGGTTATTTTCTTCTTTGTGCTGGCTTCGTTCCGCTCAGATGACGGCGAGGTCGCTCACATTGAAGAGACTGGTCATTGGTGTAGTCATGAACTTCACCGGCATGCGATGCGTACAATCGAACGCCTACTTGAATTTTAGGCAAAAAAAAGGCGCCCAATGGGCGCCAAATATCCACCTTTTACCAAAGGAGCACTTAAGCCACTCAAGGTGAATGCGTAATGCTCGTTTTACTAACAGGACCCGCCAATGGATAACTGGCCCAGTTAGCGAATTACAGAATCGAAAGCGGGTACTCGATGATTACACGAGTTTCATCCAGATCCGATTCGAAAGCAGTGGCACGCGTGGTTGCCTGGCGCAACCGGAAGGACAGATCTTTTGCCGGACCGGTTTGGACAACGTATTTGACTTCGACGTCACGCTCCCAACGCTTCTGATTGTCGAGCGGGTTGCCGTTGTCGTCGGTGCGCATGTAGAACTGGTTAGCGTTCGAGTAATCCGCACCCGAGCCTCTGGCGTAGCGCGTCATGAACGTCAGGCCTGGAATGCCGTAGCTGGTGAAGTTCAGGTCATAGCGCAGCATCCAGGAACGCTCTTTCGGCGAGTTGAAGTCGCTGTACTGGATGGAGTTGTCGACGAAAATCGAGTCCGACTGACGCAGGTAGTCGAAATCGTCGTCGCCGTTGTTGCGCTGATGCGACAGGGCCAGGGTGTGGGCACCGTAACGCACACCGACCTTGGCACTCCAGATGTTGTTGTCGAATTCACCCAGGCGCTTCTTACCTTCATCTACGGCTTTGTAGTAGTTGAAGCCACCGATCAGCGCCAGATCGTCGCTCAGCGGGTAAACCACGCTTGTGCCGGCGTAGTACTGATTCCAGACGTCTTTCAGCTGGCTGGCGTAGACGCTCACAGTCCAGTTGTCGTTGATCGAGTAGTCACCGCCACCGTAACCGATCCATGGCGAGTTGACCGGGCCGCCGTAGAACGTCACGAAGTTGTCGTTCAGGTTGCTTGAGACCGGCTGGCTCATCGCATGCAGACGACCACCCTGGAGGGTAAGGCCCTGGATGCTGGTGTTCTCAACGGTCACACCGCGGAAACTCTCTGGCAGCAGGCGAGAGTCACCCGATGCGACGACCGGGGTCGATGGGAAGACATCACCCACTTTCACGATGGTATCGAACAAGCGGACTTTGGCTGCGCCGCCGACCTTGGTGTATTCGTCGCGAGCTTCACCCTTGTTATCAACGGGCAGCACGTCGAAGGAGCTACGGCCGCCGTTGCGCCCATCACCGGTGTCGAGCTTGAGGCCGATCATGGCAAAGGCATCAACGCCAAAGCCAACGGTACCTTGGGTAAACCCGGAGTTGAATTTGCTGATGATCGCGTGCGCCCAGGCTTCGGAGTAGCCGTTCGTATTGCCCTTGCCACTGTTGTAAGTGGGGGCGGTGCTGTCGCGGTTATCACGGTTGAAGTAGAAGTTACGGTTCAACACTGTAAGGCTGCTGCCTTCAATGAAGCCTTCTGGCTTGTCTTCAGCTTGTGCCGAAATAGCATAGCTTCCAGACAGCGCAGAAACTGCCGCCAAATACAGTGGTACTTTGATTTTCATCCGATGCTCCTTTGATTCACGGCAGTTTTTATTATGTTTACCGGCGCGGGTGTCGTTAATTGTTCTGACCAGGCGGCGCGCCTAGCGTAGCGCGAGCTCATATTTGCAGGCCGAAGATAACGGGGGGGTGATAGGAAAATTACAATTTCGTCATCTACCTGTTGTTCGGGCCTTCGCACCGCGTGTTTGCCATCTCCGTTGCTTGTAACGAAATCATCGTGTCGGGTTTGGTTTCCCAGTATTTTCGGGCATTACAGGACATTCTTACGGAATTGTAATTTTCTAGCCACCCCTCTGATAGCTACCGCTCATTAGAGTGCCATCACCTAATCAAGTGGGGCTTGGCAGCTGTTTCGGCGTTCTCGCCAAGCTTTATCGAAGTTTGTGCACGAGGACCATCAAAGTGCCCCGGTATAACCGCAATGTCTTACCCAAGACCCCCGTCTCGCCCTGGAAGATCGCTGCACTCTGTGCAGTCATCTCTGGGTTGATGGCGCCTGCAGCCCTTGCCCAAAGCATCAGCTTGCCCCAGGCGCTTTCGACGGCCATGGATGCCAACCCAGACCTGGCCGCGGCCAGGCAAGAAATTGGGATCGCTGATGGTGCTCGCAAGCAGGCCGGGCTTATCCCCAACCCCACAATCTCGTATGACGTGGAAGACACCCGTCGTAACACCAGCCAGACGACTGTCTCTCTCAGCCAGACCCTTGAGCTGGGCGGTAAGCGGGGGGCTCGTGTTGACGTCGCCACATACGGGCAGACCGCCGCACAGCTTGAGTTAGACCGTCGCGTTAACGGCCTGCGTGCAGATGTCGTCCAAGCCTTTTACGCCGCGTTGCGGGCCCAGACAGGTCTCGACCTGGCCAAGCAATCTCTCGAACTGACTGAGCGCGGTCTTCGCATCGTCGATGGCCGTGTTCGCGCAGGTAAGTCGTCCCCAGTGGAGGCGACCCGCGCTCAAGTGCAACTGGCCGAAGCCCAGCTGCAAGTTCGACGTGCAGAAACGGAAAAAGCGACCGCTTACCAACAGCTCGCTCAAATTACCGGGAGCTCAGTCACCGTGTTTGATCGACTCGAATCGCCAACCCTCTCCCCGGGCTTGCCACCTCGCACTGAAGATCTGCTGGCTAAGCTCGACCAAACAGCAGAAATGCGTCAGGCCGTGGTGCAGATAGACAAGAGCGATGCCTCGCTCGGCTCAGAGAAAGCTCAGCGTATCCCGAACCTTACTGTCAGTGTAGGTAGCCAGTACGACCGCTCTGTGCGCGAGCGGGTCAACACTGTGGGCCTGTCTATGCCTTTGCCGCTGTTCGATCGTAACCAGGGCAACATTCTTTCCGCTTCTCGTCGTGCAGATCAGGCCCGGGACCAGCGCAATGCTGTTGAGCTGCGCCTGCGCACCGAAACCCAAACCGCGTTGAACCAATGGTCCACCGCCATGCAGGAGGTCGAGTCCTACGACAAGACCATTCTGCCTTCAGCCCAACAAGCCGTAGAGACCGCAACCCGCGGCTTCGAGATGGGCAAATTCGGTTTCATCGAAGTGCTGGATGCCCAGCGCACCTTGATCGTCGCTCGTGGCCAATACCTCGAATCGTTGGCAGCGGCGACCAATGCGCGTGCGCAGGTGGAAAGGGTTTATGGCGAAGTCGGCTCAACCGCCGGCACTCGCTGAACGGGCCAAACATTTTCTTCGGCACACAGCCTTGAACAAGCCGGTGCCTACGATCAGCAGGAGTAGCAATGGATAACAAACGCAAGATCGCCCTCGCGGTAGCCGCTGTGGCAGCCCTCGGATTTGGCAGCCTTGCCTGGAACAACAGTTCCGGACAGCAGGCCGCCAGTACTGCCGAGCATGGCGCTAACGATGGCCATGGCGACGAAAAGAAAGCCGCATCTGCCGCCAAAGAGGAAGGTGATGAGGGCCATGGTGAAGAAGGCCACAGCGAAGAGGGCGGTGAAGAAGAGGGCAAGCTGACGCTCAGCGCTGAACAGATCAAGGCCGCTGGTGTTGCCCTGGAAGCTGCAGCGCCTCGTGACCTCGGTACCGTCGTGAGCTTCCCTGGCGAAATTCGCTTCGACGAAGATCGTACTGCCCACGTGGTTCCTCGTGTTCCTGGCGTTGTTGAGGCTGTCCAGGCCAACCTGGGCGAGACGGTCAAGAAAGGGCAAGTCCTCGCGGTAATCGCCAGCCAGCAGATCTCTGACCTGCGCAGCGAACAACAGGCCGCACAGCGTCGCGTCGAACTGGCGCGTGTGACCTTCGAACGTGAGAAGCAACTGTGGCAGGACAAGATCTCTGCAGAGCAAGACTACCTCCAAGCACGCCAAGCGCTGCAAGAAGCGGAGATCTCCTTGGCCAACGCCAAGCAGAAGGTCGGCGCAATCGGTGCCTCGGTTAACTCCGTTGGCGGTAATCGTTACGAGCTCCGCGCTCCCTTCGACGCCGTGGTAGTGGAGAAACACCTGACCGTCGGCGAAGTCGTCAGCGAGGCGACCAACGCCTTCATCCTTTCCGACCTGAATCAGGTCTGGGCGACCTTCGCAGTTCCGCCGACAGATCTGGGCAAGGTCACGACTGGCCGTGCAGTGAAAGTCTCTTCGCCTGACATGAACGTCGAGGTCGAAGGGAAGGTGGGTTATGTCGGCAGCCTGCTGGGCGAGCAAAACCGTGCAGCTACTGTCCGCGTCACCTTGACCAACCCCAACGGCGCCTGGCGTCCAGGCCTGTTCGTAAACATTGCGGTCACCTTCCAGACCGATCGAGTTGCCGTAGCGGTCCCTGAGCACGCTGTGCAGACCGTTGAAGACAAACCTTCGGTATTCGTACGCACCCCAGATGGCTTTGACACCCGCCCGGTAAAACTGGGTCGCCGCGACAATGGGTACGTGGAAATCATCGACGGTATTGAAGCCGGCGCCCAGGTAGCAACCAGTGGCAGCTTCACACTCAAGTCCGAGCTCGGCAAAGCTTCTGCCGAACACGGTCACTGATGCGAACTGACAGGATGATTTCTCATGTTTGAACGTATCATCAGATTCGCCATCGAGCAGCGCATCGTAGTAATGATCGCCGTTCTGATCATGGCGGGTATCGGTATCTACAGCTATCAAAAGCTGCCCATCGATGCGGTACCCGATATCACCAACGTCCAGGTGCAGATCAACACTGCAGCGCCTGGTTACTCGCCCTTGGAAACCGAACAACGGATCACGTTTCCAGTTGAAACGGCCATGGCCGGTCTCCCGGGCCTTCAGCAGACCCGTTCCCTGTCTCGCTCTGGCCTGTCTCAGGTCACCGTGATCTTCAAGGATGGCACTGACATCTTCTTTGCCCGCCAGTTGATCAACGAGCGGCTGCAGGTTGCGAAGGAACAGCTGCCAGAAGGTGTAGAGGCCGTCATGGGTCCGGTATCTACCGGCCTCGGCGAGATCTTCCTGTGGACTGTTGAAGCCGAAGATGGCGCGGTCAAAGAGGACGGTACGCCGTACACCCCGACCGACCTGCGCGTGATCCAGGACTGGATCATCAAGCCTCAGCTGCGTAACGTCCCGGGTGTGGCCGAGATCAATACCATCGGCGGTTATGCCAAGCAGTTCCTGGTTGCGCCGGATCCAAAGCGCCTGGCTACCTACAAGCTGACACTCAATGACCTGGTCGCAGCGTTGGAAAGTAACAACGCCAACGTCGGTGCCGGCTACATCGAGCGTAATGGTGAACAGTTGCTCATCCGTGCACCGGGTCAGGTAGGCAATATCGAAGACATCGCCAACATCGTGATCACCAGTGTGGATGGTGCACCGATTCGCATCAGCAGCGTTGCTGACGTCAGCATCGGTAAAGAGCTCCGTACAGGTGCTGCTACTGAGAACGGCCGCGAAGTCGTGCTCGGTACCGTGTTCATGCTGATTGGTGAAAACAGCCGCACCGTATCTCAAGCTGTCGCCGCCAAATTGGCGGACATCAACCGCACCCTGCCAAAGGGCGTGGTGGCTGTGACTGTTTACGACCGTACCAACCTGGTTGAAAAAGCCATCGCGACGGTGAAGAAGAACCTGGTGGAAGGCGCGATCCTGGTTATCGCCATTCTGTTCCTGTTCCTCGGCAACATCCGTGCGGCTCTGATCACCGCGATGGTGATTCCGCTGTCCATGCTGTTCACCTTCACAGGCATGTTCAACAACAAGGTCAGTGCCAACTTAATGAGTTTGGGGGCACTCGACTTCGGCATCATCGTCGACGGTGCCGTGGTTATTGTAGAAAACGCGATCCGTCGACTGGCTCATGCGCAACATAAGCATGGCCGCATGCTCACCAAAACCGAACGCTTCCACGAGGTCTTTGCCGCGGCGCGAGAAGCTCGCCGGCCGCTGATCTTCGGTCAGCTGATCATCATGGTGGTGTACCTGCCGATCTTCGCCCTCACCGGCGTCGAAGGCAAAATGTTCCACCCGATGGCCTTCACCGTTGTGATGGCGCTGCTGGGTGCAATGGTCCTGTCCGTTACCTTTGTTCCTGCAGCTATTGCCATGTTCGTCACTGGCAAGGTGAAGGAAGAGGAAGGCGTGGTCATGCGCACAGCTCGACTGCGCTATGAACCGGTTCTGCAATGGGTGCTGGGACATCGGAACATCGCTTTCTCGGCCGCAGTAGCCTTGGTCGTGCTCAGTGGTTTGCTGGCAAGTCGTATGGGTAGCGAGTTCATCCCAAGCCTCAGTGAGGGTGACTTTGCGATGCAGGCCATGCGTGTGCCTGGAACGAGCCTCACTCAATCTGTCGAGATGCAGCAGCGTCTGGAGAAAGCGGTGATTGCGCAGGTGCCTGAAGTTGAGCGGATGTTCGCACGCTCGGGTACCGCAGAAATTGCATCTGACCCGATGCCGCCGAACGCCTCTGACGCCTACATCATGCTCAAGCCTCAGGATCAGTGGCCTAACCCGAAGAAGCCTCGTGATGAGCTGATTGCTGAAGTGCAGAAGGCCGCAGCGGGTGTTCCAGGAAGCAACTACGAGTTGTCGCAGCCAATCCAACTGCGTTTCAACGAGCTGATTTCGGGCGTGCGTAGTGACGTCGCTGTGAAAGTCTTCGGCGATGACATGGACGTGCTCAACAACACCGCCAACAAGATCGCGGCAGCGCTCAAAGCGGTCCCGGGCTCATCGGAAGTGAAAGTTGAGCAGACATCCGGCCTGCCGGTGCTGACCATCAACATTGACCGCGAAAAAGCAGCACGCTACGGCCTGAACATCGCGGATGTTCAGAACTCGATCGCTATCGCCGTGGGTGGCCGTCAGGCCGGCACGCTGTATGAGGGCGACCGTCGGTTCGACATGGTAGTACGCCTACCAGAGACCGTTCGCACCGACGTAGCGGGTATGTCCAGCTTGCTGATCCCGGTACCTGCCAATGCGGCACAGGGTGCCAATCAGATCGGCTTCATCCCGCTGTCCCAGGTCGCCAATCTGGACCTGCAACTGGGCCCGAACCAAATCAGCCGCGAGAACGGCAAACGTCTGGTTATCGTCAGCGCCAACGTTCGAGGCCGCGATCTGGGGTCCTTCGTTGAGGAGGCGACCGCATCGCTGGACAAGAAGGTGCAAATCCCTGCGGGCTACTGGACGACTTGGGGGGGCCAGTTCGAGCAGCTGCAGTCGGCTGCCAAACGCCTGCAGATCGTTGTTCCAGTCGCCTTGCTGCTGGTCATGACCTTGTTGTTCCTGATGTTCAACAACCTGAAGGACGGCATGCTGGTCTTCACCGGTATTCCATTCGCACTCACCGGTGGTGTTGTGGCGTTGTGGCTGCGGGACATCCCACTGTCGATCTCGGCAGGTGTCGGCTTCATTGCACTGTCCGGCGTTGCAGTACTGAACGGCCTGGTGATGATTGCCTTCATCCGCGGGCTAAGGGAGGAGGGACGAACGCTCAGACAGGCAGTCGATGAAGGTGCATTGACCCGTCTGCGACCTGTTCTGATGACAGCCTTGGTAGCGTCCCTGGGCTTCATCCCGATGGCTTTGGCCACCGGCACCGGTGCCGAAGTTCAGCGGCCATTGGCGACGGTGGTGATTGGCGGGATCCTGTCCTCCACCGCACTGACCTTGCTGGTACTGCCTGCCCTGTATCACTGGGCACACCGCAAGGATGAAGACGGCGACGAGGCCGAAGTGGTTAGCTAACAGCCTCCGCTAAAGAGAAGCCCACAACACGTGTTGTGGGCTTTTTTGTTTAAAGTGAAGTAGATGCACTTACCTTTCAAAATTGTAAGTTTCTCGTCATGCCGGTGATGCCTATGCATTGCTAAGGTTACGCCCGAGAAGTTTTGAAATTGAGAGGGTTTTATGAAAAAGCTAATTATCGCTGCTGCACTTGTTGTTTTCTCGGTGGCTTCGCAGGCCAACACTTTCTCCGAGAGCAAGCAGCTTCAATACACCAAGGAACACCAGACCGCAGTGGCCAAGTACGCGGAGAAAAATGGCAAGCCAATGCCAGAGATTCAGGATTACAAATATGGCATGAAGATAGACGTTGCGAAATTCGTACGTCAGTCGCAGGACCCCCGTACCTGCCAGGTCTATCCACGGTTGATGACCTTCGAGGACTCCCAGGGCACGCTCAAGACTGTTCGTTACTCGATGTATTCGCAATGCATCAACAACAAGTAGTAAACGATTTGAACAGAACAATTAGAGAATTCATAAATGCCAGGCAGTGCCTGGCATTTTTTATTACGCCCGATACCCCATAGCTTCGAAATGTTAACGCCTGGGCTCGGGCAAACCGTGCAATAGATCTTAGCCAACCAACAGAGACGGCTCCCCAACTGCAGAGGGCAATTGGAAGCCTTGACCCCAGAAGGGACGAGTTATGAAGAGTTTGCTTGAACGCCCTGATGACCAAGCCGGGCATGAAGGTCATAGCCATGAGCATGGCGGCATTTTTGGAATGAACACAGAGCTGATTTTCGCGCTGATCTGTGGTGCTCTCCTGGGTGCCGGAGCTCTCGCAGGAAAACTTGGCCTGATTGATCGTCTGCCTCTGATTCTGTACGTGTCGGCCTACGTGTTCGGTGGATGGTTCACCACTAAGGAAGCGGTTACCAACATCCGTCAGAAACGCTTCGAGATCGACTCGCTGATGCTTCTCGCCGCAGTCGGTGCCGCGAGCATCGGCGCCTGGGCGGAGGGGGCTCTGCTGCTGTTCCTGTTCAGTCTGGGGCATTCCCTTGAAAGCTACGCGATGGGGCGGGCCAAGAAAGCGATTGAGGCACTGTCCAAGCTCGCACCAGCCACCGCGATCGTACGCAGAGCAAATGGCACGGTGGAGATGCCCGTGGAGCTGCTGGTTCCCGGTGACGTTGTCATCGTGCGCCCCAATGACCGCCTGCCGGCCGATGGTTTTGTAGTCGTAGGCTCCTCAAGTATCAACCAGGCGCCAGTAACCGGTGAGAGCGTCCCCGTGGACAAGCAACCTGTTCCTGATGCCGAACTCGCACGCAGCAAGCCAGATGCAGTGGATGCAGCCTCGAAAGTCTTCGCCGGTACCATCAATGGCGAAACGCTCATCGAGGTTGAGGTAACCCGGCGCTCTACGGAGAGTACCTTGGCGCGGGTCATCAAGATGGTCAGTGAAGCCGAAGTCAGGAAGTCACCGACCCAGCGATTCACGGACCGCTTCCAACGCATATTCGTCCCGTTGGTTTTACTGCTGGTAGTCGGGCTGCTATTTGCCGGCATTTTCCTTGACGAGCCGTTCCGTGACTCGTTCTACCGGGCGATGGCCGTACTGGTTGCAGCCAGCCCCTGCGCGCTCGCGATCGCTACACCAAGCGCCATTCTCTCTGGCATCGCCAGGGCAGCCCGAGGTGGCGTGCTGATCAAGGGCGGTGCGCCACTTGAAGAGCTTGGATCATTGAATGCCATGGCATTCGACAAGACCGGTACCCTGACCGAAGGGCGCCCACGTATCACCGATGTAATACCCATAGGCGGCACGCAGATCGAGGATCTGCTAAACGTCGCCATCGCTGTGGAGTCGATGAGCGACCATCCGCTGGCTGCGGCAATTGTGCGTGACGGTGAAGAGATGATTGGCACACGGCGCCGATTCCAAGCCAAGAACATGAGCAACATGATTGGCCGCGGCGTGCGTGCTGAGCTTGATGGGCAGTTCGTCTGGATTGGCAAGGTCGAGATGTTCGGTACCAATGGTATTCCCGCACTCAGCAAGGCAGCCCTGGAGGCTGCGGAGCGTCTACGTCAGTCAGGCCGTACCACCATGGTGGTACGGCGTGCTGACAAGGATCTGGGCGCTATCGGGCTATTGGACACACCCCGGGAGGGGGCCAAAGAGGCACTCCAGAAGCTTAGAGAGATGGGCATCGAACGCATGGTCATGATTTCTGGAGACCACAACCGCGTTGCAGAGGCTGTAGCCAAACAAGTTGGCTTAGATGAAGCGTGGGGAGACCTGATGCCGGAAGACAAGGTCAAGGCCATCAAAAACCTGCGCCTTAGCGCCAAGGTGGCCATGGTGGGTGACGGCGTCAATGATGCCCCTGCCATGGCCAGTTCGAGCGTTGGTATCGCAATGGGGGCTGCTGGATCTGATGTTGCCCTGGAAACGGCTGATATCGCGCTTATGGCTGACGACATCAGGCAACTCCCATTTGCGGTGGGGCTGAGCCGTCACACGCGATCGATCATCCACCAGAATCTGTTCGTCAGCTTGGGGATTGTGGCCATCCTGGTTCCGTCCACCATCATGGGCTTGAGCATTGGTGCCGCTGTTGCGATCCATGAGGGCTCCACACTGTTGGTCGTCTTCAACGCCTTGCGCCTGTTGGCCTACCGCAGAAGCACCTGATCCCTGAGCTTCAATCATGAAGCTAAGCAGGGAAATGACCTGAAGTAGAAGTACGGGTCGTGCGCGATCAGCGCACGACCCGTACTTTTCTCTCACTCGTCGATCCCGATGCGCTTGAGGCTTTCAAGGGCCTTTCCGCACTCAGGTGAGCCATGCCGTAAGCCGCAGGCCAATGCAGCTTTGAGGCTCATGACACCGGCTACGAAACCGACTTGATTGCCGACTCCGTGTCCGTCCGCAAATCCCTGATCATACGCAATCTCGACAAGCGCATTGATCGCCGCCAGGGTGTCCTGTTTGTTTTTACTCTTTTGCATATCTACTCCGCGAGCATTCAGCTCATATCGCTCGGTTAGGTGGCGGCGCCTTCAGGTTTGGGGTGAGCGAATCCCGCTCCCATAGCCAATCCCTAACGGGGGGCTCAGCCCGCCACCGTAAGGAAAATCAGCTATTGAGAGCAGATGACTCGTTTTGGTCACCCGTGCTGCTCGCCTCACCGCATTGGCACTGAGTGGGTACATCCGGGTAGTCGCTGTGATTCTCAATGAACAGCGTTCGGCAGGTTTCGCACCCATAGATCCGGGGCAGGGATTTAAGGCCGCTCGGAAGCACGTCACTCAGAGGCTCGTTATGCCAAGGAGCCCCGTCAAGGATTCTTGAACGCAGGATGTTTCCCAGGCGCCAGGTGTCACTTTGTGCGCGCCAGGACCACATCGGCGCAGAAAGCGAATACTGGATGAAGGTCTCTTGTGACTGCCTGGATAGCGGGTACTTGGGGCGGGTCCAGCCGGAATCGATGATGCTGAACCCCATGCCCATTTCTGCGCTCGGGTGGGTCTTTTCACCAAAGAAACGGTCATGCGTCGCTGGAGCCGTCGCATGATGGTCAGTCGGTGGGAATACCCACAGATAACACTCATCCCGGTTGACCATGCTGATGAGCTCGCTTGGCCCCCGCATGGGGGAATTTGCAGCCAGGGCGAAGCGATCCTTCCACGACATTTTGGGAGGCGGCGCAATACCAGCAGCGATGGCCAACGTGGCAGTCTTGGGGACGAAGCGATCGCCTAGCTCGTTCAGATCCAGGTTCTTGCAGAGAGCCTTGAAGGCCTTTTTGCGAGTCTTCGAGCTGAAGGAGGGGTCAAGGAGCAGGCGAACCTGGTTCACGCCGATTCCCGCAGTTCGTAGCACCTCAATGACTTCTTCAGCCACACCGACTGCTTGAAGATCGGTCAATCCTAAGCACGTTTTCGCCCGCTCGACCGCCGCGTAGAGGTTGTACTGCCGTGTCTCGTTGTCACGACAGACCTGAATTGGCAGCTTGTCTTGGATGGCAACTTGCGGTGCAACGGAGCCGATGGCCGCGTGGAACAGCTGGTGGAGGTGCAGATGAGAGTACGGGCGGCCAGAAGCCGAGAACGAGGCGTGCAGCTGAGCAGCGAGAGGTTGAAGCAGCTTTTTTGCAGACATGACTATCCCCTAATGAGCGACGTTGGGGTAGCTGCGCTTGTAGGGCCGTTAGACGCGAAGCTGGACGTCGAATCAGGTTCAATCATGAATAGGAGTCAGGTTTGATTTGCTTGCACGGCCACCATGCAAAGCCCGACGCGGCAATCACATCAGATTCGCCGAGCTTTGGCAAGAGCGGTCATCGGTAAGCGAAAGCAGGTAGGAGGAGGGCGCTCCATGCTTGATCACCTCCAGAAACAGGAAAGCCGGAAGCACGTTGAGCGCTTCCGGCTTTCTCACGTCAGACTGATGAGAGGGATCAGAAGACGTATTGCAGGCGGGTCACGATGGCATTGCCGCTGTCGTCGCCCACGGTGTTCTCGTTGTTGTCGGTGCGCACGTTGATGTAGTTGGCACTGACTTTCACCGCCTCGTTGACGTACCAGTTCACACCCACCGTGTGGCTCTTGGCCTTGCGCTCGTTCGATTGGTCCGCCGCGGTGACCAGGTTGCCGTCTTCGACCTTGATATCGTCAAAGCGGTAGAAGACTTCCCAGGCCCCCAGTTCCTTGTTCTCTGGTTTGATAGTGTCGAACTTGGCACCATCGAGCTTGTAGATACGCGGCTCGCCGGTCAGGGTGTAAGCCATCTGGGCGTAGTAACCGGAGGCCTTCATGTCGTTGTTGGCCTGGTCAGCTTTCAGCTTGCGGCGAAGGTATTCCGCTTGAACCGAGAACGGGCCGGTGGCCCAGGCACCTTCGAGACCCCAGACCGAGTCGTCCTTCCACAGGCCATGTTGTGCAGCAGCACCGCCAAACAGCATGCGGTTGCCGTTGGTGCCGGCATCGCCGCCGCCATTGGTATCTACACCGCGGACGCCCAGACGCGAACGAATCCGGGTATCGACCGCACTGTTTTTGAGGTCGCGGTAAGCGTACTGAGCACCGACGTGCAGGACGTTGCCATCACTGTGCAGCGGTGCGAACACGCCACGTACGTTGTAGCGCTTGGTGCTGTCGCCATCCGAGTTGTTATTGGTTTCGCTGAAAACGCTACCGGAAACATAAGCCATGTCAGCGATGGTGCTGGTGGCTTGAACACCCATGCCGGCGTTGTCGTTGATCCAGTCCGCCAGGTCGTACGAGAGGTTCCGCTCCATGGCGGTGGTCCACTTCGAACTGGTGGCTTTCTCAAGACCGAAGTCGGTGTAGAAACGGCCAAAGCGCAGTTGCACCGGCTTGAAACCCGTGTAGGTCAGGCTGGCTTCGTCGAAGTAGCCGTCGGAGTCGTTGCCCGTGTTGCGGGAAAGGTCGTAGTTGAGCTGATACTTCCAGTCGCGGTACAGCACGCCACCGAGCTCAAGGTAGGCGCGACGGAAGTAGCCTGCGTCAGCGGTATCGCCATTCTTGGTGAAGACACCATCGAAACGGCCGTAGTCGGCCTGAACTCGGCCGCCCAGTTTGAAACTGAATTCCTTGTCAGAAGTCGATACTTCAAGACCGCCCTTGGTCTTCAGAACGATGTCAGCTCCGTCAGTGGTTACTGTTCCGGAGAATGCTTGCGAGGAAAATGTGCCTATTATTGCGGCAGCCAACAGCTTTTCCCGCATGTTCGAAGAACGGATCATTGCTTGCCTCTCGTATGTTAAGTGCTTAGCTACCGACGTTATATTTCGCCCTGCGCCGGCCTAAATTTATCTTGCAGATGGGAGCAGGCCACGGTTGTCACCCGCTGTAACAAGATGCCTTTGTTCTAAGCACTCTGACTAGGTTGCAAGCGAATATGACAGTTGTGTTTCTGTAGTGTTAACGGAGGAGTTTGAAACCTAACAAAACTGTTACCGAACAAGCCAGTCCTTCTTATCAAAGAAGCTCTTCTTGATCAATCTTCGAATTTCCAAAACCTGCGGATTGCGGACAAGCTTCGTTTTGATAACAAGATAGACATCTTTCTCCTCCAGGTCGTCCAGGAAACCCGGCACGGGTAGGATATTTCTCTCCAGTTTTCGGCTGTAGTCGGGCAGCACTCCAATACACGCACCGCCAACGACAAGGCCTCGTGATAGGTTGTAGCTCTTGACCCGAGTGGTACCGCCCTGATGCTCAGCCATTATCGATGCCCACTTTCGTGAGCCCGCCAAGATCTCTTCATCCCAAGGGACAACGAGCATGAAGTTGTGCAAATCCAAGCTCTCCACTGGAAGGGTGACGCTTCTTGAATAGCGGCTGGAAATGAACAGGGCGTGCCCAATCCGGCCAAGCCTTTCAAACCTATACGTAGGATGGCGATCAAGCGCGCCTTTATCATCTGGGCTCACCAAAGCGATACCCACATCGACTTCACACTCAGAAAGCATCTGCGTTGTGCATTCTGAATGGATTTCCAGCTGCATTTCGGCATGATCACGCACGTAGGCGACTAGATCGCGGTTTACGATGTCGTTCAGCACTGGCTCTGTGATCGCGATGGTAAGCCTGGGGACTTCCTTTTCACCGGACTTGCCAAGGCCGTCTGGGCCGAAGAGCTGGCACAGGTAATGGCTGACCCTCTCGCCTGTGCGGGTCAGGGCAAGCTTGTTGTGTTTGTAGACAAACACGGGAGCACCAATGTGCTCTTCCAGTTTCTCCAAGCGTTTCCGCAGGCCTACCACTGGCACATTGAGCCCTCGGGCAGCCTGTTTGAAACTGGCACAACGTGCTGTTGCGAAAAACTCTACGGCCAGCTGATCATCAATTGGCAAATCATCCAATATGTCAGGGCTGTAAGGAACAACGCTGCTTGTATATGTTTCATTTTGTGTAACCATTAGGTCCCCCTTAATTCGGGGAATCTATCTCAATGCCACCCGGTGTTTCCTTATCTTGTCAACATTGTAATCCACGGGTCATGCATGCGTTATCGGAAGGCTTTTATTTCGAAAGCGTAATTTTCAGGCAATCCCTCTGATATTGTAGCGTGCTAGCCTAGTGCGCCGACTTGTTACTTACCATATATAGATTCGGCTAATTACGCATTTACATTTAGTTCACTATTTTTTCACCTTTGCCTCCATAGGCTTTGGGCATGGAAAATCAAACCCCACCTCTTACTACCTTACTGATTCGTTATCTGGGGATCGGCTTCATAGCAACGGGAGTCCATTATGCGGTGTTCCTATTGCTGGTTACGACAGAATTCGTTACTCCGTTACTGGCCAGTATCTGTGGCGGCATGGTTGGCGCAATCGCGAGCTTCATTGGAAATAGGGCGCTCTGTTTTGTGGCAGATGGCTCTCGTAAGTTTCAGCCTGTCAGGTTTGCACTGGTCGCGTTAACCACAAACTTCGGCAATGGCGTGGGTATGTGGTTCCTCATCAAGTCGAATCTGTCACCGCTCATCTCCCAAGTCGTAGTGACCTTAAGCCTCACTGCACTTGGATTCATTGCACATCGTTTTTGGACATTCAATCATGCAGACATTACATCGCTTTCCCGAGCGCCCTGATCCCTTGTTAACCATCGTGGTCCCTTGCTTCCAGGAAGAGGAAACCATCCCCGAGTTCCACCAGCGAATCACCCGCGTGGTGAAGCGCTTACCCGTCTCCTGCGAAATCCTCTATGTCGACGACGGCAGTAATGACCGGACGGCCGACATTCTTCGCCACTATCAGGATGGGTCATCTGTACGTTGCCTGTCCCTGAGTCGCAACTTCGGCAAAGAGGCTGCACTGAGCGCCGGGATAGACCATGCCCGTGGCAGTGCGCTGATCTTCATTGATGTCGACCTGCAGGATCCACCAGAGCTCATCGCGGCCATGGTGGACTACTGGCAACGCGGCTACGACGTGGTGAACATGCAGCGCAACCTGAGAATCGGTGATTCGTGGTTCAAGCGCATGAGTGCCCGGGCTTACTACTGGGTCATGCAGCGCCTGGTGGAGAAGGTGGACATGCCGGCCGATGTCAGCGATTTCCGATTGATTGGGCCTGCGCCGCTGGCAGCCCTGCGGGCCCTGGATGAACGCTCCAGGATTCTCAAAGGCATGATCGGCTGGGTAGGCTTTCGTACCATCGAACTCCCCTACAATCGCACTGTTCGCCATGCCGGGAGCACCAAATGGAATGCAGCTGGCCTGTTCAATCTGGCCATCGAGAGCATCGTCAGCTTCTCTCGCAAACCACTGCGCATTTTCAGCCTCATCAGTTTCGGTCTTTTCGTCTCCAGCATCTGCTACATGCTTGCGTCGCTTGTGGCAGGCAGTTTCGACATCCATCACCTGATCGTCGGAATGGCTTCATTCATGTGCGTCGGTGTCGCCATGGTGGGGGAGTACCTGGGCGTGACACTCGCGGAAGTGAAGCGCCGGCCTCTCTATTTCCTGAAGCACAGCAACAAGGCAGATCCCGTGTCACTCCACCCTTCGATGGCTTCGATCGAGGGTAAGAAATGCTGAACCTGAAGAACGAGAGGACGCTGTGGTGGGTCCTGGGTTCGATTTTGCTATTGCGTTTGGTGGGGCTGGGCATCTACCCGCTGATGGACACATCTGAGGCCCGTTACGCTGAAATGGCTCGCAAGATGGTCGAGTTGAATGACTGGATCACGCCCATGTTCGACTACGGGGTACCGTTCTGGGGCAAGCCTCCGTTGTCCTTCTGGACCCAGGCCGCGAGCATGACGGTCTTCGGCGTTAACGAGTTCGCTGCGCGCTTCCCAGCGTGGCTACTCCACCTGGCAAGCTGTTTCATCATCATCAAACTCGGCACGCAGCAGATTTCTCGTAACGCCGGCATCTGGGCTGCCATTATTTTTTCCAGCACCACACTTGGCCTGGTCTCCAGCGGTGTTGTGCTGACTGACCCTGTTTTGTCGTTCTCGATTCTGCTGGCCAGCTACGGTTTCTGGCGTTGGATGAAGTGCGCCAGCAAGGCGGATGCCTACCTGATGTTCGCAGGTCTCGGGCTGGGCTTGCTTGCCAAAGGGCCGCTGACCCTGGTGCTTATGGGGGCGCCGGCATTCGCCTGGTTCGTTATCTACAAGGAATGGGGACGGGTACTGAGGCTTCCCTGGATTAGCGGCCTTGTACTCATGTTCGGTATATCCGTGCCATGGTATGTCGCGGCCGAGATGAAAACGCCCGGCTTCATGGAGTACTTCTTCGTTGGTGAGCACTGGAGCCGCTACGTCGTCAGTAACTGGGCAGGGGACCTCTATGGTAGTGCTCATGCCAAGCCGTACGGCAGCATCTGGATCCAGCTCGGATTGTCGCTACTGCCATGGGCCTTGTTTCTACCACTGTTGATCCGCAAGCGTGGATCGATGCAGCGCTTCAAAGCCTACCTCTGGCTGTGGGCCTTGGCGACACCGGTCTTCTTCACATTTGCAGGCAACATTCTGTGGACCTACCTGCTACCCGCGCTGCCAGCGTGGGCATTGCTGCTGTCTGCACGGGTCAGCGAAGTTGGCCCGAAGACCACCTGGGCTGCCGCTGCGAGCGCATTGGTGTTGCCAATCATCGGTGCGGGCATCATCTACGCCGGGGTACTAGAGGAGCGCCCTCAGAATCAGCGGGATGTGGTTCAAGCCTGGCTCAATGTGCAGTCTGCTCATTCCGCTCCCCTGATCTATCCTGGCCGCCGCTCATACTCGTCGGAGTTTTACAGCAGCGGGAAGTCCGAGAACATCAAGGATCCTGCCAAGTGGCCGCGGGATGGCTCGTTCTATCTGTCCAGGCGCTTGCGAGACAGCAAGGATGGTCTGCCCGCTGATCTAGCTTGCACATCGATCACCGAAGCGAACGCCAGCCAGCTCCTGCTGTGCCATTGGAAACGCCCCGCACAAGGTGCCGAGGGTCTGGCCGGAGAAAGCAATGCGGAAACGCCTCGCAAGAACGAAGGCTAAATTCCAAGCACAAAAAAGCCAGGTTTTACCCTGGCTTTTTTGTCGATTTCTTTCGTCATTTGAAGTCCTATTTAACCGCCGATTAATTGTCGGCTTGTTCCTTACCATCCTTGCTTTCTTTCTTTTGCTCTTGAGCGACTTGTTGTTTGTTCTGGTCCGAAGAGTCATCGCTCCATAGGCGAGCCTGTTCGGTTCGGAAGTTCTCGTTGAACTGTTTCGTTCGCTCGAAGCCGCCTTCAGCGTAAGCGGTACCCATGAGACCCAGCAGCAGGCTGCCAATAGCGATAGATTTGACAAATTTCATTGTGAACCTCGGTTCATACTAGGCCAACCTGATTAGCGGCCTTTGTTGGTTTGTAGTTTAGGAACGCGAAGCTAACGACAAGGTGAGTCAATAATTACAATTCCGTAATTTTGGCTGCAGATAGGATGCGTTAAATCTTCAAATCTGGAAGGATCATGTCTATCTCGGCACTGTCGAGGGCGACTTCGAATTTTCTCTTAAATTACAATTTTGATATCTAGCGCGTTAATTCAGCGCGGCGTTGTTGGCCGCCCTAGGAGATAGCCATGAATGACATAGAGCCCTGGGCAGTTGCTATCGGTGACTTTCGCCGCTGCACTGAAAAACTCACTGTCCAGCTCGATGAGCTGACCTCGCAGACGCGCACCTCCAGCGCTGTTCTGGAGAGGTCGAACGAACTGGTGGAGCAGGTGGACGCTGTCGGCCGGCAGATTCAGGAGGAGGTGCGAAAGGCGGAGAAGGCTTGGTCGAACGCGGAGGAGGTTGCCTTGCGCGCCGCTGCATCAGCGTATTCAGCTGCATGCCGCGGAGTCGACACCGCCATCCAGCCACTGATCTCGGAGCTTACAGCAGCGACAAAGGCGGCGGACGCCTCTATCCAGGAGCTCAAGCGGGCACCGGTGCTGGCCAAGCGTTATGTGATGGTGGTCGCCACGGCGTTCTTCATTCTGGCGCTGATCTGTGTCTACTCGACCATGCGCCTGATCGATGCCGCCGGCAGCGTAAGTGCTCAAGAGAAAGTGAATGCTCAGTACTTCTCACACCTGTGGAAAAACGCCAATCCTGACGAACAGAAGATTATTAAGTCGGTGATTCTGCGGTCGCCCATGGACCCTGTGGTCCTTCGGCACTGATGCATTGAGGCAAACAAAAGGCCCGTCGATTGACGGGCCTAATCGTGTCTGCGCAATTTAAGCGGCGGTCATTGCCGGCTGCATTTGCTGGGCTTCCGGAAAGTGAAGGTGGAACCAGGTGAAGTTTTCTTCGGTCACCTCCACGCTCGCCGATCCCTGGTGCAGACTCATGATCGACTGCACAATGGCCAAGCCAAGACCGGTACCGCCTTCGCTCCGTGCTCGGCTCTTGTCCACACGGTAGAACCGCTCAAACAAGTGCGCGTGGTGTTCCTTGGCAATACCACGGCCGGGGTTGCCGACACTCAACGTCGTACCGCTCGCACTATGCTGCACCTTAACGTAGACCGTGCGGCCGCGAGGGCAGTAACGGATCGCGTTCGAGACCAGATTCGAGACGGCACGTTGAACCATCAGGCGATTCCCGCGCACCACGTCATCACTGCCGGAGATCTGCAGCTGAATCTCGCCTTCTTCTGCTGAAATGCTGAAGAGCTCGCACACTCGCTGAACCTCGTCGACCAAGGAGACGGATTCGAACTCCACCATTGATGCTGGATGACTGACCTGGGCCAAGAACAGCATGTCGGAAACCATGCGGCTCATGCGGTCCAGCTCTTCTGTGCACGACTCCAGAACCTCCCGGTACTCGGAAAGCGATCGTTCTCTGGTCAAGGCAACCTGGGCCTTGCCCATCAGGTTGGAAAGCGGTGCTCGAAGTTCGTGAGCAAGGTCGTCAGAAAACTGCGAGAGCTGCTGAACCCCATCATCCAGGCGAGCCAGCATGATGTTGATGCCGTCGGCGAGCATTTTGAGTTCTGCCGGCATCCCATCAGTTGGAAGGCGATGGTCGAGGCTCTCGGTTGAGATTTTCGAGGCGATCTTGAGGAACTTGGTCAGTGGTAGCAGGCCTCTGCGCACAGTCCACCAGCCAATGGCCAAGATCAGTGCGAGGATGACGGGGGACATCATCAAGGCCCAGGTCAGCAACGCATCGAGCAGCGCCTCACTGGATGACTGGTCCATGGTCATATAGACGCTGACCTCTGTTCCATCGCCCAAACGCATGATTCGAGAAGCACTCAGCAGAGGACGGTCCTGCGTATCACGCCATTCGTGCTCTTTGGGCTGGGCCGCCGGCTGAAACTTGTGCACCTCCAGATTGACCTGTTTCGAGCCAATCGAGAGCAGGGGAGTCTGATTCTGTGAGGTATCGAATATGCTCACATACAGGTTGTTGTGGCCCATGACCAAATCGACAAGCTGATGCGCATCCGCGTTGACGCCGGAGATGTCCGGGATGGTGGACAGGTTGTGAGCCATCCCCGCCATCTTTACTTCCAGGTCTGCTCTGGCATTTCTTTCCAGAGCCTTGCCTACCATCAGATAGCCAAAGGTGGCGAACAGAAGCAGCAACGCTGCGCTCATCAACCCAACTTTTAACCCCAGCTTTGCAGCCAGGCTGAATGGCCTCATGCGCGTTCCTCAAAAACGTACCCAACGCCACGAAGCGTGTGAATGAGCTTGGTTTCAAACGGGTCATCGATCTTCGAGCGCAAGCGCCGGATGGCTACATCGATGACATTGGTGTCGCAATCGAAATTCATATCCCAGACCAACGAGATGATCTGAGAGCGAGTCAGCGCTTCGCCCGTTCGGCTCATGAGCAGGTGCAGAAGCGCAAATTCCTTGGTGGTGAGATCGATGCGTGTGCCACCGCGGAAGACGCGATGGCGGACGGAGTCGAGTTCCAGATCGGCAATTTTCAGCGAGCTCTTCTCGACTAACTCATCACCACGGCGTTGCAGCGAACGGATGCGAGCAAGCAGCTCAGGGAATTCGAATGGCTTCACAAGGTAGTCATCCGCGCCGCCGTCCAAGCCCTTGAGCTTGTCATTGATGCGTCCGCGGGCGGTCAGCATGATGATGCGGACCCGGCTGGTCTTACGGATGGTTTCCAGCAGGTCCCAGCCGTCGATACCCGGGAGGTTCACGTCCAGGAGGACCAACGAATAGACATTAGTGTTGAACAAGTGCAGAGCATCTACACCGTTGTGCACGATATCTACGACATACCCGCTTTCGGATAGGCCCTGCTGAAGATATTCGGCAGTTTTAATTTCGTCTTCCACAACTAGAACGCGCATAACTTATCTCAAGGTGTGAGGAAGGAGTTGGCCTAATCCGCCAAGATTATGGTTGCAGGCTGTTCGAAAGTTTGGCTGAGGGTATGGCATGTGGTAGTCGCTACCTCTGTCCATACGCCGGGTCACCTGAGGACGCTTGAATCTTAACGCGAAGAAGCTGGCCGCGGCGAAATCCTACAAATTTGTAATGTAGCCGCAAGATTTCTGACAGTCATGCAGGCTCCACCCCTAAGCATAGCGGATTCTGGGGCCTGCGGCGGTGTATGACAGATTCGCCTGGCAGGTGGAATCGGCCAGGACAGGCAGCATTTCGGTCGTTAGCTTGCAAGGACTGGTACTGGCCTTGGATCGAGGGCGCCACGCAGGCAGACCCCATGCACGGCCGCAAACCGCAGCGCCTTTCTGCAAATTAGTTCACGTGGCGGCTCGATATTCTCTCGAATAATTATCTTACAATCTATTACATGTCCAAATTGTAATTGCCCGATCATCTTGGTGTTAGCCTCCTTTGCTAGTTTAAGGGCAGCGGAAGAGGCATCGCTGCTTTGGAAATTGTCTCATTTCAAAGCAGCTTGGCAAGAGCACCGAGCAGTTGTTCGCGCCAGTGCATTCACCTGTAAACCATACGCTCCTTTGGTAGGTGAATTTTAGCGCCCCCCTACGGGCGCTTTTTTATTAAGGGACTTCTTATGAACACTACTGTATCAGCGATCGCCGTGTTTTTGCTCTTTACATCACTAACAGCCAATGCCCAAAGCGGTATGGAGATCAATAAACGCATCGAGCGTACTGCTAGAGAGGCTACAGCGGATTATGCTCAACGCGTAAAAAAGCCCATGCCTCAACTAGAAGACTACGCCTATGGCATGGACCTGGACGTTGGTAAGTTGGTGTATGTATCACCCAGTGTGCGGTACTGCGGTAATGTAAGAAGCATGATGACCTACGAAGACTCGAAAGGCGAACTGCACATGGTTCGCTACCTGGTGAAGGGCGAGTGTGTTAATAGCCGTTAAGACTCATCAAGATGATCCCTGCGGCCACCGGATCATAGAAGCTCAATGCCGAACCGGCGCAGCAGTATGGCGAAGCCTCCGAAGCTGGCCATTGTGATGAGGATGCTGCTGATCAGTGTCGGCCAAAAGCCGAGCTTAGGTAGCAGCAATGGAAAAGCAATAAACATCGGTAGGGTCGGAAGCACGTACCAGAACGTGTACCAAGCATGGTTGGAGATCTTCTCCATGCTCTGGTTCTCTAAATAGAGCCAGACCAACGTCACGACCGTGACCAAGGGTAGGGCGGCGACCAAGCCGCCCAGCTTGTCGCTGCGTTTCGCCAGCTCTGACACGAGAATCACTATACCGGCAGTGAGTAGGTACTTCGTGATGATCCAGGCCATCGCTGAGCCTTCTGGAGGTTGTTGACGAGGGCAGGCGAAGCCATTCACCAACCCCCTTGAAGCGCTCCTGCCGTTTACGGCATCCCTCACCGCATTTTTTTTGCAACATCACCCTCAGCCAGGAGGGTGATGTGTTTGCATGGTGTTTACCGATCGGTCAGTGCGAGGGTGAGGGAACGCTCTCGTGGAAAGCTGCCCGCTCGATCTGGATGGTGCAGTGATGGATTTCGAATGCATCGCTGACAGCATCCACGACGGCCGCCAACACAGCATCCCCATCTGCAGAATCCCGAACCACTACGTGCGACGTCATCACGTTACTGCCACTGCTGACAGCCCACACGTGCAAGTCATGAACGTCCGTCACGCCATCTACTCCGAGGATGGTGGCCTCGATTGCCGTAACGTCGAGCCCCCTCGGGACACCCTCCATGAGGATCCCCAGGCTTTCGCGAAGCAACTGCCACGTCCGCGGCAGAACCCAAAGGCCGATCGCCACAGCGACAATCGTGTCGACCCAGGTCCAGCCGGTGAAGCGGATGATAAGTGCCGCGATGATTACGCCAAGCGAGCCGAGCATGTCGCTCCAAACTTCGAGGTAGGCTCCTTTGACGTTGAGGCTTTCGTTGCTCGCAGATGCCAGAAGGCGCATCGAAATTAGGTTGATGATCAGGCCGGCGATTGCGATCCACATCATCGCTCCGGTAGCGATCTCCGCCGGCATGAAGAAGCGCTGGTAGGCCTCATACAAGATGTACATCGCCACCAGGAAGAGCAGCACGGCGTTGAACGTCGAAGCCAGAATTTCCAGGCGCGCATAGCCGAAGGTTCTTTTCTGATCCGCCGGCCGCTTGGCTATCTGAAGTGCAATCAGTGAGATCGCCAAGGCGGCAGTATCTGTGAACATGTGAGATGCGTCCGACAGCAGCGCCAGGCTGCCGGTAATCCACGCACCGATCACTTCTGCAATCATGAAGCTGCCAGTCAAGCCGAGCGCCATGATTAGCTTCTTCTGATGCCCCTCGCGTACTGCAGCGCTGCCATGGTCATGATTTGAACCCACGTATTTCTCCTTGCGCAGGGTTGTGGTCTCGTTGGCCTTCCTGTCTACCTAGCCTTAGAGCGTCGCTTGGCCACAGTGACTGCAAAATCTTGCTCCTGCACTCAGCAGCGAGCCGCAGGCGGTGCAACCACTCGATAGCGGTGTTCCGCAGTTTAGACAAAAGCGTGCTGACGGATCGTTGGCCGTCCGGCACTGCCTGCAGCCCTGCAGATCTTTGATGGGGGCAGGAGTGGGAGGGCGCCCGCCGTCATACACCTGATTACCGCCGTCGCAGCCCTGCTGCCGGCCATGGCGATCATATTGCTCGGCCCCATGTCCCCCGCTGTGGTGCTTGCCTCCACCGTGGTTTCCACGGCCATGGTGCCCGCCCAGGATGTTTTTGAAAAAGCTCATGGTATTCGCCCCTCATTGATGGGTGACATATTAACGAGCAAAAGTTGAAAATAATATTCTGCTCGCGAGAAAGACTTGTAAGTTGAATTGAAAGTTCAAAATTAGCCTACGACAAAACGAAACCGTTTTGTTTGTGAAATTAAATTTATCTAGCTGAGCGGAGCATTGCTTTTGGTGGGTAGTATCCCCCTAATTTTGATCATAGCGTGATCAATGACAATCAAAACAGCAGTAATTGGATTTCTGTCAGCATTGTAATCCCGAGGTCATCGTGTCGTTATCAGGTCCCGGAAATAATGCGCTCAGCGAGATTCATTTCTCTTTTTATCCCTATGCCTCACACATACTAAGCGTCCCCAACGCCTAGGGGCCTAAGGCCTCTGACGCTCCGCACATTGCGCAATCGCTCAGCATCTGTCGACGGTTTGCCTTGTAGCTCCCGCTAACTCCATAGCTACCGCCATGGATAAGCAGCTTCCAGAGTTTGATAATGACACCTTCCAAATCCATTGTTCACACCCTGTTAAGCAAATGGATCTTTGCTATTCGCAATGCGCGGCAGAAAGGCATCAGTACTAATTTGCTAATCGGCCTGGTGACTTTTTGGTTACTGCTATTCGCGAACGCTGAGCTCTGGAACGTGCTCTGGAAGCTGGTATTCAAAACCGATGAAGTGAACTGGCAGCTAGCGGCTAGCCTCCCAGTCATAGTATTCGCATGGGTGTTTACCGTTCTGAGCTTGCTGTCATGGGGGCGGCTGGCCAAACCCATACTGTGCCTGGTACTGATCAGCGCGTCTTTTGCGAGTTACTTCATGAATGCCTACGGCATCGTGATCGATTACACAATGTTCACCAACGTTGTGGAGACCGACGTCGCTGAGGCAACCGAGCTGCTGAATTGGAAGCTCGGTCTTTGGGTCGCAATGGTTGGGGTGTTGCCCGTCTACCTGATTGCCCGGGTTCCCCTCCGGCGCAAGCCTTGGGCCAAAGCTTTGGTCAGCAGGTTCATTGCTCTGTCGCTCGCTCTGTTGACCTTATCTGGCATCGCGTTGAGTCAGTACCAGTCGTATGCCTCCTTGCTGCGCAACAATCGGGAGATCCGGCTGATTCTGGTACCTACCAACTTGTTTGCGGCTGGCCATGGGTACCTGAAGCGTCAGCTGGCCTCACCTAAAACGCTGACGGCCATTGGTACTGATGCGGTAGTTAATCGACAGGGTGCGGCTCGTAAACCCAGGCTGCTGGTACTGGCAGTAGGAGAGACCGCTCGCTCCGCCAACTTCTCCCTCAACGGCTACTCCCGTGAAACGAATCCGGAACTAGAAAAGCGAAATGTCATTAGCTTCACGAACGTGAGCTCCTGCGGTACCGCTACCGCGGTCTCGCTGCCATGCATGTTCCTGGACGTGGGTAAGGCCCAGTACAAAGATGGCTTGGCCAAGAGCCGAGAAGGGCTGCTCGACGTGCTTCAACGCGCTGGCATCAGTGTCATGTGGACTGACAACAACTCGGGGTGCAAAGGGGTCTGCGACAGGGTTCCCAACCACAAGGCTGCCTCTCACGCGGATTCCCAACTGTGCACCAGCGAGGAGTGTAAGGACGGGGTGCTGCTCACGGAGATGCAAGACTTCATCAAGCGCCAGGAAGGCGATGCTGTCCTGGTGCTCCACTACAAAGGCAGTCACGGCCCGGCCTACTACAAGCGCTACCCCTCGCAATTCAAGAAATTCGCACCGGTGTGCGAGACCAACGAGCTCGACAAATGTAAGCAGGAGGAGGTGGTCAATGCCTACGACAACTCAATCCTCTACACCGATTATGTGACTGCAAATCTCATCGATATCCTGGCGGCCAACACCAAGTTCGACACTGCGCTGATGTACGTTTCGGACCACGGCGAATCGCTGGGGGAGGGTGGGCTCTATCTACACGGGCTGCCTTACGCGATGGCTCCTGACGAGCAAACAAAGGTGCCGTTGGTACTTTGGATGTCTGACTCGCTCGCGAAGAGCGAAAAGGTCAACGTGGGTTGTTTGAAAGCTCAAACCACGTCACCGCTGAGCCACGACAACCTGTTCCACACCGTGCTCGGCATGATGAACGTCCAGACGTCTTCGTATCGCTCAGCGCTGGATTTCACTGCCCCTTGTAAGCCCTTTGTCGGAGGCTCTTATTCTGGCCTCTGAATGTTCGATGTGGACCGGATCATCGGCCAGGCGGTTCTGCACCAGCCTGCTTTGACAGCTGAGAGAAGCTGGACTAATTACATAGCTGCATTCAACAACCCAAGCGGAAAAGGAAGTTTTGCATGAGCATCAAGCCAGGCCCAAAGCGCACCAATGAAGATGGCACTCCGGACAAAAGGCAGCGAGTCACCCCTGAAAAGCAGAAGGACCATCCGGACCTGAAACCCCACAAGCACAAAAAGGGGGAGTAAGAAAAAAGCAGCTCTCGGGAGCTGCTTTTTTTTTGGGGCTGTGTGCAAACCCTCCCGACCGTCTCGCTGATCAATCGGACCGCGTCGTGAGTCTTCCGCTTGGCTTGATGGATTCTGAAGCTACCTCCGGATCGGTTATCCCTTCAGTGCGGACGACGAGACTGATATCCCAGAGCGTTGAGCTGATACTCGCTGACAGCCCGAAATTGTGATTCTGCGATTTGACGCAGGCGCTCAACCTCTTCGGCAGATGAGCCAGAAGCCTGCGCCTCGTGGTATTGCTTCATCGCATCCACTGCGTCGGTATACATGGGGTGGTCGGGGAGAAGAGCTGGTATCTTTTTCGTCATGTAGCGGCAGGTCCTCACTGGATAGTCGACGGTGGTTTACCTGCTTTGAGGAGCTGAAAATCAATGACCGCCTGATAGAGCGAATCTGCCAATAGGTGAAGACGCTGTACCTCAAGGTCTGGCAATCCAGCAGCCTCCGCTTCGTGGGCCTGTCGGATAGCTTCAAGCGCTTGCCTCATCAGTGGCTCACCAGCCTCGACCATTCCAATGAATGTGCGCTTCACAACATTTTGCTCCACTCAGCTGAAGATGAATTATAGGACACCGCGGCGTGGCAAGGCCCCGAGCAGCACAGGTGTTCGACGTCCGGCTGAACGAACCAATGAGGAGCGCGCTGGCCTGGGGAGTGGCCAGGGCGCGTGTCATAGCTACGTTGTAAACCACTTTTTTCACTGTAAACCACTGTGGTTTACAGTGAAAAAAAGTGGTTTACAGCAGGCCTCCTCAGGCCTGAGTCAGCTCCAGCAGATCGCCCAGTTCCTCCCGGGCCATCTTCACTCTATCCATTCTGCGATAAGGATGATTGAATCGCCCCTGGTTTCCTAGACACTCTCCAAGCTCAGGAAATAGCGTTTCTCATATTCTATTGGAGACAGCTGCATAGCACTGCTGTGTCGGCGTTTAGGGTTATAGAACATTTCGATGTAATCGAAAATATCACTTCGGGCTTCTTCACGGGTTGTGTAGATCTTTCGTCGGATTCGCTCCCGCTTCAAAAGCTGGAAAAAGCTCTCGGCTACGGCATTGTCGTGGCAGTTTCCCCGCCGGCTCATGCTGCTGATTACATTGTTAGCCTTCAAGAAGCTTTGCCAATCTGAGCTACTGAACTGACTACCTTGATCTGAGTGAATCATCACTTGCTGCTGTGGCTTGCGTCGCCACACAGCCATCAACATTGCGTCGATAGCCAGGTCGCTGCACATCCTTGGCTTCATTGACCAACCAATTACTTGGCGTGAGAACAGATCCAGCACTACCGCCAGATAGAGCCATCCTTCATAGGTGCGGATGTAAGTGATATCTGTCACCCAGACCTTGTTCGGCTCACTGACCTTGAACTGCCGCGCGAGGTGGTTGGGCGAGGCCACTGTTGGTTTTCCACCGTAAAACCCTGGACGCCGCCGATAGCCCGTTTGCGAACGCAGCCCCTCCGCCTGCATCAAGCGCCCGACTCGATTTCGTCCGCATTCCTCTCCCAGCTCACGTAGGTCATCGTG
Organism: Pseudomonas sp. Nvir; assembly: GCF_963778085.1. Classification (NCBI taxonomy): domain Bacteria; kingdom Pseudomonadati; phylum Pseudomonadota; class Gammaproteobacteria; order Pseudomonadales; family Pseudomonadaceae; genus Pseudomonas; species Pseudomonas sp. Nvir. Next base: position 38,789 of record NZ_OY970405.1, on the reverse strand, counting down.
AATTTTGCGGTAGCCGTATACACCTCCGCTTTCTAGCCAAGCGTGTTTGATCAAGCCAAGCAGACGTTGATCTTCTTTTGCTCGGGCAGATTGAGGCTCGGCCAGCCAGGCGTAGTAGCCGCTGGGGTGCACCTTGAGGGTTTGGCAAAGGCGCCGCACCGGGTAATCAGTCGAGTGCTTCTTGATGAAGGCGTACTTCAGCCGCACTCCTTGGCAAAGTACGCGGCGGCCTTTTTTAAGATGTCTCGCTCTTCCGTCACGCGCTTGAGTTCAGCGCGCAGCTTGCGCAGTTCGGCCTGCTGATCGTCGTCTTGCTGACGCTGCTCTTGGGGCTTGCTGTAGACCTTGATCCAGGCGTAAAGGCTATGCACGGACACGCCCAGGCGCTGGGCGACATCGGCGACGGGTTTGCCTTTCTCGGTCACTTGCTTGACCGCTTCGATCTTGAATTCTTCGGGGTAACGCTGACGACTCATGGCACCTCCTATTTGGGCCTCATTATGAGGCTTGGAGGTGTCTACGAAACCAGGGGCGATTCAGATCAACCGGCATCCGGATAAGAGATTCGAACCAAGCCGAATCGAATTTGATGACTTCCTTGTGAATGTGCTCAAGCTCACCTCCGCGAGGCTGTGACACTACAAACTCCATGCTTTCAACCAAGCCAGACGCTTCACTGTCTTTGACGATTCGATGGCGGATGAAACTCATTTTGAGATCAAAATATGCCGCCTTCGAACCAGGCACCTTCTTCGATTCCAGCCGACCAGTGCTGCTGATTTCCGCCCCCGGCACCTCAGCGGCAATAGCTTTCACCAGCTCAGCATTTCCACTGACCTTCTGGCCAAACAGGCGGGTGGCGTCCGACATGTAAGCAAAGATCCATGGCACATTGCGAAGCGTCGCGCCGGTATAGAGGTAGCCACGCTCTCCCTTGTAACGCTGCAGCATGCCTCTCAACGCGTTCTCGGAAAGGACCAGTTGGGTCTCTTTCTCCAGGATGTAAACCACGCGATCGAACTGTTCGATCAATAGCTTGAGAATCTTCCGCGGGACGCCGTCAAACCTGGTTTTTCGTTCTGTTTTCTTATGCTGGCGAGGCTTGAAGTACGGGCAATCGTTACGGGCCTCACTATCAAATGGAGCGATGCCGCGAATGCTCTTAGTAGCATGTTTCCCGAATGGGTTCTTCACGTTAGGCGGTAGCTCATACAGCCCAACCAGCTGGACAGGGTTGTCGCATGCCGGGCATACAGCAAACTGAGCTAGCTTGCCCGCACTTCCAGGCTGGTACCACGGATCTCTGCGGAAGGTCTCGGCCTCGAAACCTTCCTTGTCGATGATCTTGCTTTCTGTGTCTTCGATGCGGAGCTTATAGACATCCATCTTTGCTGAAACCGTATCAATAGAGGGTTTCTGGATGGTAACGAGCGAGGATAGGCAGCAGTAGGCCTAACTGACCCTTTTGGTGGTCACCCACTGGTTTGAGGCCAGCCCAAAGCATGCCTGATCGACCTGGGCGGGCCCTAGAAACAACTAACCCCCTGATGCGCAGTACAGGTCTGGGACCTGCCCGAGGCGTGGGGGCTATTCTTGGAGCGACAGTGACACCGGCTCCGGAGAAAATCAATTGGTTTGTAGAGCAGCCGGTCAGCTAAGGTCAAACCCAGATCCTAAAGGGGAGGCCGATAGCAGCTCAGTCAGCATCATCGGCACCTTCTTCATCTTCATCGGTATCCCCAACACTGAGCCAGTCGTGAAGGTTGTACCGCACGAAGTCTTCCGCATCGAGCATGGTAAAGTCTTGTAGCACCGTGACGTCTGCTCCACCGAAGTACAGCCCATCGTTGAGATTTCTGGCCACCCCGAGCACTTCATTCAGCTGGTCGTGCAGCTCATTTGCGCGCCTGGCGTGCTCTCGTTTGGTCAAAAACCGGAACACCACCTCGTAGGGCTCAGGGGTGGTATTACCCGCTTTGCTTCAAGCCGCAGGAGTTGCAGGTCCGTTGCAGCTTGATGGTTTTACTTAAGGAGCCAAGCCAGCTCTCCAATCCGCAGATGCTGTGCACATTTTTTTGCACATATCTCACGCCACGATACCCCAGTAGATTCAGGCTTTTCGCAGCCTTTGCATAGGTGAGTCGCGATGGATTTCTACACATCTCAATGAGGAAACCTAAGCTCCGTTTTCCACGTATTCCTCCGCTACAGAACGCTTTTCTGCGGTGTGTCCCCTGACATTCGCTTTTCAGGGCGAGCTATGGGGGCCACTCAAGACGGCTATCTTTTGCCTGGCACCAATGAAAAGGCCCTCAATATTGAGGGCCTTAAATTCAATGCGGATCCGTCACGCGGGCATTTTTTGCAGCTGTCGAACTCGATCATGGACCACAAATTTAATGATTCCTTTGACATCGTTGGTGCAGTTTTCAAAGGCAAGGCGCGATACCACCTGGCGACCCTCCTTCAGAATCAGCGCCCCGATCAACTCGTCGACGAAGGACTGAGTGACATCGTTCCCAGCGAAATCTATGACAACGCTCTCACCACTGCTGAGCGAGCGTTCGATTTCGGTACGGTAGGGGATCGCTGAAGCTCGCATTCCGTACGTTCGGATAGAACTATCCCTACTTAATCGAATTTGAGTTTGCATGTCGTAACCCCTTGTATTGCATAATCCTTTTTTGCAGCCCGAGAGTTTCAGTTGACGCTGAATCTCCCATTTACCGCTCCTTGCATGATCGACTCTAGCCCTCGAGCTATCAAAAAGCCAGAGCTAGCGGAAATTCAGATCTAGGTCGAGATCGTCGTCAACCTGTCCTGCATCGTCCTTCGGCAGCAAGTCACTGATCGAAATGGTGGGCAGCAGCTCACGGGTACAGCTAAACGCGATCGATACACCATTCCACAGCGCATCATGCAGCTCCTGAGACTGCCGACGCTTTGTGTCATGTATGCCATTGCCGCTCACGATGATCAAACCACCGCCCGCCGCGTCTGCAATTTTTGCGGTAGTTGTTAACCCGATACCTTGGTTCTCGCTACCCAGGATCTGGGCCATCGCACCCCGGTTGCAGCTCACTCGCGGTTTGAGTGCCGCCTCGATCGCGTGCAAATGCGTGCGGTCATGAAGCTCAGGGTGATTCCTCAGTGTCGCGAGAAACCCACACCCATTATCGACGATGGCCATGCGTACAAGGTTCAATTTTGGATAAAACTGACAGGTCAGCCAAACGGCGGCGTCACCACGTCCCTCTCTGCGGGCGTGAGTAAGCGAGTTTTCCAATAGCTCCTTGAGCGAATACTCCAGAGGGCCCCGGTAGGAGTCAAACTCATTCCGTCCCGTGTGCTCGTCGACTGGGGCATCCGGGTCCGATTGAGTCAACCTTCCCGTAATAGCTCTAGCGAGGCGAGAGGCTGCAGCCTCTGCTTGATGGTGTTCGCTGATTTTGGTGATTTCCACCAACGAGGTGCTTCGGTCGTTTCGACGTCCTACCCCCGATAGATCTACACCCTCTACATCAATGTCCTTGAAAAAATCCATCCTGGCCAGGTAGGAGGTCAGGTCTCTGCTCAAAAACTGCATCGAAACTCGCTTCTGGACCAACTGGTTTTCAAACAACGCTCGCAGCGTGGCCATCCCTAACGGATCGATATACGAGAGGTTGCTAGCGTCTAAAACGATGTCACCAGGGCAGTTAATGATTTCTGCGCACACAGAAAACAGGTCATGGGGCGATCTTGAGCCAAGCCCCCAAGGAAGAACGATCGCGTTTTCAATATCGATGGCCTGCATGCAATTCCCTGGCAACGGAGCTAACCCTTTCGGATAGATATAGGGCTCGATAGTAGCCCATTGCCTGCCGGGTAAGCACTCACCTATTTTTTGACGAGTAGTGCCGGCATAGAATTGGCGCGCGGCAGTAGCGGCCTGTGGATGGTGGATCGCGCTCGCCTTGGGCTCAACACGCACGAAGAAAACACGGCCAACGCCCTGCCACGGGTCAGCCATTCAAGCAAAGATGGCCAGATCAAAGCCTTGTGCGAGAGCACTGGAGCAGGTTTGTGAGTCCGCCGAGCAGTTTCATCTCCGACGTCTGCTGTGGGCAAAGGCAAAGCTGGAAGGGGAACAGCGAAGAGTGACCCGATCAGCGCTGTACCGCACCGCATGTATCAGGTCTGGGGCTTGAGCTGTTAGATCGCATAAGGCTACCTTGGCCGGCAACTGGAGAACGAACTGCTCCTCGTCTTCCAATGCGTTGGCGTGGAAGTAACTGAGGAAGTACTCGCTTTGACGGAACTGGTCAGAAGCGATCTCCTCCAGGCGTTACAGCCCACTGGGCAGGCCTTCCTGACAGGCCTGGTAGAAGGGGTCGAGCAAGTATAGGCCGTCCAGGCAGGAAAGCATGGACGGCGTTCCCCACCGGGAGCCGGCGTCGTACTCCTCCAGCGGCTTGGGCACTCCCTCGCCGGGGTACAAGGCAGCCAGCGCATTGTCGAAGGGCAACCACTGGTGCAGCAGCAGGATCAGCAACCTCCAGAAATGATCTATGCCATGACGCTACACCACAACAATAATCGACACGCTTACAGGAGCATTGATTGGCGTCACAGCTGTTCAAGGAGATGTTGTCTAGGCTGGACAATACGGCAGCGGCCGATATTTCCCACCCAGCTTGGGAGTTGATCATGATGGAGCCCATCGCCGTGGTACAGATCTGGCAATACCTTTTTGGCGGACTAAAGGCGGTATTGCACTGATCATGCTGGCCATATTTGGCCTGTTTTATGTGGCTCGTGCACTATGGCCACCTGTCACAGGCACTACAGTTATTTAATTTTGTTGCTCTGTCCGCTGACGCAACTCTTCGGGCACAACCATGGCGGGTATTCTCACCAGAAGGGTGAAAACTCGTCCAAACCGGACAACAAAGGGAACTACTTCATGCACACCGAATCGTGCCAGCATGACCATGACCATGACCACTCGCACCCGTATGAGCAACCGGATGGTAGTCAGCGCGATTTGGTATGCGGTATGACGGTGCCACCGGATAGTCGCTACTTCGAGCTATACGAGGGAAGGACATACCGCTTCTGCAGTGAAAAGTGCCTGACGAAATTCCGCGCAGCGCCTGTGCATTATCTTAGCCCTCCCCAGGACCAAGAACACGCGGGCCATCTCCACTCGGCTGCCCCGCAGCCAAGCAACGCGGCGGACGCCGAATACACTTGCCCGATGCATCCCCAAATCCGCCAGCGTGGGCCGGGCAGTTGCCCAATCTGTGGCATGGCCCTAGAGCCGGTAATACCGGAGCTTGAGGAAGACGAGAACCCGGAACTCAAGGACTTCTCCCGCCGCTTCTGGTGGACCTTGCCCCTGACGGTCATCGTGACCGTGTTGGCCATGACTGCCCACCAACTCCAATTGCTGCATGGTGCCACACAGAATTGGGTGGAGTTGATTCTGGCCACTCCCGTGACACTATGGGCTGGCTGGCCGTTTTTCGTGCGTGGGGTCGCATCGATTCGTAATCGCAGCCCGAATATGTGGACCCTGATAGGTTTGGGAACGGCTGCGGCGTACCTATACAGCGTTGCGGCCACAGTGTTCCCGCAGGTTTTCCCGACGACTTTCATGCAGGATGGCCGCATCGGTGTCTACTTCGAAGCGGCTGCAGTCATCATCTCATTAACGTTGCTCGGCCAAATGCTCGAGCTCAAGGCGCGCTCACAAACCTCCGCCGCCATCAAGTCGCTCCTGGGTCTTGCCCCCAAGACGGCCCGTCGCATCGGGGCCGATGGTCAGGAGGAAGATATTCCGCTCACCCACGTGCATACGGGCGACCACCTGCGCGTTCGCCCTGGCGAGAAGGTGCCGGTCGACGGGGTGGTCCTGGAAGGCGAAAGTGCTATCGATGAATCCATGCTGACAGGCGAGCCCGTGCCAGTGATGAAGAAAGCTGGGGATGCACTCATCGGTGCCACGCTGAATACCCACGGCAGCCTTGTGATGGCGGCGCAGAAGGTCGGCGCCGAGACAGTGCTCTCGCAAATCGTGCAGATGGTCGCGCGGGCTCAGCGCTCGAAAGCCCCGATGCAGCGGATGGCGGACACCGTGGCCGGCTATTTCGTCATGGGGGTGATTCTGGTCGCGCTGGTCACGCTCTTCGGCTGGGGGCTTTTCGGACCGGAGCCTGGCTGGGTCTTCGGCCTGATCAATGCGGTCGCGGTCCTGATCATTGCCTGCCCCTGCGCGCTCGGCCTAGCCACTCCCATGTCGATCATGGTCGCTACCGGGAAGGCTGCCAGCAGTGGCGTGCTCTTCCGAGACGCCAGTGCTATCGAGAACCTCTGCAAGATCGACACGCTGATCGTCGACAAGACCGGGACCCTCACCGAGGGCCGGCCAGTGTTTCATAGCGTGGTCGGTACCGGGCAGTTCATGCCACCCGAAGTCTTGCGCCTTGCCGCCAGCCTGGACCAAGGCAGCGAGCATCCGCTGGCACATGCGATTGTCGATCATGCGCGAGCGCATGGACACAGCTTGTCCAAGCCAGAGGCGTTTGAGTCGGGCTCTGGGATCGGTGTACGTGGCCAGGTGAACGGCAAACGGCTGCAGCTTGGCAACACGACCTTGATGGAAGAGGCTGGCCTCGACACCAGTCCGTTGCGAGACCGCGCCGAGCAGCTGCGTCTGGAAGGCATGAGTATCATGTACTTGGCCGTCGATGGCGTGCTCGCTGGCCTGCTAGCGGTGTCCGATCCGGTCAAACCCACCTCCAAGGAGGCGGTAACCCGGCTACAGGCAGAAGATGTGAAGGTCATCATGGCCACCGGCGACGGCCTGACTACGGCACGTGCGGTCGCGAAACAACTCGGCATCGAGGAAGTCCACGGAGAAGTGAAACCCGAGGACAAGGAGCAACTGGTGGCGCTCCTGCAGGGCGATAAGCGCCGGGTTGCCATGGCAGGAGATGGGATCAACGATGCCCCTGCGCTGGCCCGGGCTGATGTCGGGATCGCCATGGGAACTGGCACCGATGTTGCCATGAACAGCTCCCAGTTGACGCTGGTCAAGGGCGACCTGATGGGCATCCTGCGGGCCAGAACACTATCCGTGGCCACGGTGAAGAACATGCGTCAAAACTTGGGCTTCGCATTCTTCTACAACGCTATGGGCATACCGCTGGCGGCAGGTTTGTTCTACCCGCTTACCGGCCATCTATTGTCACCGATGATTGCGGCATTGGCCATGAGCGTAAGTTCGGCTTCCGTGGTATTCAACGCACTGCGGCTGAAGCGCGTAGTCACAGACTGAAATGGGCACACCGCAACCTATGAGAGGAAGTTCCGCCATCAGCGTTTCAACGCCTGATCCATATGACTGACTGTCTAGGGCTTTGGCCTTAGCGGGTATGTCCGCGAGTTCGGCGCCAATCTGGTCCTGATGGAGGACATCGGGCAACTGCGACGTCCGCCATCTTCTGCCAAGATCGTAAGGGACAATTGTGATGCAGCAGGGGCCGCCGCCAGAGGAGTTGGACAAGATTTCAGGGCGAAGATAAATCCTTTGACCGGGCCTTGACCTTGTCATCGTGTCAAGGTTGAAGCTGTAAATGCGGCGAGAAAAGCCGTACCAGCATGAGAGGCCCGCTATGTTCGTTTTGGAAGTTTCCGGTATGGGATGTGGCAGTTGTGTCAACAAGATCACCAAGGCCATCCAGGCTGCCGATGGCGACGCGAAGGTGATCGTTGATCGTGCTGCCGGTACAGTGAGTGTCCAAAGCAACATCGAGGCGGAACGCGTCGGTGCACTGGTCCAGGCGCTTGGTTACCCAACCAAAGTCAGTCGCTAAGTCTCGTTACCGCTCAGATGGCAAGCCGCCGTGCCATGTTTCATGGCGCGGTTTCTTCATATACAGCCTGATGTCGACTGACTCCGGGTCGGGATAGCCAGCAATACTCCCCAAGAAATGGACGGCCTTCGATCACCCAGTGCCGAGTCAAGCTGTGGACGTTGACGCTGATCAAGAAAATGCTTCGCGATTGGTGTTTATCTTGAGTAAATGTATAGGCCAGCCTGGCTCACATACCCCGGCCCCTCGTTGGAGCTCATTCACAATGATGACTGCCAAGCGGTTTAGTTCTATGGCCTTGGGGATATCCCTGCTCATCCCTCTGGGGCTGGTCATGGCAAACCCTACGGGTAACGTCTACACGGCCAATGAACGGTCCGCTTCCATTAGCCAGGTAAATCTTGCGACAGGTGATGTGAGCACGGTCGCCTTGCCGATCGCACCCCACAACCTACAGGTTTCGCCCGACGGCAGCTTGCTTCTGGTTGTTGGAGTGGCTGGACATGCGGGGCATTCGAGCGGTGAAAAGCCCGGTGGGCAGTTGCTGGTGTTCAGTACCAGCGCGCTGGACAGGCCACCGTTCAGCTTCCCGGCAGGCGATCACCCGGCTCATGTGGTCACCGACGTCACCGGGCTGCGAGCTTTTGTGACCGATTCCGCTGCCAACCAGGTGCGAGTATTTGACCTTGAGCAGCGAATCGAGTTGCCCGGTATTCCAACTGGGCGTTATCCCCATGGGCTGCGCTTGAGCCCTGATGGCCGGACACTCTATATCGCGAACATGAAGAGCGACAGCGTATCGCTTATCGATGTCGTCACACTCAAAGAAACCGCGCAGATTCCCGTGGGCAAAGGCCCTGTCCAGGTCGGCTTTGCCCCTGACGGTCGCCTGGCATTCGTCTCGCTCAGTGCGACAAATCAGCTTGGCATCATCGACACGGCCAGACGCAAGGTGATCAGCAAGGTTGATGTCGGCCGCACGCCAATCCAGATGATGGCCACCGTTGACGGTCGCCAGGTCTATGTCGCGAATCAGGGCAGTGGCCAGAATCCGGACGACCGAGTCTCCATCGTAGATCTCCAGACGCGTAGCAGCCTGGGCACCGTGACCACCGGCAAGGGTGCCCATGGTGTGGCCATCAGCAGCGACGGCGCTTATGTGTTTGTCAGCAATATTGAAGCGGGCACCGTATCTGTCATCGATACGAGCAGCCGAAAGGTCGTTGCTACCCATAAGGTTGGCGCCGGGCCAAACGGGATCAGCTTCGAGCCGCCGAGTGCCCAATAATAGCCCGTCGGTGTACAACCCGAGCACGACGCGAAAAATGAGCATTCACGCCGGCGCAGTAATTTGCTTGTCGTGCCAGGTGAGGCCTAGCGCCCAGACCAAGGCATCCGGCTTTAAAACAGTGCTAAGGAGATGATGATGAACAACGTTCGAAATTTACTGATCGGACTTTGTTTGGCCGCAGCGTCCGTGGGCGCCATGGCGCAAAACACCGATGAACACTCGACACATCACCCGGCCGATGCGCCAAGCGCGGCGGCTACCGAGAAGACGCCTTCTCAGCCAATGGACAAAGGGCAAATGGCGGCGATGGACCAGCAAATGAAGGCCATGCAAGCCATGCACGAAAAGATGGCTGCAGCCAAAACGCCGGAAGCCCGTCAGGCGTTGATGGCCGAGCATATGGCGCTGATGAAAAATGGCATGGCCATGATGAAGTCCATGGAGGGTGGCATGCCTGAAATGGGGGGCATGCATGGCGGCATGGGCGGGGATATGGCCGCCCGCCACCAGATGATGGAAAAGCGCATGGACATGATGGAGTCGATGATGCAGATGATGATGGACCGCATGCCATCTGCTGCATCGAAGTAACCCATCTCCTTTCCCAGGAGTCGCTATGAACCCTCACTTCGATGAAAACGGCTCACCACACAGTTTCTGGCGTTCACGCTATGCAATCGGCCTGGTGGTAATCGGTGGGATCGCCGTCTACTTCCTGCTCACCGAGCACCTTGCCCATGTCGTTGGAGCCCTGCCTTATCTGTTGTTGCTCGCCTGTCCGCTGATGCATGTCTTCATGCATCGAGGACATGGGGGACACCATCACCAGGGCCAGAGCAAACCGGCCCCCTCCGATAAGGCTGATATCCATAAGCCGGGAGATCCATCATGAATCATGGTGAAAGCGCGTATGGCCTCTGGTCGCTGGTTTTCATCAACTCCGCGATCTTCATCATGTTTGCCTTCAGTTTCTTCAAGCCGGCAACGGCGAGAGACTGGAGGAGCTTCGGTGCATTCTCGGCCTTCATCGTTGCCCTGTTTGTGGAAATGTATGGCTTCCCCCTGACGATCTATCTGTTGTCAGGCTGGTTGCAGGCCAGGTTCCCCAACCTCGATCTGCTTTCCCACGAATCCGGCCATCTGTGGTCGACGTTGCTCGGTGACCAGGGCAACCCACACTTCAGTGTTTTGCACATTGCCAGTTACCTATTCCTGGGTTTCGGCTTCTATTTGCTTTCTGCCGCCTGGAACGTGCTATATCACGCGCAACGCCGCCGTTCACTTGCAACGGTCGGGCCCTATGGCTGGATCAGACATCCGCAGTACGTGGCATTTGTGCTGATTCTTCTGGGCTTTCTCCTTCAGTGGCCGACGCTGCTGACGCTGGCAATGTTCCCGGTGTTGCTGGTGATGTACGGGCGTTTGGCGGTTTCCGAAGAGCGGGAAATGCACAAGCAGTTTGGCGCTGCCTACGAAGCTTATACCCGCGTTACGCCTAGGTTCGTTCCGCACCTGCGCGAAAGGTTGGGTGGGGGTCATAGAGGCTGAAGCGTAGGACGAAGGAGCTACATGCCAGGAGGGTTTCAGCGGCAGTGTTTCTAGCGGGAATAGGGTATCCAAAGTCTGTTTGCTCGGATAACACTCTGAGTTGTCGCGGGTTTTCTTGTCGACAAGCTCGGTGGAATCCTTGTTGGCGTTCGGATAACTCAGGCAGTTGGATGACTTTGCGATGCCCTGTCCGCTTTCGACCCATATAGATCGTGATGCACGAAGATCTCTGCTCAAACGTCAGCTACTACTCTGATCTGAATGCATCCCGGCTACAGAGCGCAAAGACCAACTAGCGTCCCGAGGCACAGAGCTGAAGGCGGCGCGGTCAGGAATTGCGGCAGCACTTTTTCCAAAGTTTGGCTAAATGACCCTGCCTATCAGCTCTAATAGGCAGGGTTAGAAGTCAATCCGTCACTGCTTGCGAATGCCTACGATCGTCGCTGTGCCCCCATTCATTCGGAAATCGAAGCTGACCTTGTCGCCTACCTTGAGTCCCTTGAGTTGCTGCTCGGTAGCGCTGAAGCCCATGGTCATTGCCGGCCATTTCAGGGCTGATACTGGTCCATGCGCCAAGGTAACTTTACCTGGTTCCAAAGCTTTGATGGTTCCCTCAGCCGATGCAGTCGGAGCCGCCTGGCTGCCTTGGGTCTCGTTGCCTTCCATGGGCATATTCTTCATATCCGTGCCATACATGTCTTGGGCCTGCACCGCCGCCGCAACGGCGAACACCAGGCCAGCGCTGATCAGTAGCTTCTTCATCGGGTTACTCCTGTTTGGGGGTTATCGTGTACAGCGAGTCCGCGGCGCCTGACGAGCCAGTAAGCCGCAGGGATTACAAATAGTGAGAGCAAAGGCGCGGTGAGCATGCCGCCGACCATGGGTACAGCGATCCGGCTCATGACTTCGCTGCCGGTACCGCTACTCCAGAGGATTGGCATCAAGCCTGCGACGATCACTGCTACGGTCATGGCTTTGGGGCGGATGCGCTGCACGGCCCCTTCGCGGATAGCATCCAGAAGCGCAGGTTGCCCCTGCGTACCGTTGCCGTTTCGTTCAGTCCAGGCATTGTTGAGGTAGATCAGCATGATGACTCCAAACTCTGCTGCGACCCCAGCCAAGGCGATAAAACCGACACCCGTGGCCACCGACAGGTTGTAGCCCATCATGTACAGCAGCCATACGCCGCCGGTTAGCGCAAATGGCAAGGTAGCCATGATCAGCAGCGCTTCACCGAGGCGGCCAAACGTGAGGTAGAGAAGGACGAAAATAATGGCCAGCGTCGCCGGTACTACCCATGCTAAGCGCGCATTGGCGCGCTCCAGGTATTCGAACTGCCCGGAATAGCTCAAGCTTATGCCAGGATCGAGCTTCACCTGCTGATCGACTAGCCGGCGCAGGTCGGCAACGACGGAGGACAGGTCCCGTCTCCGCACGTCGATATACACCCAGCCCGAGGGGCGCGCGTTTTCACTCTTGAGCATGGGTGGACCGTCCGCAATACGCACCCGTGCCACGGTTCCCAGTGTGATTCGCCCCCCTTGGCTGGTGTAAATCGGTAGCTGCCGCAGGGCATCAACAGAGTCACGCCACTCCCGTGGGTACCGAACACTGATGGGATATCGCGCCAGGCCTTCTACGGTTTCGCCGATGTTTTCGCCCCCAACGGCGCCGGCAACAATCGCTTGGACATCAGCAATGTTCAGGCCGTAACGCGCTGCGAATTGGCGGTCGATATCCAGATCGATGTAGCGTCCACCGGTTAATCGCTCGGCGAGGGCGGAAGTCACCCCTGGAACCGTTTTGGCCACCTTCTCGATAGCCAGAGTCACCCGGTCGATCTCATTCAAATTGCTGCCGGCAACCTTTACGCCGATCGGGCTTTTGATACCGGTTGCGAGCATGTCGATACGGTTTCGAATCGGTGGGATCCAGATATTGGTTAGCCCAGGTACCTGCACGGTACGGTCCAGCTCTTCGATCAGCTTCTCAGTGGTCATCCCTGCTCGCCACTGATCCTTCGGTTTAAGTCGGACAGTCGTCTCGAACATCTCCAGCGGGGCCGGGTCGGTCGCTGATTCAGCCCGGCCCGCTTTACCGAAGACACTGGCGACCTCCGGTACCGTTCGGATCAGCCGGTCCGTACGTTGCAAAAGCTCAGAGGCTTTCTGCGCCGAAAGACCTGGCAGGGCAGTCGGCATGTACAGCAAATCGCCTTCATCCAGTGGCGGCAAGAATTCGCCGCCGAGCTGGCTCAGGGGCCAGACACTGCTGAGCAAAATCAACAGTGCACCCGCCAACGTGAGCTTTGGCCGGCGTAGAACGATCTCCAATGCTGGGCGATAGAGCCGTATCAGGGTTCGATTGAGTGGGTTGCGCTCTTCTGCCGGTAAACGACCCCGAATCCAGTACCCCATCAGCACGGGTACCAGGGTAACCGAAAGGCCCGCTGCTGCTGCCATTGCATAAGTCTTGGTGAATGCGAGGGGCGCAAACAGCCTTCCCTCCTGAGCCTGCAAGGTGAATACCGGTATGAAGGACAGCGTAATGATCATGAGGCTGAAGAACAGCGCAGGCCCGACCTCGACTGCTGCCTCAGTCATCACTTTCCAATGATCTTCGCCACGCAACGACTTTCCAGGGTGCCACGTATGCCAAGCCTCAACCCGTTTGTGCGCGTTCTCAATCATCACCACAGCGGCGTCCACCATCGCACCGATTGCAATGGCTATGCCCCCAAGCGACATGATGTTGGCGTTGATGCCCTGGTGGCGCATGACGATCAGGGCAATGAGGACACCAACCGGAAGCGAGACGATGGCGACCAACGATGAGCGCAGATGCCAAAGAAATGCAGCGCACACCAGTGCGACCACGATGAACTCTTCAATCAGCTTCTGGCTCAGATTTTCCACAGCACGATCGATCAACTGGCTACGGTCGTAGGTAGTGACCAGCTCGACCCCGGCAGGCAGGCTTTTTTCCAGCGATTCAAGCTTGGATTTGACGTGAGCGATGGCATCTTTCGCATTCTTGCCACTGCGCAGAATTACTACGCCGCCCACCGCTTCGCCCTGTCCATCAAGCTCGCCGATGCCGCGACGTGCCTCAGGGCCCAGCTGTACAGTGGCTACATCGCCCAGTGTTACGGGTATACCCTTCGCAGCCAGGCGCAGGGGAATGGCTCGGAAATCATCGAGTGACTTCAGATAGCCGGAAGCCCTTACCATGAACTCAGCTTCGCCTTGTTCGAGCACGCCGCCACCGGTTTCCTGATTGGCCTTGGCGATGGCGTCCGAAACCTCAACTTGAGTGATTCCCAAGCTGGCCATGCGCAGCGGATCGAGCACTACCTGGTACTGCTTGACCATCCCGCCTATCGTCGCCACTTCGGCAACGTCCGGAAGAGTTTTCAACTCGAAGCGCAGGAACCAGTCCTGAAGGCTGCGCAGCTGTGCCAGGTCATGGGTACCACTGCGGTCCACCAGCGCATACTGGTAGATCCAGCCTACACCAGTGGCATCGGGTCCGAGCACTGGCTTAGCGGACGCCGGTAATCGAGACTGAACCTGGCTTAGGTATTCGAGCACCCTGGACCGCGCCCAATAGAGATCTGTGCCGTCCTCAAACAACACATATACGAAGCTGTCTCCAAATGCTGAAAAGCCCCGCACTGTCTTGGCTCCGGGTACGGAAAGCATTGTGGTGGTCAGGGGATATGTCACCTGATTTTCCACGATCTGCGGTGCCTGCCCTGGGTAGGAGGTGCGGATAATCACCTGCACATCTGACAGGTCAGGCAACGCGTCGATCGGCAAACTGCGCAGAGAGAAAACGCCCCAAGCTACGGCAAACAGTGTTGCCAGCAGGACCAGGACGCGGTTGCCAACCGACCAACGAATCAGGTTCGCGATCATGGCTGGTTCTCCTGCTGGGTTATTTGCTCGATGACCATGCCTTCATCGCGCTCGCGCACTCCAAACCGGATGCGTTCGCCAACCTTGAGTCCGGCAATCAAGCGGGGATCTGCCACAGGGAAAGTCATCGTCATACCAGGCATGCCCAGCGTCACGAACGGTCCATGAGCGATGGTCAGCTGATTACCTTCTATTTGAACGATGCGCCCATTGGCCTGATGTAGAGCCGGCTGTACAGGTTGCGCAAGTGGAGCATCGCCAGCAGTAACGGCCTCGATACCTTTCAAGCTCGCTTCGGAGTCCAGCAGAAACTGCCCGGACGCCACAACGCGCTGGCCCGCCTGAAGGCCTCGCAGCACGACCACCTGGCCAGCACTTTCCTGGCCGAGCACTACTTCCACCGGCCGGAATCGACCTCCGTCTTCTGACACCATTACGAGATCGCGTTTCCCCGTCCGAATGATCGCCTCGGCTGGCACCAGTAGGCTGTCATCCTGTTGCCCGGACGGATGGAGGGAAACCTGCGCGGTCATGCCTGGGCGCAACCGGCCGCCGGGGTTGGGCAGTTCTATACGAAGCCGCAAGGTGCGGCTTTGCAGATCCGCATCAGCCAGCAATGCGGTCAGCTTGCCGGGAACAGGTTCGCCTGGGAACGCTGCCAGATTCGCCTGCACTGCCTGTCCTTCCTGTAGGCCTTGGGCTTGCGCTTCAGGTACTGCGGCCTCAAGCCAGACGTTCGCGATACCATTGATCTTCGCCAACGTTGCACCCGGTGTCATTGTCATGCCTGGCCGCAATTCCAGAGCCTGAAGGACGCCTGCTGTTGGGGCCAAGAGCGTTACCGAATTCTGGACCCTTCCCGTACGGTCAATCCGGTTGATAAGATCGGCAGGCATACCCGCCAGCAGTAGTCGTTGCCGAGCTGCAGCGCGCAATTCATTGTCCCCAGATCGCTGAAGCGCCAGGTACTCTTCCTGCAAGCCCGCCCATTCAGGCGTCAACACATCTGCCAATGGGGCGCCCTTGGCAACCACGTCGCCTGTAGCGCGGCCATAGGTGCGTTCGACGTAGCCACCGGTACGAGCCTGCAGAACGCTAAAATCCCGCTCATCGAAGGTAAGCACGCCGCTCACCTGGAGGGTTCGAGCAAGCTGCCCTTTCGCTACGGTAGCCAGACGGACCCCCAGGTTTTGTTGGAGCCCCTGTGAAACTTGAACTGCGGGGCTCACCTCAGCAGCGGTGCTTTCCTGGTACTTCGGCACCAGTGGCATGTCCATGAAGGGCGACTTGCCCGGTGCTGGAAAGTGCTGCTGGGGGTACATCGGGTCATACCAATACAGCACCTTCTGTAGCGTTTCAGGGGAGGCAGTGGACACCTGCCCACGCTTTGCTAGCTGATAGCCAACGCCACCGCCGATAGCCAACGCGGCCAATACCACAAGGCTGATAGTTGAATTTCTCATGCGCGCACCTCTCCATACGCGAAGTGCAGCCGTGCAGCTGTCGCGGCCAACTGTCCTTGCAGATCGATGTCTTGCAGTCGTGTTTCAACCCGCTGACGTCGAGCGGTGAGAACCTCACTTAAGGGTGATTTACCGGCTCGATAGTCAGCAAGGGCGAGGCGGACTCGATCCTCCGCTAGCGGTAACAATGTTTCACGGCTGCGCTGCACTGCTCGCTGCAATCGCTGGTAATCCGCAAGATCTGTCTCCAGCTGCGCTTTATGCTCACGCAATGCCGCTTCCTGTTCGTCCTCCAGTTGCCGGACTTGTGCGCGACGTGCCGCGATCATCGGGTCCTGCCGTGAGCCAGCGAACAAGGGCAGTTGGAAACTTACCTGCAGGCTCACCATATTGCTGAATTCAGGCCCGCGCCGCTGGTAATCCACCTGCCACCCCCAGTCCGACTTCTTTTCTGCCAAGGCTTGGTGCACTTGAGCTTGTGCTTCCCGCGTAAGGGCGTTGTAGGTCGCCAATTCTGGATGTGCATGTATAGCGTGTAGATAGTCCGGCGCGCTCACTGGCCAGCGCGGAAATGCTTGAGCTTGCGGATCAGCATCCTCTCCAATCCATCGCTTGAGTGCAGCCCGTGCCTGAGCGGCCTGTGTGAGCAGAACATCTTTTTGCTCATCGAGTTGCGCAGCTTCCTGGTCAGGAGCAAGTGCGTCGGCCGTCGCGCCGGTACCGCCGGCCAGGCGTGCGCGGATTGCTGCGGCCAACAGACGGTTTTCTTTGTAGAAGTCCTCAAACTGCTGCAGTTTCCGTTGAACGGTGTACGCCGCGACCCAAGCTTGGGCTGTGGCAGCACGCACTTTTAAGCGCTCGAACACCGCCTCTGCATCGGCTCGCTCAACGCTCGCTCGTGCCGTCTCAACTCGTGCCTCCCGCTTGTCCCGGTTTGGTACTTCCTGGGAGAGGCCGACAACCTGCATCGTCATGAAATCGCGGTTCATGCTCCAACGATCACTGCCGTCAACAGGAAGGTTCTGCACTCCTAGGTTGAGACGTGGATCAGGCAGCTCGCCTGCTGGGATCACAGCGTGTCGAGCGGCCGTCATTTGCTCTTGCCTGGCCTGGAGGATGGGGGCATTGCGTTCGGCAAGTTGAAGCGCTTCCTCCAGAGACAACGGTGTAGCCTGAGCCGGTAACGTCGACAACAGGCTGATCAGAGCGGCCAGACATGCCATCCCTAATCGGTAACGTGGGGGAGTCATGGAAATGATTCCTCAAAAAATCAGCGCGCAAGCGCATGCCATCATCCGGCTGCAAAACAGGACGATGGGGTGAATTTAAGAGGTAATCAGGCGCGGGGTGGCCGCCAAGGGTCAGGAGGCGCCCTGTTTACGAGGCTCACCGCATAGGTATCTACTGGCCTAGGCGCAGAATAGGTGAGCGTGGGGTTAATTATTTCGACCTGAACTGTGCTCGCGGTTCTACACTCCTGGCCCACTTTGCAGGCTTTGGAGTGGTCGGCAGCTGATCCTGGATCAGTATCCTGGCAACAATCGTGATCCATCCCCGCCATCATCTCCATCCCCATGGTTTGCATGGGGCATGGTTCAATGGCTGAGTCGACTCCCGCCATGCCGTTGAGAGGAAGCGATGCGATTAGAAGCAGGATGGTGAACAGTCGTAGGAGCCGGTTCATGATGGCCGAGTATAGGTTACACGCATGAAATGAGCATTAAGCCGTTTGAGGCTTGGAAGTGGATTGTTTGGCGTGCGGCAGAGCGATGTGAAAACTCGTCACGCCGTCAGCGGAGGTACACCAAATTCGCCCACCATGAGCCTCGATGATCGAACGCGTTATGGCCAGACCCAAGCCGGCGTTGCTTGGGCTTCCTTCCCGCCTTGCAGGGTCAGCGCGATAGAACCGGTCGAAGATTTTGTTGATATGTTCCGGATCAATCGTGGCCCCATTGTTCTGGACGGACAGGTTCACTTGATCAGCCGCCTCGACAATCCGGACGGCGATATCGTGGCCTTCGGGGGTATAGCGCAAAGCGTTGGATAGAATGTTGGAAACCGCCCGGTCAATCATTAGCCGGTCACCACGGATCGTACCTTCGCCTTGAAGGGCAAGCCGAATGCTTCGGTCTTCGGCTGCAAGCTGGTAGTACTCAATCAGTCTGGACACTAGCCCGACCAGATCGATATCAACCTGCTCGGGGATGATCAAGCCGTTATCAGCTTTTGCCAGGAACAGCATGTCATCGATCATGCGCGACATGCGCTTGAGGTCTTCAAGATTGGAGTAGAGGTTGTCTTCGTAGGCATCGAGGTCGCGTTTTTTGGTCAGAACGACTTCGGTATGCGTCAGAAGATTACTTACCGGAGTCCGCAGCTCATGTGCGATGTCGGCTGAGAAGTTTGATAGCCGGACGAACGCGTCTTCCAGGCGTGCAAGCATTCCGTTGAAGGAGAGGATCAGCTCCTGCAATTCAAGCGGCACGGGCTCCAATGGAATTCGCTCGCGAAGGGACCGGGCAGACATGGATGTCGCCACCTTGGTGATCTGCCCAACCGGCCGAAGACCGCTCTTGGCCACGATCCACCCCAATCCTGCACTAACCAGAGCGCTGATGACCAAGCCAATGCCGAACCACCATTGCAGCGTCTTGAAAAAGTGGGCATGGCTGGTGACATCCAGCATCAACATGACTGTTACCGGCGCCTGCGCCTGCGCTATAGCCAGTTGAGAGGTAATCCCCCGGAAGTTCCGCGAGTCGATTTGCCAGTCCCAAACGGCGCCAGAAGAGGCCTGCTTAAAGCGCTCAGGGATGCGGGATGCCTTGGAGTCCGAGAACAGGACAGTACCGTCAGCATCAAGAATCTCCGCAGAAAGGTCCTGATGAGCCCCCAACAAAGCACGCAGTTGAGGCTCCTGATCCTCAAGTTCATCACGTGCTGCTGAAAGTGAAAGGATGTGCCGGGTGGATTCGAGTTTCTCGGCCAGGGCTTGCTCATCCAGCATCTGGAAATGGTGCTGACTGAGCATGTAGAAGCTCACGCCGGCAACGACCAATACGGCGATGACCGCGAACATGAACATGAGGGTAAGGCGTTTAACGAGCGACGATTGGGCGCGCATTACTCGGGAACATCCATCAGATAGCCCATGCCACGAACTGTATGTATGAGCTTGGGGGCGAAATCGTCATCAATCTTGGCCCGCAACCTACGAACAGCAACCTCGATCACGTTAGTGTCGCTGTCGAAGTTCATATCCCACACCTGCGATGCGATCAGGGACTTCGGCAGTACCTCGCCGCGTCGGCGCATGAGTAGTTCCAGTAAGGAGAACTCCTTGGCTGTGAGGTCGATCCGCTTGCCATTTCGGGTGGCCCGGCGCTTAAGCAGGTCTACCTCCAGGTCAGCCATCTTCATAGTGGTCTGAGCATAGCCACTGCTGCCTCTTCGCAGCAAAGTGCGCACACGCGCTAGCAGTTCCGAGAATGCAAAGGGTTTGACCAGGTAATCGTCAGCCCCGAGTTCTAACCCTTTCACGCGATCGTCCACGCCATCACGGGCCGTCAAAAACAAGACTGGGACCTCTTTCCCTGCCGCACGTACCATCCGCAGCACCTCCCAGCCGTCTAGCCCCGGCATCATTACATCAAGAATCAGCAGGTCATACGCCTCGCTCAAAGCGTATTGCAGCGCGTCGGTCCCTGTGACCACACGATCGACGGTAAAGCCTGCCTCCGTCAGCCCTTGCTGCAGGTAGGCCCCGATTTTTGGCTCATCTTCGGCTACGAGTAATTTCATCTGCTGCGCCCCCTTGGATGCCCTTCAGTGTGCAGCAAAAAAGGCACCCAACCAGAAGCTGACGGAAAAGTAATGTCGGGCTCAGCTTGCTGACAGTGCCGGGTAGCTAGCTTGAGCACTGTGAACGGCGCCAATCAGGCGAAACTGACCCTTAGAGGAAACGCAAATGAACATGATCAAAGCGATTGTGATGGTAGTCACCTTCGGCATGGCGAGCCTCGCCCTGGCTGAAGGCGGCGCGGATCGCACCTTCGCCAGGATGGAAGCTGCACGTGCATCTTCCATGCAGGCTTACCAGGTTGCTCAGGAGAAAAAAGCAGAGGCTCCTGTTACCGCCCAAAGCCAAAAGCACCCCGGCCACGAGAGCTGCTGAGCTTAGCTTACAGAAATGTAATCACCCCGGAATCTGAACTATGTCAGCTTTCGGGGTATTGCCTCCCGCAATCCTTGTGCTTTGGCGAAAGTCTACGAGGCTTGGGGGAGCTCAATTGAAACCAGATGGCTGCGGATCCCGCAGTCTGGATATCAGCGATCTACCTGATTGGACGCAACGGCATGCAAAGCAAAACCACGAGACGTTCATTCGTCAAAGGCCTGGCTGCTACCGGACTACTGGGTGGGCTGGGCATGTGGCGCGCGCCGGTCTGGGCCGTAACCAGCCCTGGCCAGCCTAACGTACTGACCGGCACCGATTTTGACCTGTACATCGGGGAGCTCCCGGTGAACATTACCGGGGCAGCTCGAACGGCGATGGCCATCAACGGTTCGCTGCCAGGACCAATACTCCGTTGGCGCGAAGGCGACACGGTCACGCTACGGGTTCGCAACCGCTTGAAGCAGGACACGTCCATCCACTGGCACGGCATCATCCTGCCGGCGAATATGGACGGCGTGCCGGGTCTAAGCTTCCATGGCATCGCTCCCGACGGCATGTACGAGTACAAGTTCAAGGTCCACCAGAACGGCACCTACTGGTACCACAGCCATTCGGGCTTCCAGGAGCAGGTCGGTGTTTACGGTGCGCTGGTGATTGATGCCAAGGATCCAGAGCCTTTCACCTACGATCGTGACTATGTCGTCATGCTGAGTGATTGGACCGACGAAGACCCGGCGCGGGTTATGTCCAAGCTCAAAAAACAGTCGGACTATTACAACTTCCACAAGCGCACCGTTGGCGACTTCGTCGACGACGTGAGCGAGAAAGGTTGGTCTGCTGCTGTGGCCGATCGAAAGATGTGGGCCGAGATGAAGATGAGCCCAACCGATCTCGCTGACGTGAGCGGGCACACCTACACCTACCTCATGAACGGCCAGGCGCCAAATGGGAACTGGACGGGAATCTTCAAGCCAGGGGAGAAAATCCGGCTTCGCTTTATCAATGGCTCGGCGATGACCTATTTCGACGTGCGGATCCCCGGCTTGAAAATGACGGTTGTCGCAGCCGACGGTCAGTACGTTAAGCCAGTGTCGATCGATGAATTCCGGATTGCCGTTGCTGAAACCTACGATGTCATTGTCGAGCCTGAAAACGAGCAGGCTTACACCATCTTTGCTCAATCCATGGATCGCACCGGCTATTCAAGGGGTACCTTGGCTGTCCGTGAGGGCCTGCAGGCACCGGTGCCGGCTGTAGATCCAAGGCCTCTCATCTCCATGAGTGATATGGGGATGGACCACGGCAGCATGGGTGGCATGGATCACGGCAGCATGGCCGGTATGGACCATAGCAAGATGGCTGGCATGGACCACGGCAGCATGGCCGGTATGGACCATAGCAAGATGGCTGGCATGGACCACGGCAGCATGGCCGGTATGGACCATAGCAAGATGGCTGGCATGGACCACGGCAACATGACCGGTATGGACCAAAGCAATATGGCCGCCAGCGGTGCCATGCAGAACCATCCCGCCTCCGAAACAAACAACCCTCTGGTCGATATGCAGACCATGACCCCTACGCCAAAGCTGAGCGATCCGGGGATCGGGCTTCGCGATAACGGGCGTCGGGTTCTCACGTATTCGGATTTGCGTAGCACCTTCATCGACCCTGACGGCCGGGAACCTGGCCGGACAATCGAACTGCACCTTACCGGGCATATGGAAAAGTTCGCTTGGTCCTTCGATGGGATCAAGTTTTCTGACGCAGAGCCGCTGCGGCTCAAGTACGGCGAGCGCCTGCGTATTACCTTGGTCAACGACACCATGATGACTCACCCCATCCATCTGCACGGCATGTGGAGTGACCTGGAGGATGAGGACGGCAATTTCATGGTGCGAAAACACACGATCGATATGCCGCCTGGCTCGAAACGAAGCTATCGCGTAACCGCAGATGCACTCGGGCGCTGGGCCTATCACTGTCACCTCATGTACCACATGGAGATGGGCATGTTCCGAGAAGTCCGCGTGGACGAATGAACTGGAGATACGAGATGAGCAAACCAATGAAACGAAGCGCCTTTTTCCTCTCTGCCGCGATGGTTGGCCTGCTCGCGGTGTACGCCCCGTCTTCCTGGTCCAGTGACAACCATGATCAGCACTCTCAAAAGTCGTCCAACGCGGCGCAATCGAACGGCTCGAAGAGCAAGCAAGCCCAGGGCATGAACCATGAAGGCATGGATCACGGCTCCATGAAAGGCATGGATCATGGCTCTATGGAGGGCATGGATCATGGTTCCATGGAAGGAATGGATCACAGCAAAATGATGGAATCGCATGGCAGCGACAAAGCTAAGGCAGGGAAAAATGGCCAATAGCGTTGCACGACCATCGCTGCTGGCATTCGCCGTTTCTTTAGGTGTGCTGGGCGTTTCGCCCAGCTTCGCCGCTGAAATGGATCATTCCGGAATGGACCACTCGGCAATGGGCCACGGTGCCATGCAGATGGACCACGCCTCATCACAGGCTGCGATGCCGGGCATGGACCACAGCCAGATGGGCGCGAGCAAGCAACCCACGCAACCTGCACCCGTTGATCACAGCAAAATGGGCCATGGCCAGCCCAAAGCGAAACCCGCCTCGATGGACCACAGCAAGATGGACCATGGAAGCATGAAAGGCATGGATCACGGGTCCATGGAAGGCATGGATCATGGCGCGATGGGTCATTCCACGATGGGAAACGGGAACGCTGATTCGCCGACCCCGACCAGCCGTACGCCAATCCCGGTGCTGACTGATGCCGACCGGCAGGCTGCCTTCCCCCCGCTTGACGGGCACAAAATGGATGACAGCGGGTTCAACAGCTTTTTCTTGCTAGACCAACTGGAATACCAAGATGCCGATGAAGGTAGCACGCTTGCTTGGGATGCATCCGGCTGGGTGGGCGGCGATATCAATAGGCTCTGGATTCGCTCGGAAGGTGAACGAACCAATGGTGTGACTGAAGATGCTGAGCTGCAGCTCCTCTATGGCCGCTCGGTAAGCCCGTGGTGGGATGTTGTCGCCGGCGTCCGGCAGGATTTCAAACCGGAGGATCCGCAGACCTGGGCTGCGTTCGGTATTCAGGGCCTGGCCCTGTATGACTTCGAAGCTGAAGCCACCGCCTTTATCGGCGAGAACGGTCAAACCGCTGCCCGTCTGGAGGGCGAGTACGACATCTTGCTAACCAATCGTTTAATTCTTCAGCCAACCGCTGAGGCCAACTTTTATGGCAAGAACGACCCGGAACGCGGCGTCGGCTCTGGCCTGGCAAACACCGAAGTCGGGCTGCGGTTACGGTACGAGATTGTTCGCCAGTTCGCGCCATACATAGGTGTCACCTGGAGCCGTTCCTACGGCAAAACCGCCGATTTCATTCGGGATGAAGGCGGGGACGTGGACGAAGCTCGTTTTGTGGCCGGTATTCGGATGTGGTTTTGAGAACTCAACATGAAAAAAACAATTACAACGCTGGTGGCGGCAGGTGCTGTTACTAGCGCAGCAGTGCTAGGTGCTGCTTACTTCGGTCTCGTGAACGTTGGTGCGGACGACCCACACTTCCCCGCTGTGCATGCGTTTTTGGCCATGGCGCGGGATCGCTCGATTGAAGTCCGAGCAAGCGACATTGAGGTGCCAAACCTTAAAGATCCTGCTCTCATCCAAGCAGGGGCAGGCAACTACAACGCCATGTGTATCGGTTGCCACCTCGCGCCAGGGGTGGAGAAAACTGAACTCAGCCAAGCCCTATACCCATCCCCACCAAACCTCACCGAGATAGGTGTAAGCGGTGACCCTGCTGCTGCGTTTTGGACCATCAAGCACGGTATCAAAGCGACAGGCATGCCAGCCTGGGGTAAGAGCATGGACGACCAGTACATCTGGGGAATCGTCGCGTTCCTGGACCAGCTACCGCAACTCAATGCTGAGCAGTACCAGATGATGGTCGCTTCCAGTGGTGGTCACCAACATGGCGGTGGCGAAAGCGATATGCATAACCATGAAGGCCAACACGGTGGTGCGAAATCAGGTCATGGAAATCATGATGATTCCGCAGCAAACGGCGTGGCTGAGGAAAGTCATGATCATGGCAGTTCGCATTCGGAGTCTTCATCAGTAGCGGAGCACCACGGTGAACACGAGTCCGGCGAGGCGCACTCGGACCACCACACAGGTTCTACTCCCAAAACCCATGTGCACAAAGACGGGAAGGAGCACACTCATGACAAGTAAGCGCCGCTTCCTCGGTTTAAGTACCGCAGCGTCACTTCTAATCGCCTCAGCCGCCTTTGCTGCGGAGCCCCTGACTATCGATGTGCACCGGGACGCTAATTGCGGTTGCTGTAAGAAATGGATAGCGCACTTGGAGGCAAACGGCTTCAAGGTCGTCGACCACGTTGAAACGGACATGAGGGCGGTGAAGCAAGAGCTAGGAGTAGCTCCGAGGCTGGCTTCGTGTCACACCGCGGTTATCGATGGCAAGTTTGTGGAAGGTCACGTCCCCGCAGCCCAGGTGCAGGAGCTCATAAAGCGCAACGACCTGGCAGGCGTCGCGGTACCTGGCATGCCCGCTGGCTCACCAGGTATGGAGGTTGATGGCATGAAACACGCCTATCAAGTCATCGGCCTCACCAAGAGTGGGGACGATCAAGTAGTTGCCAGTTATCCTGACACGTAATGCAAGATGCCCCGGGGGAAGGGCTTCTGCCGGCCAGCCGACCAGCTGCAGCGCTGGTCGTGGTCAGCTTACTCCAAGACTTACCCTGTCCCTTCGGTCAGTTTTGACCTCTACAGTTAATTCCAGCAGAGCGATATTCGAGGATTTTCAACTCACCTGTTGAGTCCTCGTAATTCATCTGTGTCGGCATCACGTCGCAGCTACCTTTGAGCGAAGTCATACTGATAACTCTCGCCACATCCAGTTTCATTCCGTAGCGATAATGGATCACTTCAGGTGGTTTTTTTCCATTGGCAGCGGCGTAGGCACGCATTGCTTGCTCATTTGCCTGAATCATCTTTCCGTGTAAGCGATCAGATCCTCCTTCAGCTAAAGCGGATGAGGAGGCGATTACGAGCATGAGGGCGGCAATGCTTTTAGCGGTGTTCATTTCTGTTACTCCATGAAGACATGAGTGAAGCTTACCGACTGGGAGCTGTCATCCACGTGATCCAGGAATTACATGTTTGTAAGCAGGCTATCGATAATGATGGCTCTGAATACACGTGAAAGCCGCGTCGTTTCAGGCTGCGACAGTTTTAATTCTCTAGCGAATCAGTCTGAACCGGCGTTTTGGGTGATTGCGACAGTTTTGCGTTTCCTCTCCAAATGGCTGCAGGCCGCGAAAGACGGGACCCTCTAGCGACAGTTTTAATTCTCTAAATCCACCACCCGCAGAAAATTTCGTCACGCCCCAGAATGGGAATTTGCATTCGGGGCGCACCACGATTCATCTCGTGCCAGAAGCCGCCTGCAGTGCAATCAATTGGCGAGCCAAGACTCGACTACCTCAGCGCCATACTCGTTTTTCCAAGCCTTAAGCGTACGCTGATTACCACCCTTGGTCTCAACAACCTCTCC
This sequence comes from Pseudomonas sp. Nvir, assembly GCF_963778085.1. Lineage (NCBI taxonomy): Bacteria > Pseudomonadati > Pseudomonadota > Gammaproteobacteria > Pseudomonadales > Pseudomonadaceae > Pseudomonas > Pseudomonas sp. Nvir. Next base: position 12,912 of record NZ_OY970405.1, on the reverse strand, counting down.
GCTGTGTGGATTCTTGTAGACCTTCACTTCGCGTGGTTTCCGAGAGGTTTTTGGGGCCATATCAGTGGAAGCCACCGCTTGCGGATCGAGGATCAGCACCACTTGGCGCAGGCCGTAGCCATACTCGTTGAGCAAACTGCGCAGCTTCGTTTCAAATTCCATTTCCTGCTTCAGGGCAGAGTCATTTTTCAGCGCTTCCAGCTCCGCCAGTTGGGCTGCGAGCTGTTGTTCGAGCAGGCGGAATTCAGCGAGACGGGACATAAGATTCTCCAAAATGGGTTCGATGATTTTAGCAATCAAGAAAGAAAGCGTGCTAACTATCTTGATCCCACATGCCTGAATCGGCAATCACGAGGCTGAGCGATCGGTGTGGATAAAAACGTGATGGCTTCAGGATCGTCGATCTGGGCGGCTTCACTTGCGAGGTAATCGATCAGCTTTTTGCTTCTTACCCAAACGTACTGCCGGCAAGCCGCGTTTGGAATGGATGGCCCCGCAACGGGGCGAAACCTGGCCTCCCAAAGGTGCTTGAACGCCTCCCTGGTCGACTTCCCCAAATACACCGCAATCTCCGGTCCCAAGATATAGCCACGCCTGAATCTGTCGATGGCTTGAGGCTTAACCATCAATTGCGTACGCCGGCCTCGTTCGACAGCAGTGCTCCATAGCAGACCCAGTCGAACGAACGCGTATGCGCATTGTTCTTTGACGCCTAACAGCGCAGCAGCCTTGACTACCGACAGGCCGGGAAAGACCGGACTCTTGTTCTCAGCTCGGGCTTGTTGCCACGCTGCAAAATCTTGCGGCTTGAGTAACCACGCCCCTACCGCAACCGAGCCATTCTCAGCTGGGCCGTAAGCGCGAAGTTCACCTGCACGTATTGCCTGAACCAACTCGACCAACCCACCCCCCTTGGGCAGAGAATGCTTGGCCAAGTAGTTGATCGACACCAGGCTCTGGTCAGAGCTGGTAGGCAGCTTCTCATCAATCAATTCGTTGATCGAGCGGCAGTCAATCAGCCACCTTTCGCCTGGGCGCGGTTCTCCACCAAAGAACTGGAGGGTACCACCAGCTAGCAGCTGCCTAACCCGATTGCGACAGAGGCTTAGCAAAGTCGAGGTTTCTTTCATATCAGCCACGCCCTGGAGATGCTGCGAGATTGCCTTCAAATGATCCAGGTCCACGACCGTAAAGACTCGATCTTCATGGACCTTCTCCCGATAGGCGATTTGTCCCTCCTGATGAAGGCGTTTTATGACTGATACCCCGAGACCACAAGCTTCAGCAGCAGAATCGAACGACACCCAACGATGTCTCTCAATCGTCTCCTCACTCAAATTGCGATTTCGCTTCGCTAACGGTGCTTCCCACGCATGCTGCAGAAATGATTCGAACTCTCGACGAAGAAAGTCAAAACAAGAGTCATCCAGATCACGGTGGATGTCGTGGTATATCGGGCCGAACGATCTGCTGAGCGTCCAATGTTCGTTATCGGAATGGACTGCCTTGAGGCCACTCAGCAGTTCTCTGAATGCGAGAGGCCAGTTCATGAGAACCACGCCCGCCGCGTTTGCCATAAGCCGCGATATCTCTAGCGAACCCGAATCAGCAACCTTCAGCGGCTGGGTTCTTTCCGTAGGCAAACTTCTGACAGCGAGACGCGATGACAACTCGTGAAACTGTTCGTAGGTGAGGGCCGCCAATCCCGCGTCAGCTGGCAACGAGTCGGCGTAAAACCTATCTTCAAAGCCAGAGGTGAGCCAGGCGGCCGTATCACTCGCCGGCGCGATCTCAAAATTGGTCCCACTCAATGAGGTGCCACACGCTTGGCAACTATTCGCACTCATTGCGCTTGGATCGGTTTCCTTCAGACAGTTGGGGCACCGCCCGTGGAGTTCAGTGCCGTGGACAGAACACGTCGTAACCAGGGTCAAGCCCCAGCTTTCTCTCCAATAACCGGCTTCGCCCAAACAGATCGGACAGTAACGAGCGTGATGAGTCGTCCATAACTTGACCCCCTTGGGCCTTGGATCACGAAACTCAGCAGATACCGCAGGCCAGCTCAGTGGTCCTTCCATCATCTGCAGCCAGTCCGCAACATCGGTCTCGTCGGCTCGTGCAAAGGCGGTGAGCAGTTCCTTTCTGGGTAATCCGTTGGCTTTCGCCAGGCGCTGCAGGTACCCCAAAAGACTTTCGTCTTGGTGTGGTCGTGGGTTGATTAAAAGACCAAACATTCCTACACATCCATGAAATCGAAGACATAAAAATCAGGGGAGTAGAGCCGGGCCGATAAGCCCGGCCCTTGGCCGTCAGGTACTGCTCTCTTCGAACGTCTCAAACGGCTCCCGCTTCCCGAACAGAGGCTGGAAATTGAAGCTCGCACTGAAGGGGTTTCGATCCTCGGTGGCGTAGCTCCAAACCTCGTCTTCAAAAGCCTGGGCCAGCACAGGAAGTTCAATCCCGACAAGGTCCTGGACTTGAACCAGCCAAACAGCCCTGTCCACAATCTTGATGAGGTAGTCGATCAATCCATAGGAAGCCAGGTAGAAGCGTTTAATCATCGCTGGCTCTACAAAGCTGATGGTTTGAACAGGCAGTTCGCCCTCGATTGCCTGCAACAACATCACGAAATGAAGAGACGTATTAGCGGAGAAGGTGAAGCGATCGTATGCCACCGTGGCCGAAAACCTGCGTCGCAGTTGCTCGTTTGCTAGCAGGAGATTTTCGGTGCGCTTCAGCCCAATCAGAACAAACGCGATACTGGTTTCATTCATCAGACTCTTGATCCAGTCTGCTGCCTCATACGCACCATTACGACGATAATCGACCAGGTGCTGCGCCTCATCGAGGACCAACATCTCCACGCCAAGGTTCTTCAGCAGCAGGACTACTCGCGCAAATTTAACCTCTGCCGAATGTCCTCGTGCCTCTGCGAAGGGATCCTTCAGCTCTGCCAAAATGGCTGCTGCCAGGTTCTTTTTGGTTGGAGACGAAGGCATCTCGACGAACAGAACTGTCCGCTTCTGTGGGTCATGGCTCTCCAATTCCTCCAATGACCGAATGTACTCCTTGACCAATGTGCTCTTGCCCACTCCGCTTGGACCTTGGATCAGCAACCCTTTACTTGCTCTGGTACGCCGACTATCGCCGTGGATATCGCCTAGTCGCGTCAACGCTCGCTCGACTTGAGGGCTGTGAATAAAACGATCGCGGAGCGTAAAGCTGTATTCACCATGCTCGTAGCATTCGTACAGATTGATGGCGTTCATGGCTTAGAACTCCCAGCAGGGCGACGAACCGAGACCTTGAAGGCTGCTGGCGGAATGTTAGGAATAGAGTCACCGGTCCATTCCACTTCAGCGAGTACCTTGGGTGGAGGCGTGCTTTCGGTCACTCGACCCTCCTTGTCGATTTTCGCTATGGCAGCTGCGCGTCGTTTTCTGAGCGTCTGCGAACGGCGGGCCTCGTCTGCATCTTCCATAATTTCCTGGTAGCACCTGTGCGTAGCCTCGAAGCTAGGCTGCTCATTATATTTTTCTCGCAGCGCTTTCTCGGCAGCCTTCCACACCTCCCTGCTCTTACCGGCCATTCGCTCATCTTTGGCGGGCACTTTGAAGAACAAGTTTCTGAAGCGGTCGTGAACCCAAACGTGCCCGGCTTCGTCTCGATAGCGGACGTTTACCTTTTCTCCGTCTGCCAAACGCATACGGAGCTCAGCAAGTTCCGTAGAGTGGTAGCCCACTTTGGCAACCTCGATGCCGTAATGGTGAACCTTCACCGAGGCCCGCTTGGCCAGAATGCACTCCAACGAGTCCAGGTCGACGGGAAGGCTGATGACATGGTTCGCCTCGCTAGTCCCCCAGACTTGAGCCGGTGTTCTGTTGTCCAGCCCCCGATGAGGAGTCTGGTGGTAACCATCGACGATCCATTTCACTACCACCGCCTCCAATTGAGGGAGCGTGAAACATGCATTCTTCTCCGAGTCGTAATCGCCACGCTGCTGGATATTCGAGAAGGTGGTACCCGGGAGGTTGTGGATAAGCCCCAGGTTCTGTGTGCTGAAAAAGCGTTCGACGGCACCTTTCCTTTGAGGGGCCCTTGAAGCGGGATACATGATCTCGATACCCAACTCGTTGAATCCCATGATGAGATCGCCCGCGTGAAATTCCGCTGCGTTGTCTGGGACTATTCGAGCCGGCAGCCCACGTGCCCACCATTCATTTCTCACTTTCGGAAAGCGCTTCAGCAATTCGGCTTTTGGACGGATTGAGCGTTCGATCACACGAAGCACGGTTTCCGTATTTGGCGCCGACAGGTGGAGCAAATATCCCATCACCATTCGAGAGAAGCGGTCGAGGACGATCGTCAGATAGGGGCGCCCAATGCACAGCCCCGAGGTTTCATCCACAAGCTGGACGTCCAACAAGGTGTGATCAATTTCCCAACGTTCCAAAATCTCATGGACACGTAGGACACCCGCCGCAACACGGTGCTTCTTGTCTGCTGCGTGTTTTCCGAGCCTCTCCTTATCCACAAGGTACGGATCCAGCTTGGCGATGTACCTTCGGACAGTCATTCCGCTTGGGATCTTGAGCTGATCCGAAGGCAAACGACTTTTGTTCCTCTCTTTTATCTGATCCTCGAATTCTGAAACGACCACGCTGACCGCTGGAATCGTATCCTGCAGGTAGGTTTTATTAATCACCCCTTCAAGAATAACTTCGAGCTCTCCCTGTATCGCGGCAGCCCGACCCTTTTTGGCATGCTGAGGGATAAGCTTTACTACGTTCTGGCCAATGTATTTGGCTGCCCAACGTCGAATAGTGGAAACCGAGGGTGCGCACGCATCCCCAATCTTTTTGGCGATATCTCTAAGCTTCTTGATCATGTCTTCGTCACCCGGTAGCTTGTATTTACCGCGCTTAGTTAGGTCGTCCAGATACTTGCGTCGACGCAATGCCTCATCTCCATGTTTTTTGGGGAAGCATGAAATATCTGGAGGGACGTTCCGCACATACGGAACCCTCCCAAGGTATGGCTGATCAGCGGAGATCTCGATCTCGCGCTTCTCGTAGGCCTCATAGAACTCCTTCTCGGATAGCTTCGTGGGCTCACCAAGCTCATCGAAAAAGAGCAGCTTCCGGTCAATAAGCCTCTTCTCAAGCACCATCAGTACGCCACGAACGATGACGACCAATTTCACCCTAAGGGAAAAGGTTTGCATGACGGTGCCCCCCTTGCAGGAAGACCGGGGAGTCAGTGTCAATTGACCTATCAAGGTCAATGCCCACCACCCCAAGGCCTAACAAGCGCCAGGCTTTCCCCTCACCAACCACGTAGAGCAGATCTGCAACGGTCATAGGCGGCCATTCGTTGAAGGTCGCCATTACCTCCTCCAACGCCTGATGCGAAAGCTCTGGACCGCGCCGGTGATACATCAGCCTTCTAAGATTGGTAGCCAGGGGTTCAGCTTCAATTAACTTTTCAGTGATCACCGAAAAGTTACGGGCAGTGGCGTTGAAGTAGCGCTCAGCGGCATCCAGTCGCTGCCTGACGCTGGCAATCTTCAGTCGGTCGTGAGGCTTCACTTCAAACCACCACTCGCGCCCATCCGCGAGGAAAACCTGTACGTCTGGGTAATATTTGAAGTAGCCCTGGAGCGATGGAACACGTTCCTCACTGGGCTGCGGGACGTAGCCGATGACCGCAGGAGACAGCTCAAGAAGCCGAAAAAGAGCGCCTTCGAGCTGGGACTCCCAGGGCACAGGCTTTTTATTTTTGAGCGATGGGAAGTAGCCGCGGTAATGGTTGGACCGCCGCGTGACCACCTTTCGTACTGTCATGAAACACCTCCGAAAATCTCGAAACGAGCGCCGACGCTGCGCCAAAAAATCAAGGCGCAGGGCGGGCGAAGTGAGGCCTTTCGACAGGCAACACTGTGCCGTCGAGTAACCTCGCTAAGGTCGAAAAAATGGGAGAGGATTGACAGTCGCTTCGAAAAAGCAGACATTGCGGGTTCTGAGGACGCAAGTCTGCTTCGCTAAGCGCGGTCAGTCCTCTCGGGATTGATCGCGTTTTTCTACATTTTCAGGTCTCCTTTTCTCTCATTGGTCATGACTCTCATGACTGATCAGAATCTAAAGCAATCGGCTTGCTCTCTTTATTTCTAAACGGCCACTTCGTGATCGCTGGAGCAATTTGGATCAGGTCTGAAGCTCTCGCTTCAAACAGCTGATTTGGCTGAAAATCTTCAGTGCAAAGCGGAAAAGTTGGTCATAGATCTTATTCCAACATCCCTTCGAAATCTACAAAAAATCCAAAATGGCAACTTCCACCAAATTCCATTTCCATACTAAATTGTTCAAATTAATACTTAACACGTACGCTTAATTAACTATTAAGGTGTTCAAATATTAGTTTTAAAGTCCTCTCAATCTCTCTGCTGCTCAGATCCGCCCGCCGACCCTCTCAGCACTTCCAGCGCCCCATCAAATCACTTCCTCAAATCCCCCCATCTGCATCATTTTCCAATGAGCGGAGTAGGGCGCCCCGGCAGGAATTCCAGGCAAAAAAAAGCCCGCGAAGGCGGGCTTGATGGTGACCGACAGGGGCCATGGTTGAAGCCCGGCCGGTCATCTATTTGTGAAAGCGTGCAGCTTTTCTGTGAACCTACACCCGATCAGAAGTCCAGGTTAGAAACCGACAGGGCATTGCTCTCGATGAAGTCACGGCGTGGTTCGACCGCATCACCCATCAGGGTGTTGAAGATCTGGTCGGCAGCGATTGCATCTTCGATGGTGACCTTGAGCATACGGCGCACGGTTGGGTCCATGGTGGTTTCCCACAGCTGCTCAGGGTTCATCTCACCCAGCCCTTTGTATCGCTGGATAGTATGCCGCTTGGTGCTTTCGTTCATCAGCCAGTCCAGCGCTTCCTTGAACTCGCTGACCGCCTTGCGGCGCTCGCCGCGCTGCACATAAGCACCTTCGCCCAGCAGGGTAGAAAGGTTGGCCCCCAGCTTCACCACCGTACGGTAGTCGTTGCTGCCAAAGAAGTCGCGGTTGAACGTGACGTAGCTGGCCAGGCCGTGGGAGGTCACTTCCACTTCCGGCAGCCACACATTGCGCTCTTTGTCTTCGCGCAGGCTGGCCTGATAAGCAAGACCGGACTTCTGGCTGTTGCTCAGGCGCGCCTGGAACTTCACCAGCCAGGCTTGCATCGCAGCGTGATCGCCCAGTTGCTCGACGGTCACTTCCGGCAGGTAGATGAAATGCTCGGTGATGTCTTCTGGGTACAGGCGCGACAGACGCTTGAGCGTTTTCATCACGCCGCGGAATTCGTTGACCAGGTTTTCCAGTTGTACACCGGCAACCGCTGGCGCCGACTCGTCCAGGTGCAGGCTGGCATCTTCCAGGGCCGACTGGGTCATGTACTCTTCCATGGCCTCGTCGTCTTTGATGTACTGCTCCTGCTTACCTCGCTTGACCTTGTACAGCGGCGGCTGAGCAATGTAGATGTAGCCGCGCTCGACAAGCTCCGGCAACTGGCGGAAGAAGAAGGTCAGCAACAAGGTACGGATGTGCGAACCGTCAACGTCAGCATCGGTCATGATGATGATGTTGTGATAACGCAATTTATCGATGTTGTACTCTTCGCGGCCAATGCCACACCCCAGCGCCGTGATCAGCGTCGCCACTTCCTGGGACGAGAGCATCTTGTCGAAGCGCGCCTTCTCGACGTTGAGGATCTTACCCTTCAGCGGCAGGATCGCCTGGGTACGGCGGTTACGGCCCTGTTTGGCGGAGCCACCTGCGGAGTCACCCTCCACCAAGTACAGCTCAGAAAGGGCAGGGTCCTTTTCCTGGCAGTCCGCCAATTTGCCCGGCAAGCCAGCAATGTCCAACGCGCCCTTGCGACGGGTCATCTCACGGGCTTTACGGGCCGCTTCCCGAGCACGCGCAGCGTCGATCATCTTGCCAACGACGGCCTTGGCCTCGTTGGGGTTCTCCAGCAGGAAGTCGGCAAAGTACTTGTTCATTTCCTGCTCAACGGCGGTTTTCACCTCCGAGGAAACCAACTTGTCTTTGGTCTGTGAGCTGAACTTAGGGTCCGGGACCTTGACCGAAATGATCGCGGTCAGGCCTTCACGGGCATCGTCGCCAGTGGTGGCTACCTTGTTCTTCTTCGCCAGACCTTCCTGCTCGATGTAGTTGTTAAGGCTACGGGTCAGCGAGGAACGGAAGCCCACCAGGTGGGTACCACCATCACGCTGCGGAATGTTGTTGGTGAAGCACAGCAGGTTTTCGTTGAAGCTGTCGTTCCATTGCAGGGCAACTTCAACACCTACGCCATCCTCGCGCTGCACATTGAAGTGGAACACCTGGTTGTTGACCGGTGTCTTGTTGGTGTTCAGGTACTCAACAAACGCTCGCAGGCCACCTTCGTATTTGAAGAACTCTTCCTTACCACTGCGCTCATCCTTCAGCAGAATGCCGACGCCCGAGTTGAGGAACGACAGTTCGCGAATCCGCTTGGCCAGGATGTCCCAGCTGAAATGGATGTTCTTGAAGGTTTCAGCCGAAGGCTTGAAATGGATATGGGTGCCCGTGGTTTCGCTGTCACCCACAACCGCCATCGGCGCTTGTGGAACACCGTGAACGTAGGTCTGTTCCCAGATTTTGCCGCTGCGGCGAACGGTCAATACCAGCTTCTCGGAGAGGGCGTTTACGACCGAAACCCCAACACCGTGCAAACCGCCGGAGACCTTGTAGGAGTTATCGTCAAACTTACCGCCGGCGTGCAGGACGGTCATGATGACCTCAGCGGCGGAAACACCTTCTTCTTTATGCACATCGACCGGAATGCCGCGACCGTTGTCGCGGACACTGATGGATTCGTCCGGGTGAATAATGACAGTGATGTCATCGCAGTGACCGGCGAGGGCTTCGTCGATCGAGTTGTCGACCACTTCGAAGACCATGTGGTGCAGGCCGCTACCATCATCGGTGTCGCCAATGTACATGCCGGGACGCTTGCGTACGGCATCCAAACCTTTCAGCACCTTGATGCTGGAGGAGTCGTACGTTTGATTTTCGCTCATGCCTTCACTCCCGATGGTCGTGGGTCTGGGTGATACGGCCTTGTTCCACGTGGAACAAAGCAACTGGCGTTTCCGTCTGCCAGCCTTCCCTCAGTAATTCGTGATCTACACAGGTGATGAACACCTGGCAGCGTAATTCTTCAAGCAAGCGGCACAGAGCGCGGCGGTGCTGGTCGTCGAGTTCGGACGGCAAGTCATCCACGAGATAAATACAGTGACCGCGGCGAGCCTGGCTGACGAGGTGGCCTTGGGCAATGCGCAGTGCGCACACCACCAGCTTTTGCTGACCACGCGACAAAATGTCGGCTGCATTATTGGCAGCCAGACGAAGACGCAGATCAGCGCGCTGCGGACCGGCTTGGGTATGGCCCATTTGCTGATCGCGAAGGAGAGAGGAGGCGAGTACTTCTTGCAGTTCCCGGTCCTTGTCCCAGCCTCGATAGTAGCTCAGGGTCAACCCGTCCAGTTCGACCAGTTCGCTCAGGGTTCGCTCGAAGACGGGCTTCAAGGCCTTGATATAGTTGCGACGGTATTCATCTATTTCCGCACTGGCCAGGCACAGTTCCCGGTCCCAGGCGGCTTGCGAAGCTGGGTCAAGTGTACCATGCCGCAACCATGAGTTCCGCTGCCGCAGCGCCTTCTGCAGCCGTTGCCAAGCGGGTAGGAAGCGAGGTTCCACGTGGAACACTCCCCAATCCAGGAACTGGCGACGAATTTTTGGTGCGCCCTCTAGCAGCCGAAAGCTGTCCGGGTTGATGAGCTGCAACGGCAGCAGCTCTGCCAACTGCGCAGCACTACGGGCGTTCTGCCCATCGATGCGAATGGTAAAGTCCCCCTGGCGCTCGCGGGACACACCGAGGTTACTGGTGCCGCCCTCCGTCAATTGCACCTCACCAAACACGGTACAGGCAGCCTGTTCGTACTGTATGACCGGGTTCAAGCGGGTGCTGCGGAATGAGCGCGCTAATCCAAGCAAGTGCACGGCTTCCAGCACACTGGTCTTGCCACTGCCGTTGGCGCCGTAAAGGATATTGATGCGGGGGGAGGGTGAGAGCGTCACCGGGTGCAGGTTGCGCACCGCGGTGACCATGATACGTCGAAGGGACATGTCGCCTGCTACAGGTTACAGGCGCATCGGCATGACAACGTAGGAAGAATCATCATTCCCGGCTTCCTGCAGCAGCGCACTGCTGTTGGAGTCAGACAGGATCAGACGAACTTGCTCAGTGGTCATCACGCCCAGCACATCCAGCAGGTAGCTGACGTTGAAGCCGATTTCCAGCGAGCTACCATCGTAGTCCACACTGATTTCTTCTTCCGCCTCTTCCTGCTCGGGGTTATTGGCCTGAATCTTCAATTGGCCAGCAGCCAGCTGCAGGCGAATACCGCGGTACTTCTCGTTGGAAAGAATCGCGGTACGGCTGAATGCCTCACGCAACGCCTGACGATCGCCAACCACCACCTTGTCGCCGCCTTTGGGCAATACGCGCTCATAGTCGGGGAACTTGCCGTCTACCAGCTTGGAGGTAAAGGTGAACTCGCCAGTGGTCGCGCGAATGTGGTGCTGGCCGAGCACGATGCTGACCATGCCTTCTGGGTCGGTCAGCAAGCGCGCCAACTCCAGGATACCTTTGCGGGGCACGATGACCTGGTGACGGTCGTCTTGCTCGATGGGCGCCGTCATGGAGCACAGGGCCAAGCGGTGACCGTCGGTAGACACTGCACGCAGGGTGTTGCGGGAAACCTCAAGCAGCATGCCGTTGAGGTAGTAGCGCACATCCTGCTGAGCCATGGCGAAGCTGGTGCGCTCGATCAAACGGCGCAGCTTGCTCTGCTCCAGGTTGCAGGTCAGCGAACCCGGGCCTTCTTCCACTGTGGGGAAGTCGTTGGCAGGCAGGGTGGACAAGGTGAAACGGCTACGGCCGGCCTTGAGCAACAGTTTCTGCTCGTCAACCTTGATATCGATCAGGGCGTCATTGGGCAGGCTTTTGCAGATGTCCATCAGCTTGCGCGCCGGGACAGTGATCTCGCCAGGCTCAGCCGGCTCTTCCAGTTGCACGCGGCCTACCAGTTCGACTTCCAGGTCGGTACCGGTCAACGACAGTTGCTGGCCTTGCACGACCAGCAACACGTTGGACAGGACCGGCAAGGTCTGACGGCGCTCGACGACACCGGCGACCAGTTGCAGGGGTTTCAACAGGGCTTCGCGTTGAATGGTGAAATGCATGGTCTAGTCCCTTGCCTTCAATTAGCTGCGCACACGGCCATCAGGTCGTCAGCGTTCGCAGCAGGTTCTTGTAGTCCTCGCGGATATCCGCGTCGGATTCCTTCAATTCGTTGATCTTGCGGCAGGCGTGCAGCACGGTCGTATGGTCGCGCCCGCCAAACATGTCGCCGATTTCCGGCAAGCTATGGTTGGTCAGCTCTTTGGACAGCGCCATGGCCACCTGGCGAGGGCGCGCCACGGAACGCGAGCGTCGCTTGGACAGCAAATCGGAGATCTTGATCTTGTAGTATTCGGCGACGGTACGCTGAATGTTATCCACACTGACCAGCTTGTCCTGCAGGGCCAGAAGGTCCTTCAGCGATTCGCGGATCAGCTCGATGGTGATATCGCGCCCCATGAAATGCGAGTGAGCGATCACCCGCTTCAGCGCACCTTCCAGTTCGCGAACGTTGGAACGGATACGCTGGGCGATGAAGAACGCTGCATCATGCGGCAGTTCGACCTTGGCCTGGTCAGCCTTCTTCATGAGGATGGCTACACGCGTCTCCAGCTCTGGCGGCTCTACGGCAACCGTGAGGCCCCAGCCAAAGCGTGACTTCAAGCGCTCTTCCAGGCCTTCGATCTCTTTGGGGTAGCGGTCGGAGGTCAGGATCACCTGCTGGCCACCCTCAAGCAGCGCGTTGAAGGTGTGGAAGAATTCTTCCTGGGAGCGCTCCTTGCGGGCAAAGAACTGGATATCGTCAATCAGCAGCGCATCTACCGAACGGTAGAAACGCTTGAATTCGTTGATGGCATTGAGCTGCAGCGCCTTGACCATGTCTGCGACGAAGCGCTCCGAATGCAGGTACACAACCTTGGCGTTCGGGTTCTTCTTCAGCAGGTGGTTACCCACAGCATGCATAAGGTGGGTTTTACCCAGACCCACACCGCCATAAAGGAACAACGGGTTGTAGCCATGCTTGGGGTTGTCTGCGACCTGCCAGGCCGCTGCGCGCGCCAGCTGGTTCGACTTACCCTCGACAAAGGTATCGAAGGTGAAGGTTCGGTTCAGATAGCTGGTGTGCTTGAGCGCACCTTCAACCTGTACGGTGCGCTGTTCGGCCCTGCCACCGGTGGCTGGCGCAGCGGCCGGCTCAGCCATGGCATCGAAGCTGTCGCGCGAAGACGGCTCGGCCATTTCATCCATCGGCACAGATTCGGTAACCGTTACTGCTGCAGGTTCGAGTGTGGCCGCAGCAGGCGCAGCCTTGAGGGTCTGGCTTTTGGCCTGGGTCTGCGCCTGTGAAGCGGCGACCGCAGCACTGACCGGCGCGTTGGGCGCGGCGCGCGGGGCCGAGCTGCGGCGGCTGCCTATTAATAAGGAAAGGGCAGGTGCTATGCCGCTGCCGTTCTCGCCCAACAATTCGAGCAAGCGGCCCAGGTACTTTTCATTGACCCAATCGAGAACGAAACGGTTAGGCGCATAGACGCGCAACTCGTCGCCTTCGGCTTCGACCTGTAGCGGACGGATCCAGGTGTTGAATTGCTGGGCAGGCAGTTCATCGCGCAGAAGCTCCACGCACTGCTGCCAAAGTTCCACTGACAC